>JBHHTW010000051.1:0-11374 GCA_046861385.1 Fidelibacterota bacterium | reverse complement strand
TCGTTGTCATCATTTTCTAACTTTTGAATGAATAGAAAAAATATTCTTAAAAAATAGTTTAAATATAAAAATTATCGTTTCGATACTTTCAATCGATTCACTGCTCTCAGAAGTGAGACTTTATTCCGTGCTTCATCGATGGATTTTGCTCGTTTCCGATCTTGTGCTCTATGGAGAGCGGATTCAGCTCGGGCCGTATCAATTTCATCGGCTCGTTCAAATGTTTCCAACAACAGCTCGACTTTTTCTTTCGAAATTTCTACAAATCCGCCACTGGTTGCTAAATATTCATCTTTCCCATTTTGCGTAATTTTAATTTCACCGATCCCCAAGGCAATTATGGCATCACGATGGTTAGCCATTACACCGAAATACCCATCCAATCCGGGACACCGAACATGTTCAATCATGCCTTCGTCATGGAATTTAGTTGGAGTAACAATTTCAAGTTGATAGGATTTCATCAGGCAGCAGTTTTCTTTGCATTATCGAAAACTTCGTCTATCGTTCCCACGTAAGCGAACATATTTTCATGGATATCATCTGCATCGCCATTCAAAATGCTTTCGAAACCGCTCACTGTATCTTCGAGATTCACATACCGTCCTTTTTTTCCAGTAAACTGCTCAGCGACAAAGAAGGGTTGACTCATAAATTTCTGCATTTTTCTGGCCCTGGCAACTGTTTGTTTATCATCCTCAGATAGTTCATCCATACCCAAAATAGCAATAATATCCTGGAGGTCCTTATACTTCTGCAACACCATCTGAACATTCCGGGCAACGTTATAATGACGATCGCCTATCACGCGGGGATCAAGAATTCTTGAAGTTGAAGCCAGGGGATCGATGGCAGGATATAACCCCAATTCAGCAATTTTACGTTCCAACACCGATGTGGCATCCAAATGTGCAAATGCCGTTGCAGGCGCCGGATCTGTCAAATCATCAGCCGGTACGTAAACGGCTTGCACAGATGTGATGGACCCTTTCTTTGTAGAAGTAATTCTTTCTTGTAAATCACCCATTTCAGTTGACAATGTTGGTTGATATCCAACAGCAGATGGCATACGACCTAATAAAGCTGATACTTCCGAACCGGCCTGGGTGAAGCGGAAAATATTATCAATAAACAGCAGAACATCTTTTCCTTCATCATCCCGGAAATATTCAGCCATGGCCAGACCACTCAAAGCAACGCGAAGTCGTGCGCCAGGAGGTTCATTCATTTGACCAAATACCATAGTTGTTTTATCAATCACTCCTGATTCACTCATTTCCAAGTAAAGATCATTACCTTCCCGGGTCCGTTCCCCAACTCCTGCAAAGACAGAATAGCCGCCATGTTCTGTAGCAATATTTCGAATGAGTTCCTGAATGAGAACGGTTTTACCCACACCGGCTCCGCCGAATAACCCTGTTTTTCCACCCTTAGTGTAAGGTTCCATTAAATCAACCACTTTGATACCGGTCACTAGCATTTCCGTGGATGTAGCTAAATCTTCCAGTTTGGGAGCCGGACGATGGATGGGATTTCTTTTTGCTGTTTTTACTTCTTCCATTCCGTCAATTGTGTTACCGATGACATCAAATAGCCGACCCAGCGTTTCAGGGCCAACAGGCATTGAAATGGGCTCTCCCCTATCGGTAACTTTCTCACCCCGGACAAGTCCGTCGGTTGAATCCATGGCAATTGTACGAACCACACCATCACCCAAATGCAATGCAGTTTCCAATACAAGCGTTCTGTTTTCCCCTCTGTCAATTTCAAGAGCATTTAAAATATTGGGTAGTTGACCATCCTCAAAAATGACATCTACAACTGCACCCATAATTTGTGATATTTTTCCAACGATTGGCATAATTATTCCCTTATTTTGTAAATAGTGTTTTATTCATTTTTAATTTCTGGAGTTTAATAAGTCTTTGAGTCTGTGAGTCTTGGAGTCTGTGAGACTAATATTTTGTTTTCCTCATCTATTCCAAATCCGTCAACTGGCAGAAACGAAAAAGACATGAGCTCATCAACTCCTAACTCCTGATTCCTCGACTCCAGACTCATTGACTCCTCGATTCATTATCTCTTTCTCATAATTTCTCATTTTTTTCTTTTTGATTGACTATTTTAATTTTTTGTAATTAACCACTAAGTTTTCAAAGCTTCAGCACCGCTGACGATTTCCAGCATTTCAGTGGTAATGGCTGCTTGCCGAGCTTTGTTGAATTCCAATGTTAAATCTTTAATCATTTCCTGAGCATTATCTGTGGCATTTTCCATGGCAAGCATCCGAGCCGCCTGTTCACTCGCAAATGATTCCAATAAATATTTCCACATTTGAATATTCAGGTGACGGGGAATTAAACTTTTGACAATTTTTTCTTTGCTGGGTTCATAAATCCGACCGGCAGTTTGGTTTATAGTTTCTCCGAATACTAAGGGCAGCAGTAGTTCAGATCGTACTTCCTGAGATGCTACATTAATAAATTCATTATAAACCACGTGAATTGCATCTACTTGTTTATCCGTAAAGTGATGGATAATTTTATCTCCAATACTGATGGCATGGCCAAAACTTAATTCGTTCCAAAAGCCGGTATAATATTGAACCATCGTATAGTTGCGGCGCTTAAAATAGTCCCGAGCTTTTTTCCCGATGCAGAAGACATCCACATTTTCTTTTCCAATTTTATCGATTTCATTCTGGGCAATCTTCAGAAGATTTGTATTAAAAGATCCTGCCATTCCCCGATCGGAACTTACAACAACATATCCCACTCGCTTTACTTCTCGAACATCCAATAATTCTAGTAAATCACGATCCACATCCGGGAGTAAATCATTAATCACTCCAGCTAAACGCTTGGTATAAGGTCGAGCCTCTTCCATACGTTCCTGGGCTCTGCGCATTTTTGCTGCTGCTACCATTTTCATAGCTTTGGTTACTTTTTGGATACTTTTAACGGATTTGATCCGATCCCGAATATCTTTTAGATTGGCCATGGTTAGGCGATGAATCCTCCTTTAAATGCAAGGATGGCTTCATTCAGTTTTGTTTCGACTTCCTTGCTTATTTTTCCTTCAGCAGTAATGGCATTTAATTCATTTGAATTATTTGCGTCCAAATAATCAAAAAAGTTTTTTTCAAATTCACTGATTCTTTCCAGTGGAATATCATCCAAATGGCTATTTGCGGCCGTAAAAATAATGGCAATCTGCTTTGCCACCTCCATGGGAACATATTGATCTTGTTTTAAAATTTCTACCATACGTCCACCACGAGTCAACTGTGCTTGAGTGGCTTTATCCAAATCAGAACCAAATTTGGCAAATGCTTCCAGTTCGCGATATTGGGCCAAGTCAAGACGGAGGGTTCCTGCCACACTTTTCATGGCCTTTATCTGGGCATTTCCACCTACACGGGAAACGGAAAGACCCACGTCAATGGCGGGACGGATACCTGAATTAAACAGATTGGTTTCCAGGTAAATTTGACCGTCAGTGATGGAAATTACATTTGTTGGTATATAAGCAGAAACATCTCCTTCCTGTGTTTCAATAATTGGCAGTGCTGTCAATGAACCTCCACCCAAATCATTTGAAAGTTTGGAAGACCTTTCCAGCAAGCGGCTATGCAAATAAAATACATCTCCCGGGAAAGCTTCACGACCGGGAGGTCGGCGAAGGACGAGAGACATTTGTCGATAAGCTACAGCTTGCTTGGATAAATCATCATAAATAATTAAGGCATGTTGACCATTATCTCGAAAATATTCACCCATAGCGCAGCCGGCATAAGGAGCAATATATTGTGTCGGAGCCGGGTCGGAAGCATTGGCTGTAACGACAGTAGTAAATTCCATGGCACCGTTGGCTTCTAATTCGCTAACCAGAGAAGCAACAGTAGACGCCTTCTGACCAATAGCAACATAGATACAATAAACCGGTTCATTAGTTTTATGAGTATATTTTTGATTTATAATCGTATCAATGGCGATGGCTGTTTTACCCGTTTGTCTGTCACCAATAATTAATTCTCTCTGGCCGCGACCGATGGGGATCATTGAATCAATTGCTTTTATACCAGACTGAAGGGGCTGCGTTACCGGCTGACGCTGCATCACACCCAAAGCTTTTCGTTCAATGGGTAGAAAATCTTTCGCCTCTATGGGGCCTTTACCGTCCACCGGCTGCCCGAGGGGATTTACCACACGTCCTAACATACTTTTTCCAACAGGAACTTCCACAACTCGTTTCGTCCGTTTGGCTAAATCACCTTCTTTCACTTTGCTGCTCTCACCAAAAAGAACCAAGCCGACATTATCGTCTTCCAAATTCAGAGCCATACCAAATACATCATTTGGTAGCTCCACTAATTCGGAACTCATGACATTTTCCAATCCACTGACGCGGGCAACACCATCACCTATTTCGATAACTTCTCCCACTTCAGATACATCAACAGATACATTAAATTTTTCTATCTGTTGCTTGAGCAATTCAGTAATATTTTCCGTTTTTATTTCCATTATTTTTCCTTGTTTCCGGATTTACATAAGTTCTCTGCGCAAACGATTTAAATTGTTTTGCAAAGACCCATCCAAAAACGTGTTTTCAATTCTTAACTTGAGACCGCCTAATAGGTTTTCATCCAACTGAATTTCCAGATCAACTTTCTTAGACAATAAATTTTCAAGGTGAACATGAAACAGGTTTTTTTCTTCTGTTTCCATGGTATTTGCCAAATGCGCAGTCACAGAGACTATTCCTTTATTTTCTTTGTAGATACGGTTGAATGTTTTAGCTACCCGATGAATTAATTGAACAGATCTTTCTTTGGCGATTAAAGCTAAAAATTCTATGACAATCGGATGACAAACATTGGTCAATGCAGATCGAAATATGTCTACCTTCTGTTCAAGCGAAATGCGTTTAGACAGAAATAAAGATTTGAATTGTGCATCTTTTTTCAGCAATGTATCTATTCGCTGAAGAGATTTATTGACTTCACCGCCGGCATCTTTAGCTGTTTCCAGCAAAATAGACGCTAAGTTTTTTGACTGCTGTTTATGCCTCATAATCCTTTAACCGGGCGAGAGATTGATCAATTAGCGTTTGATTATCTTCCGAAGATAGATTTTTCCGGATGAGTTTTTCAGCCACTGCAAGAGAAATGTTGACCACTTCTCCTTTGATTTCAGCAATAGCTTTATCTCTCTCAATGGTTATTTGTTTTTCAGCGTCTGTGACGATTTTTTTTGCATGTTCTTTGGCCGTTTCCAGTGTTTCATCTTTCAATTTTGACGCAGCTGCTTTACCTTCAGATAAAATCGATTGCGCTTCTGATCGAGCCTGGTTGATAATGGCTTCACCTTCCGTATTTAATCGTTCCAGTTCACCTTTTGCTTTTTCGGCATCTTCCAACGAAGACCGGATTAATTCCTCTCGGTCATTCAGCATTTTCAGCAATGGTTTCCAGGCAAATTTCGCCAAGACATACAAAAGCAGTAAAAATGTCAGAATGGTCCAGACGAATAGTCCCGGATCAAGCTGGACTAATGGGTTATTCATGAAATATCCTTAAAGGTTATTATTTCATTAACACAATTAACAGGGCAAATACTTCCCCTAAAATGGCAACACCTTCTAGCAGGAATAAAGGCAGGTTAACTGCACCTGTAATTTTATCTGATGCTTCAGGCTGGCGGGCAATTCCATCTGCGGCTGCTGCAGCCAGACGACCAATGCCAAGACCGGCACCAATTACAATAGCTCCCAAACCAAGACCGGCACCAAAGTACTGTAGATTTTCCATCGTTTGTTTCTCCTTAACTGTTTATTTAATGATGAACGTTAATTGCCATCCCAATAAATACCGATGACAATAATGTAAAAACGTATGCTTGTACCAATACAACGATTATTTCCAACCCATTAATAGCGACTGCCATGGGTATAGATACAAACGAAATCCCAATACCGGCAAACACACTATGAAACATATCTGCGAATATGGCCATAAATGATAAAATAGCTAATATTGCAATATGTCCACCGGTCATATTGGCCGCCAACCGCATCGTTAATGCAAACGGTTTTACGAACAGACCAATAATTTCAATCGGAATGAGAATGATGTAGACTGGCCATGCCAATCCGTGGGGTACCAAATTTTTCCAATGGGTTAAAAAACCATGTGCTTTTGTTCCGGCAATCATGATTGAAATAAATGTTATGATAGCCAGACCTGCGGTCACGTTGAAATTACCGGTGACAGTAGAGCCACCATGCAAAAGAGTGTTCACAAAATTATGATGTTCGGAGGCCGGTACTTGAAATATGAATCGGTTGACTGAGCCGATGATATCAAATACAGGTAAAAGTCCAATTCCATTGGCAAAAAGAATAAAAAAGAAAAAAGTAAAAATAATGGGTGCCCATGTATCAGTATATTTCGATCCGACATTGGGTTTAACAATAGAATCACGAATAAATTTTATAACCATCTCCAAGGCATTCATCCACCCGGAGGGGATGGCTTTTTCCTGTTTTAAATAGAGTCTGACAGGGATGATAATCGCACAGCACACCAGTGCAAACACAACCCAAAGCATCAAAACATGCTTTGTAACAGAAAAATCTATTCCAAATATGGATGGGAAGTGAATAATGGGATGGTCTAATGAACTGTTGGATACATGATGTATAATATTATCACCAACCTGCTCTAACACACTCCCGCCCGCTCCGTTGATTTGCTCTGCTGCTACACTCATTCTGAAAAAGTTGAAATTATTGTTTGTTTGTAAATATAGTTTTTAAAAACAACGCTTCACTTACGTGAAGTGTTAAAAAATAGCCGGTGAAGCTAATAATAAATGGCTTTGGATTAAAAGTGTAAAAAGTAAAAATATATATAAAATATACACCGTAGAAAATCATTTTAACTAGAAAGGTTTTTATTAAGATATTTGTTACTTTTTCTGGTGACTTTTTCTGAACATCAGATATAAACAGTATGGACACAATCCCTATAATTAACGGTGCAATCATACCCAGAAATATTTCTCTGTAATTAGATTCCATTCCCCCGACAATGAGTCCAAAAGTTCCTAAACAAAATAGACTGATGAATATGGCAAATTTTATGGCTGACATCGTTATTTGTGCCAGATTGTTTTAGCTATTTCATAAAATCCAGCTGACAAACCGATTGTCAAACCAATCAACATTAGCCATGGTTTTGTATTCAGCCATTCATCCAAAAAATATCCAAGCAGTACGAAAATGATTACGCCGCCAATTAATGAATATGATGCTGCGGCAGCCGGGCCGGAATCCTTGACAATTTTTTGAAAATACTGCATCGAACGAGCAAGAAACTCGTTCCTGTTGTCATTCATTAACTGATAATGAATCGCCGGCAGGATCTGTCTCTTTAATAGAATTTCCCTGGATTAACTGGTCAGTCCCCAATATCATACATTGCCCCTGGAATTGTGCGCCTTCTTCGATAATGAGCGTTTTATATGTCAAATCACCATCTAAATTCGACGCATCTCCAAGCACCGCACGATTTTCAACAACAACATTTCCCTCAACCACACCACCGATGTGAATATCACTGCAAACAATATTACCGCGAACCTTACCAGATCTGGAAATCCTTACTGCACCATTGGTTTCAATCGTGCCGAAAACGGTTCCATAAATAATAATACCTTCGTCAAGTTTGATATTACCATTCACTGTTGCATCCAAACCCACCATACTATTCATATTCTGAAAATTTATTTTAGCCATTTTTGTTCACACTCAAATCCTTCTTTTTGTATTCAGGAAAAAATTCCAAAGGATCAATAACCCTTCCATTTTTCCAAATTTCAAAGTGTAAATGCGGACCGGAAGATATACCTGTACTACCCGATAAGGCAATAACATCTCCTCGCTTTACAATTCCATGGGTCTGCATCAGATTTAATTGATGGTGGCCATAATGGGTAAAATAGCCATCACCATGATAAATAATAATTAAATTTCCCAAATTATAGGTCCATCCGGAAAAAATAATTCGTCCGCTGGCAGCAGCCAACACCGGTTCTCCTTCACTTACCGCAATATCGATACCATAATGATTTTTCTGCCAAACGTGAGAATTATCCATCATTCGTTGAGTCATAAACCCGTCAACTGGCGCTTGGGATGGAATATTTTCAACATAAGAAATTGTAAATTCTTTTTCTGCAAACGGATTGACCCCGAGTTCTCCACCGTCCACAACACCTAAATTCGTTCGTATGATTTCCTCCATTTGACCCAATCGATTCAGATTGCGGTATAGTTCCAATACTTGAGTCCGCTCTGAAAGCATTTTTTCATATTGGTGATCCTTTTCATGAAATTTTGTAATTCGGGGAACATAATACCAAAGGCCAGTTCCAATACTCAACATAAATACAAAAAATAGTAGGCTTAAAATCCAAATCCAAAAGCGACTGATGGAAAAACTTTTTTGTCCATCAACATTATCCGGGATTATATGAATTGTATACCGAGTTGATTTCATTATTTATTGTATTGTTCGAAGAAGATCCAATATTCGTTCCAAATCATCATCTGAAAAATATTCTATTTCTATTCTGCCGGATTTACCTTTATGATAAATACGAATTTTTGTTCCGAGGAGTCCGATTAATTCATTTTCCAACGTTCTTACAGCTGCGGTAGGTTTACGAATAGGCCTTTTCTTCTTTTTTAAATGAGCTGCAGCTTTTCCTTTGACAATATCTTCGGCCGCCCGGACACTCAATTTCTCTTGAATAATTCTGTCCCACAATTTTCCCTGTGACGTTGGCGTTTTCATGGCCAGAATAGCCCGTCCGTGGCCGGCACTGATTTCACCTTTTCTCAGACTGCTTTTTATCTCAGCCGGCAAATTCAATAAACGAAGGGAATTCGATATCGTGACTCTTTTTTTACCCACTGCTTTCGCAATAGTGGATTGATTTAATTTAAACTCATTCTGCAAAACAGCATAGGCTTCCGCTTCTTCAATGGCGTTTAAGTTTTCCCGTTGAATATTTTCAATCAATCCCAATTCCATTAACTCCGCCTCGTCGGCAACTTTTAGGATATAGGCCGGTATTTTTTTCAATCCGGCAATTTTGGAGGCACGCCATCGCCGTTCACCCGCCACGAGCATATAGCCATTATCTATTTCCTGAACCGTAATGGGAGTAATAATTCCTTTTTCCTTTATAGATGCAGCTAGTTCACCTAAACTCACTTTGTCAAATCCATCTTTCCGGGGCTGATTTGGATTGGCCTTAATTTTGGAAATGAGGACTTCAGTTATGCCGGATGGTTTTTCAGCTTGCGTTTCCTCGAAAGGTCTGATGAGGGCTTCAAGCCCTTTCCCTAGCCGTTTAGTTACCACTGTCTAAAATCTCCTCTACTAAATCCATGTAATCTCTGGCTCCCACTGAATTGGCATCATACAGCAATGCCGGTTTGCCAAAACTGGGAGCCTCACCTAAACGGACATTACGATGAATGATTGTTTTGAACAATTTATCTCCGAAATAACTTTTTATTTCTTCCGCCACTTGTTTAGATAAATTCAAACGGCTGTCAAACATAGTCAATAATACACCTTCTATTTGCAATTTTTCATTCAAATTACGCTGGACGAGTCTTATGGTATTCAACAGCTGACCAAGTCCTTCAAGAGCATAATACTCACTTTGGATTGGAATAATAATTGACTTTGCAGCTGTGAGCGCATTGACCGTTAACAATCCAAGCGATGGGGGACAATCAATCAAGATATATTTGTACTTCTGTTTTATTGATTCAAAGGCTGTTTTTAATTGATATTCCCTGGCAATCAGGCTCACTAATTCAACTTCCGCACCAACTAAATCGCTATTCGATGTAACGATATCTAAATAATTAAATTGCGTTTTGATGATAGCATCATTGATGTCCGTATCTCGTATCAGCACATCATAGATGGTTTTTTTATTTTCATCCTCTATCAAATTAGATACACCTGTGGTGGTATTGGCTTGAGGGTCCAAATCAATCAGCAACGTCTTTTCTTCGGATACCGCGAGGCTCACGGCAATATTCACAGCCGACGTCGTTTTTCCGACACCGCCTTTCTGGTTTGTGAGCGCTATAATTTTTGACATGGTTCTGGGTATGTGATATTATTCATCATGAAAGAAACTCTATAATTTAGGAGTAGAGTTTTCCGTGAAACAAGTAGGCTTATTAATGTGACTTAAATAAATTTTTCTAAAAAATATAATTTCCCTGCTTAAATACCAAAATTAAGGTACCGCTTTTAGGATCAGTTATCCTCGACATTAAATCCCATTTTTTTCGGTTCTGGTTCCGGTTGCTCTAATAATCGATTAATAATTTGAATCACCTGCTGTAGTGATTTCCCTTGGGTTTCCATTTCTTTTTCCAACTTTTCCACTTTCAAAGCTAGGTTATTATCCGAATACAACAATTCACGCATCCGAACAAAAGCTCTCATGATTAAAATATTCACCTCGACGGCTCTTTTGCTCCTCAATACAGATGATAGCATTGCCACGCCCTGTTCAGTGAAAACCATTGGTTTATATTATACCTTACTCCCATCTTTTGAGAATTGGAGGTCGCAAATTGCGTCCTCCAATCCCTGAATTCCTTATCATTCATTTCAAACATGAAATCAGATGGGAAACGTTCAATATTTCTTCGAACAGCTTCTTTAAGTCGTTTTGTTTCTACACCATACAATTCCGCTAAATTTCTGTCCAGAATTACCTCTTTTCCTCGGATCAATAGGATTTTACCGGAAATTTGTTCAATGGGTATCATTATTTTTTTCGTATTGTCCATTCCTTATTCCAATTTGTAATTCTTAATTATAAACACTTTCCTCTACAATTTGAAATTGCACATCAACCCTTAATGTTCATACACAATTCGGTCTATTTTGGTTTTATTAATAATGGGAATCACCTCATCCAGTCCTTTTTTTTCATAGTCGTATTTTTTTTAAATACAAATAATGCTAAATCTGTGCTCATAATCCTCTCAGTTATTTCAATAATCTCTACTGAATTTTAACTCTATCCATCTTAACATTCATTTGAAAAATGGTGTTTGTCATATTCTGAATTAATTATACTTTACGTTTTACATAATTAAATGTGTCTTTAATAAGTTTTTTTTGCGGAGTTATAATCCATTATTTTTTCCTTAACAGGGCTTCCAATTCTTTCTTGTCAGGTAACTCAACAAGGTATTTTGAAACGAATAACGTATTGTCTAATCCGGCGGTGGCGTATTCAACTTTCGTTTTCTCTTTATCAGCACA
>JBHHTW010000050.1:0-11523 GCA_046861385.1 Fidelibacterota bacterium | reverse complement strand
CCAGTTACCATTCCACCAGTTACCATTCCACCAGTTACCATTCCACCAGTTACCATTCCACCAGTTACCACCAGCAAACTCTCTGCCATTGCTATGTATAGTTCAACCGAGGTAAATTTGCCGTTATGGCAGAGTTTAAAGTTCATTCAGATTTCACTCCTCAGGGTGATCAGCCCCAGGCAATTGCCGGATTGGTTGATGGATTAATCCAAGGGGATCCATACCAGACCCTGTTAGGTGTTACCGGGAGCGGTAAAACCTTTACGATTGCAAAAGTGATTGAAAAGGTTCAACGACCAACGCTCATCATGTCCCACAATAAAACATTGGCAGCACAACTTTATGGAGAATTCAAGCAGCTTTTTCCGAATAATGCTGTGGAATATTTTATCAGTTATTACGATTATTATCAACCGGAAGCCTATATGCCGGTGACGGATACTTTTATCGAAAAAGATATGTCGATTAATGAAGAAATTGACAAATTAAGATTGAAAACAACCAGTGCCCTTATGGAGAGAGAAGACGTTATTGTTGTAAGCTCGGTGTCATGTATTTATGGCCTTGGTTCTCCGAAAGACTATAAGGAAAAGGTTGTTCATTTAAAACGGGGTGAACAGCTGAACCGAAAAGCATTTATGAGAAACCTGGTGAATATCCATTATGCCCGGAATGATACCACTTTTGAGCGCAGTACATTTCGAGTTCACGGTGATGTGATAGAAGTTTGCCTTGCCTATGAAGAAATGGGAATACGGATTGAAATGTTCGGAACTATTGTGGAAAAGATTACTCGTTTTCAGCCATTGACCGGTGAAATAATCCGAGAAATGGATTCAGATTTCATCTACCCGGGGAAACATTTTGTTACCGACCAGAAATCCATTAATCGAATCGTGGTTGAAATTCGTCGAGAGCTCCATCAACGCCTTGAATTTCTGAGGTCCAACGATAAATTATTAGAAGCACAGCGATTGGAGCAACGGACTAATTTTGATCTGGAAATGATGGTGGAAATTGGTTATTGTTCAGGAATTGAAAACTATTCCCGATATTTTGCCGGACGAAAAGAAGGAGAGAGGCCATTTACTCTCATCGATTTTTTCCCCGACAATTTCTTAACGATTATGGATGAATCTCATGTTTCTCTCTCCCAGATTAAAGGAATGTACAATGGTGACCGGGCACGGAAAGAAGTGCTGGTTGAGCACGGGTTTCGCTTGCCCAGCGCCTTGGATAATCGTCCATTGAAAATAGATGAATTCATGTCGTTGCAAAATCAGATGGTCTTTGTATCAGCCACCCCTGCCGATCGTGAATTAGAATTATCTAATGGCGTAGTGATTGAGCAGGTTATACGGCCCACGGGATTATTGGATCCTGTTGTAGAAGTCCGGGAGACATTGGGACAGATGGATGATCTCATGGATGAAATCCGCAATAGAGTAAAACAAAACCAGCGCATTCTCGTAACAACTATAACCAAACGAATGGCGGAAGATTTGACTGAATATTTACGGGGAATGAGCCTAAAAGTCCGCTACCTCCATAGTGACGTACCAACGTTAGAACGTGTTCAAATATTGCGTGATTTGCGGTTAGGTGAATTTGATGTTTTGGTTGGAATTAATTTATTGAGAGAAGGACTGGATTTGCCTGAGGTTTCATTGGTGGCTGTACTAGACGCAGATAAGCAAGGATTTTTACGATCCAGGAGTTCACTTATGCAGGTGGCCGGCCGCGCTGCCCGTCATTTGGGGGGAGAAGTGATTCTATACGGTGATAAAATAACCGATGCCATGGATTATCTGATTAATGAAACGAGCCGGCGCAGAAAAATCCAGGAAACATTTAACAAGAAACACGGTATTACGCCCAAAACCATCTATAAATCTGTAGATAATATTATGCAGTCAACGGCAGTGGCTGATAATTATTCAGAAGAACGATATGACACCAAGTTTCGTCGAAAAGGTGGAGACTTTGATGATTTGGATAAACAAATGGCTGTAGAAATGCTCCGGCAGGAAATGTTGGAAGCTGCTGAAAAACTGGAATTTGAAAAAGCAGCCCATTTACGAGACGAGATAGAAAAAATGGAAAAAGAATTAGAGAAAATATTTTGACATTGGATAAGTATTTACTTCAATAATGATCTAAAATTATGAATAGAGGAATTATAACGATTTTTAATGATGTAAAACGTAATTATGCAATTGAACAACTTTACGTTTTACATATTTACGTTTTATACTTGAGAATATTTCAAAATCAGAATTTTGTGAAAGCTTAATTTCAAAAATGGAGAATTAAAAAGGAAAATGAAAGTATTGGTAACTGGCGGCGCAGGTTATATCGGTTCCCACGTAGTTCTGGACCTGATTGAAGCAGGATATGAAGTGGTCATTATGGATGATTTGTCTCTGGGCTGCAGGGAAAATATCCACCAAAAAGCCGAATTCATCCTGGGGAGTACTTTAGATGAGATTGTTCTTAATAAAATTTTATCCACAGGAATCGATGCCGTAATCCATTTAGCTGCATTCAAAGCAGCCGGAGAATCCATGACTCATCCGGAGAAATATTCCAAAAATAATCTCAATGGCACGATAAATTTATTGAATTCCATGATGGATCATAACGTTAAGAAATTTGTATTTTCATCCACTGCGGCTGTGTACGGATTTCCGGAATATTTGCCTGTGGATGAAGCCCATCCATTGAAACCCATTAATTATTATGGATTTACCAAACTATCCGTTGAGAATTCATTGAAATGGTACGGTGATTTAAAAGGTCTGAAATATGCATCACTGAGGTATTTTAATGCTGCCGGGTACGATATTTATGGAAGGGTCTTTGGATTGGAAAAAAGTCCTCAAAATTTGTTACCGATCGTTATGGAGGTGGCTACAGGTCAGCGTGACACAATGGACGTTTATGGTGATGATTATAAAACAAAAGACGGAACAGGTATTCGGGATTATATCCATGTGAATGATTTGGCATTTGCTCATGTGAAAGCGCTGGAATATTTAGATAAGAATGATTCCCTAACGGTAAATCTAGCCACCGGAGAAGGCTACTCCGTTTTGGATGTTATCCATGAAGCAATGGCAGTATCCGGCAAAAAGATAATTTACAACATCGCTAGCCGGCGTGACGGTGATCCGGCAGAACTTATTGCCACATCGACTTTGGCTGGTGAATTATTGGGCTGGGAAGCAAAATATTCTGATTTGAATACCATTTTAAAAAGTATGTGGAACGTGTACAATCCGGAGAAAAATCATGATTGATCTGGATCGGTTGCAAAAAACGTCCGGTATCATCGGCAATTCCGATGCCATAAGGCAATCCTTGGAAATGATGGGTCAAGTGGCTCCGGTGGATATTTCTGTTTTGATTACAGGGGAGTCCGGCACGGGAAAAGAAATGGTGGCGAAAGGGCTTCATAAATTCAGCAAACGGGCTCAACAGGAATTGGTTACAGTAAATTGCGGCGCCATACCTGCCGGTATTATTGAAAGTGAATTATTCGGACATAAGAAAGGCGCTTACACCGGTGCAGGTGATGACAGGAAAGGCTATTTTGAAACTGCCCACAAAGGAACCATTTTCCTCGATGAAATTGGAGAATTACCCTTGGAAACACAGGTGAAATTGCTCCGTGTTTTGGAATCCGGTGAATTCATGCGGGTCGGTGAATCAAAAACACGGACGACCGACGTTCGCATCATCGCTGCTACCAATAAAAATTTAGAAGGATTAGTTCAAAAAGGACAGTTTAGACAAGATCTATTCTTTCGTTTAAAAACAGTGACAATAACTGTTCCTGAACTACGTCAGAGAATTGAGGATTTGTCCCTGATGGTAGAGCGTTTTGCTCTGGAATTCACTCGAAGCAACGATATTCCATACAGAGGCTTCATGCCAGAAGCTATCCGACGAATGAAACATTACGATTGGCCGGGGAACGTCCGTGAATTAAAGAATTTTGTAGAAAGTATACTGGTTTTGGAAAGGGGAGAACGTATAACGGTAGACATGGTGGAAAAGAAATTAGGATTATCTCAGCCCATCGCTCAAAATCAAAATTTACCAATGTTAATTCAGCAATCACCGGAACAAGCCGAACGTGAATTGATTCTACGACAATTATTGTTATTGAGACAGGACGTGGAAACCATAAAAGCAATGGTCGGTGGCGGTGGATCGCCTGTCCAACCTATTCCTATATATCACGAAGGAGCCTTGGAAGAATTGCCCGGAGAAATGCAAATTGATGAAAATAGTCATCACAGCATTCGAAATGAGGCCATCGGTGACATGAATTTGGAAGAACTCGAAAAGGAAGCCATATCGCGGACACTGCAGCATTATAACAACAATCGCCGTGCTGCCGCTAAATCATTGGGCATGAGCGAAAGGACGCTGTACAGAAAAATTGATCAATATAATTTAGGACGGAAGATTAAAAGGTCTGATGGAAACAAGGTTAATTAATAGAATGTTATGGCTTTTGAAAAAGGTTATTACTGTCCTTTTCTTTAGAAGAAAAGAACGAAAAGAAGCGTCGCTGGAGAAAAATATCATCCGTCTTCGACCTTCTTTCGGGAATGAATTAAACTCTTCCCGACATTTTGTCGGGACTCAAACAGTAATTCATTCTGATCCTCAACAAGGTCTTGACGTTGTTGATAATATTTTTCTAATGCGACATTTTTCATTTTTTGGAATATTGAAGTATGAATAGTATACTGCAAAAAATTCTTATCATTGTTTTTTCTATGCTAATGTTGATAAATACTAATTGTGATCCAACAAATTATGCAGAGCCAGATCTGCATGATTATCCAACCTATTTTGATGAATTAGAGCATGATATTTTGTATAGACAAGGTAATAATTTAGTGCTGATTGATAAAGAAACCCAAACCAGAAAAGTAATTGCAATACCGGGTTATAAAGATAATTTTGAGAATATTAGATGGGCAGCGAATGGTGAATCTATTTTTTTTCTTGATACCGTGGCAGCGTTTTCAACTTATAAAGGAAAGCTATATAATTATAATATTGAGAGCGAAGACCTTTCACACATTAACGAAATAGAATGTCAGAACTATAGATTATCTCCGGCTGGGAAATTCATTATTTATTATTCATTTATTGGAGCTTTGTTATACGATCTTGATGAGTATCATTTATATGATATGACTAATAACCAAACAATTGATATTGAAGAACAATTAATTGAAATACTTAATAATGACTCAACGAACTTAAATACTATTGATGCTCATCGTACAAAATGGTTGAGTGATAATATATTTTCTGTAGGAATATATCTTGAAAAAATATTTCCGGATACTTCAAAAATATTTTACTATGTTGCGAATATTGAAATTGATGTAAATGGAATAAATCTAAAATCGTTGGATAATTATTTTTACTCTAATTTGACCTATAATCAAGATAGTACTTTTGCATTCTATAAGCAGAGTCGGTCATCTGAACATGATCCAGGAACATTTGTTATTGATTTATTAAATAGTGACACAATCCAAATTTTAGATGAATATTCACCATATATGTTTTTCACAAAAGATTCGCGATATATCATTTACGGTGAGCGATTATTCATGGTATTATTATTATTTGAAAACATCAGGTATAGGGTTTATGATACTTTAACTGGTGAATCATGGGGAATTTTTGATGAAGCAGAAGATGTGGAAAACATATCTATATCCCAATCAGGTTCTCAAATATTGTGTAGGGCTGATTTCCATGGGGATGATTACCAATATAATATTTGGGTAATGAATTTTGATGGTTCTGGTCATACTATTTTATCTGATCCAAATTACTCTAATAGGTATCCACAATTCAGGCTAGGTGAATAAAATGAAAAAATATCCACAATCAATTTTCAACAGACCATCTTTCTTTCACCAGTTACCACTCACCAGTTACCACTCGCTACTCACCATCTTCCTTCTCACATTTTCCATCTTCCATTTTTCATGTATGTTTTACTCTATGGCCGGTTCCATTCCGCCGAATATTAAAAGTATCGCCATTCCCCTGGTGGAGAATCAGACGGCAGAATTCGCCATGGCGGAGACGGTCACCGATAATTTGCTTTCCAAGTTTAACGAAGAGAATATTTTACGGGTCATTGATGAAAAGACGGCTGATTCGGTGTTAAGAGGTATTATTTTAACAGTAAACGATGGCCCATATACGTTTAGTAAAGAGGAAGCCGTTTCAGAATATCGATTTACGATCAGCATGAAAATAGAATGGATCGATATTGAGAATGACAAAGTGCTGCTCACCAAGCAGTATTCCGGCTGGGGAGCCTATGGCTTGAGCGGGGACATCAGTACGGATGGTATTGACAACGATGGTGATGGTGCCATAGATGGTGATGATATTGATGAAATCGGAGATCCCAGAGAATTTGCTACGAAAGTGGCAGTAGAAAAAATTGCAGAAGACGTTTTAAATGATATTTTGACGTCGTGGTAAGAATAAATACGTAAAACGTAATGCGTAAAACGTAATAAAAGAACCACCTTTTTACGTTTTAAATAATTACGTTTTACATAATTACAGACAAAGGAAAACATGAACAGAGTAATAATTAAAGATTTGAAAGATCACATTGGAGAAGAAGTCACTCTGCACGGCTGGGTATATAATAAACGAACTATCGGGAAAGTGTGGTTTCTCATCCTCCGGGATGGCAGCGGAATGACCCAATGTGTAGTTGTAAAAGGGGAAGTAGCAGATGAAATTTTCGACTTGGGAAATACGCTTACACAGGAATCATCTGTATCTGTCACAGGATTAGTAAAAGAAGAACCGCGCTCTGTCGGCGGATACGAGATTGGCGTGACTAATATTCAGGTACATCAAATCGCCGAAGAATACCCCATTACACCGAAAGAACACGGGACATCTTTTTTAATGGATAACCGCCATTTATGGATTCGTTCAAAGAAGCAGCATGCCATTTTGAAAGTTCGTCATCAGGTGATCAAAGCGTGTCGTGATTTCTTTGACAATAATGGCTTTACTCTGGTGGATACTCCCATTTTCACTGCCAATGCCTGCGAGGGCACATCCAACCTATTTGCTGTGGATTATTTTGAGCGATCTGCCTATTTAACCCAGAGTGGACAGCTTTATTCCGAAGCAACAGCGGCCGCTTTAGGCAAAGTTTATTGTTTTGGTCCCACGTTTCGAGCAGAAAAATCAAAGACTCGTCGGCACTTGACGGAATTCTGGATGGTGGAGCCGGAAATGGCTTATTTTAATCTAGATGAAAATATGGATCTGGCAGAACAGTTTGTAGAATACGTTGTCCAATGGTGCTTGGAACATTGTAAAGTTGAGTTGGAAATACTGGAACGTGATACATCCAGTTTGGAAAAGGTGAAAGCGCCATTCCCGAGGATTACTTACGATGAAGCCGCCAAGATACTTGAAGAGAACGGAGCTGACTTTACATACGGTACGGACTTTGGTGGCACGGATGAAACGATCATTTCATCTCAATTTGACCGCCCGGTGATGGTTCACCGTTGGCCGGCAGAAATTAAAGCATTTTATATGAAACGTGATGAAGAAAATGATAACCTTGCACTTGGTGTAGATATGCTGGCTCCGGAAGGATATGGTGAAATCATCGGCGGCGGTCAGCGTGAAGATGATTTATCCATTCTGGAAAGCAGAATTAAGGAGAACGAACTGGATATGAAGGATTTCGGCTGGTATCTGGACTTGCGGAAATATGGGTCGGTACCCCATTCCGGTTTTGGTTTGGGTATTGAACGAACCATTACCTGGATCACCGGCATCAAACATATCCGGGAAACCATTCCATTTCCACGGACATTGGCGAGGCTGGAGCCTTAATGTTTAAAAAAACACGTATATCTGTTTTTGATTCAAGAAAGCAAAATGAAAGTATATTAAAACAAATACGAAAATTGCTTTCCATTTTCAAAACAATAAATTCCGATAAAAGAGAAATTAAAACTCTCTATTTGGGTGGACAGTTTGACCTTATAAATGTAAGGAAAAAATCAACAAGAACAGCAGATTTCATAAATTAAAGGAAATTGCTAAATACCAACTTTCTGTATTGAATGATAAGGACTTTTTAAAATCGTTAAAAAATTTAAGTGACAATGTCTACGATAAACCTATAACAAAAATTGAACTGCAATAAAATTATTAACTAAGACTAATTAAGACCATTATGTTCGATAAAACACGTGTATCCGTCTTTGGTGGTCGGGATATTACCGACGAAATTTATAATGATGCATATGAGTTGGGAAAACTCCTTGCAAAAGAGGGTTACCTCGTCTATTGTGGCGGAGGAAACGGCGTTATGGAAGCTGTGGCCAAAGGTACCCGCGAGGCAGGTGGAACATGCGTGGGAATACTCAAAGGCAGTACCCTGGATGAAATGAATGACTATATTACAATTCCCGTATCTACGAATATGGGTATTACCCGAAATGCATTGCTGGCATATAACTGCGATGCCGCAGTAGCCATCAGCGGGAAATATGGTACATTATCAGAAATCGCCTATGCCAAACAGTTAGGCAAACCCATAATAGGTTTACATAGTTGGGACATTGACGGACTAAAGAATGTAGAAACTCCATATGAAGTTATTCAATTCATTATTGAGAATACTTAAAGTGAAACATGAATAGAAACGTAAAACGTAATGCGTAAAACGTAATGTGCCAACACAGCAGATTTAATGATTATTTCATACATAATTACGTTTTAAATAATTACTTTTTAAATTATGAAAGCATTTAAGGCAACGATTTCAGGTAAAGTTCAGGGTGTCTGGTTTCGCGATTCAACACGGAAAGAGGCTGTGAAATTGAATGTGGTAGGTTGGGTAATGAATAAACCTGATGGAACTGTGTATTTAGAAGCAGAAGGCGAAGAAGAACAATTGAATCAATTAATAAAATGGCTTAACGTAGGTTCACGTTATTCCCGAGTGGATAATGTCGAAATAGAGTGGATTGAACCAACAAATTCTTACTCCACGTTCGAAATGAAATACTAAATATTGAGTTCAAAAATGACAAGAATTAACACGAATAAAATAGTTAAAGATTTCATATTAAAATGCCAATGGTTTGTGCTCCGGCATATAATAATTGTATGAATCTCAAATATAAATATACAAACATATCTCTGTCATCACGAGAAAGCGGAGCGACGAAGTGATCTCCTTTGGTATGATGAAAATAGGAGATTGCCACGCTTCACTTTGTTGCGCTCGCAATGACAATGATTTATTAAGACTAACCAATGCAAGTATAATAATAGTAATAATACTTCTTCATTTTTTCCCCTGTCATACAGGAGAATTCCTTCCAGTCGGGCAAGCGAGAAAGAGGGGTCAAATATGAAAATCGCTCTCTGCCAAGTTAATCCTACCGTCGGCGCGCTGGCGGCCAATAAAGACCTCATCCTGGATAATTACAGAAAAGCCATTGATAAGGGCGCAGATCTAGTGGTTTTCCCGGAAATGGTTATTACCGGCTATCCCATTGCAGACCTCTTGTACGAAAATGGCTTTGTAGACGAAAATATGGCTGTCCTGGGGGAGATCGCCAGCCAATCCACCATTCCTATGGTATTGGGCTATATTCATGGAGAAAAGGGAAATTTGTTTAATTCTGCTGCTGTTTGCACCCAAGGCAAGCAGGTGTTTCGATATGATAAGATATTATTGCCGACTTATGATGTTTTTGACGAAGACAGGTATTTCACAGCCGGAACAACAACCGGTCTATGTCCGATTGAAATCAATGGGAAAAATTTCACTGTCGGGCTGGAGATTTGCGAAGACCTCTGGGACAACGATTATGAATTCAAAGTATCAAAAGAATTAAAGGAGGCGGGAGCAGACTGCATTATTAACATTTCGGCATCACCTTATTACCAACTGAGGCTGAATGAGAGATTGGGTTTGATACGATCGAAAGTAGCTGAAACGGGAATCCCCTTTTATTACTGCAATCTCGTCGGCGCCCAGGATGAACTCATTTTTGACGGGCAATCCATTTCTATGAATGGAAATGGACAAGTAATTGGATTTGGATCCCGATTTTCTGAATTGATTGTTTTCGCAGATACAACATCATCAAAGGAAGTAACCATGCCGGAACCAGACCGGGAAGGGGAAATGTATTCAGCTTTGGTTCTCGGAGTGAAAGATTATTTCCGCAAAACAGGTCATGGGGAAGCTGTCATCGGTTTAAGCGGCGGAATTGATTCATCACTGGTGGCTTGCATTGCCGTAGACGCACTCGGAAAAGAGAATGTTCACGGTGTATCTATGCCGTCGGTGTTTTCCAGTGAACATAGTAGAGATGATGCACAACAATTAGCTAAAAATCTTGGAATCGATTATAAAACAATTCCCATTCCAAATATCGTCACTGAATATGAAAATATGCTTCAATCTCATTTTAAAAGCACAGAACGAAATGTCGCAGAGGAAAATATTCAGGCGAGGGTCAGGGGAAATTTGCTCATGGCATTATCCAATAAAAATAAATGGATGGTACTTTCTACCGGAAATAAAACAGAACTGGCTTTAGGTTACTGCACCTTGTATGGTGATATGAGCGGAGGCTTGGCTGTAATATCTGATTTATCCAAAACGGATGTTTATGGATTATCAAAATGGGTGAATAAAAACTCTGGGTTTCAACGAATTCCGGAAAATTGTATTTCAAAACCACCGTCTGCTGAGTTGGCTCCAGATCAGGTAGATCCATTTGACTATACCGTGGTTAGTCCACTGGTAGATCTTATTGTTGAGGAGAGAAAATCTCCGGCCCAATTAATATCACAAGGATACGAAAAAGAATTGGTGGTCAGCATCTACCAGAGAATTCGGATCAATGAATATAAACGCAGACAGGCAGCCCCTGGAATCAGGGTGACGAAAAAGGCATTCGGCACAGGACGGCGCATGCCCATTGTAAACCATTACCGGGGGAAAAAATCATGAAAATAATTATTTCAATCCTTTTATTCAGTCTGGTTTATGGGCAGGGCAGGACTCCTTCAGATTATTGGGGCAGCCTGAACGAATCTGAAAAAGTATCTTTTGTGAATGGAGCTTATGCCGCTGCTTCCGATCTAAAAATGCATCATCAACGACAGGTGAAAGAACAGTATATAGGTAATGACAATTGGGTCCGCCCATATTACATCGATCGATTTTACGAAATTGTCGACGAGCATATTTCAAAAGAGGTAGAAGGAAATATTGACATAATTGCAAAAGCCATAGACGCGTTCTATTCCAATTCAGATAATGCAAATATTCCGGTTATGGAAGCGGTGCGGATTGTATCCATGGTCCAGGATGGGAAAAATCAAAAAGCCAATCTACATCTCTTAAAAGCTCAAAGGAAATATGGCCAATGACGAAGATACGGAAGAAGGATAAAGTAA
>JBHHTW010000080.1:0-3078 GCA_046861385.1 Fidelibacterota bacterium | reverse complement strand
AAACGTAAATTGGTCTCGATAAATAATTACGTTTTAAATAATTATTGAACAACATGATTTTTCTATCTTTACTTATTTCAATACTTTGTTTAGTTAGACTTTTTATAGTGAATTTTGCAGGATAAATAATGACTGAAATACATATTACAGATCCGACTCCTCTTGAAGAAGACATTATTGTTGAGAAGTCTCTTCGGCCGGAAAAATTCGATGAATTTATCGGTCAGCGTGAGGTTGTAGATAATCTGAGACTTTATATTGAGGCTGCAAATAAGCGTAATGAGTCATTGGATCATGTCTTGCTTTTTGGCCCGCCCGGATTAGGGAAAACAACACTGGCAAACATCATATCCAAGGAGTTAGGATCAAACTTACAACAGTCTTCAGGGCCTGTAATTGAACGAGCCGGTGATTTAGCAGGAATACTGACGAATCTTCAGGGTCGAGATGTATTTTTTATCGACGAAATCCACCGATTAAATTCTGTCGTGGAAGAATATTTATACTCCGCTATGGAAGATTATCGCATCGAAATAATGATCGATAAGGGCCCCAGCGCCCGCAGCGTTCAATTGAATATTGAACCCTTTACATTGATTGGCGCCACAACGCGGTTAGGAAATTTAACATCGCCCATGCGAGATCGTTTTGGCGTGGTGCTCCGGGTGGATTATTATAACTCAGATGATTTATTCCAGATCATTCATCGTTCTGCACAAATATTAGAAGTTGATATTGATAAAGGCGGGGCGAAAGAACTGGCAAGCCGCAGCCGGGGGACACCCCGGATAGCCAATCGTATTTTGCGGCGCGCTCGGGATTTTGCCCAAGTCAAAGCAAATGGTATGATCAATAAGACCGTTGCCAAGTCGGCTCTCGACGGAATGGGAATCGACTCCCATGGATTAGATGATATGGACCGCAGAATATTAGAAATACTGATTGAACAGTTTAATGGAGGACCGGTAGGTGTCAGTTCCCTGTCCGTCGCAGTAAGTGAAGACGCAACTACCATCGAAGATGTGTATGAACCCTACTTGATTAAAGAAGGATTTATTCAACGCACTGCCCGGGGGCGTATTGCCCAGGAAAAAGCTTACAAATTGTTAAATAAAACATATAACATAGAAACACAACGAAGGTTATTTACATGATAAATAAGAAGAAAAAATACAAATTATCTGATTTTGATTATCCGCTGCCGGAAAAATATATAGCACAATATCCGGCAAAACGGAGGGACTTATCAAAACTAATGATGATTAATAAAGAAGATGGGAGTATCGAACATAAAATATTCTCTAATATGGTGGATCAATTCAGAAAAAACGATTTACTAATTTTAAACAACACTAAGGTGTTTCCCGCCAGGCTTTTTGCAAGTAAGGATCGCACAGAAGCTCAAGTTGAAGTCTTTTTACTCCGGGAATTGGAGAATGAACTATGGGAAGTGATGGTGCGTCCAGCTCGGAAAGTCCGCATTGGAAACAAACTGATGTTTGCTAAAAATGTATTTTGCGACGTAATTGATAATACCATCTCCGGCGGCCGAGTAGTCCGTTTTGAATATGAAGGAGACGATTTTTATAATATCATCGACCGCATTGGTACTTCGCCCCTTCCACCATACATTAAACGCCCTGCCGACGCAAAGGACAAAATTCGGTATCAGACTGTTTTTGCAGATGAGCGAGGCGCTGTAGCCGCCCCGACCGCCGGCCTGCACTTTACAAATGGACTCTTGAAGAGATTGACCGATAAAGGTGTGAATATTGCTTATGTGACGCTGCATATTGGCTTGGGGACATTCCGCCCAGTCCAGGTGGAAGATTTAAATCGCCACCAGATGGATTCGGAATATTTCGAGGTCAGCCCGAAAACGGCGTTGGCAATCAATGAAACAAAACGGAGACGCAGAAAAATATATGCCGTGGGGACTTCTACCGTTCGCGCCCTGGAAACGGTGGCCGTTTCCGGATTCCAGGTTTCTCCAAAACGCGGTTGGACGGATAAATTTATCTACCCGCCTTACAATTTCAAGATGGTGGACGGTATCATTACTAATTTTCACCAGCCAAAGAGCACGCTGATGATGATGATTTCTGCTTTTTCCGATCGGGATTTAATGATGAAAGCCTATCGTGAAGCGAAGAAAAATAATTACCGCTTTTTAAGTTATGGTGACGCCATGTTTATAAAATAGAACCCTTTAATAAACTTTGTGTGTGAAGGAAAAAATGAAAAAGTGCATACTTTCCGCCCACCCCATTTTTTAATATGATTGTGGCAAACGGGGAGGAGGAAAATGCAGTTAATAGTGGTACTATTAGTCTGGCATGAGTTGTATGATATTCAATATTCTTCCCATATCAAAAGACCCCTCTTCAATTCTCCCCTATTACAGGGGAGAAAGTCAGTGGTGTTATCCTAAATTTTTCCCCTGCGCATTCGCTAATAGGGGAAACACAAAGGGGTCAATAAATACGACTATCCGGTACCTTTTTAATATAAACAAATTTCCCCCTGCCCCGTATGGAGGAACGACTGTATCGGGGAACGAAAGGCAGGGGAATTTTAAACTTTTAAACTTGTCCGCCGCGCAGCGCTTGCCTGCCGGAGGTGAAATGCAGGCATGGCAGGCGGGTTTGTACAATAGGTTTTTCAAAGGATTCAAATAATGAACAGAGTTGTGAAAGCCGGCGTCGTGATTGCCGCCGCCGGTTCCGGAGAACGGTTCGGAGAAAAAAAGCAGTTTAAATTATTGAGAAAACGCCCACTGTTGTTCCATACGTTGAACCCGTTTGTGACCTGCAGTGATATTTCTGAAATTGTTGTTGTGGTTCCGGAGGAAAATCTTGAATTGTTTTCAAGAGAATTAAAATCATTTACGTCTGCAAAATCCGTTCGAGCGATCATCGGTGGAGCCCGGAGGCAGGATTCTGTATTGAATGGTTGTTTGGCTTTATCGGAGGATGTCGAAATCATTGCAGTTCATGACGCCGCCCGGCCGTTTGTAACATCAAAACTCATATCAGAAACCATAGCGGGATGCAGAAACACAGATGGCTGTATTGCAGC
>JBHHTW010000079.1:0-3108 GCA_046861385.1 Fidelibacterota bacterium | reverse complement strand
TAAAAACATAAATCGGTTTACTATGAGAGGTATATCATAAGCTGTACCAAATGAACAGATCAAACACATCCACGTTTAAATTTAAAAATAAGCCTGACCAGTTATATGAGTTGGGGATGACCGAACCATCCCCTTGCACTCTTGCATGTCCGGCCGGTGTAAATGTGAAATCCTATGTTTCCCTAATTTCCTCAGGGCGTTTTCAAGAAGCCCTGGATGTGGTGCGCGAACGGAATCCTCTCCCGGGAATCTGTGGTCGAATATGCACCCATCCTTGCGAAGCCTTTTGCACTCGAATTGAAATCGACTCTCCCGTGGCTATCTGCTGGCTTAAGCGATTTGTGGCAGACTATGAATTAAGACACCCAGGCACAAAGCCAAAAAAAATAAAACAAACCCGAAAAGAAAACATTGCTGTCATTGGTTCCGGACCAGCGGGACTGACTGCAGCCAATAATTTAATCCGATTGGGGTATAGTGTAACTGTTTTTGAAGCACTAAAAAAACCCGGCGGAATGCTCGTTGCCGGGATCCCATCTTTTCGACTGCCGCGGGACATACTTAAAGTTGAAATAGATGCAATTAAAGCCCTTGGAGTAAAAATCAAAACGAATAAAAAAATTAAAGGGAAAGACGCCATTCAACAACTATTGAATGATGATTTTGATGCCGTCTTTATAGCGGTGGGTGCCCACAAAGGAAAAAAACTCCGTATCCCTGGTGAAAATGAATATAAAGGGATTATTGACTGCTTGGAATTTCTGAACCAAGTAAACTTCGCCTCACTGCCTGATCTGGGGAAAAAAGTAATTGTTATCGGCGGTGGAAATTCCGCCATTGATTCCGCTCGTACTGCCTTGAGACTGGATGCGGAAGAAGTCCACATTGTCTACAGGCGTTCCCGGAAGGAAATGCCTGCCAATGCAGCGGAGATTGAAGAAGCTGAAAAAGAGGGAATCAAAATACATTTTCTGGCTGCTCCCAATAAGATCATTGGGGAAAATGGAAATGTCACCGGTATGGAATGTTTGAAAGTGAAATTGGGGAAATTGGATGCCGGCGGCAGAAGGCGTCCTGTACCTGTAGAAGGATCCGAATTTATTGTAGAAGCCGATACAATTATTTCCGCTATCAGCCAGGAGCCGGATTTGGATTTCCTTGGAAAAGAACATGAATTAAATATAACCAAGTGGAATACTTTTGAAGTCAATGAGGATACTCTAGCTACGTCAATGACTGGCGTTTTCGCCGGTGGAGATGCTGTCCTTGGTGCCAGCACAGTCATTGATGCTATTGCTCAAGGTCATGTGGGCACCCGGTCCATTCATCGCTATCTCAACAATGAACCACTAGAACAAGAAAAAAGAACCGGCTCGCCAAAAGAATGGGAATTCAAGGTAGATAAAACCTTGCATGAAAAATCAAGACGGGCAAATATGCCAATGATGGACATTCCCGAACGAAAAAACAATTTCACAGAAGTGGAGTCCGGGTTTGACGAAGCAACCGCAATCGCTGAAGCCAGTCGCTGCCTACGTTGCGGCCCCTGCAGTGAATGTTTCATTTGCGTTCCGGAATGCGGAAAAGAAGTGGCTTTGGTTTCCGGGCCAAATGGGCAGGAGGCTTCTGTTTTCCGCATACCTCCAGAGTATAAAACCTTGGACCAGGCTCATTCCCCTTGGGGTGGATCTCTAGTAACCGGAAAGAAAACAGTACCGGTCCAGTTGGAGTCATTAATTCCTTTTGTAAACGAATCTCTCTGTCGAGGGTGTGGAGATTGTGTAGAGGTTTGTGATTATGATGCAGTTAAACTCATACCGAAAACAGATGACATGTCATTAGCCATAATTAATAATGACATCTGCCGAGCCTGCGGAACCTGTGTGGCAGTCTGTTCACCAAGCTCAATTATTCCAAGATATTATAATCAATTATGGCTTGACCAAAAACTCAACACCATGGATCCAAATAAAATAAATGTTGTGGTATTCACCTGTCAGTGGAATGGTTCGCACGTCGATGGGGCAGCCTTCCCCGATTTCCAATCGAAAGATACAAACATCCTGTTCGCCCATTTCATGTGCTCTGGCAGATTGGAGTCATCATTTGTTTTCCAGGCTCTTAACCAAGGAGCAGATGGCGTTTTGGTGACTGGTTGTGGATCCGGCGAATGTCATTATGATTTTGGTGTGGACCAAGGTCAAAAAACAGTGGATATAACCCGCCATCTTCTACATTTACTGGGGTTTGATCCTAAACGGTTTGGTTATGCCCAAATCAAAGGTGCAGACCCGGAAGCATTTATTCAGGCTGTGAATGAATTTACAAAAGCACTTCCCTCAAATGATTCTGAGCCAGTGAATAAAATTGATGCACCTGAAATTATGGCAAAAACCACATGAGCAGTTTACTTACAGAAGCGATTAAAAAAACAAATGCTTATGCCTGTTTGGAATGTGGAAAATGTACCAGTGTTTGTCCAGTTTCAAAATTTAATCGTCAATACTCTCCTCGAAGTTTACTCACCAAAGCTGTTCGTGAACATTTTGATACGCTATACAAGGATTATGATCTTTGGAGCTGTCTAACCTGCAAAAGGTGCGACGCAGTTTGTCCTTCTAATATTAAATACAGCGATTTGAATCAAATCGTCCGGACCGGCGCCAAGGATGCTGGATTTCATGGAAAATGCTCTCATTCAGGCGCCATGGAAATGCTGCAGACCATTATGACTACTCCGGAATTAAATCAAAATCGCCTGGAATGGGTTACTGAAGATATGGATATCGCTGAAGAAGGCGACGTTCTATATTTTGTTGGATGTGCTCCTTATCAGGATATTTTCTTTTCAGATCTGGATTTAACCATCATGGAAGGAGCCAAAAGCAGCGTAAAATTGTTGAATGCTCTTGGAGTCACTCCTGTTCTGCTACCCAACGAACGCTGCTGCGGACATGATTTACTCTGGAATGGTGATGTAGACAATTTCAAAATGCTGGCAGAGCACAACTTGGAAGCCATAAAAAAAACCGGGGCAAAAATATTATTATTCTCTTGTGCAGAATGTATGAGCGCTTTTAAAGATTTATATCCTAAATATGGGTTCAC
>JBHHTW010000049.1:0-11727 GCA_046861385.1 Fidelibacterota bacterium | reverse complement strand
GGTATTGAACCGCCAGGAAAGAAAGTTTGAATTAATACCAAAATACGATTGATAGGATTACAATAAGACTGTAATTTTCCGCCCCAATTTTATGCGAGAGTAGCTCAGCTGGTAGAGCACCACCTTGCCAAGGTGGATGTCGCGAGTTCGAACCTCGTCTCTCGCTCTCTCCAAAATCCTCGATAATTGTCGGGGGTTTTATTATTTATTGTTGTGTCATGTTGTGCAAAATAATGTATAATAAATCATAATAAGGATACACCTACTCCAAACACAATCAATGGTTATTATCCGAGCTTCCCAATATAAATCACACCTCCTCTAAAACTGGCTTTGTCCTCGAGTAACCACTATGACATACTACTTCAAATAGTATCATGTAATGTCATAATGGGTACGTAATTATAGGTACGTAAATTTATATGTAAGTACTGCCCAGTCCAAGGGGAGGGGGTCATTATATATGTTATATCCCACGCCGATACATCGAAGGTGGTTATTGGTAGTTGACAGGGTTTATAATTCACATATGTAATTCGTATAATAAGGTCTTATATACTGCAATTGTCTATGCTAAATAGTACATTCAACGCATAAAATTTCTGATTTTTGGTGTGATGACGATGATTTTGATGGAATAGGATTTAACTGGAGAAACTAAATGAAAGACAAACAAAAACGACTACTAAACCGTATTTTGAAAATATTGATTCTATTTGTGTTTTTATTTTTCCTGTGGTCAATGGAATTTTATTGTTAATAGTAAATAAAAAATTTTTCGGAAATTTCCGTCGGCAGGCGAACAAGTTTCGCTTCCAATCACTACCAACTTGCGGAAAAATAGTACGTTGTAGTTGCATAAAAATATTAAGGAGAAACTACCATGAAAATTAGGATATGGGGAGCACGAGGATCTATTCCTGTAAGCGGCCAAGAGTTTGTTCGATACGGAGGCGATACCACTTGCGTTGAAATCGAGACAGAAGGGGGAGACACTATCATCATTGACGCTGGCTCGGGTATCAGATCTTTAGGGAATAAACTATTAAAAGAGGGCAGGACCGAGTTTCACTTTCTATTCTCCCATGCCCACTGGGATCATTTAATTGGCTTTCCATTTTTCAAGCCACTATACAGCAAAGACAGCTTACTGCATTTTCATGGTTGCACATTTGCGCAGGAATCAATCAGATCAATCCTCAAGGAAACGATGCGCGCTCCGTTCTTCCCGGTAGATTTGAGTGCTGTTTTGGCTACACTAAAATTTGACAAAAAATGTCTTCCTGAATTTGAATTTGCTGGATTGCATTGCCAAAGTATTCCTTTGAATCACCCCAATAAAGGATATGGGTTTCGCCTTTATGAAGGTGAAACCAGCATTGCGATATTCCCGGATAACGAACTATCCTATCCCCAACCCAATGCCAAACCGATTGAAGAATATATAAAGTTTGTATATGGAGTAGATGTTTTGTTGCATGATGCCGAATATTTACCGGAGGAATACGATAGTTTTTCCAAAGGGTGGGGGCATTCAGTTTACTTGGATACAGTGAGACTTGGAATCGATAGTGAGGTAGGCCATTTGATCCTGTTTCATTTGAATCAGGAACGAACGGATGATCAGGTGGATGAGATGGCCAAGAAGGCTCGAAGCATCATTAGTGGGGCTGGAGTCGACATGAGTTGCGAGTACGCTCACACCGGACTGGAGATGGTAATCTAATTGTAATCAACACGGCGGAAGTTTCCTCCTACGCCAAGGCTTCGGCGGACAAGTAAAACTTCCGCAAGGTCGAATGAAGACTGTTAAAGCAGAAATTTGAATTATAGTTTAAAGAGAGGTCTCAAATTTCTCTTTTTGTTCTTTATAGTAATCGTCTTCCGGTTGTAATAGAATACATTGATTCATAATGGCAATTGCTTCGGTTGGTCTTCCCAGTTTCCATAAAACCTCTGCTTCAGTATCCATGGTTTGTGCTTGTGTTTCTTCATCTTCGTCAGCTATCAACACTACGGCTTGCCGGATTTTTTCCAGAGCATCGTCCAGGTTCAATTCTAACTGAGTCATACGCCAGGCATATCCATTTAGGTCTCCGGCAGATACTTTATCTGTTTCTAGTAATATAGTAACAAGTTTCTCATACGTTTTAGCTTCAGCAATTGTATCGTGCTCAGACCGGTAATAATTTTGTAAACTCCTATAAGCATCCGGTAAATATTTATTATCAGGGTAATTATCAATTAATTCTAGAAGGAATTCGGGAGTGTTTTCTATTTTTGTTCTATTTTGGGCAATTCTTACCTGTGCTAAGTCATTACGATTATCATTCTCATGCAGCAACAATTCCCAATATTTCAAAGATTGTTGGTGGGAACCGCGTTGATCCCACTTTTCGGCCAGTTTCAGTAGGAGGGAGTTATTTTTAGGATTTGCTTTCAACTGATCAGTGAGGTTTTCAATAGTACCTCGATTATTGTTGATACGTTTTATCTCTTCTAAAAATTCGTCAACAGGTCGGTATCCAATTATTCTGTCAATTTCATTTCCATGGGCATTCACAAAAAGTAATGTGGGATATCCGGGGATTTTAAATTGTTTTACTAAATCGGGTCCTTCACCTTTTTCTGCATCAATTTTCAGGCTAGTGAAATTATTGTTTGCGAAAGTTATTACTCGCTCATCGGGGAATACATCGGCATCCAGCCGCTTACACCAACTTCACCATTCTGTATAGAAGTCCATCATAATAATTTTGTCACCGGATTTCTGAAGCGCTTCATGATAATTCAGATCGCTCCAAGGAAATTGCTGTTGTCCAATTAGAGTGGAGAGGAGGGATAATCCTAATATAAAGGAAAACGTTCTCATTTTATGATTTTTCGTAAGTGATAATAGTAGCACAGAAGATATTAATCATTAATAGATGAAATAGGATATAGACAATTCGATGCCAATTCTATTTTAAGAATGAACTCAATTTTTCCAGTATTGATGATGCAATACTCTTATAATTTTCCACAATTATCTGGATAATCGCATTATCAGGATACATTTTCGATAGAAAGATGAGAATACCCACCACAACAAGAAATTTAATAAATAGCTTTTTAAACAATCTCTTTACCTTTTCAATGAATTACATGAGGAATAATTTAGAGATATTACCATAAATAATTTTTTGAATCACCCACTTTATCCAAGGAATATCTTTCCGGATAAAATCTATAGCATACTTATAAAAAGTATGTATAGTAAAGGAACGATACGGTAAATTTTATTCATTAATAAATTCCCATTGAGATAGAATGAACATAAAAAATAAAAATGTATTATTAACCGGCGCTTCCCGGGGAATTGGATCATACATCGCAAAAACTTTGGCGAAAAACGGAGCATTTGTTATCGGAGTAGCTCGATCACAGGAGAACCTTAACCTGGTAAAAAAAGATATTGAAAATGAGGGTGGTGAATTCTATTCTTTCCCGTTTGATTTAAATAGTATTCAAGCATTATCAAAACTGGTTGATAATGCCAAAGCCATCCGTGGAAATATCGATATATTGGTAAATAATGCCGGGATTGAATTATATAAGCCATTTCAGAATTATACAGCAAATGAAGTTTCTGATATTTTGAATATTAATCTTTATGCTCCAATGGAATTAACACGATTATTATTGCCATCAATGTTGGAAAGGGGCGGGCATATTGTTTCCATCGCATCTTTAGCAGGGAAGAAAGGATTACCTTTTAGTACACCATACTCTGCAAGCAAGGCAGGTCTGATCATGTGGACGGATGGAATGCGACAAGAATTGGTTGATACGAATGTAGAAATTTCGGTTATTTGTCCCGGGTATATCTCAGACACAGGAATGTTTTTTGACGGGGGTGTAGATCCGCCTCCGTTATTGGGTTCGTCAAAACCTCAGGCAGTCGCCGATGCTGTCTTAAAAGCAATCAGGAAAAATAAAGCAGAAATCATTGTAAATCACGGTCCCATAAAACCGCTATTAGCGATTGGACAAATATCCCCTAAATTAGGTGATGCAGTTATACGGATATTTGGTGTTCCGGAATTAAGTAAAAAGAGGATAAAGAAATGAAAATATTAAAATCCATTGGAATGGTTGTTCTTATTATCATCCTATATTTATGTTTTTGGCCTGTAGAGATTAACCCCGCTGTCTGGGAACCCATGCCTGCACCGGAATTAACTGGAGATTATTCGCCCAACTCATATCTGCAGACCACGGAAATCCTTGCCAGAGGCGATGGAATCGGTCCGGAAGACATCGATGTGGACAACGAAGGGAGAATTTACGCACCTTTTGAAGATGGTAGAATTATGCGCTATGATAAAAATGGACAACATGGGCAGGAATTCGTTAACACAGAAGGACGACCCCTAGGAATGGATTTTAATCATAAGGGGAACCTCATTGTTTGTGACGCAAAAAAGGGTCTTTTATCCATTGCCCCTGACGGACAAATTACCTCCTTAACAACAGAAGCGAACGGGGTTCCTTTTGTTTTTACTGATGATGTTGATATTGCAAAAGATGGTACTATTTATTTCACCGATGCCTCATCGAATTGGAAAATATCCAATTATCGAGCTGATATCATTGAGCATAGAGCTTATGGAAGATTATTAGCGTATTATCCAAAAACAAAACAAACCAAAGTCATTAAAGATAAGCTCTATTTTGCAAATGGCGTAGCTGTCAGCCCGGATCAACAATTTGTTCTAGTGAACGAAACATCTGAATATCGAATTCAAAAAATATGGATTGCCGGAGAGAAAACAGGGACATCTGAAGTGCTTATGGAAAATTTACCTGGGATTCCTGATGGAATTTCGTCCAATGGAAAAGGTGTCTTCTGGGTGGCATTCCCATCAAAAAGAAAAGATATCATAGATAATTTAGCTGATAAACCATTTATCCGTAAAATGATTATGAGATTACCGGAATCGATGCAGCCGGCTCCGGATCGGTATGGTTTTATAATGGGAATTGATGAAAACGGCAATGTGATTCATAATCTTCAAGACCCTTCTCCTGAATCATTTTCACCTATCACTAGCGTGGAAGAGCATAATGGATATTTATATCTCGGTAGTTTAACCTATGAAGGTTTTGGTAGAATTAAGGCACCTGAATAACCGTTAAAGTTTTTTTACGTATATATTTTATTTTGAAAATTATGCAGGATATAACGTCCTGAATAAAGATTCCAATTAAGGTATTAAAGTACAACTGGGTCTACTCTAACAAGGGATTTTATTTTCAGTGTTGAATTTCTAGATGGATTGCAATCATTACTGTCTGCAATACGACGGACAAGAATGTCAGTCGTGCATTTATAAATCGAAAAAGGATGGAATTCCCACCTACCTCATTTGAAATATAGTGTAGAGGACGGATGGGGCAGGTTTTCCAAATAAACCTTTCAGATTGCATTCATAGCTAAAATGGCCATTTTTCTGTTAATGGTTGAATTACGTTTCTAACTTTTTGAATTGTTTTTCCAACTTTGTTTTTTATTATCCGTTTTGGGTTAAACCAAAACATTGAATGGGGGAATTGTTCATCACGAAGCATAGGACGAAAATAATGGGTTCGTTTATCATAAATATAATCATAAATCATCCATCCAATTGTCGAGAGAGGTAAAATAATTGTAACAGATTGGTATTGATTTCCGGCGGATGAAGCGCCGGGGATAAAGTTCATGATACTCGCTCCAGCGGCTCCCCCCATGGTTTTCGCCTTCTGAAATAATGACGCATTGTTTGGTAATTTATCTCTCCGATCTCCATAATTAAATAATGTTTGCAGTGCCATCCCTGTCAGCATTAGACATGTTCCGGTGATGGCTCCCCGGCGTACGGAATGTTCCATATATGATGTATTTATGCGAATTAGGTGGATATCGAACAATGAAACTTTAAGTGCCAGTTCTTCATCCGGTGAGGATAGGTAGATATAGGGCTGATCCATGCGTCTGTCGATTTCAATACTGGAATAATATAGCGTATCACTATTTATTTTAACAATAAAACCGCTTCGTTCTTCGATTAGATCAATTCTATCCTCATAATGGGTACTTATATAATAAAGTTTTCCAAAGGTATTATAAATATAATAAACGTTTTTTAAAGGAATAGTGGATTGGGAAGAATCCATTTCGGTTGTTATGAAAACCGTATCTGTCGTCATAGAATCCAACAAACCGACAGAGGTTGAACCATCCAGTTTAACAATAATATGTTTCACTTCCTGAGAAAAACACATTGTGATAGTCATGAATAGAAATAAATAGCGCATCATTCTGGTTCAATAATCCGCAATTCCTTGTTTAAATTCAAGTATTCTTATGAGAAAATTAATTATAGGTGTTTCACTGTTTTTGACAGTTTCCGTTTTAACTGCCCAGCCAAAATTCAGCGGTAGTTTGGGATTTGGTTATGCATCACCGAATTATAAATCCTTTGCAAAAAGTCCTTTCCCCAAAAGGGGATTTTTTGAAAGCGTGATGTTACACGCATCATTTGCGTATCAATTTTACTCCAATGCCCGGGTCGGTTATAATCAATGGACGGCATTTACCAGCGATAAGTATTCCGGAGAAGACTTTAAAAGATCCTTCCGCTATCGAGCGATCAGCATTGAAACCTTTTTTCATATACGAAAAAAATTCGAATTGAATTTTACCTTGGCGCCGATGATCAATTCCGGAAAAATATCTTTGGTTTCATCCCAATCCAGTGCAGCTTGGGATAGTTTAATGGTTGAATTCAATAATTCCGGAATCAAAGTATCGGATACGGACGATATGACTAAAACTTTTTTAGGTTTGACCAGCAGCATAGGAGTTCGATACTATGTGAAACCATTTTTGGCGATTGACGGTAAAATTGGCTTTTTGGAAACATACTACAAAAGTGATAGTTGGAAATTTCACGGAAAAGCCATTAAAGGACCTGATATCGATATTTCCGATATGCCTCTTTTTAGTTTTAGTTTGGTGTATGGATGGTAAATTGTATCAAAGTATTGATTATTCTTTCCACTTTTGGATTTTCTCAAGATACAATTAAAGAATCTCCATGTAATTCTGACTTAATCAATCGAGCCAAAAACGAAGGGATGCGCACAATTCGTGTAAAGGAAATGCCTCAATACATCATGGATATGTGGAATTGCAGGAAGGAAGAAAATGGGAAAAAAATATTTCAGCAGATTAATGATAAAACATTAGAGAAAGATTTTGAACATTCAGAGAAACTGACAGGATTTACTGTGTCATGTGCTTATTGTACGACGTCAGCCATTTTCATATTTTACGCATACAAAATTTTAAGTAATTAACCGATTCAAATAAGGAAATTAAAATGAACCGTAATATTCTTACCGTAGCCATCATTGGTTTAGCGGTATTTCTGGTTGTTTTAACAAAAAACCACCCACAAGTTCGAAGACCGTCATCCAATCCATTGATTGTGGAATTCAATGAAGTACATGATTTTGCAAAATTACGTCCTGGACATATTGAAAGAGCCACCCGATATGTTTTAGACGTGTCCGATCAAATATTAGATGAAATATTACTCATTCCTGATAATGAAAGAACTTTCAACAATACTATGGTACGAATTGATGATATTTATGCAGTGATTGAATCCGTATGGAGTCCGGGTTACTTAATGGGTTCAACCCACACGAACGAAAAAATCCGGGATGAAGGATTAGAATCCAGTCGTAAAATTCAAAAATATTTAACTGATTTCTCATTAAATGAAGATTTATACAATGCAGTAATTACTTATTCCAGGTCAAAAGAGGCGAATCAACTCATGGGGTATAAAAAGAAGTATTTGGAAGACAAACTCCTGGATTATAAACGCAGTGGATTTGGACTTCCAAAAGAGAAAAGGGAACACGTCAAGGCTATTTTTAAAGAGTTAGCAGACCTTGGGCTTTCCTTTAATAAAAATATTTCTAACTTTCAAGACACACTTTTTGTATCTGAAGATGAAATCACCGGTCTTCCTGAAAATTATAAAAAGGTTAGATTGCAAAATAATGGCACATACGCGATCGATATGTCCTATCCATCCTACAGACCGTTTATGAAATATTCTAAATCAGATGATGCCCGGAAAAATTTGAAATTTAAATTTAATAACAGAGCGGTAGAGTCAAATTTGGATGTTTTAAATAATATTATTCGGAAAAGAAGGGAGTTAGTAGAGGTTCTTGGATATCAGACTTATGCTGAATATAGAACTGAAAACAGAATGGCAAAAAATCCGGAAAATGTATGGAATTTTGAAAATGATCTAAAAGACAAACTCCGGGTCAAAGGAGAGATGGACATTGGAGAAATGCTTTCAATAAAATCCGAAAGAATCGGTCAGAAAGCTTCGATTATCCAATCTTGGGAAGCCGGATTTTATGAAAATTTATTATTGAAAGAAAAATATGATCTTGATCCAGAAGAAGTTCGACAGTATTTTGAATTCAGCAATGTGACAAACGGATTGTTTACGGTTTATCAAAAATTGTTTAATGTGAAATTCAAAAAGGTAGAAAATCCATCGGTCTGGCACGAAGAGGTATTGATGTACGAAGTATTTGATAATGTTTCAGATGAATTAATCGGACGGTTCTACCTGGACATGTTTCCACGAGCGAATAAATATGGACATGCAGCAGCTTTCTCTGTCACTATGGGGAAGATGACAAAAGATGGATATACTAAACCGGCGACAGCATTGGTTTGCAATTTCCCAAAGCCAACGGAGCTGGAACCTTCATTATTAACCCATGACGACGTTGAAACTTATTTTCATGAATTTGGTCATTTAGTTCACGGTGTTTTAACTAAAGCACCCCTGATGGAATATGCCGGTACATCGGTGGCAAGAGATTTCGTTGAAGCCCCATCTCAAATGCTTGAAAATTGGGTCTGGCAGAAAGAATCATTGGCATTATTCGCCAAGCATTATATAACGGGTGAAATCATACCGGATGAATTGCTCAATAAAATGCTGGCAGCAAAAAATGTTAATTCCGGGACTAAAGCACTCCAGCAAGTCTATTATGGTCTTTTGGATTTTACACTTCATGATGGATTTAATCCCGATGGAGATGAAACGACGACAGACATTGTTTCAAAATTACAGAATGAAATTACATTCTATCCTTATCAAGAAGGCACGCACATGGAAGCCGCATTTGGTCACTTAAACGGATATGGCGCGGCGTATTATGGGTATAAATGGTCGGAAGTCTACGCACAGGATATGTTTTCCATTTTTGAGGACAAAGGTGTTATGAATGAAGATGAAGGATTGCGCTATCGTAAAATCATTCTTGAAAAAGGAGGAACAGAAGATCCATTAACATTGGTGAAGGACTTTTTAGGTCGTGAACCCAATTCAAACGCTTTTATGCGCAGTATGGGTTTGGAATGAGATTGGTAATCTTATTAGGGTTTATTTCGACTCTATGTTTAAATGCCAAGGAAAATTCTGTTCCAATTAAAGTCAAGAAGCATTATTACAATATTGCAACCAGAATTGAGGAGCATGTTTTGGAAGATTACGAATATTATATGACCAGCATCATAAAATCGTCAGATCTTCAATCCATTTTGAACGCTGATGAGAAATTATTCTTGCTCTTGCATAAACCGGATCTTCTGGAAAATGATTTAATAAAGCAGGGAAAATCAATAGTACAAAAAATAAATGAAAGCCGAATTGAGAAAATGATGAACCTCCCCGAAACAATCCCAAAAAGCAGAATTACGAAATATTACTTTTCGTCCATCAATTGATCCGGAGTCATTTTTAACTGGTCAAAGATAATTTTTGCCACTTCTTTGGCAATTTCGTCACCTGTCATGTTAAATGATTCCAATTTTTTCCAGTTTGACGTTAATATTTCCAAATCATCTGCGCTTGAAAAAATCTCATCTAAAATAAAAATGGGTACATTAAAATCCCGCAGGCGCTGATACATGTTTAATTTGATTAAATCCATAGTGTAAAATACAACAAAGTTTTATGACCAAAAAGGAGCAACCATGGAAAAACATATTAAGTATTTATATGTTATCGTCATTACAGGATTTCTATCCATATCATTACAATTATGGATGCAATACCAGGCGATTCAGGCATTAAAGATAAATGTAGATGCCATTCGTGAATTATTATTCAGATTTGTGTAAAAAAGCTCAGTAAATTCACCGGCTTTTTTATGAAGATTAACATGCAATTGGCGTCGTACCCAAGTGGTCCAAGGGAGCAGTTTGCAAAACTGTCATTCATCGGTTCAAATCCGATCGACGCCTCAAATGGATTTAGGAACAGATAGCGAAACTGTCATTCAAGGCTCCCTGCCGGCCTTTTAGTTGGCGGGGAATCCGATCGACGCCTCAAAAATTCATGTTGCCCGGGTGGTGGAATTGGTAGACACTATGGACTTAAAATCCATTGGTAGCAATACCGTGCCGGTTCGAGTCCGGCCCCGGGTACTCGACGTAAAACCCCCTAAATAAGGGGGTTTTTGATTATATGAAATTAAAGGCAGTATTGGACATTCGGCTCCAGCGACAATGTTACGGAATATACTTCAACTTCTAACTATTATAACCATTGGTAACAGCAACATAGTCATTCGAGTCCCTGTCTGCCGACTAGGCAGGCGGCCCCGGGTACTCGACGTAAAACCCCCTAAATAAGGGGGTTTTTTATTACATTAAATAAAAGACAGGGTAAGACAGCAATTGCCGGAAATAAACAAACCTGTTGCTTATTTATTTATATTTGATTGATCATTTAAACTATTTTCGGGCGTCTTACTTTTGGGTCATAATCAGCAGAGACAGCCGGCTCCTACGGCAATATTAGAGAAGACACTCAAAGTTCTTATCCATAAAATCTATTGGTAGCCGTAATTTAGTGATTCGAGTCCCTGTCTGCCGACTAGGCAGGCGGCCCCGGGTACTCGACGTAAAACCCCCTAAATAAGGGGGTTTTTGATTATATGAAATTAAAGGCAGTATTGGACATTCGGCTCCAGCGACAATGTTACGGAATATACTTCAACTTCTAACTATTATAACCATTGGTAACAGCAACATAGTCATTCGAGTCCCTGTCTGCCGACTAGGCAGGCGGCCCCGGGTACGCCCTCATGAATCCCTGATTACCGTCGTGATATCAGGGGTCGATTATTCACATAATGGTGTGAAGTCTGATGTAGTTGATTTTATCCCTTTTGCAATAATTCCATCATCTTCAACTGATATATTTAGTCTTTCATTTTCGACTTTTAACCCAACACGAATGACACCTCCACCGGCAAGCCAAAGGACCGTCCCGGAATCGGGATCGAATAATTGAAAGACTTGCTCGTTTTCCCAATCAGTAAAACAGGCAGTATCTGTGCCCACGTAGTTGATATATCTTTCTCTAAATTCTAGATCTAATTCAATGTACCAGAATATTTCATCTACTTCAACAAATGTTGAATCGTCAAAATTATATATCATGTCCATTTCCCAAATACCTTTTAAATGATTTGAATCTTTTTCCTTCTTATCTTCACAGCCAAACCAAAATAGCGTTAGTAATATAATTATTAATCTTTTCATTTTAGATCTCTTCATTAATCCCAATCTATAACTCCAGCGCCAAGTTATAT
>JBHHTW010000078.1:0-3179 GCA_046861385.1 Fidelibacterota bacterium | reverse complement strand
ACCAATCACCAGTTACCAATCACCAGTTACCAATCACTAGCTACCAATCACTACTCACCAGCTACCAATTATCATACCACCATCTTCCATCAACCATCTTACATCTCACATGGATAGGCTTTGGGCTCCATGGCGGATGGAATACATCCGTTCAGAAAAAGAAGAAGGCTGCATCTTTTGTGATAAACCGATAAGAGATAATGACAGGGAAATGCTCATCCTTTATCGTGGTAAACTTGCGTTTGTCATGATGAATTTATTTCCCTATAATAATGGTCATTTATTGATTGCTCCATACACCCATACTGAACGTTCAAATGATTTATCTCCAGATGAGCGATCTGAAATTATGGAACTGGGAGATGCTTCAATGACAATTTTAAAACAAGCAATGAAGGCAGAAGGATTTAATTTCGGAGCGAATATCGGTAGTGCCGGTGGCGCGGGGATAGAAGAACATATTCATTTTCATGTTGTACCGCGTTGGAAAGGTGACACAAATTTTATGCCGGTACTTGGGCATACAAAAGTCCAAGTAGATGGATTAAAAGAATCGTATGATAACCTAAAACCGCATTTTATGAAGATCTAATCATGGATTATTTTTCACAATCTTGGCTACCGTATCTGTACTTATACGGTGTGGGTGGTTTGTTTTTTTTATCAGGAATGATAATAATTCGCAAAAGCGGGTCTATCGATCTTAGAAGAAAATCACACCGAATGTGGAACAGGGTACTGATTTTTGGATTTTTCTGGTTTATGGTCATGCACGCGATTTTAACCTATGCAGCGTTGAATTGGTAAGCGATGGAAACATTTCATAATATAGGATCATCCACCGACTGGATTGTCATGGTAGTGTATTTTATGGCAATCATGTTATTCGGCAGTTATTTTGGTCGTTATACCCGCAATACTGCAGATTTCTTTTTTGGTGGCAGACGGTTCTCCTGGTGGCTGATTGCCATGTCAATTGTAGCAACAGGTGTTGGCAGTCATAGTTTTGTAAAATATTCCGCCAAGGCGTTCGAACATGGATTTTCTTCATCCATGACCTATATCAATGACTGGTTTTTCGTACCATTCTTTCTTTTCGGCTGGTTACCGATTATTGTTTATACCAAAGTGCGATCCATTCCGGAATATTTTGAAAAACGATTCAGCCCTTCTGCGCGATTTCTGGCAACAATTTTACTGATGCTGTACATGATCGGTTATATTGGAATTGGCTTTTTGACCCTGGGTAAAGCCGTTTTACCCATGATGCCGGAAACGCTTACACTTCTTGGTACTAGTTTTGATATTACCCTCATGCGGGCGGTAATTGTGATTGCCATTATTACCGGGATTTATATCACGTTTGGCGGTCAGACAGCAGTTATTTTCACCGATTTACTTCAAGGATTTATTCTGATATTCGCGGGGCTGTTTCTGTTTGTCTTGGGTATCGATTATATTGGTGACTTCGGTATATTTTGGAAGCTTTTACCGGTAGAATGGAAATTGCCTCTGGCACATTATAACTACCCATCCAGTTTTAATTTTGTGGGCATATTTTGGCAGGATGGCGTAGCCGGATCAATCGGATTCCTGTTCATGAATCAAGGTTTGATCATGCGGTTTATGGCGACCCGCAGTGTGGATGAAGGACGTAAAGCGGCTGCTGTTAACATTTTGTTTATGTTGCCAATATCAGCTATTGTAGTCGGTAACGCGGGGTGGATCGGTAAAGCAATTGCTGTTGCTGATCCCAGTGTTGTGTCACCCAATACTTCCCCGGATCAGATTTTTGTCGTCGTTGCCAGTATAGTGGCTATGCCCGGTGTTTTCGGGTTTATTATGGCTGCCCTGACTGCGGCATTGATGTCTACAGTTGATACCTTGATTAATGCTACTGCGGCTATTTTTATCAATGATGTTTACCGTCCTACCAAGCGATTTTTACAAAGAAAACAAAAAGAAAAAGCAATTAACGATAAAAAGGAATTGTTTGCCGCGCGAATTGCCTCCATTGCGATTACTGCTACGGGTGTTATTGCTGTGCTGGCCTTTAAGAATTTCCCAACGGTATATGAAGCCCACGGCTTCTTTCACTCAACCCTGACTCCGCCACTGGTAGTGGCAATATTTCTGGGTGTATTCTGGAAGAAATTTACTCCTGCCGCTGTAATGACAACGTTTATCGGAGGAGTGGCCCTAATGATGCTGGGAGCCAGATATCCCGGAGTTTTAATTGCACCTTTTGATCACGGAATTGTAATGAACCCGGATCATCCATATTCGTATATCCGGGCTTTGTATAATATGCTAATGTGTTTCGGTGTCGGCGTCCTGATTACTTTTACCACGCAAGTTCAAAAGAATGTAGTTACCCGTCTTAAGGGATTTGAAAACCATAAACAGATAGGATACGGAATCATTGGCCTGGATGTTTTACTTTTTGTGATGGTTGCCGTTAATACCGGCTCGCTCTCCTTCTTAATGAGTGCGGCTATATTAATTGTACTGACAGTACCGGTGGTTGTTACATATTTTGGTCATTATGATGAGGTTCATCACACGACTGGTCTAACATCCTGGACCATGGAAACTGCCCGCGAGCGATTTAAAGGCAGCAAGGTAAATGATGCTGAAGGCGACATCGTTGAGTTGAATTGGAAAATAGCTGAAGGTGAGGGAAACATCGTTCGTTTGTCTGATAATGATATGAAAAGAATGAAAGCCAATGCTGGTGATTTGCTTTATCTTTGTGACAAGCGTAAATGGCTGGGTGGTTTGAAGTCAATCCATGCTGTATTTGGTACGCCTCATGATGAGGATGGGACGGTTTATATCACTGAAGAACAACAAAAAGGTGGCTTGTTTGTGACCGGGCGCGTATTAACCGCAGAAAAAGAAATGTAACTTTGAGAGAAACACAAAACATTCTAAATTCGCCAGCTTTTTTTAAACTAAAAATTAATTTTCCGGAGTAATCCTGTAAGCAGGGAGTCCGGAAGAAAAACGATCCGGAGTAGCTTCCTCCTGCATCACCTAACGGTGATTACGGCGGACAGGCAGTCTCCAACTTCGCAGTTTATTGAAATTATTAAAACATACGATCCGGAGTAGCTCAGTTGGTAGAGCGAGTGGCTGTTAACCACCAGGTCGGGGGTTCGAGTCCCTCCTCCGGAGCA
>JBHHTW010000077.1:0-3184 GCA_046861385.1 Fidelibacterota bacterium | reverse complement strand
TGCCTGCGCTCCCACCTACGCCATGGACCAGCCTACGAAGCAAATTCAGTGTAGTGGGGCTTCGGTGGACAAGACGGCTTCGGCAGGCAGGGAAGAAGACAGCCTGCTTTTGAACTTGTTTTATGAATCGTTTCATTATATTTCCGATTTAAATCAAAGGGGTTACAGGAATATTATAAAAATTCTCTGCATTAATGAATCAGTATTTCCTCGATTCGCCACAAATCCTCAGTATCAATATGAATCAAGGAACGAATTATATTACAGCATAATCATTTAATTGAAGCGTTCGATTCAAAACCTGTTTTAATTCTTTAAATGTGTAGGGTTTGGCTAAAAAATCATCAAATCCTTCCTTTAAGAATTTTTCTTTATCTCCTGTTGTGCAGTAGGCGGTCACTGCAATCATTGGAACGTTTCGAGCATGGTTATCTTGAAGAATATTTTTTAGAAATTCAACACCGGACATTCCCATACCCAGATTGATATCCACCAGCATACAATCCACCTTTTCTGTTTGCAATAAATCCAGAGCCTCCTCGCCGGAAGTGGCTGCAATATTCTCATACTTCAGTTTCTTTAATAGAAATTGAGCATAAACCGTATTGTGGGGATTATCTTCAACAATTAAAAATTTCATATTGATACCGACTTAATCGAAGTGAGTAGTTGAAGCCGATTTACTGCCATCTTTATATAGTGGAATCGTGTGTGAATAGCCGTTCCCATTGGCTTTATCCATGGGAAAACTAAGGGTAAATTTGCTGCCTTTCCCTTTTTTACTCTCAACCTCAATGGTGCCGCCCATTGATTTAACCAGTTGGCTTGCGATCGCCAATCCCAATCCAATACCTTCATAAGATCTGGAAATCCCCTCCTCTTCTTGTCTGAATAGTGTAAAAAGATGTGGTTTAAAATTCTCCCGGATCCCGATTCCCGTATCTTTAATTGAAACAATATATCTGTTCCGGGTCGATCCTGTAGAAATTGTAATACCTCCCTGTTGGGTAAATTTCACAGCATTTTCTAACAGGTTTCCAACGACTTTCTGAAACATCACTTTATCGATGAGCACCATACAATTTGATGATTGATAAGATTCTTTAATAGAGAGATTCTTTTTTTTTGCAGCAGCTTTCATATCTGCCGCTGTATCCTTGAGCAATTGGTCAGCCGATAAAGGTTCAGCACTTTGAGCCATGCTGTCAGCCTCAATTTCGGATATGATCATAATATCTTCCATGAGTTGGTTGAGGCGGCGGCCGCTGATAGAAATAGTATCCAAAAACTGCTTCTGTTCCCGGGAGAGTTGGTGTTCCAATTCCCCTATCAACAGGTCTGTGAAACCAAGGATTGAATTTAAGGGGGTACGTACTTCGTGGGACATGGTACTCAATAAGGAACTTTTTAACCAGTCAGAAATGTCTGTTTGTTCTTGGGACGCCGTTTGCTGTTCATGATCAGTAAGAATATTTTTGATGGCGGGGACTGAAAAATTTACGAAATTTTCAAAAAGCTCCAGATCATATTCATCATATTGTTTTCCGCCGAGTCTCCTTGCGGTGATTACTCCCATAACATTTTTCCTTCCATACACCGGGACGGACATGATTGATTCAGGCTCAATGGTCACACCGGGAATGTGTTTTTCATGGGAGCGATTATGCCCGCGATTGACAATTTCTCCTTTTCCGGATGAAGCAACTCTGCTTGAAACAGTTTCACCGTTATTCTCCAATCTAGACTGCTTTTGATCTTTCCCATTATCATGGGATATGATGGGATTTAGCATTTTACTATTATCATCCAAAAGAAAGAATGTGACCACATCAGCATCTACTAAACCTTTAGCAATCGCTGTGCATTTATGAAGTATATCTTCGCAGCTCGATGAAAGGCCATTCACTATGTTTTTATTGAGAATTTCCTCCAAATGTTTATCCCCAACTGATTTGGTTTTTATTCCGGATTCTTCGGTGTTCAATCCAGTGTTCTGAGAAGGTGAGATTGGTTGATTGTTCATTCTTAAGATTATTTGTTTATTTTTCGAAATTTTTGTTCAAATGACTATTAAGTGTACCAAAATAGATACACACTTTATCTATCAAGTCAAAAAACCTTATATTCTCTTGTTTTTACCTTTTAGCTACCTGTTTAATCCCTGGTCATAAGCGTACACAACCGCAGCAGTTTTTGCACGAATGATGGGAGGGCTCAAATTAAGGGCGGATCCCAATCGGTTCTTTTGGAAACCGTATTGACGATATAGATACAGAAAGATATCCTTTTCAAACCGCTGATTGGCTTCGACCCAGTTGAGTTGATCCAGCGTATTCCGGATATAGAGACCTAAAGGCTCAATCATTTTATCATCAGGAATGGAGGCGCTAATGTCCTTAATTCCGGGAATGGAAAAACCCTGTTTTTTCAATTTACCCTGAAGGGTATAGTAGGTAGAGGATTTCATCTCTAACCTGGATAGGAAGGACTCCCTGGAAAATGATTGGGATTTATGGTGCATAATCAGGTGGTAGTGGAAAATGTTCCGAATTTCACGCCATTCTTTCCCCAGCGAAAACTGAAAGGAGTCTGCCACAGGTTGTCCGGTGATTTTCCTGTAATTCAATTTCTCCATAAAAGAAATGTATGTCTTCATTGCCTTTCTTCGGTAACCATTCAAACCAAAACCTTCCGATACCTGATGAAATGCATGGTCGTACCCCAGCTTATAATACAATATGGCCTGCTGCAGCTCACCTGTTTCCTCGTAACATTCTCCCAAATACAAACATTCTTCAGGGAGCTGCGAAATCACACGATGAGTGTTGGCGTAATTATAGGCTTCCAGGTATTTTTCCGAGGCCGTTTTGTAATCCAGCTTCTTATAATACACATAGCCGATATTTTCAATCATAAGCGTCCGGTAATAATAACTTTTTACAGTTTCCAGGGACGAATTCAGCATTTGCAGAGATTTATCATATTCTCCTTTGTTAGCATAGGTAAATCCGATGGAATTATGGATCATATCCTCCAGGTAGTATATTTGATTATCTTCTGCAATCTTCAGCCCATCACGGAAATAACCATCTGCTTTATTCCAGTTTTTTTCGCCTTCGTAAATAATTCCCAGCCGAACCATTACCAATACTTCCATAAAAACCATTTTTCGTTTATGGAATTC
>JBHHTW010000048.1:0-12485 GCA_046861385.1 Fidelibacterota bacterium | reverse complement strand
ATATCCAGTGGAACTCGCCAGTAACTCATTAATATTTATCCTTTATTAAACTCATTAATTCACCAGTTTTGAAAAAGTGCAGTTTCGATAAAAAAAGTTTGGATCAGTATCGAGCATAAAACGCTCGCCTGCCCCGATTGGAATGAATAAAAGGGGGCGGGCAGGTAAATATGTAAAACGTAAATCTTGTTCCTTTACATAATTATCCCGAAGCTTCGGGACAGGCTGTTTTAAATAATTACTTACCAGCATAATTCTATCATCCCCACTCATTTCTGTGCCTGTGACAAATATTTTCTTTCTGATGAATAATCCAGGTTAGATTTGTTATACGACAAACTGATTCCCAGATTCTTTCTCTACAAGTTTGTAGAATTTACATAATGTGCAATCTTTGATTAGAGCCGCATGGGAGCAGCGAAGATTGCTTGTGGGGAAGGTTCCGACTATTTCCCAACAATAACGTCCGCCATTATATCCTTCGTTTATTCGATGAAAAGCAGTATATGTCACTGCCGGACATACACCGTATTCTTTTACGTTATTTCCGCCAAACTCGCGACCGCATTTCATGTAATCCCAGCAGTTTGGTTTCATAGTATACCTCCTTAAAATTTATCCCGGTATTGGCAAATATGGGGGAGGCAAGAGGCAGATGATAGGGTTCGGAATTTCTTCGGTTGGTAAACCGGGATCGGTTATGAAAAAGATTGATTGTAGGATAATTCATCCTAAAATATCAGCTTTTATCGTGTAACAGTGTATCGTGATACTATCGTCTTTCATATTAGAAACGGTCTAAAGGTAATGAGACTTAAATATCCTATGTAGTAATTCTATGATAGAATATATCGACTTTCAAGTTATAATAACCAGAATATCAATTGTGGATATTTTTATCGGTTGTGATTATTATTTTGTGGTTCAGATAGAAATAGCCATGTCTGATTTTTGTATAATTTTTCCAATCTTGAAAGCTGTAAATGGTGAGGAAATATTAAAAATCTCAAGATATTTTTCGGCATCTTCATCGGGGAGTGAAATTAGTAGTCCTCCGGACGTTTGAGCGTCTGCGGCTAACAATTGATCTGTTTTTGATCGTAAATCTTGAAAATGTACTTCCTCTTTTACAAATTCAAGATTCCTCTTTGAGCCTCCCGGTATTATGTCTTCTGCTGCCAGTTCTTTCACGCCGGGTAAAAATTTTAATTTTTTGAAATCTATTTCAGCGGAAACTTTGCTGGCCTGGCACATTTCCAATAAATGTCCTAAAAGCCCAAAACCGGTAATGTCTGTTGCAGCATGAACATCCAAACCATTCATCGCATCCGCAGCTGCTCTATTCAGTGTGGACATTGATTGCACAGCAGCATGAATTTGATTTGTTTCAGCGATGCCCTTTTTTATAGCTGTGGCAATAATACCTGTTCCAAGTGGTTTAGTCAGGATTAAAGTATCACCTGGTTGAGCGCTGTTATTCCGAATTAGTTTATTCTTATCAGCTATTCCGGTTACAACCAGCCCATATTTCGGTTCGTGATCATCTACCGAATGGCCTCCAACAATCGAAATTCCTGCTTCAGACGCTTTATCTATCCCGCCTTGCAAGATGGCCGTCAGCATAGATTTAGGTAATTCATTTATAGGAAAACAAACAATATTCAATGCAAATAATGGGGTTGCACCCATTGCATAAATGTCAGACAAGGAATTTGCTGCAGCAATCTGTCCAAATAAATAGGGGTCATCCACAACAGGAGTAAAAAAGTCCACTGTTTGGATAATGGTTTGATTACCATCGAGACGCACAGCGGCTGCGTCGTCAGCGCCATCAAAGCCAACGAGTACACGATCATCCTTGGGTAAATTGAGCTGCCCCAGAACCTGGGTCAGGTCTTTTGGACCTATTTTACATGCTCATCCGCTACCGTGAGACAGCGTAGATAGTCGAATCTGCTCTTTTGTTTTCATTTTAGCTTTTTAGTTAATTTCCGTACATCTTCAATTGTATTGATTTCGATATCAACAAGATAATCTAAATGAATTGTTTTAAAAACGGAATGCACATGAACTTGAGCCTGATATTGATGGAGGACCATGGGAATATGTGCTGTTTTCAATACCATTAATTGAAAGGGATAATCTAGATCGGTCGGAATCAAGGACGAAATTGTCGCACCATTTTTTAAATGTTGATGTCGTAATTCTTGGATGTCTTTCAATAATATTTTTTTTCTGAAAACCCAGGGAGCCCTTACGTCTGCGCTATCTTTAATGAAGGAATACCCTTTTTGAAAAAGGTTTAAGAAATAATGCCCAAAAACACCTTTTCCTAATGTAGTGGAAATGTAATCATTAATGGTTTGCTCACATTGTTTTAAGTATGATTTCCAAAGGGGAAAATGACTTCGAAATAAAAAATAGCCAAAGGATGTATTAAATGAATTTCCTGGATTAAAAAATGATTTCAAATCGTAGGTTAAATTTTTCAGATCATTCTTAATTTCATTAGAAAATAAGTGAACAGTTATTGACGTTGTCTTCTTCTGGAGAAAATCGGGGGGAATTTGGATCTCATTTAGATTCAGGGAATAAGATTTATCGATACCATGGATATTAATTTGGATGAATGCCCCAAGATCGCTCATTTTAATTAAATTACCCAGTGCTTTATCGAATTCAGGGATGGTGGCAATAGACGGTGAAGATACATCCCCGGATAGCTCCGGGAAGATAGATAGTTGACTCGGATTATGCTTAGGACTCATAGAAGTACGCCAAGTTTACGGCGATAGGCGATAAAGTGCAATTTCTCATCGACATCATAATCTGCTACTAATCCAATTGATTTACGTATAAACACATTGGTAAATTTGATTTCGCACAGGTAATATAATCGATTGAAATCAACACTATTAACCTCCAAGTGGACCCAATAATTTCTGGTCGTTTTATATTTAATTCTTAATATTCAGATCAATATATTTCATGAGTAAGACACTAAAAACTATTGATGATGTGGTCATTCGTTTTGCCGGGGATTCCGGGGATGGGATGCAGCTTACCGGCGGACGATTTACTGAAGCGACTGCCATTGTTGGAAATGATTTAAGCACATTACCAGATTACCCGGCGGAGATCCGTGCTCCTGCTGGTTCACTCGCAGGCGTGAGCGCATTTCAAATACATTTCAGTTCAAAAAATATTCATACCCCTGGGGATAAGGTGGATGTATTAGTTGCCATGAATCCTGCCGCGTTAAAAGTCCATCGTAGTGAATTAGAACCGGGTGGTATGCTTATTTGCAACACAGCTTCTTTTACAAAAAAGAATTTGACTTTTGCAGGATATGAATCAAATCCACTAGAGGATGAAACGTTAGTTGATTATTTTAATGTATTTGCTATTGATATGAATAAATTCGTTTCAGAAGCATGCGCTGATATGGGTATTTCATCTAAGACAGTACAACGAACAAAAAATTTGTTTGCGCTGGGGCTTCTATTCTGGATTTTTGACAGACCATTGGATTCAACGAAAGAGTGGTTAAGAAAGAAATTTGCCAAAAGGCCTGAGTTGGTTGAGGCAAATGTTCGAGCTTTGAATGCCGGATATAATTATGGAGATACGGCTGAAATATTCACTACACGATATCAAGTATCTAAAGCAGATCTGCCTCCTGGAAAATACAGAAATGTTGTTGGGAATTACGCACTAACATTCGGATTAGTGGCTGCTGCTGAAAAATCAAAACTGCCTTTATTTTTTGGCGGGTATCCAATCACACCTGCCAGTGATATTCTGCATACTCTTTCTGCGTTAAAACATCATAATGTAAAAACATTTCAGGCTGAAGATGAAATTGCCGGTATGACATCTATTATTGGTGCCGCTTTCGCCGGGAATCTTGCTGTTACGGCTTCTTCGGGTCCGGGAATCGCTCTGAAAGGAGAAGCCTTAGGTTTAGCAGTTATTGCAGAACTTCCCATGGTCATTGTAAATGTTCAGCGGGGAGGCCCCAGCACGGGTTTGCCCACCAAGACAGAACAAGCAGATTTGTTTCAAGCACTTTATGGACGCAACGGGGAAGCTCCGATACCAGTGATTGCTCCTGCCACACCGGGCGATTGTTTTTACGTTGCTTATGAGGCGTGTAGAATCGCTTTAAAATATATGACGCCGGTATTCGTTCTTACAGATGGGTATCTCGCAAATGGGTCAGAACCTTGGCTGATTCCAAATGTGGACGATTTGAGTCCCATTAAAGTTAAATTTGCTGACACATCAAATCTCATTGATGGACAATTTATGCCCTATATGAGATCGAAGGGGACATTGGCTCGTCCGTGGGCGATCCCTGGGACAAAAGGGTTGGAACATCGGATTGGTGGTTTGGAAAAAGAAGATATTACCGGAATTGTAAGCCACGACCCTGATAATCATCTTCATATGACACATACGCGCCAGAGGAAAGTTGATAATATCGTTCAAGATATTCCGCCGACCAAAATATTTGGTAAAGATACTGGTGAATTATTGTTGCTAAGCTGGGGGGGGACAAAAGGGTCGTGTCTTGCAGCGACTGAAGATTTACAGGCAGAAGGAAAATCTGTAAGCCATGTACATTTACGATGGTTGAATCCATTACCCAGTGATTTGGGAGAAATATTAAAGAATTTCAACCAAATCCTAATTCCAGAGATCAATTTAGGGCAATTAATAAAAGTGATTCGTGCTGAATATTTAGTCGATGCAAAGGGATTAAATTTGGTACGAGGTAAGCCAATAGGTAAAGGGCGGATCATTAAAAAAGTAAATGAATTATTGGGAAGCAAATAATGGCTGAAGCGAAAACGATAGAATCGAGAAAATATTCACGAATGGATTTTGCATCGGACCAGGCAGTACGCTGGTGTCCAGGTTGCGGAGATTACGCAATCTTATCGCGGACGCAAAAAGTATTTCCCGATCTTAATATTAATAGAGAAAATATTGTATTTATTTCCGGTATAGGCTGCTCAAGCCGATTCCCATATTATATGAACACATTTGGTTTTCATACAATTCATGGCCGTGCAGCCGCCATCGCCTCCGGTGTTAAAATTGCAAATCCTGAACTGTCTGTTTGGGTTGTGACCGGGGATGGAGACGGATTATCCATTGGAGGGAATCATACCATTCATTTGTTGCGCCGCAATTTGGATATTAATGTTATGCTATTTAATAACCGTATTTATGGATTAACCAAAGGTCAGTATTCTCCGACATCTGAAGTGGGGAAAATAACAAAATCAACACCTTTTGGATCCCTTGACAGACCGTTTAATCCTGTATCACTTGCATTAGGCGCTGATGCAACATTTGTCGCCCGGACCATTGATCGAGAAACAAAACATTTGCAGTTAATGCTCGAAAGATCTTATGAACATAAAGGTACCTCCTTTTTAGAAATTTATCAAAACTGTTTGATATTTAATGACGGGGCTTATGCACCGATGACAGATAAAACAACAAAAATGGATAAAGTTCTTTGGCTTGAAAATGGTAAACCCTTGTTATTTGGCGCGGACAGGAAAAAAGGAATACGATTGGTGGGATATGTACCGGAAATTATCGATTTGAATGGAGAATACTCTGTGGACGACGTTTTGGTTCATAATGAAAACGATTATGTTATTGCATCAATGCTTGCGAATTTTACATATCAAGATAAATTTCCCGACCCTATCGGTGTGCTTTACGCTGTAGATGCTCCAAAATATGATGATTTGGTTACTAAACAGATTGATCAGGCACTTTCATTAAGGGGCAGGGGATCTGTCCAGGAATTGCTTTCTTCAGGAGACACCTGGGAGGTAGAATAAATGTCCGTTCGCACTGAAATAGATAGTATCGGCTCAATAGAAGTATCAAATGATAAATATTGGGGAGCCCAAACACAGCGATCACTTCAAAATTTCAAAATTGGCTCTGAACATTTTCCCAGAGATTTTATTCGCGCATACGGAATTTTAAAAAAAGCTGCCGCTACTGTGAATGAATCTTTTGGCACCCTTGATTCAAAATTGGCTAATATTATTAGAGCAGCAGCAGATGAAGTGATTGAAGGAAAACTTGATGACCACTTCCCCTTAGTGGTTTGGCAAACCGGTTCCGGTACTCAAACAAATATGAATGTGAATGAGGTCATTGCCAACCGGGCTATTGAAATGATGGGAGGTAAACTTGGGAGTAAAGATCCTGTTCATCCCAACGATCATGTAAATATGTCCCAGTCTACTAATGATACTTTTCCGTCAACAATTAATATTGCAGCAGTGGAATCCACCACCCACCAATTAATTCCGGCACTGGAAAATCTCCAAAATTCATTGGTTAAAAAAAGTGAAAAATTTAAAAACATTGTTAAGCTCGGACGCACCCATTTGCAAGACGCCACACCACTAAGTTTAGGTCAGGAATTTTCCGGTTATGCTTCTCAAGTTGAACACGGAATTATACGTATAAAAAATGCCTTAAACCACTGCTATGAACTCGCTATGGGAGGTACGGCTGTCGGAACGGGGATCAATTCAGTAGAAGGATTTTCAGATGCTTCAGCGAACGAAATTGCAAAACTTACCGGACTTCCATTTATAACTGCCCCGAATAAATTTGAAGCATTAGGCGCTCAAGATAGTATCGTTGAATTATCCTCGGCGTTAAAAACAGTTGCAGCTTCCATGAATAAAATTGCCAACGATATTCGTTGGCTGGGAAGCGGACCCCGGTCGGGAATTGGTGAGATTATTTTGCCGACGAATGAACCGGGCAGTTCCATTATGCCGGGCAAAGTTAATCCCACACAGGCGGAAGCTGTGACTATGGTATGCACGCAAGTGATCGGGAATGATGTAACCATTACCATGGCCGGCGCTTCAGGGAATTTTGAATTGAATGTATATCGCCCTGTATTGGCTTTTAATATTCTGCAATCTATTCGATTACTGGCAGATGTAGCGGTTTCCTTTGCAGATAATTGTGTAGAAGGTATTGCAGCCAATGAGGATCGTATTCATAAAAACCTGCATAATTCTCTTATGTTGGTGACGGCGCTGAATCCTCATATTGGATATGACAAGGCTGCAAAAGTGGCAAAAAAAGCACACAAAGAAAATAAAACACTCCGGGAAGCAATCATTGAATTGGATTATATGAGTGGAGAGGATTTTGATAGATTAGTAAAACCTGAAATGATGCTATCACCGAAAAAAATAAACTGATCAGATTGGAACAGTTTTTTTCCGACACCGTTCAATTCCTCAATTACGTTTTCTAATCCATCACTAAATTCATCCCCATGAAATCCTGGGTACGCATCGTTAAACACTGTATTTATATCATTTTTACGGGAATGATATTAATTCTGGCTTATATTTTTTACTTGTCCGTTGATCTACCTTCAATTGAGCAGTTGGAAAATTATGATCCTGATCTGGTCACACGTATTTATTCTGCCGATGGTACACTGTTAAATGAACTTTATTACGAAAAACGTGTATTTGTGGAATTAGATCAGATTCCCATGTATATGCGCTACGCAGTCATTGCGAAAGAAGATCAACGATTTTATAGCCATTGGGGTATTTCTCTCCGGGATGTCTTCAGGGCAATAATCATTAATACAATTACCATGAGTTACAGCTCAGGGTTTAGTTCACTCACTCAACAATTGGCACGAAATCTTTACGATAATATCGGTTTCAAAAAAACCATTACAAGGAAAATCAAAGAAGTCATTACAGCCATCCTGATTGAACGAACATATACCAAAGATGAAATACTGGAGATGTATTTGAATAGTGTTCATTTTGGACATGGAACCTATGGCGTACAAGCAGCAGCAAAACGGTTTTTTGGTAAGCAGGCAAATGAATTATTATTAGATGAATGTGCATTACTGGTCGGCTTATTGCCGGCGCCGGCTCGATATTCACCAATACGTCATCCGGATAGGGCGCTCACTAAACGGAATGTGGTTCTTCGGGTTATGCGGGATCAGGGATACATCACCCAGGGAGAATATACCGAAGCCCGGTCACGGTTATTGGACTATATTTTGCAGGAACAATCGCAGGGAACGGCGCCTTATTTTACAGAATATATTCGTCGTTTTATGGAACAGGAAGATGATAATCTAGGTGTAAATATTTACCGGGATGGTCTGAAGATTTATACCACCTTGGATTCCAGGTTGCAAAGGATAGCGGAAGATGCCGTTTTCAAATCCGTTATAGATAATCAGGAAAGATTAAATCAGCGCTTATTTAGAAATGAGGAAGAATTTTCCAAATTAGCCTACTTAAGTATTTATCCTGAAGATACTGTCAAAATGATGATGGAGCAGGAGATGGCGCTCTATGAAGACCTCCGGGATAAATTATTAGTCCAAACTGCATTTATTGCTTTGGACACCCGCACAGGGGAGATCCTGGCATTAGTGGGAGGCCGACCTGATTATACTGATCAATTTAACCGCGCAACCCAATCGTTGCGGCAACCGGGATCCGTGTTTAAACCATTTGTTTATACAACAGCAATAGATAACGGAGTACCGGTAACGAGGCAGTTATTGAATCAACCTGTTGTTTTGAATGTGAGGAATGCGGATGGTGTGTGGGTGAAGTGGATGCCTCAAAACTATGACGGAAGCTCAGGGGGGTTAACAACTATTCGGGAAGGATTGCGCCGGTCATTGAATTTAATATCTGTCAGAATGGTGCAGGAAATCGTTCCGGCTGAAGCAGTAAAACAAACAGCACGCAGAATGGGTATTTCAACGGATATACGCGCGGTTGACGCCATCGCACTTGGAACATCAGAAGTCCATTTATTGGAAATAGTGTCAGCTTATGCGACGTTTGCCAATAAAGGTGTGTATTCTACTCCATTTGGAATCACACGAATCGAAGATAAATTTGGGAATGTAATTCGGGAATACTCACCCCATCAAGAAGAAGTCTTAAGCGCTGAAACAGCCTATATGATGACGAGTTTATTACAAACAGTTTTGGATCGGGGTACGGGTGGATCTGCCCGTTGGAAATATCATTTTTACCATCCTGCCGCCGGGAAAACAGGTACAACCCAAGGATGGACGGATGCTTGGTTTGTTGGTTTTTCACCCAATATTGCTGCGGGAGTTTGGTTTGGGGTAGATGATCCTCAGGTGAGTCTGGGAAAGGGATCAGACGGGAGTCGTGCAGCGCTTCCGGCATGGGCACGGTTTATGCGCGATAGCCATGATACTCTTGATTATAAAAGGAATGAGTTTGAACGGCCTGAACGTATAATTGAAATGAAAATATGCCAAGTCACAAAAAATAAACCAACTGGTTTATGCCCTGTGGAAACGGAAGTGTTTATATCTGGAACAGAACCAACAAAATTGTGTTCAGTTCATAGAAATTAGTATATTAGCTCCGCAATGGTTTTTCTTTGCTCTTCAACCTCGCTAAAGGAGAGTCTCATGAACAATTTTGGCGGAATGGCTCTTCGGTGTACAAGAAAACTTCGGGAAACAGATTACATTATCGAAAAGAGAAATCCCTGTTCTGCGGATTAAATCTCTTAATGATAAAATAATGGAAGATTTACCTGATCATATCCAATGGTGATTGCATCTGAGATTTTTTTTACACCGGATTTTAGTTTATTTTCATCATGACAAAAACAAGTGAAGAGTTTTTCGCCTGCTTGTACTGCATCACCTATTTTTCGATGACATTCTAAACCGGCGGATGGGTCTAAAATATCGTTCTGATGCTTCCGTCCACACCCCATATCTACAAGTCCCCAGCCGATCTGTGTTGTATTCATAGATTGGATAATTCCATCTTCTTTCGCAGGTACTTCAATTAGAAAATTCGGTTTATTTTGGATGTTATTTAAATTACCTCCCTGTGCTATCACAATTTCTTCAAACTTTTCATAGGCAGTTCCGTCTTCAATGAGTCCATTCAATATATCATTTGAATGAGTTTCATCTTTTGCTTTTCCGGATTGGATCATGAGTTTTGATGCCAATTTCAAACAAACTGCTATTGTATCACTCGGACCGTTTCCCTGCAGGCATTCCATACTTTCTTGTACTTCGCACCACATTCCTGCGTATGTCCCTAGCGGTTGATCCATATTGGTATAAACTAAATCAGTTGTTACTCCAAAATATTCCCCCACATTTTTCAGCATTTCTGCCAATTCGGTTGCTTTATCAAGCGTTGGTAGAAATGCACCACTGCCAACTTTGATATCCAGAACCAAGCCTTTGATTCCTTCAGCAATCTTTTTACTCATAATTGAACTGACAATCAGGGGGATAGATGCGACCGTCCCAGTCACATCTCTAAGCGCGTAAATTTTTCCGTCTGCCGGGCAAATTTCACTGGTTTGGGCCATAATTCCACACCCATTTTCCCGTACCTGTTTTTGAAATTCATCCAGAGGAATATCTGCGCTAAATCCTGGAATGGTTTCCAGTTTATCCAGGGTGCCGCCGGTGTGACCCAAACTGCGACCGGCTATCATAGGTAAAACCAAACCAGCGCTGGCTAACAAGGGAGCAATGACCAAAGATGTTTTGTCGCCCACACCGCCGATACTGTGTTTATCACATACATAACCACTGACATGCTCAAAATTCATCTGTTCTCCTGAATGAATCATGATATCCACCATGGTATAAATTTCCTCATTGGACATACCTTGGTCAAAAATGGCTCTGAGTAATCCAGTCATGGTTGGATTATCAATACTGCCCTCTACATATCCGCTTATGAATTCATAAAGATCATTTTCCGGTATGGATTTTCCTTGGGTTTTAGCAGTAATTATCTCACTCGGTATCATCACTATCTTCTTTCTTAGTCCATGGGAATTTAAGTGTAAATGGGGCTCTTTCTCTAACAGCGTGCAGGGTAAGATACCATCCAAATATCAGAAGGAGCACATTGGGTGCCCACATGCCAACAAGAGGAGAGACATAGTTACGATCGGCAATTTCTTCGCCGCCAATAAGAAAAATATAATAGATAAGAAAAAATCCGAATCCCAGTGTAATTGCAACTGTAAAACCACCCCGTTTTGATAGGGTTCCTAGAGGCGCACCAACCAAAACAAATAATATACAAGCAACTGGAAGGGAGAATTTCTTATGTATTTCTACAGAATACTTATTCCAATTCCGTTTATACGTTTCTATTAACCGAAATTCATTTTTTCCTTGTCGCTCCAAACTTCGCACTCGCCGTTCTTTTAATTTAAATTGTGCAGCAGTAAGAGTGGTATCTAGTTTGAGCTGTTCTTTAAAAACATTTAGTAGTTTTTTAGTTTGAATATATGTTTCAGGATAAATATCCTGACCAAGTACTTTTTTGATGGATGTATTTAATCTTTTTTCCACCCGACGTTTTCGCTCTTCATATTTATTTCGTTTTTCAAACATGATATCTAATGTCATTTCTCTATCGGATCGGTTGGCCGTATCCCGCCGGTTCAATAACAGATCATCTGCAGGGATAGCAATCACATGTTTATCAAAACTAATGCGACGATAATTATTATAATTTTCAAAATCCAACTCATGAATTTCTCCATCGAAAAGTGTGAGAATTATAGCATCATCAATCATGGAGAGTTTTCCCGTTTCAGAATAAATACTTGTCTGTATTTTTTTTCTCTCTTTACTAAAAATGCGTACATCCTCCATCAACTCACCATTTTTACCGCGAATGATCATAGAATAATCGGGAATATTGTCGATAAAATGTCCGGGCTCAATATCTAATCCGGGGCGCATTTTACGTATGTCTCCTGCAAGCAGTCGTGCGTTAAAATTCATTTCTGGCAGGATACTTGTGTTAAAGATGATTAATAAGGCACACACAATGGTTCCAAAAAGTATAGCGGGAAGAAGGATGGTTAAATAACTGATTCCTGAAGATCGAAGGGCATTGATTTCATTATCTTCAGATAAGCGTCCAAACGTCATTAAAGTTGAAATGAGGATGGCCATAGGAACTGCCAATGCAACAATCCATGCTAAATTAAGAAAGAGATATTCCAGTATCGTTCTTAAATCAAGCCCTTTCCCCAGGAAGCGATCGATGGCGCGCAGGAAAAAATTGATAAAAAGTATAAATACGATCATCAACAATGAATACACAAAAGGCATTATGAGCTCTCTGGCTATGTAGCGGGGTAAAAGTCGCATGGGTAAACTTACGGAAGTTCATATGAATAATGCCTGTGTGAATAGCATTTGGAGGAGTCAATAATCGCCAGTAATTTCGCCCGCTTTATTTGGGGAAAATGAAAGAATATGGTGGGCGTAGCTCAGCTGGTTAGAGCACCTGGTTGTGGCCCAGGAGGCCGTGGGTTCAAGTCCCATCGCTCACCCTTATTGGTTACTGGTGAATGGTAACTGGTTATGGGTAATTGGGGATAAG
>JBHHTW010000047.1:0-12662 GCA_046861385.1 Fidelibacterota bacterium | reverse complement strand
TTAAAACGTAATTATGTAAAGAAGCGCGATTTACGTTTTACATATTTACGTTTTATGTTCAATACTACTCTAAAACTTCTTTTCAATCGAATCCGTACTATTGCAAAGCTGGTGAATTAATGAGGATAGAAGTATAATGAATTTCCTCTTTCTCCGCTCCCGACGATTGCGCTATTTGTTAGGAGTGGTTGGGCTGTCGTGGGTCCTGTTTGTTTTATTTCGGATCGGATTCTATTATACATTCTCAAATACAGCTGCTGATGTCACTACCGATGACATTTCACGCGCTTTATGGATGGGTGCTCGTTTTGACCTCCGCTTATCCATATTGATTTCATTACCTTTATTGATCCTGTCCATAATTCCGACCGTAAATATGGGTCGTTCATCACGAATACGAATAGTTGGAAAATGGATTTATGCTATATTGATTGCAGTCGCTGTTATTTTCTACACAGCAGACTTTGGGCATTATTCATATCTCCAGCAACGGGTGGATATAACTGCATTAAGTTTGATGGAAAATCCAGCCATATCATTCCAGGTGGTTTGGGAAAGCTACCCGGTTGTTTTGATTGTTTTTATTTTGGGGATACTTTGGATAAGCTGGATAAAATTGCACAATATCATAGTTAGAAAGACCGTAACTAAACAGCCAAAATATTTTGATGCTTCTTCAAAAACGACTGGAATAATTTTGGGTGGATTGATTTATTTCTTCAGCATGTGGGGAACATTTTCCCAATACGCTTTGTTTTGGAGTGATGCATTTTTTAATCCGGATCCATTTGTCTCTGCATTGGCCCTAAATCCTGTTCTGTACTTTTATGACACTGCTTCGTTTAGTGAAGCAGATTATGATGAGGAAAAAGTGCGCGAATATTATCCATTGATTTCTGATTGGCTGGGAGTTGACAAACCGGATATTGAAAGTTTGAATTTTACCAGACATGTCAAATCAGATAAAACCGATAACCCTACTCCGAATGTGGTAATTATTTTCATGGAATCTGTGGGACTAAATCGAATGGGGATGATGGGAAATCCATTCAATCCGACACCCAATTTAGATCGAATAGCCGGTCAGGGATTATTTTTTGACAAATTTTATGTTCCATGGGTGAGTACTTCCCGATCGTTATTTACAATGTTTACGGGCATACCGGACGTAGCCCGGACTAAAACATCCTCTAGAAATCCACTCATTCGTGATCAGTACAGTATCATATCACAATTTGAAAATCATAATAAATATTTCCTCATGGGAGGCAGCGCGAGCTGGGCCAATATCCGCAGTTTAATAACCAATAATTTAAAAGATATGAAAATTTCTGAATTAGGAGATTTTGACAGACCGAGATTGGATGTTTGGGGAATTTCCGATCTGGACTTATTTCGAGAGGCTCACGATTTATTTTCGAATCGAGAAGATGAAAAACCATTCTTTGCTATTGTACAAACTGCCGGAAATCACAGACCATATTCTATTCCGGAAGACAATGATGGTTTTGAAATGAAGGAGGCGGAAGAAAAGTTATTAAGAAAAGCAGGATTCAGTTCTTTAGATCAATTCAATGCCATGCGTTTTCTGGATCATTCAATAGGTCAATTTTTCAACATGGCTGAAAAGTCTGATTATTACGAAAATACGATTTTTGTATTATTTGGTGATCACGGCAATGCAGATCCAAAAGCTGAGCACATGTCACCGGATGATTATGCTCTAAGATTAAGATCATATAATGTCCCCCTAATAATTTATTCTCCTGGATTAGACATTCAGGCGCAAAGGATTCAAATTATCAGCGGACTGGCTGACCTGATGCCAACTGTCGCAGGCCTAAGCGGTATTGACTTCACCAATAAAACATTGGGTAGGGACATTCTAAAGAGTGAAAAAGATTTTGCATTTATTGTCAATAAAAAAATATCCCCAAGTAGTTATGGGGTGCTAAACAAAGATTATTACCTGAGAATTTTTCGCAATGGTTCCGGAATGGAATTTCATAACCTGAAGAAAGACGAGCCGGGAATAGATGTGAAGAATGATTATCCTGAAGAAACCATGCTGTTTAAAAAAATGTCAGATGGTATTTACGAAACAGCAAAGTATATGTTATATCACAACAAAAATTAAACTGAGATATAATTAGAGTCCATAACTGAATCAATTGGTTTGGCAACAATATCTATCAGATCATTTTCGATATTCGCATACCAAACCATGCTGAGCATGATGTATTGGCCGGTTTTTCCATGTTTCCAGCGCTGAATGGTACTGAATCGGGTCTCTTTTATCCCTTCAGATTTCCTTAATATTCGCTGGTGTCTTTTAGTTCGCTCAAATTCATCGGGGTGAATCAAATCCTCCCGATCGTATTTATGTCCCATCAAATCCTTTTCATTATATCCCATGAGCTGTGGCCAGTTGCCTTGAATATCAGTAATAACACCATCTGATATGCGTCCTGAAATGTATAAAGTTTCTGCATTTATTTTTTCGATCAGATCGCCTTTCCCCTTTGATGACCGAAGGTTTTCCAAATCTTGATTTAAACGAGCGATTTGATTTTTGAGCGTTATGTTCTCCGTGATGAGATAATCAATAACAGATTTTAATTGGCTTATAGATTTTTCACCGGAAATGGCTGCAGGGGTCGGTAAAGGATTATTGTTGGCTAACTCAGATTGATACTTTAAAATATGCTTGGATGGCATATTCCCATTGGTAAGCCAAGTGCTTACTGCCTGAGGGGTTACGCCAAAATATTTCGCCACCTGATACTTATGACGAAAACCATGATCCGCCATTACATCTGATATTATTTTTTGTACTGTAGTCGTATTCATAAATTATTCTTGAATAAAATTAATATATTCTGTAATATTATTCAAGTAATATGAATTACAGAAGTATAATTCCAATGAAAACCAAATATTACGGTCTTTGTCTCATCCCAGGGAGAGACAATCATCACCATGAATAAATTATTATTAATAATTATTCTTATGGTTGGAAGTGGTTTTCCACAGGAGAAAACCTTTTATATGAAATCCGGTGATAAAGTGACCGGTACCGTTATATCCCAATCAGATTCTACCTTTACTGTCGGAACTTCATTTGGTGAAATCACCATAAAAAGGACGGACGTTAAACCTGAAGAAGTTTATATTTTCCTAAAATCCGGTGATCAACTTCGGGGAATCATTTTATCTGAAAATGAAGAGGGTATTACCGTAAAAGCACAATTTGGAGAAGTTTTTATTGACCATGAAAAAATTGAGCGATTAGACTTTCGTCCACAAGGAAAAAAAAGGAATGAATTTTCCCGCCCCGGACAAGGAGAAGCAGGCCGTTGGTATTATGGTGAAGAACGCTTGATTGATATATTTTTTGATCCTACCGGTTATCCCTTAGAAAACAATGTCCTATATTTGAGCGGCCTTTCCTGGGGTTATGGACTCACAGATCAATTACACATCACATCTAATTGGGGAGGATATTTTATCGGAGATTTAAATTTTCGCCCCAAGTTTATGATATATAAAAAAGGTAATCTTAAGTCTGAGAAGGCATTTTCAATCGGAGGCCATTTTCATATGCGTGGTCTTCCCAATAAATATGAACTCAAGACGTGGGATGCGCCAGAAGTGTATTATAATGAAAATGGAGTTGATTCAATTGGAAAGAGATTCGAAACACAATATGTAAGAATTGGATCAGAATTTATAGAAGAAGATTTGGATGGCGATGGCGTAATTGAAAACGCTTATTATGAATCAGGTTTTATAGGAAGCCATATTTGGTGGGAAATTTTTGGAGCTTACACGATTTCAAGTATAAGGGAATCAGGGCATGGGCGGATTAATCATACCATTGGTCTATCTTTAACTTCTTACAGGGGTTATGACCTACTGCCCAGGGCGTATTATGCTTTTAATGCAGATGCTCGGCGAAATTTAAAACTCATTTTTGAAGTATTCTGGGATCCTTATTGGATGTCAACTCTGGAATACTTTGAAGACGAAGAAGTAACAGACATTGATTTTGATTTTGGATTTATCTATGCTTATAATGAGAAATTCAGAATTGGTATACATTTTCAAAGACCCTTTATCGCATTTTATTACAAATTTTGATTGAAATAAATCTAAAAAAGAAAAAACATAAGAGAAAAAATAAAAGTGAAAATGCTTATTATTAATTATAATTAGTTCCATTGTTTCTGCTCAGATTGAGTCAGGAACCAACTAAGGCTTACGGAATAAATATTGGAATAAAAGCGTTTTTAAGCAATAATGGATTGTACCGTCCCGGAAGGTCAAGATTCCGGGACGGTCATTTTCTTTTTTATAAAGCCATCAGTTAACATTTCTGGCGGAGAATATAATTTCTGATATAGTTATTGATTCAAATGCAGAATGAGAGATTCTCCCATAAAGACTTCTTCGTTTATTTTATCATCTGTATAACCCATCATAACCGAGTGGCCGTTCAAAGATAATTTATGATTATCTAATAGATAGTTGGTCATCTGCAGACTTCTGTTCCCGATAGAAAGAACTGCCGTATTTTCAGGTAAAATGTAAATGTGATTTGAATTTTTTATTTCTTTCCAGTTGAAATCAACGATGTAGTCGGCATCATTAAGACCGATAGTCAGATCCGGATTATTTTTTGTCAATGGAGCTCCTGTATATAATGGAAAAATAGCCTGCAAAACAACCCAGGCAGTGCTATTCGGTTCTAACTGAACGTAAAATTTACCGTCATCGTATAAATTCAGTTTCCGTTGCACATCATTAGCATTAACTAAAAGATTATAATGAGATAGTCGAATTCCTTTTCCGTCTTTTACGAACACCATTGCTTCATCGCCTAAAAATGGTTTATAAACCGGATCATAGGTATTTTTCTGATCCATAAAATAGTCCATGGAAATATGATTATCTATAATCATATCTGGTTGGAGAAAATCATAAATTGTATCTTCATTATTTTCTGACAGTATCACTGATGCGCCAACAGTCCAGATACCAAACACCAGCATTTCGGTCAGGGGATATTCCTGTGGAAAAACCTGGACACGCTGTTTGGATTTGAGACCCTTTTCGGTCAGCCAGTTTGCAATTTGTTGGACATATTTATAAAAATCCAAGTTGGTAATGTCCAAGTCTGCATAGAGCATTTTTCCATGGTGTTTGATATTTTGACCTTCCACCAGAGCGGCAAGGCTTGGGTAGGGAGTCATGTATTCGATGGGTTCTACATTCCCAAAACATTGAGCTTTGTAGATGCGTTCTGGCAGAGATTTCTTCAATTTTATTCAGGATTCTTTTTACGAATAATTTCAAATGGAACCGTTGAACGTATGTACATATTCCCCGCAAGACGTCCAATGGGTTGAAGTTTCTCCAAATCAATACGACCGTCCTGATAAATTTCATCAGCGACATGAAAAAGAATAATGCTTCCAAGGACTAATGCGCCACTTCCGGGGTCCCCATTGCCCACTTCAATAATTTGGTTCAATTTGCACTCAAAGGAAATCTTTGATTCCTTCACACGCATTACGTCTATTTTTTCACATTGAACCGGAGTGAGTCCGGATTCATCAAACTCACTTATTTCAGGTGGAAATTCATTGGCTGTAGTCACCATCGCCTGGGCAAATGATTCGCTAACAATATTGAGTGCAAAAACACCCGTATCCCTAATATTGATCAGGGTATCCTTCATTTCTCCATTCTTTCCGCGGCGAGCCGGACAAAATGCAATGGTGGCCGGATTAGAACAGACTCCGGTAAAAAATGAGAACGGCGCTAGATTATCAATTCCGTTACTTGATTTTGTAGAAACGAAGGCGATGGGGCGAGGTACGATGGCTCCGATCATTAATTTATAATTGTCCTTAATAGATTGAATTTTGGGATCAATAATCACTTTTTCTCCTGCTGGAATAGTGGGGAGTTCTGTTTCAGATCTCCAACGTAGGTGGATTTGAATTGACTAAAATAAAAAGATTTAGATTCATTTGAAATATGATTTAAATGGGTTGAAACTAAACGCATAAATTGAATTTACGAATAATGAGGTCTAAACTCCGACCCATGAAAATACCCGGCTCACTAATAAAAGGTAAATTTATCGAACGTCCGAATCGATTTATTACGATGGTCGCATTGGAGGGGAAGATCATTAAATGCCATTTGCCTGATCCCGGAAGGCTTCAGGAATTACTTTTCCCGGGAGCCGTTGTTTATGTACGCCCTGCGCCTGACAATTCTGAGCGAAAAACAAAATTTTCTACGGTGATGGTTGAAAACAATGGTGTATTGGTTTCATTAGACAGCACTTTGCCCAATCATTTTGTAAAACAAGATTATACTTCAATTCCATTGTTCAATCATTGGACTCTTATTAGATCAGAGTTTAAAATTGAGAACCATCGAATTGATTTTATTTTTTCCGATTCTCATCATAATACCGTGTACACTGAAATAAAATCTGTTACATTTGTAAAAAATGGAATTGCAAAATTTCCCGATGCGGTGACACTCCGGGGTAAAAAACATGCCGAACTATTAACAAAATTATCCGGCCAGGGTATAAAATCAAGAATCCTATTTGTGTGCCAGCGAGCGGATGCAGATGAATTTCGACCCATGTGGAATCGTGATCCTGAATTTGCCAGAGCATTAAAAACTGCCCATGAGCACGGCGTCCAAATTCATTGTATAAAAACCAATATTTCTTTAAAGGAAATGACCTATTATGGTGAAATTCCCGTAAATTTAAATCCTTCCGATGAAGCTTAAATTTTTCTTAGTAATATATTATTTATCAGCCTTAATCGCATGGCAATGCGCAGCTCTCGGCCTACCCGGTGGTGGAGCGAAGGACTCTACGCCGCCGGAGTTGCTGTCTGCCGATCCGCCCAGTGGAACCGTTGGACTTTCTTCCCATGAGATTGTACTGTCATTTTCTGAATATATGGATGAAAAAAGTTTTGAAAAAGGAATTAGAATCGCACCTGTTTTAATAGGAGAGCTTGGATTAAACTTTAAAGGCAAAAAAATTATCATCACACTCCCGGAAGATATAAATACTGATATAACAGTTGTATTAACGTTGAGTAGGGAAATAAAGGATGAACATGGCGTTGAACTATCCAAATCCTTTCAATTGGCATACAGTTTCGGTGAGAATATTGATAATGGAAGTATCACTGGAAACGTGTATGCGGATCAGTCAGCTGCCCTTTATTTATTCCATGATGACGGCAGTGATACGATATTGTTATCATCGCCGGATTATATTTCTGAAGCAGCGGATAATGGTTCTTTTGCATTTAATTATTTAGCTCCCGGTTCCTATCAGATACTTGCCATTGACAGAGGTGTTGCAGGTGCGAAATTAGATCCTTTCCGGATGGCTCACGGTGTTTCATCAACGGCAAGAATCATTCTGGATTCTCTGCAGACAGGTATTCACTTGAAGCTTCATCTGGAGGAAAAACCATTACGCTTATTACGAGGTGAATGGAATGATTGGGATTGGGGTAAGATTTATTTTAATAAGGAACTTTCCCAGGAAATATCTTTTTCAAACCTTAAAATTGGATCAAAGGAATTGGATTGGTTTATAAGCCCTGACGATCTTAAAGCAGTTGTAGTTACTACAAATGATTCATTGAACAGACCAAAAGAATCTATTTCTTTTTCAGGGATCCGATTAAATAATTTAGTAATATTGGATTCATCAAGTGTGAATGTATCCATTCCATCTATGATTGATACAAATTCTTTTTCATTGATCAAACCAGATCCTGAAGTTTCAGTTACTCCCGATAAAACCGGACCGCCCTTAGAGTTTATTTTTTCAAGACCTGTTGGGAATAATATTCTTAATAAATATGATGCAGCTCTATTATTCAATGATTCAATAGATGTATTATTTGAAAGGAATATAACAACGCCAATGAGTATGATGATCGTTCCGAAGGAAGGTTGGAAGCCTAAATCTTCCTATACTTTTCACATCAATAATTTGGATAGCGGAAATATAAAATATATGCTAAAAGATTCAATTACTACGATTAAAATCTCAACAAATCAAGAGCAGGGATATGGAGGACTTTCTGGAATTATTAATGGTGTTAATGGAAATATTATTGCAGAAATAAATCATACTGAAAATGTCGGCTGGGAATTTAAGAGCGTTGTAAATTCCGCCGGTTATTTTGAATTTATTGATGTTCCTGAAGGAAAATATACTATTTCATTATTTGAAGACAAAGATAACAATTTTGCGTATTCCCACGGGAAAGCATTTCCATTTCAACCCAGTGAATGGTTTTATGTATCAAATGATACTATTGAAATTCGTGCTAACTGGGATATTGAATTATCCCCAATTTATTTGGAGAAATAACTAATGCATTGTGTCGTTATGGCTGGTGGCAGCGGAACACGTTTTTGGCCTTACAGCCGGGTAAGTAAACCAAAACAAATGCTAAAAATAATTGGCAATAATACCATGCTGCAGATGACGGTGGATCGTTTAATTAAATGCAAAAAGACAGAAGTAGTCTATATTTCAACCCGGGCAGATCTAGTAAATCCAATTAAAAAAAATATCGTTGGAGTACTCCCCAGGAATATTATTCCAGAACCCAGTGGTAAAAATACAGCACCTTGTATCGGTTTATCCGCGTTGAAGATAGCAAGTGTTGACGGTGAAGCTGTGATGGGAGTTTTCCCTGCAGATCATTTGGTGGTGGGTCATCGAGCTTTTGAAAAAGCTCTGAACCAAGCAGCCAGAATCGCGATTGAAAAGGAAGCATTGGTTACCATTGGTATTCAACCGACCTATCCTTCGTCTGCCTATGGTTATATCCAATTTGATGCTGATTCAAAAGTGGATAAAATGGATGCATATCCCGTTCGAACCTTTGCAGAAAAACCTCATTATAATGCTGCAAAAAGATTCATAGATAGCGGTGATTTTTTATGGAATGCCGGTATGTTTGTTTGGAAAGTAAGTGTTTTTATGGATCAACTGGCGATACACATGCCAGAGTTATGCAGTCAATTGATAAAAATTGAAAAACGGATCAAATCTAAAAAATCATTTCAAGATATCTGGAGTTCTTTAGCACCTGAATCTATTGATTACGGTTTAATGGAAAAGGCAGATAATATATTTGTCGTTCAGACAGAATTTAAATGGAATGATCTTGGATCATGGAGTGCTGTATACGATGAAATGCCTAAAAGACCAAAAGGCAATTTGATCAAAGGTGACGGTATAGTAATAGATGGAAGAAATAATTTTATTCAAAACGAAAATCATTTTACTGCAATTATTGGCTTGGAAAACGTGATGGTGATTACTACCCCAGATGCAACGCTCGTAGTGAATAAAGAGAATGTGGAAGATGTCCGCAAAGTTGTAAATTATTTGCGTGAAAAAGACCGATCAAATTTATTATGAACATAAAACCTGAAATATTATTGACTATGTTTGAAGAATTGGCGGTTAAACTGAATATTAAATTGGTGCATTCAAAAGGAAGTTTTGAAGGTGGATCATGTGTGTTCAAAGATCAGGAATATATCGTAATTAATAGATCAAAGCCTATTGAACAACGCCTAAAAGTGCTGGCGACTTCTTTCCATGTCAAAGATTTATCTGGTAAATATTTGGTTCCTGCTTTACGATCATATATCGATGAGGTGAATGTCAGATATAATTGATTAGAAATCTTGATTTGCTGAAATCAGATCAGTCTCCGAAACTAAAATACATATTATTGGTGCATACCATATAAAATCTTATTATTAATCATTACATAATTATTTGAGGTGAAATCATGAAACAATATGCAACTGCTGATATAAGAAACTTTGCATTGGTTGGCCATGGAGCCAGTGGTAAAACGTGTCTAAGTGAAGCAATGCTCTATAACAGCAAACAAATTAATCGTATGGGTACAATCGAAGATGGAAACACCGTTTCCGATTATCATCCTGGTGAACAGACCAGACAAATTTCTATTCACGCTACACCCTTAGTTGCCGAATGGGATAATGTAAAATTTAATATAATTGATACTCCGGGGTATGCAGATTTTATTGGAGAAGCACTGAGCTCCTTGGCGGTCGTTGATATGGCCGCAGTAGTGATTAGCGCAGTAAATGGTGTTGAAGTTGGTACTGAACAAATTTGGCAACACGCCTCCAAAAATGAAATACCTAAAATAATCATCGTTAACGGTTTGGATCGGGAACATGTCAATTTTAATAATATCTTGAAACAATGTAAAGAACGGTTTGGTCAAAATGTTTTTCCAATGCAAATGCCTGTGACTACCGGTCCGGGATTTCATAAAGTAATTGATGTTTTACGCAGCGAACTTATTGAATATGAACTGAATGGATCAGGAAATTACACCGAATCGAAATTACCGGATGATCTTCAAGCCCAAGTAAATGAACTCCATCAAAGTTTAATCGAACATGTTGCTGAATCGGACGATTCATTACTTGAAAAGTTTTTTGATCAAGGCAATCTATCAGAAGAAGAAATGCGCCACGGTATTCATGCCGCCGTCCAAAATCAAACTTTTATTCCTTTATTTTGCACAGCATCTACAACCAATATCGGTGTGGCTCGGCTTATGGATTTTATATCTAAATATGGAGCATCTCCTGTTGATCGAGCACAGATCTCTGCATTAAATGCCAACAACGATGAGGAACAAATAATAGATCTCTCCGGCAAAGATCCCATACTTTTTGTTTACAAAACGATCGCTGAAGGTCATGTAGGTGAACTTTCATTTTTCAGAGTCTATTCCGGACGTGTTCGTACGGGGGAGGACATGTACAATACGGACCGTGACCAAAATGAAAGATTCGGTCAATTATTTCTAATGAATGGGAAAGAGCGCTCTAATATCGGTGAATTGGCAACGGGAGATCTTGGAGCTGTGGTCAAATTAAAGGATACACATAGCGGCAATACACTTTGCGGAAATGGGATTAGAGTTAAATTGAAAAATGTTGTTTATCCTAATCCCAATATTCATGCTGCCATTGAAATTCACTCCAAAGGAGATGAGGAAAAGGTAGCTGTCGGACTCTCTACGCTTCACGAAGAAGACCCAACATTCATTTACAAAGTTGATTCAGAATTAAAGCAAACGGTTATTTCTGGACAGGGAGAATTACATCTGCAAGTACTTCATGATAGATTGAAAAGACGTTTTGGGGTTGATATAACTCTAAAAGAACCCAAGATTCCGTATCGTGAAACTATTTTCGGAAAAGGCGAATCAAAATACCGTCATAAAAAACAAAGTGGTGGTGCCGGACAATTCGCAGAAGTATGGATGCGAGTTGAACCCAAAAAGAGAGGAGAAGGTGTGGAGTTTTCCAATTCGCTCGTTGGGCAGAACGTAGATCGTGTTTTCGTTCCATCCGTTGAAAAAGGTGTAAATGCAGCATGCACCGAAGGGGTGCTTGCCGGATATCGCGTCGTAGACTTGAAGGTGAATTTTTATGATGGAAAACAACACCCTGTGGACTCAAAAGATATTGCGTTCCAAATCGCAGGTAAACACGCATTTCGTGAAGCTTTTTTACAAGCACAACCGGGAATTCTTGAGCCAATTATTAATATTGAAGTGAAAGTCCCTGAAGATCATATGGGAGACGTCATGGGAGATATCTCCGGACGCAGAGGAAAAATTATGGGAATGGAGTCTGAAGGATCCATGCAAATAATCAAAGCTCAAGTTCCCCAGGGAAATCTTTACAATTACTCTACAACGTTACGATCCTTAACCGGAGGTAGAGCATTACATTCAGAAGAATTCAGTCATTATGAACAAATGCCAAAAGATATGGAAAAGAAAGTGGTAGCTGCTTCGAAAAAAGAAGAGGAATGATGGTGATTGGTAGAGTGGTAACTGGTAGAGCGGTAGCTGGTAGAGTGGTGACTGGTAGAGCGGTAGCTGGTGGAGCGGTAACTGGTGGAGTGGTAACTGGTAGAGCGGTAGCTGGTAGAGTGGTAGCTGGTGGAGCGGTAGCTGGTAGAGTGGTAACTGATAAGGTTGTAAATGGCTGATTATCAAGATATTGAAATATCTGAAATTGATTTTATCAGCGAGCCTGATCGATATATGCTGGATGATTTTCAAGTGTATCAAAATGCAAGAGAATTCAGAAAAAAAGTATACGTAATCGTTAACCAATTACCTGAAAAAGAAAAATATCAATTAACAAGCCAAATGAGAGACGCGGTTATATCTATTACTAACAATATTGCAGAAGCTCATGGTCGTTGGCACTATAAAGAGTCAATCCAGTTTTGTCGTATCGCTCGAGGTTCAATAGAAGAAATTATTGATGATCTTAATATCTGTATCGATGAAAATTATTATAATACTGATCAATGTAAACATCTCAAAGAATCTGGTTATGAATTAGTAAAAAAAATTAATGGCTACATTTCTTATCTCAATAAACAAAGAAATCAATTAAAAAATTCATAACCATGAAAACAAACCAGCCACTTGTTATTGCTTACCATTTACGAATGACCAATCACCAGTTACCAATCACCAGTTACCAATCACTAGCTACCAATCACTACT
>JBHHTW010000046.1:0-12810 GCA_046861385.1 Fidelibacterota bacterium | reverse complement strand
ATGATAATTTTTATGTTAAAGTGAAATACAGTTTTTAATACAATTGATTAAATAATAATCTCTTCAATAAATTATAATTGATTATTAGTAATCATATTTGAGTTTTTTGTAAATTTTCATCAAAGTAAATTTGTTTAGGCTATTACTGATGAAATTAAATAAAAAGACTATTTTTAAGTAAAAAATAATATTTTAAAAACGGAATGAATGTTCATAATGATGTGTATTTAACAATTGTCAGCTAAAGTCAATCACTGTTAGATAACATTAATCTCCCTAAAAGTAAATTTCAGAGTATTGGATATAGTCAGTTAAAGATAAATTATCAGCTAGGATCAGATACTTTTCGCTTTATGAATAGTCCTTTAAATTTTAATAAATGAGCGAGGTCAGTCGTTGTGTTAATAAAATCAATACTATTAATAATATGTTAAAAGGAATTTTGTAATGGATGCAGGTACTATTATTGGGTTTATTGTTGGATTAGGATTAATTATTTTTGGTATGGTTGATAGTGTAACAAAAACAATACCACAAACATTTCTTAATTATCAGGGCATAGCAATTGTTTTGGGTGGAACGACAGCAGCAACATTAATTAATTACCCATTAAAAAGAATTCTTAAACTTTTCAAGGTAGCCGGACTGGCTTTTAGAGGAAAAGAAGTTGAGTCTGATGATGATATTATCAGTACGTTGGTCGATATTAATATCACATCCCGGAAGCAGGGTATTGTCGCTTTGGAAAAGATAATTCCAACTATTCAAAACAAATTTCTCAGGAATGGTCTTCAATACATGACAATCGAAAAAGATACGAATAAACTGCTGCAATTTCTTCATAATGAAATAGACCATATGACAAGACGACACGCGATTGGACAGCGAATGTTTGAAAATATGGGAACATATGCTCCTGCATTTGGCTTACTCGGCACTGTAATGGGACTCATCCTCATGATGACATCTCAATCCAATGGCGATTCTGCCACCGGATATTCAATGCAGATGGAGAATTCGATGAATCATCTTCTGATCGGAATGGGGGTCGCACTGGTCACAACATTTTATGGTGTGTTACTTTCAAATTTAGTGTTTAATCCGATTGCTGGAAAATTGAAAATAAAAACGGAAGAGGAAATGTATATTAACGAAATGATTATTATGGGAATACAAAGTATCCATCAGAAGGAGCATCACCTAAAAATGGTTGAAAAACTTCTAACATTCTTAGATAAAAACGCCAAAGAACTTCACCGGTCTGAAAGTGGGAATTAATACTTCTAAGCCTACTTCCGGTGACGGTGATCGCTGGATGATAACTTATGCCTCATTGCTGACGGCCGTCTTGGCCTTTTTTATACTGATGGTTACCATGAAAAATCATGATGCCAAATCCACATTTCAGGTTGCAGATAATCTTACCCGTGATATATTTGAGAAAATTGTTGTTCAAAAAACGGTGCATAAACTAGATTGGCTCGATGTAGAAAATACTGGCACATTGGGCGTTAGACTCGTTATACCATCCATCGTCGAGAATCAATCCATGTTCAGATCAAACTCGAGTAAAATCACAGATAATTTTATACCTTATATCCATTCTCTATCAACGATCATCAAAGATCTTGAATTGGACAGTCTTATACAATGGAATAAAGTGATTTCGAAAAAGTTAAAAAAGCAAAATAAAATCCTCAGTCTTGAAATATTAATTCAAGGACATACAGATGCACTTCCAGTTCAATCTGGGGAATTCACCAGCAACTGGGATTTAAGTACAGCCAGATCATATTCTTTTATGAAACTGCTGCAAGAAAATACGGGGTTAAATCCAAAAATCTTTTCAATTGCCGGTTATGGACCTTTTCTTCCTAAAACCAGTATTGATAATTATTCTGAAAATCGAAGAGTAGAGCTTTTTATAAAATTTCAACTTGAGTCCTCTTTAATATATGCTGAAATATAGGCACCCGTTTGATATAAAAATAAAAAATACCTGGCTGATCAGCTACGGGGATTTGATAACATTATTAATTACATTTTTTATTATGATGATTTCAGTCGAATCAGGTCGTATTTCAAAGGTTCATAATTGGATCAACCACCAGCTCACAATTGCCACCGACGAGCTGAGTCAATCAGTAATCGAAAAAGGTTTATCTGAAATAGATGTTCGACAGGATACTAAAGGAGTTCATATATCGATCCAAAGTAAAGGTATGTTTCAAGAAGGAGAAGCTATACCCAGCAGAGACCTTATTTTACGACTCCATGATATTACCGATGAAATACAAAACCTTAATATTTTTAAATTGAATGAGCTTCCATCATATGAAAAAGATTTTAAATCATTTCGTGAAAATGACCTTGAATGGAGCGTGAAAATTCTTGTGGAGGGTCATACCGATAATACTCCGTTAATCCCAGGTTCAAACTATAAAAATAATTGGGAACTCAGCGCGGCTCGCGCACAGACAGTGATGCGAATCCTACAGGAACAGCTGAATCTACCGCCGCAACTGTTTGCAATAAAGGGTTATGGTGAATACAAACCCCTTGTAGAAAATATCTCAACGCAAAATCGATTATTGAACCGTCGGGTGGATATCATCATTAATGCATCACTTTTAAAATCAGGACAAGAATTACAGTTAACAATTTAAACCCCTGGTTTCAATTGAAAATCCAGGGGTTTAAAATCCCAAATTGGTAATAAAAGTTTATTCAATCCCTAATAATTCAACTTCAAAAATAAGAGCGCTGTTTGGTCCGCCAGGGCCGCGGGGACCACTCCCATAGGCCAAATTGGAAGGGATATATAATTCCCATTTCGAACCAACCGGCATTAATTGCAATGCCTCAGTCCATCCTTTTATGACACCTGTAACAGCAAATGTGGCTGGGGCTCCTCTTTTATAAGAACTATCAAATTCTTCGCCATCGATCAACGTACCTCGATAATGAACGGAAACCCTATCGGTGCTTTTTGGTTTGATTCCGGTCCCGTGCTTAATGATCTTATACTGCAGACCGCTCTCGGTAGTTTCCACGCCTTCTTTTGTCTCGTTTTCTTTCAGGAAAGCGGTTCCTTTTGCCAGGTTTTCTTCAGCTTGAACCTGTGCTTGCTGACGTGATTTTTCCTGAAATTCTTTCCGAAATGAGTTGAGTATCGCTAGCATTTCATCATCTGTTAATTTTAAGTCAGTTCCATTGAATGCATTGCTCCATCCTTCAAAAAGCGCTTCCTCATTCAGGTCCAGTTTCTGTGTTTTCATGCTTTTCCCAATATCAACTCCTATACTGTAACTGACAGAGTCAATAGACGATTCTAATACGACGTTTGACGATTGATCTGATCCGCAGCCAATAAGAATCAAAAGTGAAGTAAGTGTAAATAGATATTTCATGTTATCCTTTCTATTCAATTGTATTATTGATTACTATTTTAAATAATTGATGAGAGTATTTGATTTAGATATAGGTAAACCAGAGACTTATCTCAAATTGATTATTTTCGTAATTATATTTGCAAAAAAATACCGGGCAATTTAAAGAATCAGATTTGGCTATGAAACAGTCTTAATTAGATTTTTTATTTAGCTTCACTGCAGTTCCGTAAACAAGGAGTTCAGCAGTTGTCTGCATAATCATGGATGTTTGGAAGCGAACACCCACAATGGCATCTGCACCTAATTCATTCCCGCGATCAATCATCCGTTGGAGAGACTGTTCTCGAGATTCAGCTAACATTACCGTATATTCCGGTATTTCGCCTCCAACTAAACTACGTAAACCAGCTGAAATATCCTTCCCGATATGTCTTGCTCCGAATCGTATTTCCGATCACAACTCCCAATTGTTTTGAAATTTCATATCCGACAACTCCCTCTGTGGTGGATATAATCACCTATCCACGCCTCTAAGCGGCTCGTCTTTTTTTGCATCTCGATTTTCTTTCATCATGTTGATTAATATCAATACAACTCCGGCGATGATTGCAACTGTAGCTATACCGAGAATCGGATTGCTAACGATAAAGGATATAATTTTACCTATGAAGACAAGTATGAATAAAACCACTCCTCCAATTATCAAATACAGACCTGTATCTTTCATAATGATTAATCTCCTACTTTATTGAAATATAATAGCCTATTTGTAATGGATTGAAAATAAACTATTCTCACATTAGAAACAGTATGATTTTATGAGATGCTTGCATAATTTTTAGTGTAAAGAAAAAAGTATAAAAACTTGTCTGATTCCTGTCCTTATTCCATTTTTACTATTAAAATGGTATAGGATGGGTTTGGGCAATAAGTCTTATTATTATGATAAAAACAGATTTTTCAATTTCTACGTTCAAGGGCGGATATGATGAAAATTTCCAGTACATCCTGGCTTGCCTGCGCACCAATACATTTATCGCAGTCGATGCCGCACTGCCTTTGGATCAGATAGAATCATGCTTAAGCGGTTATCCGTTGGCAGCAATGCTGATTACGCACACTCATGGTGATCATATCGCTTTTATCGACGAGTATTTAGATACATACCCGAATATGTTAGTTATTGTTCATAAAATGTCCGCTGAACGAATTCAAGCTTTGAATGTTTATCCTACAATCGATAATGAAAAAATCCAAATTGGCCAGCTCAACCTTCACATACTTCATACGCCGGGGCATTTCCCCGACAGCTCATGTTATGTTTTGGAGAATATTGTTTTTACCGGAGATACTCTTTTTGTTGGAAGAACAGGCAGGACGGTCAGCCAAGGCAGCAACACAAGACTGCTATATCAGTCTGTGTATGAAAAACTGCTAACTTTACCGCTAGATAATGTAATTTACCCTGGGCATGATTATGGTCAATTCCCCACAATATCTATACGAAAAAACGTTGAAATCAGTCCCCTGCTGCAGGCAAAAAATGAACAAGACTTTATTAAACGAATGGCTTCTTATGAAGCCAATCGGAAATAATCATTATAACCACAAGGAGTTTATATGAAAAAATCCATAATCAGTTTTATAACCGGCGTTATCATAACGGCATCTTTCTTCGTATTTACAGGTGCTGCAGAAGCTGAAAACGATTCCCTCCATTCATTATTATTGAAAATTGAGGAGTATATGGAAGCAGAGCTGAATAAGCCGGAAGCTTCTGGTCGCTATCAACTGCAGAGTTTTAGCATCGATCGCACCCATTGGCATTATCTTTTAGATACTGCCACAGGTGAATTATATCGCCTGGAACCCAGTCGAACCCCGGAGAACGGAAAATGGTCATTGATGTCGGCTGCTAATTTTGAAAAACCACAGGAGTAGAAAATGAATCATAAAATTTTTCCATTATTTCTAATATTACTATTGGTTTTAATTGGGTGTGCGAATGATGAAAAAGGTTGCGACGAGTGTGGAGGCACAATCCTTGATGGATATTATTTCGACGAAGTAACCACAGAAGATATTGCTGAACTAGGCGAGATTGACGGAATTGAAATTGGAGCCTGCATACGCTATAAACTCGACCTTGGTGGCACTAATTTTAATATTGAAACGGTAAAAGTTGTTGATGACTGCTGTTGTGTCGAGTAAATAATTGAAAATCAAATATTACCAGGATAACGATCACCCCACCCGGGCGGTCATTGGTCTTCACGGCTGGACGGGCGATGAACATTCAATGGTTCCAGTCGCAAAGTCGATGAATTTGGAAAATACCAAATGGTATATTCCCCGAGCGCCATACAAGTCTGATGCTGGTAAAGGATTTACATGGTTCAGTGGAAACGATGAAATTGGTTGGAAATATGAAAAGACATTTAAATTAACCACCAATCTGATTGCACAAGTAATAAAAGATGGATTTGCACCAAAGGATATTTATTTAATTGGATTTTCTATGGGTGCCGGTTTGAGCTATTATGTTACCATGAGTTTAGAATTTCCAATTGGCGGTATCATTCCTATCGCAGGTTTTATTAATCATCCAGATCGACTGTTTACGAATGCGACTGCAGCAAGCCTTAAAACGCCAATACTGATTCTTCACGGGACAAAAGATGAAATTGTCAAGCCAGAATTAGGTGAGAAAGCGTATGAGCTTCTTGTTGAACATGGCTACTCAGTGCAGTTTGAAAAATACAACGCTACTCACAAAATTCCATTACGAGCGTATGAATTAATTAAGGATTTTATTAATACAAATGAAAATGACCAATCTCAATAACATCCATCCACTTCTGGATGCTGAAAAACAGCAGAAAGCCAGAAAATATGAAAATGAAAAACGCCTTTTAGGATTATTTGGTTCAGTTATTTCATTAGCCTTTATACTTTGGTATTATTTTTCAGGTTTTAGCCATCAGATCGCCCACCTTGAATTCTCATTTATCTGGACCTTCTTAATCTATGTTCTTATTTTTCAAATCATATCAACTCTAATCGGAATGCCTCTGGGTTATTATTCCGGATATGTCCACGAACATAAATGGGGATTTTCCAATTATACTCATAAAACTTGGGCGCTGGATCAATTGAAATCCTTTTTAGTTGGCCTCGTTTTATTTCCATTACTTTTAGGATTGTTGTATTGGGTTTTTGCCACTTTTCCAGATATTTGGTGGCTGGTAGCCGGCGGTGCCACCGCAATGGTTTCAGTCATTTTTGTAACAATCTTTCCTGTCATTATCGCTCCCATTTTTAATAAATACGATCCCATTGAAGATGACAGCCTGATCAGCCGTTTGACAGAAATACTAGAAAAAGCAGGACTTAAACCAGGCGGTTTTTTTAAGCAGGACATGAGCAAACAGACCAAAAAAGAAAATGCATTTTTAGCCGGATTGGGAAAAACTCGCCGTGTAGTCATGGCGGATAATTTACTGGAGCATATGAGTGAAGGTGAAATATCGTCCGTAATTGCCCATGAAGTAGGACATTATAAATACAATCACCTCCCCAAAAATATTGTTATCGGAACTGCCCAACAGCTTATTACATTTTACATACTAGATATGGCTATGAAACAATTCTTCTCTGATTTTCTTGCATCAAATGTTGCCAATCTAGCTCTCTTCCCCATGATCGTTTTAATCATGGGCATATTATCAGGAGTGTTGTTTGGCCCATTAAATAATTGGATATCTCGCACATTTGAGCGCCAAGCGGATTATTTTTCCTTAAAATTGTATTTTAATAAAAACGATTTTTTAGGTGCCATGTCAGGGCTCGCAAACCGTAATTTATCCAACGCCTATCCAAGCTGGTGGGTTAAATGGTTCTATTATTCTCATCCGCCCATTGGTGAACGTTTAACTTTCGGAGAGGAGTTTCAAAATGATTGAACAAAAAACTCTTGATTTCTTATCCGATCTCAAGAAAAACAATGACCGGACCTGGTTCAATAATCATAAAGATGATTATAAATCAGCAGTAGCAAATTTTATTGATTTGGTTGCTATGCTTCTTCACAACATTGCCGAATTCGATGATAGTTTAATTGGAGTGTTACCAAAAGAATGTTTATTCAGAATATATCGAGATGTTCGGTTTTCCAAAGATAAGAGTCCTTATAAAACGTGGTTCAGTGCTGCGATGAGCACTGGTGGACGAAAAGGACTTTGGCCGGGATATTACGTTCATATAGAACCAGGTAATATTTATTTGGGTGGCGGTATTTGGCATCCGTCTAAAGAGATTCTCCAAAATATTCGTGAATATATAGTAGACCATTCTGATGAATTAGAAAAAATCGTTTATAATAAAACATTTACAAAACATTTTGGTGAAATGGATGGTGAACAATTGAAAATAGCACCAAAAGGTTTTCCAAAAGACCATCCACAGATTAAATGGCTTCGTTATAAAGACTTTTTAGCCGGATGTACAAAAAAACAAATAGATCTTACTTCAGAAAAAATCATTGGGGACTTTACAGCTGACTATAAAGCCATGTTTCCGTTTATCCGATTTTTACGAAAAGCAATATTGTAATAAACCGTACGACAGACATTCTTGTCTGTCGTAGTGCAGACAGCCTGTCTGTCGTAAGCATGTAGGCGGGGAATGTATGCACTACATCGCCAGCTTGTTGCGCTATAGCGGTTTCATGAATGTCAGCAAACCCAAGGGGATCACTTCGTCACAAACTCCTCGTGAAGACAACTTCTATGTGTATTAATTAATAAATAAATAATAAAAAAAACCAATAAATGTCACTGCGAACGAAATGAAATGTAGTGTGGCAATCTCCTTCCATCTGCATTTCCAAAAGGAATTGGAACAATAAATTATTTTGAACAGATGCTATTCCGGTTGAACATTTACTGCCTTATCCCCTTTCATATCAAAATCAGTATCAAATTTTACCCGGAATCCTTCCCTCAGTAATCCAGACATTTTTTGAAGGCGGGGACTCAAGCTTCCGCCATGGAAAAAATAATCCACACCGTCTTCACCACGGATAAATCCAAATTTCTTTTCAGCATCATAGTGCCTGATTGTTCCAGTTTTCATTCTATTTCCTTTTTTGTTTAAATCGATAAAGATAAAGAAAAATAATACCCGCCAAATTTGGAAACCAGACCAATGGATGCGACCAGGGAATTCCATCGATTGAAAAATCAGTCAAGGGCCAGAGAAAATGAGTTGGAAAATAATTTCTGGTGTGAAAGGGAAAATCCATCAGAATGTGCAATGGCCAACCTAACATGGTAAAAGCCAAATTCCTCTTTCGTATAGCAACCGCACCTATGACAACCAATGCTGTTACAAAACTGTGTGATAAATTATAATTGAATACGACCCAGTCAGGTATAATATTCAATGGAGGTGGTCCCATTTGAAACTCACCTTGTAATGCTCTCACGAATCCAAATATTCCAAAAGAAAAAATATCAGGAAAAATACCGAAAAAAATAGCAATTCCCGGATGGCCACGATGCCCAAACAGTCCTCTTCCCCACAATCCATGGCTGAAAATATCGATTGGTTAACCCTTATCTTTGATCGATAATGTTAACGTGTATTTTGCAGCCGGTTCATCCCCAAGTTGATCGGGAACGGTCACTGTAATATCCACTTCAATATTCTGACGCTCACCCGATTCCGCAGCTAAACTAACCGCTTTTCTCACATTTTTACCATCACAGCAGGTAAAATACGCATCTCCCTGAACCAGTTTGAGATAATCTGCGTGCATATCTTTAAAAATTAGGACGATGTTTTTCCCGGTCGATTCAATGTGCCGCATAGCCAGCAATCCACCAACTAAATCAGCTCCAACAGTAAGAGCGCCTATATACATTGATTTAACATGATTTTTCACATTTCGTCTGAGGGGAATTTTAATGACACATTTTTCATCTGTGATTTCAACTACTTTCGGACGGCAGAAAAATATCAGAGGAATTTTGAAAAATCCCAGTTTCCAGAGGAAGCGATTGACGCCTTTAAGATTGTTTAGATTCATAGAATATTATACAAAAAACGCTTACGGTATCGATCTTCCAGAATTAATTTAATTTTGAAGAAATCCACTTGTCCACTTGAGTTTCGAGAATATCCAGAGGCAGGCGGCCATTGGTTAGAATTACGTCGTGATATTCACGAATATCAAAGGTGTCCTCAAGTTGCTTCCTGGCTTTTTCCCGGAGTTCAAGAATTTTTAGCATACCGATTTTATATCCTGTTGCCTGTCCGGCCATAACAATATGACGCTCCACCATTTTAACTGCATCTGCTTCTACATTTGGTGTATTATTAACATAATATTTGATCCCCTGTTCCCGGGTCCATTTTTTGGCGTGAATTCCCGTATCCACAACTAACCGACATGCCCGCCAGAGTTCCATTGCCAAACGTCCAAAATCCGAATACGGATCGGAGTAAAAACCAATTTCCTTGGGGATATATTCACTGTAGAGAGCCCAACCTTCGCCATATGCGGTGTACCAGCCAAATTTACGAAACATAGGAATATTTTCTAATTCCTGGGAAATAGCTATCTGCATGTGATGGCCGGGAATACCTTCGTGATAGGCCAGCGCTTCCATTTGATATTTTGGTATGGCTTTAATATCATACGTATTAACATAATATGTACCGGGACGAGAACCATCTATCGCTGGACTTTGATAAAATGCTTTCCCTGCAGATTTTTCCCTGAATGCTTCAACAGGTTTTACAACAATATCTGCCTTAGGTTTGGTTAAGAAAAGCAAATCTAATTTGGACCGCATATGATCAACAATACGAATAGCTTCAGAAACATATTCAGCTCTACCCTCGTCTGTATCTTCATAAAAATGACTCTTATCATCATTGATATATTTAAAAAATTCCTGTAAGGTTCCCTTAAAACCGACTTGCATCATGATGGCGCGCATTTCTTTATGAATGCGTTCGACTTCTCCCAAACCAATTTCATGAATCTTTTCTGCGGTTAATGCGGTCGTTGTAACAGCAGCTAAACGTGCGTTATAAAAGTCCTCTCCATCCGGCAAAGACCACACACCATCATATTCGGACGCTTCGAACTCTAATTCTTCAACATAAGCAATGAGGTGTTCATAGGCAGGTTTTACGTATTTTAATAATGCCTGTTTGGCTTGTTTTATTAATCGTACTTTTTTCCGCGAGTCTATGTCAAGAGCATCAACTTTTTTGGTAAAATCGGATAAGAGAGTGCTTGAAATTCCGGTTTGTTCAAAGGGTTCATTTGAAATCACATTTCGACAATCTCTCAGTACATGTGAAAAAACAAATTCCGGTGGAATAATACCCATGGAACGTCTTTTCTCAAGACCAATAAGCACATGTTTAAAAAGTGTCTTCGTTCTTCGCAACCGGCTGATATAATTTAAGGCATCTTGTACATTATCAATTTTATGCATACTGATAAGGTCTGCAGGCACCCCGGATTGAATCCCATGCATCTGGTTTACAGGGTAATTATGATAACGATACTTGTAATTGCTAATTGTTCTATCATGTTCATACACAAATAAATCGTAGCTTATTTTTGTTTGATCATCCAGTTTATCGTAATCAATATTATTTTTCAACCAGCGCAATTCTCTTTTTGTTCTGGCCAGATTTATCTTGGTTGCTCGTTCAGAATGATCATCCCAGTGGCCTTGATCTTCTTTAATCCCCAGCCACATTTTGAATTCCGGACTGTGATCCAAATTATCCTGGAACACTTTTTCAAAATATGTATTGGCCTTGACTGACTCAGTCTTTTTACTAATATCTTTCGTAGGTTTGTCTGGATTTATCCAAACAAGCCCAATGGTAATGACAAAAAATATAATATATCCATTTCGTTCATTCATTGTATTTACCTATTTGATTAAATAAAATATTAACGGAAAAAATACCCAGGAATGTAAATTAAAAAACAGTACCCTTTGACGTATCTTAATGTATTCCTCGTATGATTATTCACTGTTATGAATTTCTGTAGCTGCCCTGAGTCCCGAAACGAGCACTCCTTGCATCCAGCCATGAAATTCTGAAGCGTGTTCACCGGCAAAATGGATTCGATCCTCAGCTTCTCCAATGTGGGTACTCAGAGCAGTCTCCTGTTCATTGCTGGGAGATGCCCACGCTCCTCCTGACCATTCATCCAATGCTCAGGGATGGGAATAGCCAATTTCAAAATGTTCATGTATTCGCGGAAATACATTGTTCCAACGATCGAGAACATGTTCATACTGATTATCCTGACTCAGCTCATCGATTTCAGCGGCACGATTGTATCTCAGATAAGACATTAAGATTCCTTTAAGCCCTTCCCTGTCCCAGGTTGGATGCCATATTTCTTCAGGCCAATCGGTGTAACCCCATCCATTCAAACCTTCACCCTCCCAGGAACGATTTGCAAATTGTAGAAAGACCTTTGTCGAGGCAGCATAATTATACCCACCTTTGCTTGCTTTTATTTTTTCAGCTGAAAGCTGTGGAGAAAATTGAATTCGATTCAATACCGGTAGCGGTACGGTACACAGCACTCTATCTCCTATATACTCAATCCCATTAGAGACACTCACTAATACACCTTCAGAATCCTGTTCAATCGATTCAACAATCGTAGACAGATGAATATTTTCCATTATGGATTTGGCAAATGCTTTGGGCAATTTGTCCATACCTCCCTGAATCTTTGCATATTCTCTATGTGTAACTGAAGACGGCCATGGTCGATCATTTAAATAATCGTTTGCTGATATGAGCGTCCGATCTCCATTTGATAATCTCACATACAAGCCCGAGCTGGGATAAACAGGTGCAAGCGTTAATCCGAAATGGTCCACATATCCCAGTGTCATATGGTGATCTGGCGGAATTCGGGCGGCGCCGGCTTCTGCATAATATCCATCTGAAAAATCATTGCGGTGAGTGTGAACCCGTCCCCCAACTCTGTCTCTGGCTTCCAGAATAGTAACATCATGACCTACTCGAATTAATTCGTATCCTGCCACTAATCCGGATAAACCGGCACCGATAATAATAACACGTTTAGGAGGCTGATCTCCAATAAGCATACCGGGAGATTCCCGGAACACTTCATCATCTCGTTCCTCATTTTCGCAAGAAAAAATTGCGAATCCAGCTGCAAGAAAAATAGATTGACGAAGAAATTCCCGACGGTTTATTTCAAACATTTTTACAAAAGCCGAAATTGGCAATTTCGAAAAATCCTGTCAAGACATAGCTCAACAAAATGTATTTTATTTAGTCGGTTCATCAGGTTGGAATATAAAGATTACTATAAAAAAATTTGGGATAAACCCACTAT
>JBHHTW010000076.1:0-3344 GCA_046861385.1 Fidelibacterota bacterium | reverse complement strand
ATGCCTAAACGAACAGACATAAAATCTATTTTAATCATTGGTGCGGGCCCCATTGTCATTGGTCAGGCTTGCGAGTTTGATTATTCAGGGACACAAGCCGCCCAGGCTTTGAAGGAAGAAGGATACCGGGTTATTTTGGTCAATTCCAACCCGGCGACTATTATGACAGATCCTGATTTGGCTGATGCAACCTATATTGAGCCACTCACACTGGAATATTTAACGGCCATTATTGAAAAGGAAAAACCGGATGCTATTCTTCCAACCGTGGGAGGTCAGACGGCTCTTAATCTGGCAATAGAATTACATCATCATGGCGTATTGAATCAATGTCACGTACAATTAATCGGCGCTCAGGTAGAGGCCATTGAGAAAGCAGAAGACAGGGAACAGTTCAAAACGGCCATGGACGAAGCCGGGATAGAAACAGCCAAAGGTGGATTTATTCATTCCTGGAAAGAAGCCGAAGAATTGCTGAATGAAATACAGTTTCCGATCATCATTCGACCGTCATTTACCTTGGGGGGAACCGGTGGATCGGTGGCCTATAACCATGAAGAATTTCAGAAGTTTGTGGAAAATGGGTTGAACGCCAGCCCCATTACTGAAGTGTTGATGGAAGAATCCCTGCTTGGTTGGAAAGAATTCGAACTGGAAGTAATCAGAGATAAAGCGGATAATGCCATTATCGTTTGTTCGATTGAAAACATTGATCCCATGGGAATCCACACAGGAGATTCGGTTACAGTTGCTCCGGCAATGACATTGACAGATAAGGAATTCCAGAAGATGCGTAACTGGGCGATTCAATGTTTGAGATTGATTGGCGTGGAAACTGGCGGTTCTAACGTGCAATTTGCCGTGAATCCGGAAAACGGTCGAATGATCGTGATTGAAATGAATCCCCGGGTGAGCCGCTCATCGGCACTTGCATCCAAAGCTACCGGATTTCCCATAGCAAAAATAGCAGCAAAATTGGCTGTGGGTTATACGCTGGATGAACTTCCCAATGATATTACGGGAAAAACCCTGGCTGCGTTTGAACCGACAATCGACTATATTGTTACCAAAGTCCCCCGGTTTGATTTTGAAAAGTTCCCGTCTGCATCTGGGCATCTGGGAGTTCAAATGCAAAGTGTGGGAGAAGTCATGTCCATTGGCCGAACGTTTAGAGAAAGCCTGCAAAAGGCTTACCGATCACTGGAAGTGGGATTGGATGGCCTTGAGGCGAAGCTGCCGGCAGGAGGTGACCCGGATGTCAGAAGATCCCGAATGCTGGATATGTCTACATTACGTTATGGAACTGCTTTCAGATTGCTGAAAGTGGAGCAGGCATTGAGAGAAAACCAATCAGTGGAAACCGTAAATAATCTGACAAAAATTGATCCATGGTTTTTACGTCAAATAAAACAATTAACAGAAATTCGTGGTTTGGGCTTGAAAAAATTGAATCATGCTTTACTATACGAATTAAAATATAATGGATTTTCCGACCGGCAAATCGGGCGAATGTTCGATCAATCGGAAATGGACATTCGTCAGCTGCGGAAAAAGGAAAATATTTTTCCAGTATTTAAAGTGGTTGATACCTGCGCTGCCGAATTTAAAGCACAGACACCCTATTGTTATTCTACTTATGAGGAAGAAAATGAAATAGAACCATTGAAAGGGAAAAAAGTTATTATTCTGGGAGGCGGGCCCAACAGAATCGGCCAGGGAATTGAATTTGATTATTGCTGCGTCCAGGCGGTATATGGGTTGAAGGATGTGGATTATCAGACCATTATGGTAAATTGTAATCCGGAAACCGTCAGTACCGATTTTGATTTGGTGGATCGATTATATTTTGAACCGGTAACATTGGAGGATGTTCTAAACATAGTCGAATTTGAGAAACCGGATGGTGTGGTGGTACAATTTGGTGGTCAGACACCATTAAAAATTGCCAGGGCATTATCGGATGCCGGTGTTCCGATTATCGGAACATCCCCAGACAATATTGATCTGGCAGAAGACAGGGAAAAATTTGGGAAAATTCTCGAAAAGCTCAATATTGTTTGTCCGAAATATGGGACCGGAAGAACCGTGGAGGAAGTGGTGGAAGTGGCTGAAAAAATCGGATTTCCCGTGCTGGCCCGTCCCAGTTATGTTCTGGGTGGCCGGGCCATGGAAATCGTTTATTCCAAAGAACAATTAATCGACTATATCGCCCGATCAGCCGATGTGACAGAAGGCCATCCTATCTTGATCGATGAATTTCTGGAAGATGCCTTTGAATTTGACGTTGATGCCCTTTGCGACGGTGAACAAGTTCATATTGGAGCCATATTGCAGCATATTGAAGAAGCAGGGATTCATTCAGGAGATTCTGCCTGCGTTCTGCCTCCATATCGCATTACAACCAAAGCAGTGGAAGAAATTATCCGTATTACAACATCATTGGCTCTGGAATTAGAGGTTATTGGTTTAATCAATTTGCAGTTTGCATATAAAGACGGGCAGGTGTTTGTTCTGGAAGTAAACCCAAGGGCCAGTCGAACCATTCCCTTTGTAAGTAAAGCAACCAATGTTCCCCTTGCCCGGGTAGCTGTCCAGTTAGCTGTCGGAGAAAAACTCAAGAAATTTAATTTAGAACAATGGGATAATATAAACCATATTGCCGTAAAAGAAGCCGTCCTTCCATTTAATAAATTCCCGGAAGAATCCATATTCTTAAGCCCTGAGATGAAATCCACGGGCGAAGTAATGGGTATATCAGAAACATTTGGTGAATCATTTCGCCGAGCCACAATCAGCGCCGGAAACAACATTCCTGAAAGTGGCCGGATATTTATTTCAGTAAATGATCAGGATAAATTGAACGCAATTTCCTTAGCTCGGGATCTTTTTGAAATCGGATTTGAGATTATTGCAACATCGGGGACCGCCCTTGAATTAAAGAGAAATGGGATCCCAGCAGAATCAATTTACAAAGTAGGGGAAAGTCGCCCGAATGTGGTGGACGGTATCAAAAATGGAGAAATCCAATTGGTAATAAATACGCCGTTAGGTGCTCAATCTCGATATGATGAAGAAGCAATTGGTCGTGCTTGCATTCAAAAAGGAATTATGGCAATCACTACCCTGTCTGGAGCGGAAGCAGCTGTCCGCGCGATTAGGTCTAAACGTAAGATAGTTCTAAAATCCATTCAGGAATATCATATAAAAGATTGAAACAATCCCTCATTTGCTGTGGTCATCCACTGATCATTGGATAAAAACAACGCAAGGAGATTACCCCGACCGACGGTACGGGATTGTAAACTTCACCCCGATAAAAATATCTGTCATTGCGAATGGAACGC
>JBHHTW010000015.1:0-47551 GCA_046861385.1 Fidelibacterota bacterium | reverse complement strand
CTCCATCTTCCATGCTCCATCTTCCATGCTCCATCTTCCATGCTCCATCTTCCATCAATGAGCCTCAAACCAGGATTCTCCAACGCCGCAATCAACCATTACAGGAACGTCGAGGGATAATGCTCCTTCCATCTCTTCAACAACCATTGATTTCAGATCATCCAATTCATTTTCTAATACTTCAAAAAGTAATTCGTCATGAATCTGCAATACCATTTTAGATTTCATATTTTGTTTTTTCATCTGCTGATGAATGCTTATCATTGCCAATTTTATCATTTCAGCCGCAGTTCCTTGAATGGGCATATTAATTGCCATGCGTTTGGCAGCTTCTCGATGCATGTGATTATCACTGTTAATATTCCATACAGGTCTCCGTCGGCCCAGCATCGTTTCGACAGTATGGTTTTTTTCAGCATGGGCGATTGTAGATTCAATATAATTTCGGATTCCGGAATATCGTTCAAAATATCTTTCAATAATCATTTGTGATTCTGATCTTGGAATGGACAGCTCCTGACTCATACGAAACGGACCGGCACCATACATAATTCCAAAATTGACTATTTTCGCAACTCGGCGCATCTCCGGTAATACATCCTCCAATTGAACTCCATAAATATCACTGGCAGTACGTGCATGGATATCTTCACCATTTGAGAAGGCATTGAGCAAACCTGCATCCTTGCTCAAATGTGCCATAATACGTAGTTCAATTTGGGAATAATCAGCGGAAAAGATTACTTTATTTTTCCCTTGAGTGATAAATGCTTTTCGAATTTCGCGACCTTCGTCGCTTCGGATCGGAATATTTTGGAAATTTGGATTACTGGATGAAAGGCGGCCTGTCGCAGCCACAGTTTGGTTAAATGAACCATGAATTCTTTTTGTGACCGGATGAATATATTGTGGAATGGGATCAAGATACGTGTTTTTCAATTTATTCAACTTACGGTATTCCAACATAAGTCCCGGCAGAGGATGCTCATCTCTAAGTCGTTCCAATACATCTTCTGCTGTTGACCTTTTTTTAATCTGTGGAAGACCGATAATATCGAAGAGAATATTTGCCAATTGCTGGGTGGAATTGATGTTGAACTCTGTCCCGGCTTGCTGAATTATTTCAGCAGATAAACCATCGAGTTTTTTTCCAAAATCAATAGATTTTTCCAACAATTTCTCCTTATCCACAAAAACACCGTCATATTCCATATCCACTAAAACAGAAACCAGCGGTAATTCAACTGAATAATAATATTCTGCCAAATTCTCTTCTTCAACTTTCTTTTGAAATATTTTTGTCAGTTGTAACGCAATATCTGCATCCTCTGTGGCGTAAAATGATGCTTTTTCTAATTCGACGTCACTCATGGGTATCTGATTTTTTCCTTTTCCAATTAATTCTTCGATTGCTATCATTCTATAATTCAAATATTCCTGACTTAAATTGTCCAGTTTATATGACCGACTCTCCGGTTTTACCAAGTGAGCCGCCAGCATGGAGTCAAATGCGATTCCGTTTACATTTATTCCATGATTTTTCATTACTAGCGAGTCGAATTTTATGTTCTGCCCGGTTTTTTTGATTTTTGGATTTTCAAGTAATGGACCGATTATTTCCAAAACGACCTGGAGATCATCTTTACCAAAATTATTTTTTGCTTTTTCCCCGTATTGAATCGGTACATAAAACCCCTCATTCTCCTTGATAGAAAAACTTAATCCCACCAATGCTGTTTGCATGGGTAAAACAGAATCAGTTTCAAGGTCAAACGAGATGATATCGGCTTTGGATATTTTATCTATGTATAATTTTAAATCATCAATGTTTGTAATGGTCTGATAGGATTTCTTTGACTTTATTTCTTGAACTATTTTCTCAGATGAGAACGTACTCAACTGATCTAATAGAGCGTTGAACTCAAGTTCAACAAATAGATCTGTTAAGGAATCGATATTAAAATTTTCTCTTTTAAACTCCTCGATGCTACATTTTAAATCAAGATCTGTAATGATTGTAACTAATTCCTTGCTTAAAATTGCATTTTCTTTACCATTCAACAATCCTTCACGCGCTCTTTTGTTTCTAACATTCTCCGCATTTTCCAGCGCATTTTCCAATGAACCATATTCGTGAATCAATTTAGCGGCTGTTTTTTTCCCAACACCCAAAACACCGGGAATATTATCGGATGCATCACCCATTAATCCCAGATAATCAATCATTTTATCAGGTGGGACGCCCCATTTATCAACTACACCATTTGGATCAATAATGTTTATTTCTGTAGACCTGGCTATGGGAGAGTACAGATAGACATGATCAGATATTAATTGGGCAAAATCTTTATCTCCGCTATATATATAAACATCCAGTCCCTCCGCTTCACCTTGTTTAGCCAATGTTCCAATAACATCATCCGCTTCATATCCTGCTTGACTGATATTTCGAATATTCAACGCATCCAATAATTCCCAAAGATGATCTAATTGTTCTTGCATTTCCATTGGCATTTCATCACGATTAGCTTTGTAGGCCGGGTATTTGATGTGACGAATTGTTTTTTCTTTTCGATCAAACGCTGCCGCTATATATTCAGGTTTTTCCTGGCGAATGAGCCGGAAAACCATATTGATGAAACCAAATAATGCACTGGTATGCTGCCCGGTGCTTGTAATGAGCGGATTCTTAATCATAGCATAGTGTGCCCGGAAGAGCAAGGCATAACCATCAATTAGGAAAAGTCGTTTACGTTTGAATTTATTGGCAGACATGAGGTTTAGAAATTAGAATATAGAAATGTGAAAAAGGAAACATTCATTAATTAATACAATATTTCTTTTAATTTAATACGTTATATTATACACACTATACGATGTATATTATACAGCATAAACGAATCAATTAATATGGAAAAACATTATAGAATAAATATTACACTTCCAGGATCGATTTCTGAAGAATTAGATCGTGTTGCTAAGGAGCTTAATGATAAGAAAAGCGGTATTATTGTCAAGGCACTTGAACTATACTTTGATGAACTGGATATCATAATTGCGGAAAAACGTTTTAAGGAATTGGAAGAAGGGAATGAAGAACTCGTTCAAGCAGAAGAGGTTTGGAAAGATCTCGGGCTTGATTAGTGTATAAACTGTTATTTCTTAAAAAAGCGAAAGCTGAATTCAAACGTATTGATCCAATTTGGCAAAAACGTATTAAAACAAAGCTGGAAATTTTAGCATCCAATCCTGTTTTTTTAAAGAACCAAATAAAATCACTCAGCGGAAAACAGGGATTTGCCAGATTAAGAGTCGGTTCTTATCGAGTCATATTTCAAAAGAAAAACAAAGAATTGATTATTATCATTATCAGAATTTCCCATCGAAGAAAGGTATATTGAAAATGAACGATTATCCCATTTCAAACAGAAGCAAAGTCAAACGCGTTTCAGAAAAAGCTGATTATAGTAAGGAAACGATCCATTCTATTATTGATGAAGCACTATATTGCAACATTGGAATCATCCAAAATGGAAAACCATTTGTTATTCCCACTATTCATGCCCGAATGGGTGATGATGTTGTGTTTCATGGTTCTAACGCAAGCCGATTAATTAAATCCTCAAAAAACAATAATATTTGCGTAACAATTACGTTATTGGATGGATTGGTATTAGCTCGTTCCCATTTTCATTCATCTATGAATTATCGTTCTGTTGTGTTATTTGGAAAAGGTGAGATAATTACAGATCATCAGGAAAGGTGGGCTGCATTTGAAGCAATCGTTAATCATTTATCACCGGGACGATGGAATGATGCCCGAAAACCCAATAAAGTTGAATTAAAACAAACTGCCATTATGAAAATGACTATTGATGAGGCATCTGCCAAAATCAGTTCAAAAACTCCTGTGGATGAGGATGAAGATTATTATCTTAATTATTGGGCGGGTGTGATTCCCATTACTCAAACGTATGGGAATGCTGTGGATGATTCACGATTAAAAGAAGGAGTTAATCTTCCGGAATATTTAAAAAACTACCATCGGGGTTAACTTTGTTTTTGAGCTAATTCGACTAAAACACCGCCACTGCTCTTTGGGTGAATAAACGTTACCAAATGTCCTTCTGCACCCTTTTTAGGTTCTTTATAAATCACATCAATTCCAGATTCCAATAACTCTTTTATAGCATCGTAAATATTTTCAACTTCAAAACAGATGTGGTGCACACCGGGTCCATGCTTATCGATAAATTTTGTAACTGGAGAATCATCTTTCAACGATTCCAGTAATTCCACTTTTCCTCTCCCCGTATTGTAAATATCTGTGGTCACTCCCTCATTTTCTACTATCTCTATCCCTTGAGGTGAAATATTTAGTACATGACTCCAAAAAGGAGCATCCTTTTTGAGTGATTTCACAGCAATGCCGATATGTTCGATTCCTTTTATTTTCATCTAAACTAATCCAGGATGACCCGAATTTAATTCAATCCCCAACCCATTCCCATTGGGAATCACAATGGATCCATCTATAATTTTCATTCCATCATACGGATCATTATTGATTAGCAAATTTCCATCCAGGTCTGCATAATCAACTAAGGGTGATATATGAGCTGCAGCTGTAATGCCTACGGATGACTCTATCATACATCCTAACATAATTTGAAGATCAAGGGATCTGGCCAGTTTTATCATTTTTATTGCTTCAAGCATTGATCCGCATTTCATCAATTTAATATTTATCCCGTGAAATGCGTGAGCAATACCTTTCAGGTCTCCCGAATTCATGCTGTTTTCATCTGCAATAATAGGCAAAGGTGATCTTTGTTTTAATTGAGCTGTATCGCGAAGATTTGCCGCTTTAAACGGTTGCTCTACAAATTCCACATTTTGAGTTGCAAGCCATCGACACATCGTTATTCCGGTTTCCAAATCCCAACCTTCATTTGCATCCACTCGAATTAATTTGTCAGTTTCATTTCGGATTAACCGTATGATTTGCTTATCCTCATCAATACCAAGACCCAATTTGACTTTGATGATGGAATATGGTTCTGCTTCCATAATCTTTTCAGTGATAAGATTATAATCCCCAATGGCGATGGTAAAGGATGTTTTTAATCGATGATCCCGATTCGCTCCGAAATATTGAAACAGTGACATATTATTTTTTTGAGTCCACCAATCTAACCAAGCCATACTCAATGCTGCTTCCAATGCTTTAATATTATTTGATTGACTAAAAAACCACTGATCACCTTTTTCCACGGTATCAAATTCAGGTATTGATGGAAATTGGTTTAATATTTTCAAAATTTGATCCGGATACTCACTATATCTTTTTGAGGGAGCTGCTTCTCCACGACCAACCAATCCATCTTGAGATAAATAAATGTAAATTACATCGTAATAATCATGGGTACTTCGGGAAATGCCAAAAGGATGAATACACTGAATGCGATATGACGTGAATTCTAGTTCCATGTTTCTATGACATTTAATAGCTTATTAATCAAATCACGATTTCCAAATCGGATCAAATCTGTTGCAGGTAAATTATATTGTTTGGAAAATGTTTCTATTAATTCCAACGCGGATTGTTCATCCATTTTATAGGTCAATAGATTAAATCCGATAAATTTTGATTTTTTAAATGGAGACAAAAGATCCAAGTGAAGATCGATCAATTTCTGGATATCAGGCATAGGGTATTCCAAAACATCTAATTCTCGTCCTGGATCATGTGTCATGATGAGAAAGTCAGGCATGGAACCGTGTATCAAACCAAGTGTAACACCAGAATAGGCATAATTGCTGATAGCCCCCTGTCCTTCTACAATGACCAAATCCATCCCTTCGCTGATCAAGTTTATTTGATGTTCAATTTCTCCTGCCATAAAATCTGATATGGTTGCGTCGATAGCAACACCTCCTCCTCCCAAAAGAATCCCCGTCTGACCCGTCCCTAAGAAGGCAATATTTTTTCCCATTTCTCTTAGACGTAATGTTATTTCCCATGCAGTGGTCATTTTACCCGTATCACAGTCAGTCCCTACGATAAGTAATACCGGAATTTTTCGATTTAACCAAGAGCCTCTCGGAAAATGGAGTTGTTTTGACGGTCGTCTTAAATCAATTAATGATACACTATTTTTATTCGCAGCTTGTTTGAACTCTTCATTGTCGTTAAGGAAAACATGCATTCCATTATATATATCACATTTAGAATGTATTGCTTCAATTATTTCACTTCGATAATCATCATTAAGGATCCCACCCTGAGGAGCATTTCCAATCACAAGAGAATCCGGTTTTAAATGAAGCGTTTCTTTAAAACTTGAAACAACGGGGATATCCCCTCCATATCCAAGTACCCTATTTGCAGTCTTGTTGGCATTTTTTGGATCTATGATTGCAATGACATCCTCGGGGCGATATCTGAGGAGCATATTTCCTGTTTTACTTAATATATAATCAAAAGCGCCTTTAGCTAAGATGACAATTCGTTTCATTGATATTATCGGAAATTCGCTTTCCGTTTTTCCACAAACGCCGCTAATCCTTCCTTCGTTTCAGTTGTTTCGAATAAGTCTGCAAATGCATTGACCTCATAGTCAAGCCCGGTTTCAATTGATTTATTAAAACTCTCATGAATACAGTTTAATGATTTTTCAATTGCTTTGGGTCCATTATTTAGGATCTTTCGACCCATTATTTTGCATGTATTAATTAACTCTTCTTGTTCTACAACATGATTTACTAATCCGATGCGATAAGCCTCTTGTGCTGTAATTTGATTGCCAGTTGTAATGAGTTCATTGGCAATTCCGGTTCCAACAATTTTTGGTAACCGCTGTGTTCCACCCCAACCTGGGATAATCCCAAGCAATACTTCAGGTTGTCCAAAGACTGCATTCTCGCTTGCAACACGGATATGACACGCCAACGATATCTCACACCCGCCACCCAAAGCAAATCCATTTACTGCGGCAATGACAGGTTTTGGAGAATTTTCGATCGTTAGTGTCATTTTTTGGCCGGTTTTCCCGAAAGTGCGAGCCTGTTCAGAATCCATCTGCTGCATGGCCTTAATGTCCGCACCGGCAACAAATGCTTTCTCTCCACTACCGGTAATGATGATAACACCGACTGTATCGTCCTCAATGAGTTGCCCAACTGCATTGTCAAGTTCAATAATCAATTTAGAATTCATCGCATTCAATGCATGAGGCCGATTAATGGTTATGAATCCGAAACCTTCAGATGATTTGATGATAATATGCTTCAGAAATCCTCCCCTGAAATTATTTCCAGAATGTTCTGCTAAAAATCACCATAACAGTAAATATTTCCAAGCGGCCTAATAACATACAAAACGCAAGCATCCATTTACCAAATGCAGGTAATAAGGCATAATTATCTGTTGGACCGAAGGCACCCAGTCCTGGGCCAATATTTCCAAGAGCTGATGCAGCTGCGCCAACGGCCGATTCAAAGTTAATATTCATCGTTGTGAGTATTAAAGTTGTTAAAGCAAAGATAGACATATAAAATAAGAAAAACCCTAATGTATTTTTTATGACATCATCTGAAATAAATCGACTCCCAATTCGTATTGGAATTATTGCTTTGGAATGAAGCATTCGCCTCGTTTCCTTGGCAGCATATTTAACCAATAGCAAACACCGAACAATTTTCATCCCGCCGCCTGTGGATCCACCCATACCACCTATGAACATCATCAGCAACAGCATAAATTGAGCAAAATAGGACCAAAGCTCATAATCTGCGGATCCAAACCCGGTAGTCGTTAGAATTGAAACAGTCTGAAATAATGAATCCCGGAAATGATGTTCAGACCATGAATTAGTTCCGGATGAAATGCTGGAAAAAATGAGGATGGTTACAATGAGAGTTATCCCTAAATAGGTTAAAAATTCCTTATCTCTTAAATATGATTTTGCTTTACCTGTAAGGGCATGAAAATGGAGAGAAAAATTGACTCCGGCGATAAACATAAAGAGAATGATAATATATTGGATGGCTGGATTATCAAAATAGGCAATACTGGCATTCTTTGTTGAGAAACCACCGGTAGGCATGGTTGTAAATGAATGACAAATCGAATCAAACCAAGACATTCCGCTAATAGCCAACAATATAATTTCAGCTGCTGTAATACCTAAATATACTATCCATAATAATTTGGCAGTTTCTCGCACTCTCGGTCGAATTTTATCTGCTACCGGACCAGGAACTTCTGCTTTAAATAACTGTACACCGCCAACCCCTAATAGCGGTAATATCGCAATATAAAAAACAATGATCCCCATACCGCCGATCCATTGGATGAATGACCGCCAGTAAAGGGTTGCATGAGGTAGGCTTTCAATCCCATTTGGTAAATGGGGAAGCGTAACAGAACTTCCAATAATGGATGCACCAGTGGTTGTTACTCCGGACATGGATTCAAAAAACGCGTCAGTAAAATTTGGAATCATTCCTGATAAATAGAACGGCATAGCTCCAATAACAGCTGCGAATACCCACGTAAAGGTCACAATGGCAAACCCATCTTTATTGGTCAATGTTCTGCTTTTTCTGGTGATCAGCCAAATCGGAATACCTACTATTAAACATATTGTCATTGACCAGAGGAACCCTAAAAAATCCGGTTCATTGTACATATAAGCGATACCTAATGGAATTAACATGGTCAGACCCATGATCACAAAAAGGCTGCTTATTATATTATTAATAGTCCGGATGTTCATTATGCTCGGAAGAGCTTGCGAACAGCATTAAACGCATTTTTCTTAGCAAATACCAATGCTGTATCCTCTGCAGTCAATCTGGAATTACCCCTTGCAATGTTTAAATGACCATGATGGTTTATCACACCAACAATACTGTCTTTTGGAAATGATAATTCAGATAGTTCCATCAATGTAACCCGACTTCCCGGTTCGGGCTGCAATTCAAGAACATCGACATCAATTTCTTCAAATGTAAAGACGGATGTATCAGATATATCACTTCGAATTTTCCGCAAGATAGTATTTACAGTACTCATATTTTTACTGATAATAGGACCAATACCCAGTTCCTGGATAATTGGTAAAAATTCCGTTGTGTTTACGTGAATTACAGATTGCAAAACCCCAAAATGATGGGCAAGCATACCGGATAAAATATTGGTTTGCTCATTAGCTGAAACTGCTATAAAGCTATCAATATCTTGTACATTTTCAGATTTTAAAAATTCAATATCCGTTCCATCGGCATTAATAACCATAATATTATCAAACGTATTGGCGATATGCTCAGCTTTATCGCGATTTTTTTCTACCAAACGAATGTTCATTTCATCCTGTAAATTTTCGGCTAAAGATCTGCCAAGTTTACTACCTCCGATGATCATTATTCGTTTCGAATAATCTGAAGCTTTCCCCAACATTGCTTTTAAATGCTGAACATTTTCAGTCCGAAGAATAAAATATACTATATCACCATCCTCAAATACGAAATCTGCCCAAGGCACAATCGTTTCAGTATTTCGCAGGACAGTAATAATTCCAAATTTATAATCCTCCGTATGCTCACACGTTTCCCTGACATTTTTACCAATCAGTTGGGAACAACCATTCCCGAGTTGAAAACCAAGCATTTGCAATCGGCCGTCTTCGAAATCCATCACTTGAGTTGCATAGGGATGACGAACCAACCGCCCTATTTCATTGCAAGCTTCCTGTTCCGGGTGGATGACAAGATCAACGCCAAATTTTTCAGGCTTAATAATGGAATTTCGATGGCTGTATTGCTGGTTTCGCAGACGAGCGATATTGTGTTTCGCACCTAATACAAGTGCTTGTTGGGCAGCAATAAGATTAACTTCATCGACGCGTGTAAGAGATAAAACGTAATCGGCATTTTCCACGCCTGCTTTATGTAGGATTTTAGGGCTGGCTCCATTTCCTTCCACGCTTATGGCATCTAAATTTTCGGTTATACGCCTGCATTTTTCAGGATTAATATCAACAGCAGTGATATCGTGTCCATCTTCGATTAATGCCTTCGCAACGTGAAATCCCACTTCTCCGGCGCCAATTAATACAATCTTCATTCTGTTTTGGTTCGAACTTGGTGGGAATGTATACAGTTAATAATATGTGAAAAAAGAAAATTAGTTTTATTCTGATTCACGGAATATTTCTGCACCCAGTGCTCTAAATTTTTTCTCAATTTGTTCATACCCTCGGTCAATATGATAAATACGACTCACCTCCGTTTTACCTTCCGCAATTAAACCACCTAAAATTAATGAGGCACTTGCCCGAATGTCTGTTGACATGACCTTAGCTCCCTTTAAAAATCTAACACCCATTATTTCAACTATATTGTCATGTAGTGTTATGTTTGCACCCAAACGTAATAATTCAGGCACATGTGAAAAACGATCATGATACACAGTATCGGTGACAACTGACTTTCCAGAGGCAGTACACATTAATGCAATCCATTGAGCCTGAAGATCAGTCGGGAATCCCGGATATACATTTGTTATTACATCAACCGGGTTAATTTCATTTGATTTCCGAATGTGGATTTTCTCTTTATCTGCAACAATACTTGCACCGCTTTCTTTTAGTTTATCCAAAACAGTTTGGATGTGTGCCGCATTAACATTTTTCAGAGTAATATCTCCCAACATGGCTCCGGCGATTAAAAATGTTCCTGCTTCAATTCGATCCGGAATTACTGATATCTCAGTTGGTTTTAATTCGTCGACCCCTTCCACGGTTAAACGCGCAGTTCCTAATCCAGAGATTTTGGCCCCCATTAGATTTAACATTTCACATAATTGAACTATATCTGGTTCCCGAGCTGCATTTTCAATAATAGAGGTGCCTTTCGAGAGAACAGCCGCCATCACGACATTCCCAGTTGCTCCCACAGAAGGAAATTTAAATTTTATTTTCGCTCCTTTCAGTTGAGTGCATGAGGCATTAATATATCCTTGATTCAGGTTAACAGAAGCTCCCAGTTTCTCCATTCCGGAAAGATGAATATCTACCGGTCGAGGTCCCCATGCGCAACCGCCCGGCAAGGATACTTTCACCTTCCTAAAACGACCCAATAAGGGACCCATAACATAAAATGAAGCTCTCATTGTTTTGACTAAATCGTAGGGTGCGATAAGGTTAGAAACCGTTGAGGCGTCAATTTTTAACGTTCCATTCTTAAATTCGATACCAGCACCAATGATCTCCAATAACCTGACCATTGTCCGTGTGTCACGAAGGTCGGGCACTCTATGAATTGTGGTAACACCATTAGCCAATAGTGCAGCTGTCATCATGGGTAAAACGGCATTCTTAGCGCCGCTAATTTCTACGGTGCCACTTAATGGTTTTTGACCATAAATCATTAGTTTATCCACGGGCACCTCTTAAAATACTTTTGGCTGAATCCAGTGAATCCGTTGTGAGTGATGTACCACTAAATAATTGGGCAATGGCTTGAACACGTTCTTCTTCATCCAAATAGGACATTTGAACTATTGTACCGGTTTTATTTTGTTTCTTTGATATGTGTAAATGGTGGTGTGCTTTTGCTGCGATCTGCGGTAAATGAGTTACACATAAAATCTGTTTTTCTTTTGACAATCTGGCTAATGATTCTGCAACTTTTTCAGCTGATATCCCGGATATACCTGAATCAATTTCATCGAATACCATTGTATCAACAGGATCTACTTCCTGAAAAATGGTTTTAATGGCTAACATGATTCTTGACACCTCGCCCCCGGATGCGACATCTGTTAACGGCTTCATCGCCTCACCTGGGTTTGCACTCATATAAAATTCAATAGTATCATAGCCATTTGCATAATATTTAACCGGTTGCCCATTTATGGATATGTCAGAATCTGTTACGTTTTGAATTCCCATATTCACATCAAAAGTTGCTCCGGGAATATTTAAAATATTTAATTCTCTTTCAATCTTTCTACATAAATCCGATATGGTCTGTTTCCTGGCATCATGCAACTCTTTAGCAATAAATATGAAATTAGAACGCAACTTTTCTATTTTCTTCTCTAATAATTGTAATTCTTCTCCCAGATTATGAAATGTTTTCAACTCCGTTTCAATTGAATCACGGTAATTCATAACTGCTTTAAGTGTTCCACCGTATTTTCTCTTGAGTCCTTCAATTTCCAATAACCTTGCTTCCACTTTTTCTAATTGCGCCTCATCATGGTCAATTCCAGATGCATATTGTCGTAAACTGTTAGAGGCATCCATCAGAGCTGTCATCGATTCATCCAGAGCGGCGGAATGGGATTCCAATGATTCGTCGATGGAAACTAATTCATCCAATTCCTTCTGAATACTGGATAGTTCATTATATAGTGACTGATCTTGTTCGGTCAACCGATTATTCAAGTCGAAAGCAGTTGATATCAATTTATCAGAATGTTTTAATTTTTTGAATTCTTCATAGAGTTTATCATCCTCACTCTGTTCTGGATGAACCAAATCAATTTCCTGGAGTTGAAACGAGATCAATGCTTTTCTGTCAGTGTCTTGGGCTTGATTTTGGAGAATTGATTTAAGTTTCTGTTTCGAATGAACCAATTCATTGAATATCGATCCCAACTGAGAGACTTTATCTTTCAATTTAGCATAGGTGTCGAGAAAATCGATATGCGTTTCTTTATTCATAATGTATTGCTGTTCATGTTGGCCATGAAAATCTGCAATCACTTTTAACCTGCTTTTGTATTCATTATTTTTCAGAGGTTCATCATCTATAAATGAACGGCTGCGTCCAGATAATTGTATGAGTTTTCTACAGGTTATTTCAATACCATTTTGACTGGTACTAATTTCCAATATCGCTTTTTTTTCACCGCTTCGAACATCGGTGCCTTTGACATTCCCCCCCAAAGCTGAACGAATGGCGGATAATAAAATCGATTTTCCGGAACCTGTTTCACCGGTTATGACCGTTAACCCGTTTTTGAAATCAAGTTCAATTTCATCGAATATGGCATAATTTTTTATGGAAATATTTCTAATCATGGTTTTTTGAAGAACGGAAATATAATATGGTTACCACAATCAATATTCCAATAATATCGGCAATTACATCATAAACGCTAGGTGACCGTCCTGGTATAAATGATTGCCATATTTCATCAAAACACGTAAAAATTACTAATCCGAAAACAAGCGTTATCGAAAATCGCCTGAATCCTAAATAGGCTAAAATGGCCAAAATTGCGTATTCAGTCATGTGCAGCAGTTTATCGGGTGATAAAATGATAACTCTTGGTAGAGAATTCCCCGGGATACTTGAGACACCTAATATTGTAATTAGATATATTACAAAAGCAATTTTGAAATATTTTTGATTATTCAAATTCGTGGAGGACATTGGGTAACTCATTTAAAAGATCAGATGCAATTAATCCTCTATATCCTTTTGAAACAGACAAATGATCTGCAGCTAAACCGTGTAAATAGACACTTGTTTGTGATGCCGTAAAAGCATTCACCCCCTGAGAAACAAGCGCACCAATAATACCGGACAAGACATCTCCCATTCCTGCGGTTGCCATTCCAGGATTCCCTGATGTATTCACGATTGCATTATGCTTATAAAATGTCAGCGTAGGCGCATTTTTCAAAATGAGCACACCGGGAAATGTGTTCATAAAGGATTCAATAATTGTTGGAAATCCATTGATTAATTCATCACGATGAATTCCTAGAATTCTACAAAATTCTCCTTCATGAGGTGTTATGATGAATGGAACATTAATGAGATTAAATAGGTCAGTATTCTTATTAAATATTCGTAATGCATCAGCATCAATTACCAAAGGCCGGGTTGAATTGAGAATTACTTTTTTTACCAATCGTTTCGTTGCGTCACTCTCGCCGAGACCCGGTCCAATTATTATCGCATCACACCAGTCAAATTTTGAAGATATTTTTTCATAACTTTCTTCAATAAAATATCCTGTACCATTGTCTGCACAGGATACAGTCATACCCTCGATAATAGTTTTCTCATATATATCATTGATAGAATCGGGTGCGCAGGTTATGGTTAAACCGGCACCAGACCTCAAAGCTCCGAAAGTACTTAAAATTGCTGCTCCTGTCATACCCTTTGACCCGGCTATGATCAATACTTTTCCCTGTTTATGTTTATAGGTATCAATAGAAATAGTTTTTAACCCGTCCGATAGGTTGATTTGTTCAAATGTTGACCATAGAAGACCCTCTAGTTCATTCATTACATCCGGAAAACCTATATCAATGATTTTAATCTTACCGGAAAATTCCGAACCCTGTTTCAAATGCAGACCCAATTTTGAGAATCCAAATGTAACCGTCTTTGATGCTCGAACTGTATTGGGAGAACTACTTCCATTCGTTCCATTGACCCCTGTGGGACAATCGACAGACAATACAGGACATAGCTGATTGTTGATCCATTGAGTCCATTTAGATACATCATCTCTCAATTCACCTTTGGTTCCCGTACCCAGAATAGCATCAATAATGAGATCAAACTCAGTATCTTCCGGAATATCAGAATGGTAATGGATGGGAATCTCCATTTTCAAACATTGTTCATGAAAATGGGCAGCATCTCCCTTGATTTCAGAATCCTCAATCATACTAAAAATAGATATATTATAGTCTTTTAAATGAATAGCTGCTGCAAACCCGTCTCCTCCGTTATTTCCCTTCCCGGAAAGTATCAAAATTCTCGGGTCATGAATTTCTGCCAACATTAATATAGCTTCTTTTGCGATTTCTTTACCCGCAGTTCCCATGAGTTCAATTCCTGAAACTCCATATTTATCCATGGAAATTTGATCTAACATTCGTGCTTGATCTGTGGTTAATAGCCTCATTTTTTTATGATAAGAGCAAATGCAATTGCAAGTTCATTTGTATGGGAAATAGATACTCGACATTGTAATGATTCAAATCTAGATCCAATTAAATTGACAATGGGAGCTCCGGTTGTATCAGCAATGATTTCCATTTCCAACCAGTTGATGGGTTCATGAATCCCAGAAGTCAAAAGTGCTTTTTTAATAGCTTCTTTTGCAGAAAATCGTCCAGCGTAATGGATCCCGGGGTTTGCCTTTCCTAGGCAATAAGATTGTTCTTTGGATGTATAAGTTCTTGAGAGAAATCGGTCCCGATGGGAATCTATTATATCCCGAATTCGAGCAATATCAACAATATCCGTCCCAATATAGACATCAGGAGGCATTTAATTCTTTAATAATATCAACGATTTGATGAATATCATCTACATCCCAGTCAGCGCCGGAATGTGTGGTTCCAAATGTATCTCCGTAACGAGCAAATATTGTTTTCATCCCAATTTGTTTTGCACCAACCACATCCCGATCAGGCCAATCACCGACCATTAAGGTTTTTTCCGGTGAGGAGTTCAGTTTTTCCAAAGCAAGTTTAAAAGGAATGGGAGAGGGTTTACGTTCGTGTGTATCGTCAAAAGTAAGGACAACGTCAAATACATGGTGGAGATTTAGATAGTACAATCGCATCCAGGCCTCCCGGCTGGGGGCGTCAGACACAACCGCCAGCTTCATACCCATTTTAACCAATGCCATCAAAGTGCTATTTACATTAGGGTACACTTGTAAATTAGCTTCTCTCGCTCTTCGATAAGATACGATCCCAGCTACTAGTATTTTATTATTAACAGATCCAACTGATTCCATTAAAAATTCATTGAGTATCTGCTGATTTTCCCAACCTCGATCATTATACATCTGGATGATTTTCTGATATGATTTTTCTTCATCAACGTCCAGCCCAGCTTCTTGCATACCGGATATGGCTGCTTTCACAGCAAATTCTTTCATTTTCATGAAATCCAACAACGTATTGTCGAGATCGAATATGACCGATTGTATCATCGTGAGAAGTTACGAGAAAAGATAATGATCAGAAATTATTTCTGATATTTTTCAGGATTGCGAACTTTATCTAGTTCATATTCGGCAGACTTTCGCCAGGATCGATCGTTTCGTGCCTTTTCCAATGCATTTTCAGTGGCACGCTTATTTCCTTTACCGCCACACCATTCTGCAATGCCTAATTCTAACCATCCTCCTCCAAAGCTATTTTTCATATCTGTACATTTCCTTGCGGCTCGTTTTGCATTTTCACAATCGTTAATGGCATTATAAACCGCAGCCAAACGATACCACGACATATAACTCTTTTCATTAAGTGATGTGGCCATTTCCAAATTTGAAATTGCAGATTCAAATTGTTCTTGCTCCGAGTAGATGATTCCTAAATTTAAATATCCTTTTGCATATTTAGGATTGACCTGAATTGATGTATTTAGAACGCTAATTGCCTCATCATATTTTTGTTGCTCAAAATAAATATCCCCCATTGCGCCATAGGCTTTATCATATCCAGGATTAATATCTATGGCTGCTTGGAACGATTTTAAGGCTGCTTCAACATCTCCACGTGCCTTTTGTGACAAAGCAAGTGCATAATATCCTTTGTAAAAATTTGGAGCAATTTCCAGGGCTTTTTCATAGTGTTCGATGGCAACAGCGCGGTTACCCATTTTGGATTGAATAACACCAATTTGATAATGGGCCTGATAAAAAGATTCGTCAATGTCTAATACCTCTTTATATAAAGTTAATGCACCTTCTAAGTCACGGCGCCTATAGCTGTTATTTCCTTCATTAAATTTATTTTTTGCCACATTTGAAATGGCGGTTCTTGCATTTTCATGCTGTGGGTTTAATAAAAGAGCGTTTTTAAAATGAGAGACAGCCCCTGGAAAATCCTTTTCGCGAAATTTTACCAACCCCATACTATAATCTGCCTCTGAAAAGAACGGAAATTTTTCCAAAACAATCCGATATGATTCATACGCTGCAGCTAAATCGCCATTCTGAAGATTACGCTTTCCATCTGCCATCAGTGTATTGATCTCATTTAAGCGTTCAAATTCATCGCGATACTCTTGGTTTTCCGGATCAGTGTCGATGGCGTTGTTAATATATTTTTTTGTAGAATCCATATCTCCCATTCTCAGATAGACGTGTGAGAGCAAAATCATAACGGGTGCAAATGTTGGATCTGCCTGCAACGCCTGTTCTAGAACCATTTTTGCTCCTTCCAAGTCATTATTATCCAGCATGGATTGTCCATCTTGCATTAAAGCATCAGGAGTTTGTGCTCCAATGATCGTAATTAATATGAGTGAAATAATTATTTTCTGCATAGTATCTTTCTTTTGTTTGTGCCGAAGGCCGTGACTCCCTGCCTGCCGGCAGGCAGGGAACCGGCATTCATATTTTTTGTGCCGAAGGCCGGACTCGAACCGGCACAAGGTTTCCCTCACTGCCCCCTCAAGACAGCGTGTCTACCAGTTCCACCACTTCGGCGTTTATTCTGTTGTTTCAAGTTCTTGTGAACCAGGAAGCGATAAATCCAAAACTCGTTCATCAGCTTCCTGTTTTAGTAAAGACTCTGTCTCAATCGTTGTTGAGGTACTAAATAATCCAATGATCAGTGCCAGTGACATGAATCCGATGGCAAGATAAATGGTTGCTTTGCTCAGTATGGTTGCTGTTCCTCTTCCGCCAAAAACGGCATTGGTCATTCCTCCACCAATTGAACCTGCCAAACCACCACCTTGACTGGCTTGCATAAGAATTACACCAATTAACAATAGACAGACAATTGAGTGTATTGTTATTAAAAATCCTACCACGTTAATATTCCTTATTTAATATATGTTTCTGTTTGTTGAATGATGGAAACAAATTCTTTCGCATCTAAACTTGCACCACCGATCAAAAAACCATTTACTTCAGTAATATTGAGTAATTCATTCACATTACTGCTCTTAACAGATCCCCCGTAGAGGATTGAAAAATTGTCTTTTGCACCTAATGATTTAACGATACTCCTGATTGTTCTGTGCGCTTCATCAATCTGTTTTGGCTCCGCTCTTTCACCTGTTCCGATTGCCCAAACCGGTTCATATGCAAAAATAATATTGCTTAAAACTCCAGATGCGATATCTTTTAAACCGGTTTTAATTTGACTTCTGAGTACCGTTAATGTGTTACCATTCTTCCTATCTTCCAAAGTTTCACCGACACACATAATCGGAGTTAAAAGACTTTTAAGCGCCTTTTGTATTTTTAAGTTCACGTTTGCATCCGTCTCGCCAAAAAGATGTCTTCGTTCAGAATGACCGATAATGACGTGGGAAATTCCGGAAGATGTTAACATATTTGCAGAGACTTCTCCTGTGTAGGCACCCTTATCCTCCCAATGCATATTTTGAGCTGCGGTGCTATAAGGGGAATCTTGTAACAATTCGTTCATGTAAAATAGCGTGAAAAAAGGCGGGCAGAATATAACTTTTGACGAAGGGATATCCAAAAGTAAATTATTGAACTTTTCGATGAAATTTTTACTCTCTTCAATCGTCTTATTCATCTTCCAATTTGCTGCAATAATATATCTTTTACTCATTATAACTCCAATGCACTAAAAGCAGGTAATGTTTTTCCGCTTAAAAGTTCCAACGATGCTCCACCACCTGTGGATACATGGGTAACATTATTTTGAAATCCAAACTTCCGGATGGCTGCAGCGGTTTCGCCTCCACCCACAATTACCAATGCTCCATTATCATTAATTTCAGCGAGTTTTTTTGCCACCTCTTTTGAGCCGTTTGTATAATGTTCATTTTCGAATACGCCCATAGGGCCATTCCATAGTATAGTATTTGACTGACCGATATACTTATTGAATTTAATAATTGTATTTGGCCCAATATCCAAACCCATCAAATCATCTGGGATGTCTCGATTGGAAAAAACACCTTCCGGTTTGGCTTCCAAATTTTCTGCACATAAAAAATCTGAGGGCAAAATAATGGTTACATTTCTTTGTTTTGCTGAGTCCATAATTTGTTTGGCAGTAGACAACATTTTTTCATCGACAAGAGAGTTTCCTATGTTATATCCTTTTGCCTTTAAAAATGTAAAAGCCATGCCACCACCAATTAATAAAAGATCGGATTTATTTAAGAATCTGTTTATTAATGTCAACTTTGTCCCAATCTTTGCCCCACCGAGGATCATTGTTAATGGACGTTTTGGGCTTTCAAAAGACTCTTTTAAAAACATGTATTCCTTTTCCATTAAAAATCCCATCCCTTTTTGTTTGAAGTGATGAACAATCCCAACATTGGAAGCATGGGTTCGATGAGCAGTGCCAAAGGCGTCATTAATAAATACTTGTCCGTGTTTAGCTAATTGCATGGAAAAATATTGATTGTTTAATGTTTCTTCTTTATGAAACCTAAGGTTTTCCAAAAGATGTATCTCCCCAGTGCTAATACCCAAAGACGTATCATGGGCATCTTCACTCACACAGTTATCGGAAAATTTGATCGGCATTTCAAGAAGATCAGCCAATGATTCTCCTACTGGAATCAGACTAAAATTTTTATCCACCCTTCCATTAGGTCTGCCAAGATGGGACATGATAACAACACCGGCACACTGTTTTAAACAATATTCGATCGTGGGTAATGCTGATCGAATTCGAAAATCGTCTTCAACAACACCCTTGTCAAGAGGAACGTTGAAATCAACGCGTAAAAGAACACGTTTATCTTTTAGATCAAAAGTATTTAGATTTTTTATCAATTTATTTTTATGAAGTTGATGGGGCTGAAAGAGTTAAAACATGAACGTGACAGGCTCCGGCTTTTTTTAATACCTGTGCGCAGGAAGATGTCGTGGATCCAGTGGTTAGTACATCATCAATTATTAATATGGATTTATGGGTCACATCTTTTTCAACCGAAAATGCATTTGCCATATTTGCCTGTCTTTTTTCCTTATTCAACGTAGTTTGTGAAATGGTAAAACGGATTCGTTTTAATATTGTTTTATCAAATGGGATTTTCCAAATGGATGCTAACCCTCTGGCGATCCACTCTGCCTGATTGTATCCTCTATCTCGATATTTTACACGATGAAGCGGTACGGCAGTAATCGTGTCAACGGACTGAAAATCTTTAATACTAATATTTTTTCCTAATCTTGCTCCTAATTCGTTCCCTAATTTAGCCATGTCACTATATTTCAAGGTATGAATAACATTATCGAATCCATGATTAAAACTCCACATTGAAAAAGCGGAATCAATTCCATCATTTACTGCCAATTCATTCACTTTATTTTGTTTTGGGATTTCTTCAAAACGATTCCAGCATGAAGAACAAATTGACTGTTCCCTATATCCAACAAATTGCTTACAAGCAATACAGGTATTGGGATAAATATGATCCAAGAGTAAAAAATATATGTCTTTTATAAATTTCATCCCTGAGAAATTACAGTATTCTCTAATCATTTTCATGCGTAATAACCATTATTCAACTTAATTTTACCCTCATGGATGCGACTATTTCAACTCAAGGAGACAAATATACGTTTCAGGACCTCATTTTAAATAGAGTTCACGAAATATTATTGATTGCAAGTCCTTACGATGCATTCGTGATGGAGGAAGATGGCGGACTGACTGAACAAATATTGCTTGAATATATAGGAATGAACTTTAGTTACGCACCCAGGATTTGGCGCACGGATACCGCTGCACAAGCCATGGATATGCTCCAGCATACTAAAATTGATTTAGTAATAGTTATGATGCGCATATCAGATATGGATCCCCTATCCATTGCCGCAAAAATAAAACAGACCAACAATTCACTTCCCATCGTTCTGTTGACTTTTGACGAATCTGAATTAAAACAACTACCTGAGAATCTGATAGATACTTCGATTGACCACATTTTTATCTGGTCTGGTAATGCAAATGTATTTCTAGCTATTGTAAAACATATCGAAGATAAAATGAATATCAAACGTGATGTTTCCATTGGAAATATTCGCTGCATTATTTTGATCGAAGATAGACCCAGGTATTATTCCATGATTTTACCCTTGATCTATAAGGAAATCACACGAAACACTAAACATTTAATGGACAAGAGTTTGAATGATACTGAACGAATTCTCCACATGAGAGCTCGTCCTAAAATTCTGTTAGCAACCACCTATGAACAGGCTCAAAATTATTTTAACGAGTATCAGAATAATACTCTCGGCATAATATCCGATATCCGTTTCCCGAAAAGTGGAATTCATGATAAAAATGCGGGACAAGATTTCGTACGTTGGGCAAGATCTAAAGACCCTTCGATTCCTATTTTGCTCCAGTCAACTCATCAGTTCAATGCTGAATTAGCTAAAGAACTCCATGTAAATTTCATTCATAAAAAGTCCAAAACACTCATGCAGGATTTACGGAAGTTTATCATTGATAATTTCGGATTTGGAGATTTCATTTTTAAAACTCCCTCAGGTAAAGTTATTGATCGAGTCACAAATTTAGAAGGACTAAAAAATGCAATAAAAACCATACCAAAAAAATCTATCGAATATCATGCAGGCAGCAATCATTTTTCAAATTGGCTCGCAGCAAGAGGCGAATTTATTCTTGCTTCAAAAATTCGACCGATTAATTATCGAGAATTTGATTCGTATGAAGATCATCGAGACGTTTTAGTATCATTAATTGATGAATCGATAAAATCAAAAAAACAAACGCGCGTGATAGAATTCTCATCAAAGCATTTCGATCCAACCAAAAATTTCGTAAGATTATGTCCAGGTTCATTAGGAGGCAAAGCCCGTGGTCTCGCATTTATTAACTCGTTGATAGACGACCCATCCCTAGTTGAAGCGTTTCCTAATGTCCTGATCCGTGTACCGAAAGCCTTTATAATTGCTACTACAGAGTTTGAAAACTTTATCGAAGAAAATAACCTCTATGATAAAGCATTGAAATCAAAGGACGATAAACAAGTAAATAAACTCTTTCAGAAAGCATCTTTATCAAAAGGATTAAAAAAGTCTCTTCGAGCCATCATTAAAGAATTAAAATTCCCCATTGCCGTCCGTTCTTCGAGTTTGTTGGAAGATTCACAATACCAACCTCTTGCTGGTATGTACGCAACCTATATGCTTCCTAACAATGATAAAAATAGGAAAGTTGTTTTAGACCAATTATGTATTGCCATAAAGCGCGTTTATGCATCCATGTTTTATAAAGATACACTTTCATTAATTGATTCATCTGTTCATTCGCTTGAAGAGGAAAAAATGGCCGTTATCATCATGGAATTGGTGGGACAAAATTTTGAGAATCGTTTTTATCCAACATTTAGTGGGACAGCTCAAAGTTTTAATTATTACCCCGTATCTTATATGGAGCGGGATGAAGGAGTGGCGTATGTTGCTCTCGGACTTGGAAGAACCATAGCTGATGGTGAAAAATCATTACGATTTTCACCAAAATATCCCGCAATTCTTCCACAATATTTTTCTGTTAAAGCAACCTTAGCCAGTTCTCAAAATTCATTTTATGCGTTAAATATGATAAAGAAACCCAACCGTTTATTAAATAGTGAAACTGATAATCTGGATTTATTCGATTTATCCACTGCTGAAAAAGACAATGTTCTATCTTGGGTGGCGAGCGTTGTGTCATCTCAGGACAACATTGTTAGAGATTCCTTAAAGCATAAAGGAACCAGAGTTATTACTTTTGCTCCGATATTAAGATTTGGTTTATTTCCATTAGATACGATTCTAGATAAATTATTACAAATGGGAAAACGTGCATTAGGGTGCGAAGTTGAAATGGAATTTGCTGTTAATTTATTCAAGGACGGCCGGAAACCTGAATTTTGCATACTGCAAATCAAACCTATGGTTCTTGGTGTTCATGAAGAATTGATTCATGAAATTGATTTGACGAAAAAGGAAAATGTTTTTTGTAAAAGTGCTCTGACTCTCGGAAATGGTCATTTTAGTGATATACAGGATATTATTTTTGTTGATCCAGAGCAATTTGATCCTGCCAATAGTCAATTGATTGCAAAAGAAATAGATACAATAACTCAGTTACTCCCATCAAAAATTTCTTACATATTAATCGGGCCAGGAAGATGGGGTACAGCTGACCCATGGCTCGGAATCCCCATTAAGTGGCAGCAAATAAGCCAGGCAAAAGTCATTGTGGAAGTCGGAATACCAGAATTTCCAGTTGATCCATCATTTGGCAGTCATTTTTTCCAAAATGTCACATCTATGAGATTGGGGTATTTTACTATCAATCATAAATCCATGACTGATATGATCGATCTTCATTGGCTAAAGAGCCTAGAAATAGTTAAGGAATTAAAGTATACAAAATGGATTCGAACTGATTGGCCCATGAACATCATCATAAATGGTTTAAATGGCGAAGGTCATGTGTTGAAACCCATTCCAGATGAACCGGAAGTTATGGATGAAGAGGAAGCATCCGGAATTTGAAAAAAGGGCTGAAAATCAACCCTTTTTTCACATTACTCTTAATCACTCAATTATTAAAGTCACCAGTTTTTCGGAATGCATTTTCCTGCTTAAGGATGAGATTCCTGATAAATAATATCTGATGATTTCCGTCAAATAACTCCTTGATCCAGCATCGCATCAGCTACTTTAATAAATCCGGCAATATTAGCACCCTTTTCATAATTGACGAAATTACCTTCGCTTCCATATTCAACGCAGGACTCATGAATACTTTTCATAATGCCTTGCAATTTAGTATCCACTTCTTCCCTGCTCCATTTCAAACGCATGCTGTTCTGGCTCATTTCTAAACCGGATGTTGCAACACCACCGGCGTTTGCTGCTTTACCCGGACCATACAGAATTTGATTCTTTTTAAACATTTTAATGGCATCCGGATCAGTGGGCATATTGGCTCCTTCCGATACGCAGATACAGCCATTTTTTAAGAGTTCTTTTGCAGCATCTTTATTGATCTCATTTTGTGTAGCCGAAGGCAGAGCAACGTCGCATTTTACAGACCAAGGCTTTTTACCTTCTAAATATTCACAACCGAATTTATCAGAATATTCTTTAATCCGTCCCCGTTTTACATTTTTCAAATTCATTACGAATTCTAATTTTTCACTATCAATACCGTCGGGGTCATAAATTGATCCACTGGAATCTGATAATGTTACAACCTTTCCACCCAAATCGTTCACTTTTTCTACAGTGTACTGTGCAACATTCCCCGACCCTGAAACAGTGATAATTTTACCATCAATTGAATCCTTTTTGGTCGCTAACATTTCCTGGGCGAAATAGACATTTCCATATCCAGTCGCTTCAGGACGAATAAGACTGCCACCCCAATTCAATCCTTTACCAGTTAAGACACCGGTGAATTCATTTCGAACTCGCTTGTACTGACCGAATAAATACCCTATTTCACGACCGCCTACACCGATATCACCGGCAGGAACATCTGTATCCGGACCGATATGACGGCATAATTCAGTCATGAACGATTGGCAAAAACTCATAACTTCATTATCTGATTTCCCTTTCGGATCAAAATCTGACCCGCCTTTGCCACCACCCATGGGTAATGTCGTCAGACTATTTTTAAATACCTGCTCAAACCCCAAAAATTTTAGAATACTTAAATTGACAGAGGGATGAAAGCGCAACCCTCCTTTATAAGGACCTAATGCTGAATTGAATTCGACTCGATATCCTCTATTAACTTCGACTTCTCCACGATCATTACGCCATGGAATGCGAAACATAATGACGCGTTCCGGTTCAATGATCCGCTCTAATATTTTTGCATGTAAATATTGGGGATTATCCTGAATAAAACCCCATAGACTTGTTACTACTTCTTCAACTGCTTGATGAAATTCATGTTCACCGGCTGTGTGAGCTTGAACCGACTCCATAAATTCCTGAACTGTTGTGTACATAATGACATTTCTCCGTATTTTATTAAAATTAAGTGCCGGGAAATTACAGAGCTAACACCATCTATCCATAAATATTTTCACGTCTTTTACCTTTGTTTTCCACAAGGAGAATTCTAATTTTGCTGGCTTTATTTCCAAAGTTATTTGATATTATAAACGGATCTATGTCCACCGCAGGAAGGTGGATTAGGCTGTTGGTAGTATAATTGGCGGCGTAGCTCAGTTGGTTAGAGCATCGGAATCATAATCCGAGTGTCCGGGGTTCAAGTCCCTGCGCCGCTACTTTATTGGAGTGGAGAGTCCTTGCCTACCGAAGCATTCCGACAGGCTAACGTTCACGTCCAGGGACAAAAAAATACGATGGAGCGTGACGATGTTGCTCATTTCCCAGCCCTAAAGTTAAGTCTTCTCCTAGGTCTGATTTTTAGGTCAAGTCCTGTGATGTTTAGTTACTTTCTTTTTTTACATTATTTGTCTTCGCCATGACGTTTTGATACGAGTGATTCCGTTTAACATTTTACCGTCAAATAACGGATTTATTATGCAATTACGAATGAAATTATTCTTAATGATTTTCCTGATCAGTGGGATTTTAATCGGTAAAAACCTACAGATTCGTTCAAGGGAGTCTATTAGTAATATTGAATTGTTAGATGTGTATATACATACTGTTCAGGAAATACCTATTGCAATCATACCCGGGGGGTTGGGAGGAACTAATTTTGTAGATATATCAAATCCTTCCGCTCTAAATGTATTGGGTGAATACTTTGCATTTGGATGCGATTGGGCGAGAATCTACGCATGGTCTGCAAAAGATTATGTTGCGTATGGATCCGGTCGAAAATGCGGGATACACGTTGTGAATATCAATGATGTTTCTCATCCAACTCACCTAAGTACTATTGTAGGCACTTCCAACGACGGCAGTATTATTCGATATGAACATACTAGTGTTTATGAAAATTTATTATTGGCCTCGCGTCATCAAAATGGGGTAGAAATATTTAATATTGAAAATCCTGAATCTCCACAAACGATTTCCACGATTGAAACAGATAATGCCTGGGCGACAACGGCAGACAATCATTTTCTTTATATCGCTGATGGGGGTTTTGGAATTAAAATTTTTGATATCACCGATCCCTCATCCCCATTTCAGGTTTCTGAAATTGTAACAACCGGTACCGCTAAAGATGTTGAAAAGAGAGGAGATTTCCTTTTTGTTGCTGTGGGCGCAGCCGGTGTGGATATGATTGATGTGAGTGAACCGGTGGATCCGTTCTTTGTTTCAAATTACAATACTACAGGTTATGCCTCACGCATTTCGGTCAATGATTCTTTAGTTGCTGTCTCTGATTGGGATGATGTAGAAGTGCTGGAGTATTCAAAGGGAGAGCTGGAGCTGACTGGTTATAAAAGTACTGGAGGTAGAGTTATGGCTTTAGCCATGATGGGAAAAATTATTTACTCTGCAGAATGGCTCCGAATGTCTGTGTTTGAATACGGTGAGATTCAACAAGCTGATATTGATTTAAGTACTCGCAAGATTGAATATCCCAGGACGGAAAATGGATTTACGTCCATATCACATATTCAAATAGAAAATAATGGACTTAGTCCACTAAATATCAGTGGGATTTACATTAACTCAGCTGATTTTTCTCACAATCCTATCGAATTGACACTTCAGCCCAAAACGTCTCAATCCATGGTCGTAAATTATTCGCCCTCTGGAAATGTCTGGATTGCAAACCTTGAATTTCTATCCAATGATCATGATGAAAATCAAACACGTGTACGTTTACTTGGGAATTTTCCAATGGGTCCCATGCCGGGAGATCATGCTCCGAATTTTACATTACCTGTTGTAAATGGAACAGACAACTTGAGTCTGAATGATCTAAACGGAAATCCGGCTGTGATTGCCTTTTTCACAGGATGGTGACCTGTATGCGCTCCGGAGTTTTCGGACATAGAAGTTTCCATTTGGCAAGAATATCGAGATGAAGGAGTCCAAGTGATCGGTATTTCAAACGAACCGTTAGCTGTCATTGAGAATTTTATAGCAGACCAGGGAATTACATTTCCGGTGCTGCGGGATGTTTCGGGGATATATAGTCAATATAATATTCCCGGGGGACAATCCCCATACCCAAGGGATTTCATTGTGGATAAAAATGGAATCGTTCAGCTTGCGAAAACTGAATACGATCCGGGAGAAATGATTAATGTAATCGAGAATCTGCTGGATAGAGACGTTAATGTCTCTACAGACTTGGAATTATTGCTTCCGGAAACAATAAAACTTTTACCCAATTATCCAAACCCTTTTAATCCAGTCACCACATTGCAGTTTAGTATCTACCCATCAGCCATGATCTCCTTGGACATCGTCAGTCTTAAGGGCAATGTGGTGGCGACTATTTTCTCAAACCGGTATTTTTCAGCGGGAAACCATAACGTATCATGGTCTGGAATGAATGATAATGGTGTACCGTTATCTTCCGGACAGTATTTAGTTCGATTGCAAAAAGGCAATTCAATCATAACCCAAAAAGTGACACTAATAAAATGAAAGTTCTTACCCTTCTTACCCTGTTTGTTTCTATAATGTTCAGTCAATCTTATGAACTTGGATCTAAGATTTCTCTGGATCATCAATACGTTGAAATCAAAGCGTGTGCAAACGATTCCGGCTACACATTATTGTCTCAGTATAATGGTGAAATCAATGGTGGGGAATATCACATAATCTGGTTGAATTTTTTTACCACTTGGTGCACAAATTGTCAAAATGAAATTCCATTGGTATCTGATTTAAATAATCAATTTAATGAGCAGGGTCTTACTCTCCTTTCACTCGGGCGTCAGTGGGATTATCCTTATAGTTGTCAGGAATGGGGTGATTTAGGATTATCAACACCTATTTTGGATGACGATACAACATCCATATGGAATTGGTTTGGTCTCGGGTATGTTCCGCAACAAGTGATTCTGGATCACACCATGACCGTGCGATACAACGATTTTGGTTTTGATGCAGCCGAAATTGCATTCACGATTCAATCCTTATTGAATGAAATTCCAACGGTTGCTATTGAGGGAGAATCACCACTAAGATCTTTTGAGATACTCCCACCATTTCCTAACCCATTTAATATTCAAATGGTTTGGAACTTGAATCTCAAGAGAGAGACATTTGTGGAAGCCAACATTATTGATTTATCCGGAAAAATTGTATCATCTATTTTTAATAAAACATTACCTGCAGGATCTCATCATTTTACCTACTCAGGAAATGACTTGTCCTCAGGTATATATTTCTTAGACGTTTCAACGCCATTCTATCGGAAAACTCATAAAATTGTTTTATTAAAATGAGGAGAAATAAATGAAGTATTTTGGTTTAATATTACCCATACTATTTCTATTGAGCTGTGAAGATGAAAAACCAATTGAAATAAAACAACGAGACTGGACAATCGATACGGATTACCTCAGGTATGGATGCTTAAGCGGAAAGGATTGTATTCCCAGTCTTCAAGAGCCAAACAAATCCCATGTGGAAGGAGACCATCTGGAATTCCTGAATGATAACGACCTGGTCGTGGGCCTCTGGAATGGTAGTCAATATATTGCCTATCCTCACGCTATATTAGATTGGCACGAAATTGTGAATGAAAGTGGTTACACCATTTCCTACTGTCCATTAACCGGGAGCGCTCTTCATATCGAAACCACCGGTGAATTTGGGGTTTCCGGAATGCTCTTTAATACCAATTTGATCATGTACGACAGGGATACCGAAAGCCACTGGCCTCAGATGTTGTTAACATCGGCTGAAGGTTCGCGTCAGGGGGAGGAACTCGCTCTGAAAACAATGATAGAAACAAAATGGTCTACCTGGAAAAAATTATTTCCGAATTCGATAGTAGTCAATTCTCAAACGGGACATTCACGGGATTATAATGTTTATCCTTACGGCGGATATCGATCATGCAATTCTTCAAGTTGCGGAGATTATATATATTTTCCGGTTCCTCCGGTTGATACTCGGCTGCCAGCCAAAACAAGAGTACTATCCATCATTACAGACAACATACAAATAGCATATCCTATTGATCAATTTGATCAACCAACCATTTTAAACGAAACTATCGATGGAGCAACCTACGCCATCATCCTTTCGGCAAATGATAATTTGGCAGTGGCATTTGAAGCATCGTCGACCTTGTCAATCTCACAATGGGATCCGGAAAACGGTACCATTTTTCTTATGGACTCAAATGGAAATCAATATAATATTTTGGGACGATCAATAAATGCAGCAAGTGATGATCTTGTTGCAGCCAAGTCATTTATCTCCTATTGGTTTTCTCAAGCAGCATTTTATCCGGACACAGAAATTCATTCATGATAAAATTCCGGTACTTTTTAATATTAATCCCAATATGGATTAATTTTTTAACTGGGCAGGTCTGCTGTTCCCTGGTCGGTGCAGTTGATCAGGGGGGTGGTACAACGGCTACTCAATGGAAAGTTCAATGGCCATCCCGATTTGATAACCACCATTCCGTTAATTGGTTGGCAGGATTGACCTCCTCATATACGTCTGATAATGATTTAAATATTCGTTATGGAAATTCCCTGGGCATTCATACCCAAGTGTCTCATTATATTGGACAAAACAGCGTCGGATATATTCAAATTGAAGGCAGTTGGCTCCAATTACAGGAATCATTATCATTCTCAAAAAGTAGCAGCAAGGTACAGCAACTATTTTTAAAATCAGGGATTCGTCACCTCCTTTCTAAAAAGTGGGGGTTTATTTTCGGAGAGTTGAATTTTCCGCAAACACCCCAATTTAACAATAAAGATTTTCCATTCAGAACCGGGGCTGTCCCCGTCTCAACCCTTGGTTGGATAAACCATTTCCAAACCCCCTGGTCCATAGATTATCCCTTCATTTTTCCGGATGTATCTTTATCTTTTTCATTTGGGAAAAACCTGAAGATTCAGGATAATGTTTATCTGGATGATGCGATATATATGCATCTATCTTCCACTCTATTTCTTTCAGAGATAGTATCATTATCTCCATTTACGACTCTGCAAACGCAAAAACTTTTGGCTCCATTATCTCCATTTGAGTCACAGCGGGAGTCTCGCTGGTTAAGTGAAATCAATATAGGTGTGGACGTAACGCCCATCCATTCATCGTGGGATTGGTTTCACGTGCGCTTTTCTCTTCCTATTTCAAGCTGGTCTTCAAATGGAATTTTTCCCGATGGTACAGAGCCTGTCCCCAGGATAGCGGTCTCCGTTATTACAGGCGGAATATTCAATAGGTAATTCCATTATCTACTTATACATGATGTCAAATCCTATATCTGGTAAAGCAAATCAAAGTTATTTGATTTTAAGGATAATATCTTTAGTTGCCTTAACAACTTTCATGTTTCTATCTGGTTGTGCAGCAAACTCCCAATCAAAAAAATCATTTATTGGATTAGAGTGGTCCATTAATACAAGCTTTATTCGAAAAGGATGCCCCGGTAAAGATTGTATCCCCAGTTTGAAAAATCCGAATCGATCAACATCAGATGGTAAATATATTGAATTCTTAGACGATGACGAATTAGTTGTAGGTGTTAGGGATGGCGATGGATGGACTGCTTACCCTCATTCGGTTCTAGATTGGCACGAAATTATTAATGAAAGTGGTTATTCCATTTCCTACTGCCCTTTGACGGGCAGTGCCTTAAATATCAGAGGAGATAATGAATTTGGGGTTTCAGGTCTGCTATACAATAGCAACCTGATTATGTATGATCGTGAAACAGACAGTTATTGGCCCCAACTCCACCTTGCATCTGCCGCCGGTGATTTAAAAGACAGTACATTTGCTTTACAACCTTTATTAGAGACAACATGGAAAACCTGGAAATCTCTTTTTCCTGACACAAAAGTGATCAATAGCCAGACAAATCATTCCCGTAATTATGATTTCTATCCGTATGGTAAATATCGATCATGCAACACTCGAAAATGCAAAGATTATCTATTTTTCCCCATTGCTTATGAAGATGACAGACTCCCGGCCAAGGAGCGTGTATTGGCTTTGGTGGGTGAAAATGGAAATACAAAAGCATTTAGTATCAACCATTTTAAACAACCTGTAATTATCCGGGGTGATTTAGACGGACAGCATTTTAATGCTATTATCTCCGGTGAAGATAATATTGCAATTGCTTTTTTTACGGATGACGATCTTTCAATCGAAAATTGGGATATCGACCATGGAACAATATCCCTTAAATCGTCCAAGTCTGGCGAATCTTATAATATTTTAGGAAACTCTATCAACACAAGTGGGAATGACCTAAGGGCAGTTAATGGGTTTATTGCTTATTGGTTCTCGGTAATTGCTTTTTATCCCAATACTGAGCTGTTTCAATAGGAGAAAAAGACTGTTCTAGTATTTAATCACTGAACGACCATGAAAAGGGTCGATTACCGATAGATCCAAATGAGTGTACAAAACAGGCGGAACTCCAATATCCGCAACGTAAATATCACCGGTAAAATCTTTTGCATTATCTGCCTTAAATCCGGTTTTTGGTAATGCCAATGTCATTGTTGCTACTGCTTTAATACAATCGGGACTGGATTTTCCCGTTGTTGCATCTAGACCGGAAGGAACATCCAATGAAACGACTTCTTTTCCTGATTGAATAATTTCCTTGGCGATTTGAGCAGGTATACCTTTCAGTTCTCCCTGAAGACTATATCCAACCATCGCATCAATGATCAAGTCTGATTCATTATATGTTTGAATAGAATCTCTGCTGTTTGCTTCGATCGTTCGAATGTTCATGGCTTGGAGTGTTTTCCAGTGGTTCGCTGGAACAGGTTTAAGCTTTTTGGCATTCCCAGCCAAAATAACAGCCACTTCATGACCCCTGTTTGCCAAAAACCGGGCGGCAACCATTCCGCCACCGCCGTTGTTCCCAGTACCACAAGCAATTATTATTTTAAAGTGTTTTTTCTCATTGCGTTTTTTAAGCCACTCCAATACAAATTCAGCTAGATTTCGCCCTGCATGTTCCATCATTTGAGGGAGACTAATATAGAAATCTTCCACCATGAGTCGATCAACCTCCCGCATCTGGTCAACAGTGATTGCCGGTAAATCAGCCATGCCTTGTATTCAATACCTTTTCCATCTGTTTTGCAGAATGAAAACCGGGTTGATGATATATTTTTTTTCCATTCTTATCAAACATGACAATGGTGGGTAAACCTGTGACACCAAATTTCCGGGCTAATGCCAGCCCTTCCTTCGTTTCTATATCAACTTTGATTGAAATATAACCTTCCATGGCTTTCTGTACACCTGGATCTGCAAAAGTGACTCTATCCATTTTATTGCAGAAATGGCACCAGTCAGCGTGGAATTTTACCAATACTCCCTTTCCTTCTGCTATCCCAATTGACAGTGCTTCATCCAAGCTGTGTTTTACAAAAAGGTCATTACTTCCAGCCATTAATAAAGTGGCTGCTAATCCAATAATCACAAAATATTTATTAATCATAATTAATCCTTTTCTAATTTCGTGTGAAATATTACAAAAGGTATCAAAAGTGTATTGTCGGATAAATGACAGCTTTAGGAAAAATATTCTAAATAAATCAAGTTCGGGCTGTACGTTAAATATACAAATAATATTGTCATTCTGAAGGATTTCGATTTATCGGAAGACTAAAGTCATGCCCACGTTGCACTATGGCAGATAATAATCTCAAATGTCAGTTGGACATTTTATGCTTGAGGTTCTTCACAGCCTGCCTACACTTCGCCTCCGGCAAACAGGCATTCAGACAAACTATTTCACTTTATTTGGCGCGTTTTATTGTGATAGGCCAGATAAATTAAATTGGCTATGTTCTAATGATAAACTGATTTGCATATTGTTTGTACTACCGTTGAACTCCGATGGAGTTCTTGTTCGCTGTATTCAACGCCTTTATAGACATACAATCCCTACCTGTCCGACGTTTCACTTTGGCAGGCGGGCGGGATTTCTTTTTATATTTTAAGACTCCGTTCGGAGTCAAATGTCTATAACATCCAATCATAATAGAACACCAACGCCATAGGTGTTGAATGTTTTTATTTTGTCTAATTCAGTAAGTTTATTAAATATAGCCATTAATTTTATTTCACAGAATATTCCGGTCTGTTTAAATATTATTGAGGTTTTACTCCTATGATCAGCTATATGATTATTCTGTATCCAGCACCCAGTTTGGATCGCTGCAAAATGCTTCTATGAGTTGATTTTTCTTTTCAGCAGACTGCCATGATGACCGGATGCCTTGAAGTATCAAAGTACGTATTTCGTCCCGTGAGAAATCCAGTTTTTCCTCAAGGAGCTGATACTCTTCGGCCAGTGAATTGCCAAACATCTTCGGATCGTCGGAATTGATTGTAACAATAATCCCACGATCGAAATACCTTCTTACGGGGTGTTCTTCGATTGATTTTACTACACCGGTACGCACATTGGAGATGGGACACATTTCCAATGGGATCTGATGTTCCACGAGATAATCAAGTAAAGCACTATCTTCTTCCGCTCTGGTTCCATGACCAATTCGATTTACGTGAAGGCTGTGAATGGCTCCCCAAATGCTTTCCGCACCCATGGCTTCCCCGGCATGTGCGCTGGTATAAAAACAAAGGCGACGAGCTTCTTTATAAACACTCTCGAATAACTCTGGTGGAAATTGGTGTTCTGCGCCACCGATTCCAATTCCAATTATACCTAAATCTTGAACTTCGTTTACTTTTGCAATGGTGATTGCCGCTTTTTCCGGACCATAATTCCGAACCAAATCGGCGATGAGGAATACTTCTATCCCTTTTACAGATGATAAGCCGGCACGGATGGCTTCGGCCAGATTTTGAGGTTTGAGCCTATATTCGGCAAAGTCCGGCGGTGAAAAGAATGCTTCAACGTACCGGATATTTTGGCGTACAAGGTCCGTCGCAACAGCTTCGGCGATGAATGTGAAATCTTCATATTCACGAAGAAACTTGTTTTTCCAGAACCAGTTTTCTAAAAAGTGGGGGAAATCCCGGAATTTGAACTTTTCCTTCAGCGCATCCAGGTTTGGGACAGAAGGATCACCTCCATACTTTTGAATGAGTGTCCACAACGCATCATGGGGAATCGCACCTTCCAAGTGCAAATGGAGTTCAACTTTTGGAACCAGGTCAAACCAATTTGAATTGATTCTTCCAACCTTTTCAATCATATTTTGTATGGCATAGAGTGATAATATAAAGTCGGGTTAGCGTAGAATTTTTTCCCTCATGGATTTTCGCCTTCTAGAATCTATTGTATCTACAGCACGCACTGCATATTCCTGGGCAGTGTAAACCTGTTTCATGACCGGTTCATCCTCCCGTTTTGCCATATCACCCACGGCAAATAATCCATGAATGGACGTTTCTCCTTTACGATTGATCCATACGTGCCGTTTTTCCTCCGGTAGGTCTTCATCCATGAGGCGGGCATTTAATTGCCTGGCCAAGTCATTATAAACCCGATGCAATCCAAAGGAAACCAATGCAAACTTTACTTTAATAGAATCATGTTGTTCAAATACAAATCCATGGAGCTGCTTTTTACCTTCACTCAATAAATCAGTGATAGGTTCAATAATAATCTCAACTCCATAATGTTTTAGTATGGTGTATCGTTCATTGGAAATGTCAAGCACGGCGCCATTGGTTAAAATAGTGACTGTGTTGCCATAGCGTTCATAGAGCATCATAGCTAATTCTGCTACAACGTTGGTGTGACCAATAACAGCCACCGGCTCCTCTTTCGTTAAGTGTCCCTCACAGCGAATACAGTAAAGGAATTGTTCCCGGTTGGCAAAGGGATAAATCCATTTTGGTGTTTCTTCCCATTCACCCTTTTTATTCTGCTTTTGGATTTGGAGCTGTTTATCCATGACTCCTGTTGATAAAACCACTGCATCTGCAAAAGCTGTTTTATCATTATAACCAATTTCAAACCCATTTTCATTTTTTTTCAATATCTCCACTTTGCTATCAATTATTTCCACATTTGGATACCCTGTTTGAATTCGCTGAATGGTGTTTTGAATCAGCATCCGGTTATTGATATAATAATGTTCTTTTTGAAGTAGAGAAACAGCTTCTGTCTGTTTGTGTTTTTGGAGTGTCTTTATGGCTTGATTTTTGATGATATCTTCATGGAAACCCACAATATTATCCAGGTTCATGACCCACTGGGATCTACTTTGTTTACGTGTCTTTTTCGATCCCAACAACCAAAGCGCATTCATTCCATTTTGGGCAGCACGGAGTGCAGAAGCAGCTCCTCCAATACCACCGCCGATAATAACGATATCAAACATAGTCTAATTCACTATAAAACATCACTTTTGATTACCATCATTTTTTCTCTAGTCATTTCGTGCATGGAATATTGAATGCCGCCCATGCCGATCCCGGAAGCGTCTCTTCCGCCAAAAGGCATCCAATCCACTCGAAATGCTGTATGATCGTTCACCATGACGGCTGTGGCATCCAGTCTTTTTACACAATCCAGGGCAATATCAATATTTTTTGTAAAAACCGATGCCTGGAAATGGACGTCCAGACTATTGGCAATTTCAATTGCTTTGTACCGGTCTGAATAGGAATAAACACATACAACCGGACCAAAAATTTCCAATGTGGAAACGTTAGCATTCGCCGGTGGATCGAGTAAAACAGTCGGTTCATAGCACGTATCTGAAATGCGCTTGCCTCCGCATAATAATTTTGCTCCACCATCCACAGCTTCCTGGACCCATTCTTCCACTCGATCTACTTCTCTCGCCATTATGAGAGGTCCTACTTCCGTTTTTTCATCCATTGGATCGCCGACAATTAATTTTTTCGCAGCGTCCGCCAGTTGATTCGCAACATTCTTGCAAATATCTTCATGAACAAAAACACGCTGCACAGATACGCATACTTGCCCTGCATGATAAAACCCTCCCTTCAATAAAGATGGAAGCATTGATTTAAAATCTGCATCTTTCTCAACAATCACCGGCGCCGCACCGCCATGTTCCAATGCGCATCGGGTTCCCGGCGCCAATTTGGATTTCAAGTACCAGCCCACTCTCGCCGAACCAATGAATGAAAAATAATGAACCCGTTTGTCCGTGACTAAATTTTCTGCTGTTTCATTGTCGCATATAATCGGCTGGCACCAGCCTTCGGGCATACCCGCTTCTTTTAATATTTCAATCAAAGCAAAACAGGACAACGGTGTTGTAGACGCAGGTTTTACAATCACGGGACACCCCGCTGCAAAGGCAGTAATGACCTGGTGGACAATTAAATTCAATGGATGATTGAATGCACTGACCGATGCGACAACGCCAATGGGCTCACGCATGGTAAACGCCAACCTGTTATCAGACGCTTTTGTCAAACCCATGGGAATTTCTTCCCCTTTTAATTGACTAATATGTTCCGCAGCAATTTTGACGCCATTGATGGCACGGAGAACTTCCACTTTTGAATCTGCGTACGGCTTTCCCCCTTCTTGCGCTGCTGTTTTAGTCAATTCTTCCACGCGGGTATTCATAATATCTGCTGTCCGCTCCAAAACGGCAATCCGTTCATGTGCCGGAATCCATTTTGACGAATCCTCGAATAAATCATAAGCTGTTTTCAGAGCATTTTCTACTTCATCTTTTCCCATATATGGGATTTCCCGAATTAAACTTTGGTCATAAGGTGAGAGTACTTTTAACATAATGATTTCCTTTCTTCTTTACAGAATACAGGTTTTTTCTTTTAGCAATACATTTAGAATAGAGTGATTCAGCGAATAATCCACAGCCAAATCGATGACATGAACGCCATCCGTATTTAAACAGTGAGACAATACATTTTTGAATTCATCATCACTTTCCGGTTTGTGTCCAAGTGCGCCGTAACTTTCAGCATATTGAACGAAATTTGGATTTTTATAATCCAAACCAAAATTGTCAAATCCCATTCCTTCCTGTTTCCATTTTATCATGCCGTATGCGCTGTCATTTAAAATGATAACCACCAAATTGAGTCCAATACGCACTGCAGTTTCCAACTCCTGAGAATTCATCATAAATCCGCCATCACCGCAAATAGAAATAACTTTCTTCTCCGGGTTGATCAATTTCGCGCATATGGCAGACGGCAGCCCTGCTCCCATGGTGGCCAGTGCATTATCCAATAATAATGTGTTGGGTTTATAGCATTTATAATTCCTTGCAAACCAAACTTTATAAACGCCGTTATCTAAGGTAACGATGCCATCATCCGGCAATTCTTCCCTGATAATTTGAACCAACCGCTGGGGCAAAACAGGAAAACGATTATCTTGGGAATATTTTGACAAGTGTTGTCTTATTTCTTCCTTAATTCTGTCATAGTAAGATAAATCCCAGTTGCTTTTATCCTTCACATGGGACGCAATTTTTGTTACAGAAGTTGCAATATCACCTACGATATTCAATTGGGGAAAATACACTTCATCCACTTTTGCAGGGAAAAAGTTAACATGAATCACTTTGGTTCTGCCCTCCTCCATAAAGAATGGCGGTTTTTCGATGACGTCGTGTCCTACATTGATGATTAAATCTGCCCGGTTAATTGCACAATGAAGAAAATCGTCGTCTGATAAAGCTGCAGTTCCCAAAAAATGATGGTGTCTTTCATCCACGACCCCCTTTCCCAGTTGTGTATTGAAAAAAGGAATATCCGTTTGTTCGATAAAATCAGTCAACGCTTTGCTTGTTCTTTTTCGATTGGCACCGGCGCCGATTAATAGCAACGGCATTTTGGCATTTTCAATCATTTTTGCTGCTTTCATAATGCTTTTCGTATCTGCATCGGGTCTTCTTGAACCAACCACATCAAAAATTCGATCGTGGCATTCTTCAGCAGCAATATCTTCCGGAAGTTCTAAAAGGGTAGCACCCGGTCGTTCTTCCATCGCCAGTCTAAAAGCCTCACGAACTCTGGATGGAATATTATTTCCATTCACTATTTGGGTCGCATATTTTGTTATGGGACGAAACATATCCACAATATCCACAATTTGGAAACGCCCCTGTTTGGATTTTTTAATGGGTTTTTGCCCCGTAATCATAAGCATGGGCATGGCACCAAGTTGCGCATAGGCTGCCGGTGTTGTAAAATTGGTAGCGCCAGGCCCGAGAGTTGAAAGGCACACGCCCGGTTTTCCAGTTAATCTACCATACGTTGCGGCCATAAACCCGGCACCCTGTTCATGACGGGTGAGAATCAATTCTATATTGGACCCTTTCAGTGAATTCAGAAAATCAAGATTTTCTTCTCCGGGTATTCCGAAAATGTATTCCACCCCTTCGTTTTCCAATGCTTTGATAAAAAGATCACTTGCTTTCATTTCTTAATTAATCCTTTTAATTGGTTAATGAATTATCTTCTCCATGAATGAAATTTCTCCACCCAATTTAATAATCCTGCTGGTGCGTGGGCTTTTTTCCAGTTACCGGCTAAATATTTATTCGCTTCTCCGATGGTGGGATATGCATGAATAGTACCCAAAATTTTGTTTAATCCTAATCCGTGTTTCATGGCCAAAACAAATTCTGTAAGAATATCTCCAGCATGAGAACCAACAATGGTGGCGCCTAATATTATATCCTTCCCTTTAGGCGTAATCACTTTCACGAAACCACTATCTTCACCGTCAGCGATTGCCCGATCTAAATCATCCAATCCATAACGAGTTACTTCAAAGTCGAGTCCTTGCTTTTCAGCTTCTTGTTCGTTGATTCCTACACGAGCTACTTCCGGATCAGTAAATGTCGTCCAGGGAATTACACGATAGTCTGTTTTGAATTTTTTAAACGGACTAAACAAACTATTCACTGCCGCATACCAGGCTTGATGAGCAGCAAAATGAGTGAATTGGTACGGACCAGTCACATCGCCCACAGCATATATATTCGGATAATTTGTACGCAAGAAATTATCAGTTTCAATGGTACCATTTTGCCTGATTTCTACTCCCAATTCTTCTAATCCAAAACCAGATACATTTGCGCTTCTTCCCAAGGCCATAATGATTTCATCGCATTCAATTGCTACTTTTTCCGGTTTACAATCACAGTTGACTATTTTGGAACCGTGCTCATTTTTGAATCCTTCTACCATATGCCCGGTAAGAACAGTAATTCCTTCTGCTTCAAATTTTGTTCGGACAGCCTCGCTCACCTCCAAATCTTCTTTCAGAAGTAGACGATTCATTCCCTCTATCAATGTTACTTTTGATCCGAACCGAGAAAACGCCTGCGCTAACTCACAGCCAATGGGTCCGCCACCCACAACCACCAATCGTTTTGGCAGTTCCCGAATATTCCAAAGTGTATCACTCGTGAGGGGCTGAACATCCTCAATGCCGGGGATCATCGGTACTAATGGCCGGGCACCAGTTGCGATAACAATATTTTTTGTTGTTAAAATTTCCCCGTTTATTTCTACTTTGTAAGGATCAAGTATTTTCGCTTCTCCTTCATACACATTCACACCCAATTCTGTATATCGTTCTATAGAATCGTGTGGTTCAATTTTTTTGATGACATTCTGAACTCGCTCCATCACATTAGCAAAATCATATTCTACTTTTGTTGAATCAAATCCCCAGTCCTTGGCACGTTTGGCATAATGGAGCATTTTTGCAGATCGAATAAACGCTTTGCTGGGAACACATCCTGTATTTAGACAATCTCCGCCCATTTTATGTTTTTCAATCAAGGCAACTTTCGCTTTCACTGTTGCAGCAATGTAGGCAGACACCAATCCACCGGATCCAGCCCCGATAACAACCATGTTATAGTCAAACAATTTTGGTTTTATGAATGATTTGTTCAATTTTCTGTTCTTTAACCATCGAACTACTTTTTTCGACGCAAGTGGAAACACACCCAAAAGTGCAAAAGCAAGAATCATATTTAGAGATAAAATATTACCGACAGACTCCATTTTACTAATCTGTGTTCCTGCGTTAACATATACAATGGTTCCAGGTAACATCCCGATTTGGCTTATCAGTGAATAAGTCACAGCGTTAATATACGTTTTAGCGAATGCAGCGTTTACCAGGAAAAATGGAAATACCGGGCTCAATCGGGACATGAATAAAAACAAAACGCCGTCCTTTTCTACACCATGATTTACCTTTTTCATAACCGGTTTTAGCTTTTTTTGGAATGCATTGCGAAACAGGTATCTGCAGTTTAACATTGCAAACGTCGCTCCCATAGTGCTGGCAACTGAAACAATGATGGTTCCTGTAATTAAACCAAAAATAGCTCCGCCGGCTAACGTCATAATCGTAGCGCCGGGCAAGGAAAGCATGGCCACCAGGATATATATTCCTGAATAGACCGAAATTGTGAAAACTCTATTTTCTTTATAATATTCTGTAAATTGGGCTTGTTGCTCTTTTAAATATTGAAAGTTCAAATATTGACTGAGATCAAAAATAAAGTAACAGGCTACTATCGCAGCAAGAACTCCAATAAAAATAATTTTCTTAACCATATTTGACCTTTAAAATGTCCGACAGACATTCCTGTCCGTCCTAGTGCAGACAAGAATGTCTGCACTACTCCTTGAAGAGAAAAAATACCCCATTATTAGAAATGGACTCATGTTCATTCACCTATCAATTCAATATAATCAATCCATGCAACAGCTGATTCACTTGTATTATCCGAATCACTCATAATACCAATGGTTGCTCTTTTGGGCGGTTTTTCGCCAAAGGCACGTTGGTAATCCTCTAGGATATTAACATCTTCAACCATCCAATCTCCAACATGTTTTGAACCTCTTTGAAGTATTATCATTTGTGCCTTATCCGTGTAGGAATTTGGAATTATATCTTCTTCATGATCTTTATTGGCCCAGATATAATTTAGACTGTTGTAGGGGGGATATTCACCATAAATCAATTTTACAGACTCATACATAGTCGACTCCCAAAATCCGGCACTTTCAGGATCATATTCAAACATAACATAAATACGAATTGGATAGTCATCACCTGATTTTGTTTTAGCGTCTCCTTTTGAAAACACATTCGATACTTTCCAATTCCAGGTGAGTATGGGCGTTTCTTTAACATTGAACGATTTCTTCCATACCAGTCCGGACGCTGAACCATCTGATTTCGCTTTGAGAAATGACTCTGATGAGTTAAGCCTCTCAATTGAATACTTGGTATACTTTTCAATTTTTTTGAATGTAAGAGGTTTCCAGTTATCAAGATTTTCAAAATCATCCCGAAGAATATCTTGGGATAACAAAAAAGAAAAAATATTAATTAAAAAAAATATCTTTTTCACCGTCTCTCCTATAATTTTTCAATAATTATTTTTTGAATTTCCGGGTCAATGGGCATTTGTCGATGTTTATAACAGCCTATATTGACAAAATCAGCTTCTTTACTGGCTTTCAGCTGTGATTCAAGGAGAACTGTGTTATCCCCTTTGGCGGTTAAATAATATTTTTCAATAAACCTTTTTGTTTTCACTGCGCGAATCGTTGGTTTATGTCCATCATTTTCTATCCATTGAATTTTATCCAGTGTTTCGTAACAATTTCCGCTAAAAATGATTTGTTGTGTTTCCACTTGTTCCCAATCCATTTTGATCAAAGCAGTTTGAAATAATTTCCCCCGCAAAAGAGATTCCCGGGTAAATTCTTTAAATTCCAGCCACTTCAATCGGGACAATTCCTGCCCTTTTTCAGGAAAATAGAGGTCGCATTGCTCCACAAATTGATCCCAATCAGCATCTTTAAAAATTCCCATTCCGTAATTGATCCAATTTTCAACATTAAAGTGATCAATTGAAATCGGTTGAGAATGTTCATCCGCAAATACTGCAGATGTATCCAAGGGTAACATTTCATATATGGACGGCATCGTAAATGTGGTCCATTGGGAAGTAGAAACAAACGGACCTAAATATTCCCCTTCGTTGAGCGTTTTAAAAGCATACGTCGTTCCTCCAAAAGGAACTCCAAGAAAAAACACTTTATCTACATTCGTTGCTCCAGAGTAATCCGGTTCGGGAATTTCACTGAAATCCCTAATTCCACTGATGACATCTTTCTTTCCATACATCAGATAATAAATGGCAACGATTCCACCCATGCTGTGAGCAATAAATGATACTTGCTGCGTCGGATTCTCAGATACATTCTGTATTGCATCGATCCGCTCACCCAATAAAATGGCTGATTCTACTAAATCCCGTCGCCAGTCATACCCAAATAAATAAAGATTATCTCGAGCAGTACATTGATGAATATTCCCTTCATTTAAACCGCATTGAGAAAACCGCTGGATCAAACCCTGATAAGCGTCCACTTCAGCAATCCGATTAATCATTTCATAATTGGCTAATATATTGGTGGGGACTAACCTGTCTTTGTTTTCAGAAATAGGTCGTTTGTTAGTTGGAAGTTCGAGACCGTCAATATCCGGGTGAAATAATGCTTCGTGGGGCTTTTCAGACTTTAAATCAATAACCTTACCCCACACAACGCTTCCTGTCTCAGAGTCTACCAGTTGTGAACCCATCATGCCAGGTATTATAATAATGGGGTTTTTAGGGTGAACGATTGGTAGGTCGTTTACTATGGAAAAAGGAGTACTGCAGCTAAAAAGAAACAGCTGCATCCAGATGGATAATATGGATTTCATGAATTTCATACTACGGAGCTATAAAGAGAAAGATGGGGAAACGATAATAATTGTTTCCCCATCTTATCTGCTACACCTCGTTTGATGAAGGCTTAACCATTAACAGAATTAACACTGTTGCCTTTAAATGCAAAAAAGAGAGAAACGGCCACTATCAGGGTTTGAAATTCAGCACCTCCCATATGATTCGTCCCGTCTCCCCAGCCTGATGTAAAACTCCATCCATTGGCTAAGTGAAATTTACTGATGGCTCCTACCATTATGACGGCAAAAATTAAACCGGCCACACGGGTCGCCCAATCGGGTCCGACACCACCCCAAAGAATTAGCAGTCCCCCTGCGATTTCCATAAGAGCCAGTATATATACCATCATAATGGGCATTCCCATTCCTTTGGCCATCATTTCCGCCATGGGGAATTTCCCGAATCCGTGAAACAAAAATGTGGCTCCCAAAGATAATCGCGGTAACCAGTGACCATAACCGTTGAGCTTATTTAAAGTATCCATGATACCTCCTTGTTATTTGTTATCTAGTGTAGTTGTTAATTCAGGGATTTAGTTTTTTAAAAATTTCAGATTCTTTCACACTTCCGATTTTCCATAACCGATTATTAATAAAAATAGAAGGTGTTATAATATACCCATAATAATCCGGCATCGTGTCTCCCTTGTCCAGATTAATAATTGTTAATTTAAACGGCACATCATTTTGTTGGAGTGTATTTAGCTTCAGCAAGTTTTCACTGCATACCGGACACGAATCCCGGACAACTAGGTGAACGTATGTTTGTGCTCCATTTAGGATATTATTCATGCATTAAGTTATTATGCATGACTGTAGATTATTGTCATTTCACTGACAAAATGGCTAATTAAGCCAAGTAGGATCTGTGACTTTTAAAAAGCGGCGAGTATATTTTAAAGTTCCATTTTCTGAAAGTTCATTTAATACCATATTGACTGTTTGTCTGGCGGTTGCGGTTAAATCAGCGATTTCCTGATGTTTAAGAAAGGGGCGCACAATCCATCCATCCACTAATTGCTTCCCAAAGTTTTTGACATACCGTTGTAAGAAGGATTCTATCCGCTCTTGAGCATTTTTAAAAACAAGATCTTCTACATGAGCCTGTATGGTTCGTAATCGAAATCCGATAAATTTGGTTACACTCATATTTAAGGATGGATTTTCATTCATCATTTCTTGAAATGTTTCTCTACTGATTGTACAAATAACAGCATCTTCAACCACTTCGGCTATATTTTCGTGGATATCCTGTCCCAACAAAGCCCCTTCACCAAATATTTCCCCAGGGCCAATGAGCTGCATAGAAGTTGTTCGACCGTCTTCTGCAATACGGGAAATTTTCACTTTGCCTTCTTTTAGAATATAAATTGTATCACTTCGATCATCCGGAAAATAGATAATTTCTTTCTTCTTATTGGATTTCATTTTACTCTTGCGATCCATGTAGTCCATGGATTGTTCATTCATCCCTGAAAAGAGATTGAAATTTTCCAGATACCAAAGTTTAGTCTTCTCTGCCATGGATAAATTTACAAAAGACCCACGATTAATAGTTCAGTTGATAAATTCATCCTTTGGAATCTCCAGTCTTCTCCATAGTCATCATTCTTCTATAAATAAGAAATTATTTACTGCACCAGCCACCGGCTATAAAGCCCGCTCCATCACAGCGTTCATTCGTTTAACAAATTCAGCAGGATTATCCAATTTTACTCCCTCTATCAACAAAGCCTGTTCGTAGAGTAAAAAGCAGGTATCATCAAATGATTTTGATTTACGCATTTCAGTCAGTTTCTTAACGATGGGGTGATTTGGATTAATCTCAAGAATTGGTTTAATATCCTGGGTCGGAGCTTGTCCCATTGCTTTTAGCATTTCCTGTACTTGGGCGGTGGGATCATTGGAATCAGCAACAATACAAGATGGAGAATCACTTAACCGGGTAGATGCAACGACGTCTTTCACATGGTCGCCAAGAACTTTCTTGATCTTTTTAATGACAGGTTTAAGGTCTTTTTCTTCCTTTTTATCATCCTCGGTCTTTAAATCCTCTGCCGCATCGCTGCGATTAACAGATTTTAGTTCCCATTCTTTGTATTTCGGAATGGATGTCATGATGATATCATCAATCTCATCATCCAAAATCAACACTTCCATTTCTTTCTTTTTATATAATTCAAGGAGTGGTGAATGACGCAATGCTTCTTCATTCTCACCAGTGATATAATAAATATGTTTCTGATCCGAACCCATTCCTCCTACATAATCCATTAATGAGGTATAGCCATCCGCTTTTGTGGATTTAAACCTTAAGAGATCAAGTAGAGCTTCCTTATTATCATGATCCTGATACACACCTTCTTTGATAGGACGGCCAAATTCCTTCCAGAATTCAATATATGTCTTATCTTTCTTTGCCATATTATTTAATTCCGAAATAATTTTCTTTACCGAATTACTTTTAATTTTAGCAAGGATGCGATTTTGTTGAAGAATTTCCCGGCTCACGTTCAGTGGTAAATCTTCAGAATCGATAATCCCTTTTACAAACCGCAGCCAAGATGGAAGTAATTCTTTATCATCATCAGTGATGAAAACTCGTTTAACATAAAGTTTAACACCAGGTTTATAATCAGCGTAATAAAGATCCATTGGAGCTTTTTTGGGGATATAAAACAAGGTTGTATAGTCCAGCGTCCCTTCTGCTTGAGTATGAACATAATGCATTGGATCATCAAAATCGTTGGAAAGGGATTTATAGAATTCGTTATAATCCTTCTTCTTTAAATTACTTTTCGGGCGTTTCCAGAAAGCGGATGCTGCATTGATCTGGTCTGTTTTTGGTTTCTTTTCTTTTTCTTTACCATCCTTATCGTATTCTGTATCCATGTAGTGGAGAAAAATGGGAAATGCTATATGATTTGAATATTTTTTTACGATTTCCTGAATCTGCCACCTACTGGCATATTCTTTACCATTATCATTCAGGTGCAGGATTACAGTCGTCCCCTGTTCATTTCGAATATCTTTGGAGATTTCATAGTCACCTTTTCCATCACTCACCCAGCGATAGGCAGTTTCTTCACCGGCTTTTCGACTTAAAACTTCCACCTTGTCTGCCACCATAAAAGAAGAATAAAATCCGACGCCAAACTGACCGATGAGATTCGAATCCTTCTTTTCATCTCCCGTCAAATTATTCATGAATGATTTGGTACCTGATCGGGCAATCGTCCCCAGGTTTTCAACCAAATCTTCTTCACTCATACCGATTCCGTTATCAGCGATTTCTATCCTTTTTAGTTCGCCTTCCGAAAAGGAGATGTCTATGCGTGGTTCAAACTCCATTGATTTAAACTGGTCATCGGTGATAGTAAGGTAATTCAGTTTATCCATCGCATCAGAAGAATTGGATACTAATTCCCGTAAAAATATTTCTTTATGGGAATATAAACTGTGAATAATTAGATGCAGTAATTGATTGACTTCAGTCTGAAACTGACGCTTGGACATTAATATCTCCTTTTTGATAAAATTGGGTTAAAAAGTTGGGATGAATTTTAATACTTTTGAGATGTAAGGTAAAGAGGGGATAATTAAAATATACGCTCAATATTCACTTCAGGAATTGAGAACTAACCAAATAATTTCTTTGGATATTTTCCAGCATCAATGAGTTTTCGTATTTCTGTCTGGACGTATGGTTTATCCTTTTTATATGTGACGCCAAACCATGATGAATCACTTCGCAATACGTGAACTTCCTCCCTTCCGGTTTGAATCAGATTGTTGATTACGGAAGGGATCAAAAATTCGCTTTTCATTTCGGAGCCTTCTCCCTTTAAAAATTCCACAAACATTTCCTGCAAATAATCAAAAAGAACGGGTGTAAATCCCCACATATTCATAGAGACCGGTTCGCTGCCATCCAATTCAATATTTCTATTTGATGAAACACCGTTTTTTATTTTTTGAAGATTTTCTGTTTCAATTACAGTAGATAGTTTCTCATTCTTAACCGTACATAATCCACGAGTGACACCGCCGAAGGGGGACAATGTTTTATCCAGACGAAAAGCAACCATACTGAATGATAGATATTCATCCGAATAAAATTCTGTCATCTTTTGAAACGATTCCCGGCCGTAATAATCATCTCCGTTGATGACAATAAAAGGTTCATTAATGGCGCCGGCAACCGATAGAATCGCGTGTCCCGTTCCCCAGGGCTTTTCCCGGCCTTCAGGACAGGAGAATCCATCCGGGAGGTGATTCAAATCCTGAAATGCAAATTCTACTTCAATTTTCCTGGCATATTTATTTGTAATCTTTGATTTGAATTCATCTTCAAATTCTTTTCGGATAATAAATACTACTTTACCTATGCCTGCTTTAATAGCATCATAAACAGAATAATCAATAATCGTTTCACCATTGGGACCGATGGAGTCCAGTTGTTTCAGTCCGCCGTAGCGGGAGCCCATACCGGCTGCCATGATCAGTAGTGTAATATTGTTCATTTGTCTCCTAAATTCTATAACCTTACGAAGATTCCTGTCTTCACCAAATGGTTTCGACACGACAAGTTAAACCTTCGTAAGGTTGATCAACTTGGTTGCTCAATTTTAAGTAATTAATTTTAATTTTATGAATAAAGTTACAAATTCCATCCAACTTGAAATAGTATT
>JBHHTW010000014.1:0-48043 GCA_046861385.1 Fidelibacterota bacterium | reverse complement strand
CGCCCTATTTTTCAAAAATCTATGTATTGAACGAAGCTGGTCAAAACCAGCTGCCCCGCCTTCGTTCCTACGGCGGGCAGGCTGTCCGCAACGTAACTATGAAGGAGTTTATCCAGTGTATCCGCCAATTGCGGAGTAAATGGATAATCGCCCAAAAACGGGTGGGAAATTATGACTCTTTTTTTATTTTTGATGCTATCTTCTTCACTCTTTTTTTCTTCCTTCCATTAATGCCCGGTAATGCAATATCAATTACATCCATCATTTCTTTTGCAAAGTAAAATGTGAGATCTTTTTTAATGTGGTCGGGAATTTCTTCCAGATCCTTCTTATTATGATCTGGTAATATTATTGTTTTTATCCCGGATCGATGGGCGGCGGTTACTTTTTCTTTTACACCGCCGATGGGTAGTACATTCCCTCTCAAAGTGATCTCTCCCGTCATGGCCACTTTTTCTTTGACGGATTTTCCTGTGAGCAATGATAACATGGCTGTAAACATGCTCACACCCGCTGAAGGCCCATCTTTTGGAATTGCACCGGCTGGAACATGAACATGAATATCTGTCTTCTCATGAAAATCATCTTTCAACCCAAGTATATCTGTGTGGGAACGGATATAAGTTAGAGCAGCGGTTGCTGATTCTTTCATGACATCTCCCAATTGTCCTGTTAGAGTCAATTGACCTTTTCCCTTCATTTTGGATGCTTCGATAAAAAGGATGTCACCACCTGCGGCCGTCCAGGCCAAGCCGGTAACCACACCAGGTTTGGTCGTTCGCTCCGCTAGCTCAGAATAAAAGCGTGGTGCACCTAAATAAGCATTAACCTTCTTTTGGGTTAAGTTAACTTTTCGGCTTTTCTTTTCAACATATTCACGAGCAACTTTCCTCAGTACGTTCGCAATTTCCCTTTCCAAGTTGCGAACGCCAGCTTCTCGGGTATATGAACGAATCAGCTCTTTAATCGCAGATTCATCAAAGCCGACCTCCTTTGATGTCAGTCCATTTTCTTCAATTTGTTTGGGAATCAAATGTCGGATTGCAATCTTCACCTTTTCATCTTCGATATAACCGCTAAAGTCCAAAATCTCCATTCGATCTTTTAAGGCAGGCGGGATAGGATCTTGATAGTTTGCCGTGGATATGAACATGACATTGCTCAAATCAAAATTCACTTCTAAATAATGATCGCTAAAAGTGTTATTTTGTTCCGGATCCAACACTTCCAAAAGCGCAGAAGACGGGTCGCCACGGAAATCCATTCCCAATTTGTCGATTTCATCCAGCATAAAAACAGGATTATTGGTGCCGGCTTTCTTCAAAGATTGAATCACTCTACCTGGTAATGCGCCGATATAGGTTCTTCTATGACCTCTAATTTCGGCTTCATCTCTCACACCGCCCAAAGATATGCGAATAAATTCTCGTCCCATCGCCCGCGCAATGGATTTTCCTAAGGAGGTTTTCCCCACTCCGGGGGGGCCGGCGAAACAGAGAATGGGTCCCCGAACAACGCCATCAGGGTCCTTTTTTTGTTTTAAAGATCGGACAGCCAAGTATTCCAAAATCCGTTCTTTAATCTTATTTAATCCATAATGATCTTCATCCAAAATTTCTTTGGCCCTTACGATATCCAATGTTTCTTTGGACGATTGAGACCAGGGAAGATCTGCCAACCATTCAATATAGGTTCTGGCCACAGAGTATTCCGGAGATTGCGTGGGAATACGGGAAAGTCTGTCCAATTCCTTCAACGCAACGGATTCAGCTTCTTCAGACATTTTCGCATCTTTTACCTTGTCCTCCAATTCTTTGAATTCAACGGTTCCCTCATCTTCACCCAATTCCTTCTTGATCGCTTTCATTTGCTCACGCAAATAATATTCCCTCTGTGTTTTTGAAATTTCATCGTGGACTTCACTCTGGATTTGTTCACCCAGCTTTATACGCTGAATTTCTCGAGCCAGCAATGAGATAGATTTCTCAACTCGGGATTTGACATCTAATTCTTCTAAAATTTCCTGTTTTTCAGAATTGGAAACAGTCAATAATGAAATAGCCCTGTCTGCCAGCCGGGACGGCTTTTGAATATTTGAGAGCATACCGGAATGTTCTTCTGTAAGATTTGGCGCTACCTGAATCAATTCTGAGAAGGTTGTTCGTAAATTCTTCACAAGAGCATCTAATTCAATATTAGATTCTTCTAAATCCTTAACACGGGTCACTTTTGCCACATAATAAGGGTCGTCGCCTACGTACTCGAGCATCTTGACCCTTTCCACTCCTTGAACGATAGCTGACTTACTATTATCCGGCATATCAAATACTTTCAAGACAACAGCTAGAGTTCCAAATGAATATAGATCTTCCGGCTTCGGATCCTCAATAGATCCATCCTCCTGAGCCACAACGACAATGTGTTTTCCCTGCGGCGGTAGATCATTTATCAGTTTTAAAGATTTTTCCCTACCGACGTAAATAGGAATGACCTGCTGCGGAAACAAAACTGTATTCCGGAGAGGCATAACGGCAAATTCTTCAGTAGTATACTTTATTTCTTCAGACATGATTTTCCTTATTTTCAAATATTGTTAAATGACTGGTCAATTAATATGCCATAGAGGTTTATACGCCCATATGGCAGGTTTATTACAAACTGTAGTCATGATGGCAATAAATGACAAGATATACAATCTTTACGAAATTCGTGGGGAATTTTAGGAACGGTGCCCAACCCCGGTATTTCTATTTCCTGTTTATGGCATTTTAAACAAGAATTTTCATCATTAAATTCTTGATGCGGTCCTTCGTCTCGCCCTTCAAAAAGATCTGATAATTGAGGGGCAATTTTACCATCAACAATAATCGGTTGACTCATTTTGGAGACTTCATCTTTTCCAAAATCCTGTTTTAAGTTTATCGTGAATACTAATAGTATTCCAGCCAGGCTGGTTAAGCTGTATACAGCAATTTTATTCATTAATTGATTTTACTCCACTTAATTTTGCTTGTTCATCTGCATGGTATGAACTCCTTACCAAAGCTCCTGATTCCACTATTTTGAACCCAATTTCCAATCCGAATTCTTTATATTCTTCAAACTCAATCTTATCTACATATCTAATTACAGGTAAATGTTTCTTGGTTGGTTGAAGATATTGACCAATGGTAAATATATTGACCCCAATTTCAGCTATTTCTCTCATTGTATTCAATACTTCTTCTTTTTTTTCTCCCAATCCAACCATCATGCCCGTTTTGGTTATTAACCCATGCTTAACTGAATGGTTTAACACATCCAAGCTGCGTTTCCAATTTGCCTGTGTGCGAACCTGCTTACTGATCCTTTCAATGCATTCAATATTATGTGAAAAAATTTCCGGTTGTGCGGAAAAAACAGTCTCCAGAGCCGGTAAATTTCCTTGAAAATCCGGTGTTAATACTTCAACGGTGCATGTACGGGTATATTGATGAATACGACGAATGGTTTCAGCCCAGATTTTCGCACCGAAATCTCCCTTTAAATCGTCGCGATCTACCGATGTAATTACGACATGGCGAAGTTTCATTCTCTTTACAGCTAAGGCCGTTCGACTGGGTTCCAAGGAATCACTCCACGTCGGTTTTCCGGTTTTTACTGAACAAAATCCACATGCTCTTGTGCAAACGTCTCCCAGAATCATTACTGTTGCGGTACCTCGATCCCAGCATTCATAAATATTGGGACACCGGGCTTCTTCACAAACGGTGTGCAATTGATTAGAGTGGACAGTATTCTCAATAAATTTATAATTCTCACCGATGGATAACCGAATTTTTGGTTTTTTTTCTTGGATAATATGGGTATCCATCAGAATAATCTTTTTAAGTCCATATTTTCTAATTGATTCAAAACCATCTCGATAAAACGGGCGCCTCCGGATCCATCAATCAAACGGTGATCAAATCCAAGGGACAAATGCATCATGCTTCGAATACCAATGGCATCTCCCTCATCCGTTTCAATAACCACCGGTTTTTTCTTAATGGTACCCACTCCCAAGATTCCGACGTTAGGCTGATTAATAATGGGGGTTCCCATCGTTACGTTAAATACACCAAAATTGGAGATGGAAAATGTTGAACCGGAAAGCTCATCCGGTTTAATCTGTTTTGTTCTTGCACGGGAAGCAAGGTCACGAATTTTCCTGCATAGGCCCAAAAAATTCATTTCCTCGCATTTGGGAATCACGGGGACCATCAATCCATTATCCACAGATACAGCCAATCCGATATTAATATTTTTCTTACGAATAATGGTGGACCCTTCGATGGAACTATTCATTTCCGGGAATGATTGCAATACTCGAACACAAGCTGCCATAATAAATGGTGTGTATGTTAATGAAAATCCTTCACTTTTTTGAAAACCATCCCCATGATCCCTGACAAAGCGGACGATATGTGTCATGTCCACTTCATTCATTAAATGGACATGGGCAGATGTGTCCAAACTATGGCGCATATGTTCTGCAATCATGCGTCGCATTTTATTCATCTCCACACGATCGTCTTTAAGCGATGTGATCACCACATCATTGGAGGGTTTTGGAATTACAGAAATATCTTTTTCCACATCAACTTTAGATCTCATAGTAACGGATTGAGAAGTCCTCTGCTCAATATAAGTCAACAAATCATTTTTTGTCACTCGGTTATTATGTCCCGTGCCTGAGAGCGATGCCAGCTCCTCTTTGCTGATTTTTTCCTTCCGGGCGATGGCTTTAACAACGGGAGTGTAAAATTTTCTCAGACTAATAGGCTGATCAATAGAAACAATCGGTGTTTCATAATCTTCCATTTTATTGGATTTATCTCCCTGGTCTGGTGGATGCGTTTCTGCTTTGGTATGTGAAAGAGTTTCTTGTGCAGGTTCCGATGTCGACTCTAATTTTTTGGTAACACCGGCTTTACTTTCAGTATCTATCCGGGCAATGGTTTTTCCCACTTCAACGACATCATTGGGCTGGGCTAGAATTTCAGTAATAATTCCTTGATTGGAGGATGGAATTTCTGAATCAACTTTGTCTGTTCCAATCTCTAGGAGTATTTCATCCATTTCAATCCATTCGCCAACATTTTTACGCCATTCCAAAATAGTTCCTTCTGTAATTGATTCACCCATTTTGGGCATTACTACATCAATAATCATCGCTCAATACTCCACTAAATTCGTTAAAACTGATATGATGTCTGCCGTTTGGGGGAGTATTTTATCTTCCAAAACCCAGCTGAAAGGAATATGGCAATCTTTGGCTGCAACGCGAGCAATCGGGCCATCCAGGTATTCAAATAATTCATTTCCTACCCTAGCGGCGATCTCTCCCCCCGGTCCTCCGGTGAGAGTATCTTCGTGTACAATAAGCACTTTACCCGTTTTGCGAACAGATTCCTGTATAGATTCCATATCCAATGGATTGAGTGTTCTTAAATCAATTATTTCAATTTCTTGATTGAGATATCCGCACATTTTTACTGCTTCTATTGATTTCTGAACCATCGCGCCCCATGTAATAAGGGTGACCTGATCCCCTTCTTGAACGATTCTTGCTTTTCCAAATGGTAAAATATAATTCTCATCAGGCTCGGCAGTGGCAGAATACCCTTGGCGATATAATCCTTTATGTTCAAAAAAGAGGACAGGATCATCCATTCTGCAGGCTGATTTTAATAATCCTTTTGCATCCGAGGCATTCGACGGATATACCAATCGGATTCCCGGCATGTGAAGAAAATATCCATCAATTGATTGACTATGACAAAGTCCTCCATGGATATAGCCGCCAACGGGGACTCGAATAACTATTGGGCATTTCCAGGCACCGTTTGATCGATACCTCATGGCAGACATTTCATTCCTGATTTGCATCATCGCTGTCCATATATAATCACCAAATTGTATTTCAACAACCGGTTTCCACCCGGCGACTGCCATACCAATGGCGGTCCCAACGATGGATGATTCAGCCAGTGGCGAATTGAACACACGTTCATTGCCAAATGTATCCGATAAGCCTTTGGTTGCGGTAAAAACGCCCCCCTTTGGATCCGAAACATCCTCCCCAAAAATGACCATTTTTTCATTGGTGCTCATCTCTTCTGCCAATGCATGGTTTATGGCATCCACCATTACAATTTTATCGTTTATTGGATTTGGGTCTGATTCACGAATTATCAAATGATCAGAATATACATGATCCATGGCCGTATCTACATCCGGGGGCGGTTGTTTATCGGCCCAGTTAGCCTCAGAATCAATTCTCTCATAGATTTCATTTCTGGTCTTTTCGAATTCTTCTTCACCAATTATATTTGCATCCATACAATATTGTTCAAACCGTATGATAGGATCCTTATTTTTATCCTTTTTTAATTCAGTTTTTGACCGGTATTTACGTTGATCATCTGATGAAGAATGGGGAAGTAATCGAACGACATGGCTTACAATCACTGAAGGACCTTTTCCCTTCCGGGCACGTTCTGCCGCTTTCTTGAACGCTAAGTTTGTTTCAAAGAAATCTGTACCATCAACGTCGAATCTTGCGAGATTAGCGTAACCGGCAACAATGGAATAGACGGACTCTCCTGAAGTTTGCTGAGATATATGAACACTGATAGCATAATCATTATCCTCGATATGAAAAATAACAGGTGCTTTCACTCGACTCGACCAGTTCAAAGCTTCATGAAAATCACCTTGGCTGGTTGTCCCCTCTCCGCTGGAAACATATACAATTTCTTTTGTCTTTTCCCATTGACGAGTGATTGCAGTCCCAACCGCCTGTAAGAACTGTGTCCCTGTTGGACTGGATTGACTCACAATTCTCAGCTTCTTATGACCGTAATGCTGAGGCATTTGACGACCGCCTGAATTGGGATCATCTTTCCGGGCTAAAAAACATAATAACTGCTCCTTGGACGTCATTCCTAACCCAAGACATAACGCACCGTCACGGTAATATGGATATGCCCAGTCTATCCCTGGACGCAGGACAGATGCAGCGGCCAGCTGAGCTGCTTCATGCCCTGAAGATCCAATGTGAAAATAACTCTTTCCTTGTTTGAGCATTATGAGCATTTTCTCATCCAACTTCCGGGCTGCGACCATTTTACGATATGCACTCAGCAATTCTTTTTTCATAAATCCATGAAGTCGAGACATTAAATAACCTCCAAATTATTTTGTTTAAATATGTGAGAAAATTCATGAATTAATATTTGTTTCACATGCTCAAATTCGACTTTATGACCCAATATTTTTTCCATGGATATCACACCATATTCAAATAATCCACAAGGAATAATTCCATCATAATACCGGAGATCAGGACTCACATTTAACGCAAAACCATGCATAGTAACCCATCGGGAAACCCGTACACCGAAAGCAGCAATCTTATTATCCCCCACCCAAACTCCGGTTAATCCTTCTATTCGTTTACCTTCAATTCCAAAGTATTGTAACGTATTAATAATGGTTTCTTCCAAGGAGCGCATGTACCAATTAATACTTAGCTTATAATTGTGAAGATCTAAAATTGGATAACCAACTAATTGTCCTGGTCCATGAAAGGTAATATCGCCCCCACGCTCCACTTTAAAAATATTTATTTCTTCTGGGTAATTTTGGAGTAAATGGTTTTCATCCCCATTTTTTCCGAGCGTGTAGACGGGTTCATGTTCCACCAAAAGAAGCGTATCTTCAATTTCCCCATTGATCCTTTTAGATTGAAGCACCTTTTGCATATCCCACACTTCCTGATAATTTCGGCTTCCGAGATCCATTATTGTTAAACCTTTCAAAGGATTGCCTGTCCGCCGGTTGTTTTGGCGGGAACCTTTGTATGGTTTTTTGGACGTATGAACGACTGTATTGGTTGATTGAAAATAATTCATGATGGGAATACCTGTTCTACAACTTCCGCATCAGTATAAAAATCTGGACACTTACCGTCACCACTTCCAGTAAAGCCCCCACTGGGTGCACATATAGGTTCACAGTTTAATGAATAAACCATGTCATATTGATCGCAACAGTCTGGAATAACTAAAAATACTGTATGGCCATTCCATCTATATTCCCAAACTTGTATAATATTCGGATCATTAAAAAATTTCTCTTCAATGCAAGCAGGGGTCGGGAGATTTGTTTTATTACATCCCACCATTAATAAAATGGAAAATAATATTGTCCAGATTTTCACTCTATTCCCTAAAACCATTATTGATGTATACTCTGACCCATTGCATCCAAAGCAGCCTCCATCACCGCCTCGGATAAGGTTGGATGTGCGTGAACCGTGGCTGCCAATTCATGCCAAGTAGATTCTAAGGCTTTGGCAATACACAATTCAGCAATCATTTCCGTTGCTTCAGAACCAATGATATGGGCACCTAATAATTCACCATATTTCCCATCAAATACGAGTTTCACAAATCCAGCTGTATCTCCTGCCGCCATGGCTTTTCCACTGGCTTTAAAATCAAATTTTCCTATCTTAACATCAAACCCCTTTTCTACCGCTTTTTTCTCTGTCAATCCAATCGATGCCACCTGAGGCTGGCAATATGTGCATCCGGGAATGTTTGAATAATCAACTGGCGTTGTACTATGTCCGGCTGCATGTTCCGCTGCAACATGACCTTGAGCAGAAGCCACATGGGCTAACCAAGGAGGACCGGTTACATCGCCGATTGCATAAATATTTGAAATGGATGTTTGATTGGTCTCGTTGATGATAATAGCACCACGATCTGTAGATACACCTACCTTTTCAAGACCAATATTTTCAATATTTCCTGTTACACCAACAGCTACTAATGCTAAATCACCTTCGATGGTTTCTTCTTTTCCTTTTCGATCCAAATGAACTTTTACCTTTGTTTTTAACGCTTCAATATTGGAAACTTTTGCACCTGTGTAAATGTGGATTTTTGACTTTTTGAAATTTCTTGATAATTCTTTTGAAATTGACTCATCCTCATTGGGAACGATTCTTGGTAACATTTCAATTAGATGTATTTCACTACCAAATTCATTGTAAAAATAAGCGAATTCCACTCCGATAGCTCCTGAACCGATTATGATCATTTTCTTCGGTGGTTTCTCAAGAATCATTGCTTCTTTGGCTGAAATGATTTTTTTTCTATCTAATTTCATACCGGGAAATGTCCGGGGATGTCCTCCTGTCGCTACAATAATTTTATTTGCATCAATCGTTTCTCTATGCTCTCCTTTGGTGACGTCTATGGATGTAGCGGATGTTAGTTTGCCTCTGCCTTCTATGTGTGTAATCCCATTTTTCTTCATGAGAAACGCCACACCTTTTGATAATTGATTTGCTACATTTCTGCTGCGAGCAATTGTTGAAGGGAAATCAACAGAATATTTTGGAATATTAATACCATATTTTTCAGAATTTTTAATATAATGCAGCACTTCAGCATTTTTTAATAATGATTTTGTGGGAATGCAACCCCAGTTCAGACAAATCCCTCCCAGCTTATCCTTATCAATTATAATGGTTTTTTGCCCGAGCTGGGCAGCACGGATAGCGGCGACATATCCACCGGGACCACCGCCCAGAATAGCCAAATCATAATCAGACATTAGAATTTCTCTTTACTGATAATGCTCAAAAATTCCGTCCTGGTTTCAACCGAATCCCGGAACTGTCCCAACATAGCTGAGGTCGTTGCAAAGCTGTTTTGTTTCTCAACACCACGCATTTGCATACATAAATGACGCCCTTCCATTACTACACCGACGCCAATTGGGTCTAATAAATCTTCAATGGTTTTTGCCACCAGACCGGTTAAACGCTCCTGGATTTGGAGTCTTCGGGAAAATACATCAATTATTCTAGGGATTTTAGACAAGCCAATGACTTTGTTATTGGGTAAATATCCCACATGACATCGCCCAAAAAACGGTATCATATGGTGTTCACACATACTGAAAAATTCTATATCCCGAACCACAACCATTTCACTGCAATCATCTTCAAATATGGCTTCATTAACAATGTCATCTATGTTTGCAGTGTAGCCTTCAGAAAAGAAATTCCAAGCCCTGGCAACGCGATCAGGAGTTTTAATTAATCCATCGCGCGATGGATCTTCACCAATTTCTTTAATCAGTCGATATGTTAATTTCTTTATGTTTTCGATCATTAGATTGCCTCCTCAGCAAAAGGACGAAGACCCCAAATTTCCTCATCCGGATCATCGTGAATTTTTCCTTTTAATGCCCACACACCTAAATAGAAAAAAGGCGTATCGGCTAATGCGATTAATACTTTGAATAAGAATCCGTTTAATAGTAACGAACCAAACCTTGACCACTCAATGGCACCCGCAGCGCATAACAATATTAATACAGCAGAGGTATCCACCAATTGGGATACGATAGTAGATCCGTTATTTCTGAGCCAGAGATGCCTGCCTTTAGTTAACTTTTTCCAAAAATGAAAAATCCTGATATCGATAAACTGGGCGGTTAAATAGGCAATCATGGATGCGAATACAGCGGGACCATATAATCCAAAAACATTGTGAAAAGTTTTATCACTAACAGGGGACCAGACTGTTTGGGGCATGGCGTCTGCAAGTAATACAACTCCCAAAACAAATAGACTCGCCACTAACCCGCTGATAACCACTTGGTCGGCTTTCTTCTTCCCATACAACTCTGAAATAAGATCCGTACATAAAAACGTTACAGGATACGGAAGAATTCCAACTGATAATTCGAAAGTATACCAACCAAAAGGTGACCAGGTAAAAAACTTCTGAAAAATCAAGTTTGCGCTGATAAGCGATGCAATAAAAATACCAGCAAAAATGAGGTACAATCGATTTTTAAAATCCATTAGTTTATGGATGGACCGTAGTAATCTGTTTTTATAGTGGGTGTTTCAATTAATCGAATTCGATGTAATTGAACGTCTGTTAACTTTGGGTTAATAGTTTCCCAAATGAATACAACCATATTTTCTGATGACGGTTGTTTATCCGCAAACCACGGAATATCCAATTCAATTTGAGAATGGTCTAAAAGGTTGATGATATTTTCATCGACAATGCTCTTCAAATAGCCTAAATCAACAATAAATCCTGTATCAGGATTCACTTCCCCTTTTACCGTCACTTCCAATACATAATTATGTCCATGTATTTTTGCATCTTCGGCGAAGATTTCATAATTTTTCTCATCAGACCAGTCCTCATGCCCATATTGATGAGCAGCACAGAAATGGAATGATTTTGTTAAATATTGCATGATAATTACTTGTAGGTTACAAACATTTATTATTGCTTAATTTACCTTATATAATATAGCTGGCAAAATGTTTCCCTGTGAAATATTTTATTGTTTCACAAGTTGGGTACCCACAGTGAAATGACATTACTTTATTTGGAATGTACTAACCGCATCAATACAATTTATATCAATAACTTCAATCCTGCTCTTCAGCCAGATTTATATAAAAAAAATGTTAAGGTTTTTTTAATTATCTTTGGATTTTAACAATTTATAGTTCAGACTGTCCCGTAACGCCTGCCAGCTGGCCTCAATAATATTTTCAGACACACCAATGGTTGACCAGCTTTTTTCACCATCAGAACTTTCAATAAGTACCCGTACCTTTGCCTGGGTACCGGCTTGCTCGTTAAGTACGCGGACTTTGTAATCCGTTAATTTCACTCCCCTTAACTCAGGATAAAACCGGGATAATGCTTTTCGCAGTGCTCTGTTTAATGCATGGACAGGTCCGACGCCGTCAGCCGCGGTATGCTCAATTTCACCATTAACGGAAACTTTTAACATAACGTCAGCCCGATTATGTCCGTCCTGGTCATAACTAACATTGACTCTGGAATCTAATACATCAAAAAACGGCTTGTAAGTTCCCAAGGTCTCGCGAAGAAATAATTCAAAGGATGCTTCTGCAGCTTCAAACTGATAACCCTCATATTCCATTTCCTTAATCCGTGAAACCAAACTCTTGGGTAAATCTTTGTCCCCATTTAGTGAAACGTTTAATTCTGAGGCCTTATATCGAATGTTGCTTTGACCGGAGAGATCTGATATGAGGACACGTTGGTTGCTCCCAACCAGTTTGGGATCAATATGCTCATACATTTTGCTGTCTTTCATCACTGCACTCACGTGAATGCCACCTTTATGGGCAAAGGCAGATTTTCCCACAAAAGGTGCCTGATCGTCAGGATGCAGATTCATTAGCTCAAACGTATAATTTGTTAATTGAGTTAATTTATCAAGGTGAATATCAGATTGAGTGCTGAGTCCCATTTTGATAATCAAATTTGGAATAACCGATCCTAAACTCACATTGCCACAACGCTCTCCTACCCCATTAATGGTTCCCTGAATATGTGCAGCTCCGGCCTTAACAGCAGCCAAGGTATTTGCCACCGCAAGCCCGCCGTCATTATGAGCATGAACGCCGATCGTTGTAATGAATTGATTAACCACAGCCTCTGTTGCCTGTTTGATTTGATTCGGAAGGGAACCGCCATTTGTATCACAAAGGACCAATGTATCGGCACCGCCATTAAGAGCTGCTTTTACCGTTTCAACAGCGTAATTGGAATCTTCTTCGTACCCATCATAAAAATGTTCCGCATCAAAAATAACCCGTCTCCCATGATTGACTAGAAATGCCACAGATTTTTCGATCAATTCCAAATTTTCTTCTTTAGATAAACCCAATCCTTTCACTGCGTGAAGCAACCATGATTTTCCAAATATGGTGACGACAGGTGTTTCAGCAAATAAGATGGCGTTGAGGTTGGGGTCGGACTCGATTGATTGGAGCTTTCGGGCTGTAGAACCAAATGCACAAATGTTCGCCTGTGAGAGATGAAGATCTTTTGCTTTTACAAAGAATTCTTGATCCCTGGGATTGCTTCCCGGCCAACCGCCTTCAATGATATTAATTCCAAATTCATCCAATTTTGATGCAATATGCAACTTATCATCTACCGATAAATTAACGCCTTCTCCCTGAGTTCCATCCCGGAGCGTTGTATCAAATAGCTCTATTGGTTTTGATAATTTTTTTTTCATTTTCTAAATAACCAAGGCTGAACATTTTTATGTTTTTCTTCGAAATCCGTAATGGCATTTTTATGCGCAAGGGTGGTGCTAATTTCGTCTAATCCCTTGAGCAAAGCATCTTTCCGAAATAATTCAATTTCATAAGGGAGAATGTTTCCCAATGGATCATATATTTTTTGATACTTTAGATCTACCTTTAAAGAAAAACCGGGTTTATTAATGACAAATGAAAATAAACGGTTTATTTTATCTACAGGAAGCTGTATGGGTAACAATCCGTTTTTAAAACAATTATTGTAAAAAATATCAGCAAAGCTCTCAGCAATAATGACACGAAACCCATAATCAATTAAGGCCCAAAGGGCATGCTCCCGACTGGAACCACATCCGAAATTACTCCTGGTTAATAGAATCGTTGCTTGTTTGAACGGGTCTTGATTTAGAATAAAATTCCCATTTAAGGGACGATTTTTACAATCCTGTCCCGGTTCTCCGTAATCCAAATATCGCCATTCATCAAACAGGTTTGGGCCAAACCCCGTTCGGTGGATTGATTTTAAAAATTGCTTAGGGATGATTGCGTCCGTGTCCACATTTATGCGATCAAGCGGAGCCACAATTCCAATCAATGTTTTAAATGGTTCCATTTGCTCTATCCCAAATATCGCACACATTCGTAAATGTTCCTTCAATGGCCGCTGCTGCTGCCATGGCCGGGCTCACCAAATGAGTCCGTCCTCCCATTCCCTGGCGGCCTTCAAAATTCCGGTTCGAAGTGGAAGCGCACCGTTCGCCTTTTTCCAGTTTATCTGCATTCATGGCTAAACACATGGAGCACCCGGCATCTCTCCATTCAAAACCAGCGTCCAGAAAAATTTCATCCAACCCCTCTTTCTCTGCTTGTCTTTTTATGGGACCAGAGCCTGGAACCACCATGGCCAGTTTGATGGATTTCGCCACTTTTTTACCCCGAACCACCTGAGCCGCCATTCTTAAATCTTCTATTCTTGAATTGGTACATGAACCAATAAATATTTTATCGAGTGGAATATCCTTGATAGACATTCCTTCTGTTAGACCCATGTATTCTAATGCAGAGTCGTATCTGTTTTCCACATTTTTCGGGACATGACCCTCCACATTAACGACCATTTCAGGAGATGTTCCCCAGGTAACCATTGGTAGAATTTTCGAGGCGTTCATTTTAATGACTGAATCGTAGACTGCTGTTTCGTCACTTTTCAGCGTTCGCCAATAAGACACTGCCTGCTCCCAGTCGCCCCCTTTGGGTGAATAAGGTCTTCCTTTAACATAATCAATCGTTTTCTCATCCACAGAAATCATACCGACTCTTGCCCCGGCTTCTATAGACATATTGCAAACAGTCATCCGCCCCTCCATCGAGAGGGCTTTGATGGCTTCGCCGCCAAACTCAATGGCATATCCCGTTCCACCAGCTGTTCCGATTTTTCCAATTATATTCAGTATTAAGTCCTTAGCCGTCACACCTGGTTGCAATTTTCCATCTACTTGAATCAGCATATTTTTTGATTTGGATTGAAGCAGGCATTGGGTGGCCAAAACGTGCTCAATTTCCGATGTACCTATGCCAAATGCAAGGGCACCTAAAGCACCATGAGTGGAAGTATGTGAATCACCGCAAACAATCGTCATTCCCGGTAATGTCAGTCCCTGTTCCGGACCGATTACATGAACAATCCCCTGATTGGGGTTTTCCATTGCAAATTCCATAATTCCAAAATCTTTACAATTATTACTCAATGTATTCACTTGTAGTTTGGAAAAGGAGTCTGTAATCCCCAAATGTCGATTCATTGTAGGAATATTGTGATCAGGAACAGCCACATTTGCATCTAAACGCCAAGGCTTTCTATCAGTTATTCTTAATCCTTCAAACGCCTGTGGCGAGGTTACTTCATGGATTAATTGACGATCGATATAAATTAAATTGACTCCATTGTCGCCTGTTCCAACCAGGTGAGAGTCCCAGAGTTTATCGTATAGTGTTTTACCGGTCATCAATTAATTCGCCCTTACACTGTCGTCATTTCTTCAAAAACTGCGTCCATATCTTTCATGGATTCATAATAATTCAAGGACTGAAGATATGCTTTTGCACTTGCTTCGATTGTATCCGTTGAAACACCTTTACCTGTGTAGGCCGCTTCCTCTATGATTAAGCGAACGGTCACCTCTCCCAAAGCGCTTTTCCCACTGGTGATAGAACGAACCTGATAATGTTCGAGTTTAATTTTTCTTCCTAATCCCAAAGCTCTGTTTATGGCTTTAAAACATGCAGCCACTGGACCATCCCCCGTCGCCGATTCTTCTAAAATCTTTTCCTCCGTTTTAATCCTCACCGTTGCGGTCGGGATGGTTGTAGTTCCTAGGTTCACATGAAGATATTCTAAATCATAAAAACCTACATCCACAACGACTTGATCTCCCATTAATACCCGAAGATCATCATCGTAGACTTCCTTCTTTTTGTCGGCTAGTTCAAGAAATTGATCATAAACGATATCCAATTGCTCATCGGTAAATTCGTATCCCATTTTGATCAATCTGGAAGAAAGACCATGGCGACCGGAATGTCTCCCCAGGACAATTTTATTATTCGTTATACCGACTGATTCCGGCGTCATAATTTCATATGTATCTCGATTTTTTAATACCCCGTCCTGATGAATTCCTGATTCATGTGCAAAAGCATTTTCTCCAACGATTGCTTTGTTGGGTTGAACCATCATTCCCGTATATCCGGAAACCATTTTGCTTGAATTATAAATTTCTTTTGTAACAATATCTGTATGAACGTCCCAGAAATTTGATCTGACAATTAATGCCATGACAATTTCTTCCATGGATGCATTCCCTGCCCGCTCTCCAATTCCATTGATAGTACACTCGACCTGCCGGGCTCCATTGGTAATTGCGGATAATGAATTTGCAACCGCCAAACCAAGGTCATTATGACAATGAACGCTAATGACAGCCTGATCAATATTGCGTACATTTTTTTTCAAATTGGATATTTTTTCACCAAATTCCTTTGGCATGGTATATCCCGTTGTATCCGGAATATTGACTGTGGTCGCACCCGCCTCTATGACTGCTTCGACTATTTCATTTAAATAGACTTGGTCCGTACGTCCAGCATCCTCAGGAGAGAATTCAACATCGTCTGTAAAAGTTTTTGCGTATTGAACAGCGTCGCAGGCCATTTTAAGGATAGTACTTCTTTTTTCCCTTAGATTGGATCCATACCGTCTATGACCAAATTTCCCTTGAATATGAATATTCGATGTACCGATAAAGGTATGAATTCGAAATTTATCTGCTTCCTTCAGGGCATTATTTGCTGCTAAAATATCTTCTTCAACTGTTCTAGCAAGACCGGCTATGGCGGTTTCCACAGAATCTGCAATTCTTTGTACTGCTTCAAATTGTGCTTGGGATGAAACGGGAAAGCCAGCTTCAATTACATCCACATTCAGTTTATTCAACTGCTTGGCGATTTCAATTTTTTCAAACACATTCAAAGAAGCTCCTGGCGCTTGCTCTCCATCCCGGAGGGTTGTATCAAAAATGATTATTTTTTCACTCATAATTTTTCCAAAATGTTGTCCGGAATACCCGGAATATTATTCCCCGGTTTATTCATAATTTTATTAATAATCCGGGCAGTTATTTCTGTTGTAGAAACTAGTTTGGTTTCAGGAAAGGAAATATCCTGTGTCCTAAATCCATCATTTAGAACCTCCCGGATAGCATTTTCAATATCCGCTGAAGCTTCGATCATATCAAATGTAATTTTCAGCATCATGGCAACGGAACCGATCATGGCAAGGGGATTCGCAATGTTTTTTCCTGCAATTTCAGGAGCAGTTCCGTGGACAGGTTCATAAAGAGCATGTTCATCGCCAATACTTGCGGATGGGAGCATACCCAGACTGCCGGTGAGCATGGCAGCAATATCGCTTAATATATCGCCAAATAAATTTTGGGTAACTATCACGTCAAATTGTTTTGGATCACGGACCAACTGCATGGCGGCATTATCCACGTACATTTCATCCAAGTCAATATCAGTGTATTGTGTATGGACATCTTCAACCACTTCACGCCAGAATTGTGAACTTTCCAAAACATTGGCTTTGTGGACTGAGGTGACATGTCTATTACGTTTTTTGGCTAATTCAAACGCCGAAATAGCAATCCGTTCTACTTCATTTCTTGTGTATCGTAGTGTATTCCATGATTCAGTTTTATTCTGTCCTCTGGGTTTTCCGAAATAAATCCCACCAGTTAATTCACGAACAACCATAATATCAACACCCAAAATCACTGATCCCTTTAATGAGGACGTATTCACTAAAGCGGGGTATATAGTCGCAGGGCGTAAATTGGAATAAAGCCCAAGGGATTCTCTCAATTTTAGAAGTCCCTTTTCCGGTTTTTGATCTTGAGGTTGTTTATCCCATTTTGGACCACCCACAGCCCCCAGCAATACAGCATCCGCCCGTTGGCACATTGTTAGAACTTCATCTGTAACAGGATATCCAAATTCATCGATGGAGCATCCTCCGACCAGACCGAAGTCTAATCCAAAATGAGTATGATATTTTTCCCCCACTGCCTGTAATACAGCCAAGGATGCGTCTATCACTTCCGGACCAATGCCGTCTCCTTTTAGTACAGCGAGTGTATATGATTTTTTGCTATTCATTATTATAGATTTTCCGGTCTGAGTTTTCGAAGAATTTTCCCTGCTACCCACATTTCCTGTTGACTCACTTCATCCAATTCCTTATCCAGTTTATTTCTGTAATCCGGATGAGAGTTCGATTCTATGGCAATTTTTGCTTCTTCACCACTGATGACCTTTTGGTAACACTCTTCAATGACCGGCTTTAGTGTATCACGAAATTTTGGTGCCCAGTCCAATGCTCCGCGTTGGGCTGTAGTGGAACAATTGGCATACATCCAGTCCATTCCCTTATCAGATACTAGAGGATACAAACTTTGCAATGCTTCTTCGATAGTTTCATTATATGCTTCGGATGGGGAATGACCGTATTCACGCAATACTTCATATTGAGCCAAAAAAGCTCCTTGAATTAATCCCATTAATACACATCTCTCGCCCGTTAAGTCACTATGGACTTCATTTTCAAATGTGGTTTCAAAGAGATGTCCGGACCCAATGGCAAAAGCTGTGGCGATGCACCTTTCTCTGGCTTTCCCTGAAGCATCCTGTTTGATTGCAAACGATGCATTGATCCCCCTACCGGCAAGAAAATGATTTCGGACGGTTAATCCGCTGCCTTTTGGTGCCACTAGGATTACATCTACATTATCCGGAGGAATAATATCAGTATGCTTGTGAAATACCACACCAAATCCATGGGAAAAATACAGGGCATTCTCATCATGCAAATTCGCTTTGATTGTAGGCCAAGCCTGTATCTGGCCGGCATCTGAAAGTAGAAATTGAACGATGGTTCCCCGATGGGCTGCTTCCTCAATATCAAATAAATTAACATTCTCAACCCAGCCGTCGTTCAGCGCTTTTTCCCAACTTTTTCCTTTCCGCAAACCCAGAATGACATCAAAACCTTGATCCCTCATGTTGAGTCCCTGACCAATTCCCTGGGGACCGTAACCCAGAATGGCAGTGACTTCATCTTTTAGAATGGTTTTACACCGATCCAAGGGGTAGTCTGAGCGTTCAATAATGGTCTCTTTATATCCGTTTATGTCGATTTCTTTCATTGATTTCTCCGTAAATTATTTTTTTTAGGATAAAGCATCGCTCAGTTGTTCGGTTGCCCAATCTTTTTTTCTTTTTATTTCTTCCATTTCGACGCGATGTTCGTCCTGATCAACACAAACCATTGCCATTTTGCCAGATCGCATGATTTCCAACACATCAAATTGATTCAACTCCTCAATAAGCAATTCAACTTCTTCCACTTTTCCGGTGGCTTCCACAATACAGGAACACTCATCCATATCAATCACTTTTGCTCCTTTTTTATGAACGAACTCCTTCAAATTTTCCATTGTTTTTTTCTGAGTCTGAACTTTTATTAGAGCATACTCCCTTACAACGCTGGGTACATTTGTAATATCAATTACTTTAATAACCCTATTTAATTCTTCCAAGTGTTTTTGGATGAGAGATTGATTATAGTGATCTGAGTGGTTACAAACGATTGTAATTCTTGTTATACCTCGTTTTTCACTTCTTCCGGCAGCAATACTTTCAATATTGTAATTTAATCGATAAAAATGACCCGCAATCCGGTTTAAGACGCCCGGTTCATTCTTCACGAAAACGATTATGGTTTGTTTCATTGGAGTTTTCCTTAATTGATTTTTATTATGATGAATGTTGATAGGAACTAATATGTTCAGGTTTCCAGGTTATTTCACCCGGACGGGTATTTATTTTGTCTGAATTGACCCGATGAGTTTTTCCACAGCGCATGACGACCTTACCTGTGCGAACAATTTCGGATATGTCAAATGATTGTAACGAGGCGATTAATTCATTAATTATTGATTCCTCATCAGCAATTTCAATGATAGCAGTGTTAGACCTCAAATCGACAATTCTGGCTCCGAATTTTTTCAAAACCATATTGACTTTATTCAGTTCGTCAGGACTAATATTAATTTTTATCATGACAAATTCCCGGGAAACACTCGGAAGCTTTGATACATCCTTTACAGCTATTACATTGACCAGTTTCAGGAGATTAAAATAAATATTTCCCCTTTTGCTGGCATCCGGTTCATCTGCAACAATGGTCATGCGGCTGACGCCCGGTGTTTCACTATGACCCACTACAAGACTTTCAATATTAAAATTTCTTCGACGGAATAAACTTGAAATTCGATTTAAGACTCCAGGTTTATTCTCCACAAGGGCAATCAATGTTTGCTTCATTGTGTTACAACCTTTTCATTATTTTTTACTCTGGTATTCAACGTCCCATTTTGATTCGGCCGCTTAATCATATCATGTAAACCTGCTCCAGTGGGGACCATTGGATACACCATATCAACTTTATCAACTACAAATTCGATTAAGGTCGGGCCAGAGTTATTATGGGCTTTATTCATTGTTGGTATGATATCCTCTAATGCCTCAACACGGTACCCTTCCATCCCGTATGCCTCTGCCAGTTTAAGATAGTTCGGACTGGAAATCGGTGTTTCCGAATATCGGTCTTCGTAGAATATTTGCTGCCATTGCCTGACCATACCCAAATAGCCATTGTTAATTATGGCAATATTGATGTTTACATTTTCCTGTACTGCTGTTGCTAATTCCATCAGCATCATTTGAATACTTCCGTCACCTGCAATGACCCAAATATTCCGATCTTTCTTATAAAAACTGGCTCCGATAGCTGCTGGCAGACTAAAACCCATGGTTCCCAGCCCACCGGATGTTAATAAAGTTCGGGGATCGTCGTGGTCATAGTATTGAGCTTCCATCATTTGGTGCTGACCAACGTCGGTCACAATTAAGGCATTCCCTTTTGTTCCTTCCCATATTTTTCGTATGACTTGAGCACCTAACAAAGATTGTGTTTTCATATTTAACACATCCCTCATTTTGGATTCCTTATGCCAGCTGGCTATTTTTTTCAACCATTCTTTTCTACTTTTATGTTTAACTGTTGGATTTACCTCATTAAGCACAAGACGTAAATCGCCATGGATCCCCAAATCCACTTTAACGATTTTATTAATTTCAGCAGGATCAATATCAATATGAATTTTTTTGGATTTTGGTGAGTAAATCTCCAGTTTTCCCGTAACGCGATCATCGAACCTCATTCCACATGCTATTAATAGATCCGCTTCTTGTATGGCATGATTCACCCAGGCATCACCGTGCATTCCCATCATACCCAATACCAGGGGATGGCTATCGGGAACACTGCCAATACCGAGAAGTGTTGTAGCGATAGGAATCGATGCATTTTCTGCGAGAACCATCACCTCTTTATATGCGCTGGATAATACAATTCCGTGACCAGCCAAAAGGATAGGCTTTTTTGATTTGTTTACCAAATCAGCAAATCGGTTAATTTCATTCATCTGAAAATCTAGAGGCTGTGAATTCTGTTTGAAATCTACCTTTCTATCCTGATAAATAAATAATGTCTTGGCATTTTGAATATCTTTTGGAATATCAATCAGGACGGGGCCCGGTCGACCGGAACGGGCAATATCAAAGGCTTCATGAATTGTGTTTGCCAATTCATCTATATCCATGACTAAAAAACTATGTTTTGTAACTGGAATAGCTGCTCCGGTAATATCAATTTCCTGGAATGCATCACTTCCAATGACGGCACTGGCAACCTGCCCGGTTAGGCATACGATGGGAGATGAATCCATCATCGCTGTTGCCATTCCTGTAATCATATTGGTGGCTCCGGGTCCGGAAGTGGCCATGGCAACCCCTACTTTTCCACTGGCGCGGGCATATCCGTCGGCCATATGGGTCGCCCCCTGTTCATGGCGCACCAATACATGATGAATCTTATTTTTATACCGGGTCAAGGCATCATAAGCAGGTAAAATGGCGCCACCGGGATACCCGAAAACGACATCCACTCCTTCGCGAATGAGACTTTCCCAAATGATTTCAGCTCCTGTAAGCATTTGTGATTTTTTATTCATTGATTTTTCTCTTCAGTATTTTAATACAGCACCCGTACTGGCTGATGTGACCATTTTTGCATATCTCCCTAAATATCCGTGCTTTATTTTTAACTCGAAATCAGGTAAATCTGCAATTCTTCTGTCAATTTCATCGTTTGTTAATTCAATATTTAATTTTTTATTTGGAATATCGATGTGAATTATATCTCCATTTTCAAGGGTTGCAATGGGTCCTCCGTCTGCCGCTTCCGGCGAAATATGTCCGATGCAGGCTCCCCGTGTACCCCCTGAGAATCGACCGTCAGTAATTAAGGCAACTTTATTTCCCAATCCCATTCCCATAATGGCGCTCGTTGGAGAGAGCATTTCAGGCATTCCAGGCCCGCCTCTAGGCCCTTCATATCGAATGACTACCACATCTCCCGGTTGTACTTCGTGGCTTAATATTCCGGACATTGCTTCTTCCTGGGATTCATAAATTCTTGCCGGTCCTGAGTGAACCAGCATTTTTTCATTCACCGCCCCTGTTTTAACAACAGAACCGTTCGGTGCCAGGTTGCCAAATAAAACGGCCAATCCACCCTCTTTTGAAAAGGGACTGTCAATTGACCTGATGACTGTTTTGTCTTTTATGAATGCATTTGATATATTTTCTTTCAATGATTTTCCAGTGATGGTCGGCTGATCCGTCTGAAGAACTCCATCCAATTTTGATAGTTCGTTTAAAATTGCGGATACACCGCCGGCATTATGGACATCTTCCATATGGACATTTTTTACGGCAGGACTTACTTTGCATAGATATGGCGTTTTGTTTGCAATTTTATTGAGATCATTTAAGTCAAATTCAATTTCGCCTTCACTGGCGATGGCCAATGTATGAAGAACCGTATTGGTGCTCCCACCCATTGCCATATCTAATGCAAAGGCATTTTGGATAGATTTATTGGTAATAATATCCCGTGGTTTTAATCCACTTTTTACAACATTCACTATACATTTCCCAGCCTCCTTGACTAAATCCATGCGGGCATCGTCCACAGCGAGAATGGAACCGTTTCCCGGAGGGGCAATTCCCAAGGCTTCCATGAGGCAATTCATGGAATTCGCCGTAAACATACCGGAACATGATCCACAGGTTGGGCAGCCATTTTTTTCCAAATCGGTTAGGGATGCTTCACTGATTGCGCCTGATTCTACTTGTCCGACTCCCTCAAAAACTGAAATTAAATCGATTTTTTCACCTCCGGGCAAACGCCCCGATTTCATGGGACCACCGGACACAAACACGGTGGGAATATTTATGCGCATAGCCGCCATGAGCATTCCCGGTACAATTTTATCACAGTTGGTGATGCATAAAAGACCATCCAATCGATGGGCTTCCACCACCGTTTCAACACAGTCTGCGATCAATTCTCTGCTGGCAAGTGAATACCGCATCCCGATATGTCCCATAGCGATTCCGTCATCGACACCGATGGTGTTAAACTCGAACGGAACTGCACCGGCTTCCCGAATCGCCTCTTTAGCTAATTGACCGAATTCCTGGAGGTGGACATGTCCGGGAATGAGATCAATATAAGAATTGGCCACTCCAATAAAAGGACGGTCAAAATCTTCGTCTGAACGTATCACACCCGTGGCCCGCAGGAGACTGCGGTGCGGGGCATGTTCAAACCCTTTCTTGATGGTATCCGATCGCATTTTCTATTCCCATTATTTATGGTTCATTGATTCACCGTTACTGGCATACCGGATATAGTTTCGGGTAGGATATGAAGATATTGGGAGTGAGTTGACTACCGCCGTCTCGTTGACCTACCGAATGTAAATATACGGTTAGGCTGTCAGGACGACGAGTCCAATAATAATTAAAATAAGAAGGTTTATCAGCGAGTCACTGATTGTCAACGAAATATGTTTCATACCCACGGTCCGGGCAATCACCCGGCCGGATGTCAATTGATAATCTGGTATGAACATATTCATCTTATTTTAATTAAAACGATGACCCTACAGGGTCATATTGGCGACGATGTTAAGACAATGAAGAATATTATCCCAATGTTTTTTATAAATATTTTGTATAAATTAATTTTTAGGTACTTGATGGGCATAAATCAGACAGGGCACATTGATAGCATTGAGGTCGTCTGGCAATACAAACGGCCCGACCGTGATCAATCACCATGTGGGTGAGACTGACCCAATCTTCCTTTTCAAAAATATCCATTAATTCATATTCTATTTTTTTTGCATCTTTTGAGTTGACAAGACCCAGCAGGTTCATGATCCGGACCATGTGGGTATCGATCACCATGGATGGAATACTGTAGATTTCTCCCAACACACAATTGGCTGTCTTCCGCCCCACCCCCGGCAGCTGAATCAATTTTTCCATGTTATCGGGAACCGTTCCTCCAAAGTCTTCCACAATCATTAAACTGGCGCCCTGAATACTTTTGGCTTTTTGGTTATGGTAGCCGCAGGAATGAATATCGACTGCCAATTCGTTTAAAGGGACATAGGCAAATGCTTCCGGTGTTTTATATTTTTTAAACAAACCCGGTGTCACCTGATTTACCCGGCGATCGGTACATTGTGCAGACAAAATGGTTGCGACTAATAGTTCGTGAGGTGTGGAATAATGGAGCGAACATCTTGAATCAGGATACGTTGTCTGAAGCTGCTTTACAATAGCTGCAGCCCTTTTTTTCAGGCTGACCTTCCTTTCTTTCATTGCTTATCTAAAAATGTAGATAGATTTTTTACCAACGATGATTTGGGTAAAATTACGCGACACCCGGCCATTTTGAATTTGTCGTGTTTTTCTTTAAAAATTTGTTTCATATATCCAATAATTTGAGCATGACCGTATTCTGAAGCCAACTGATGCACCAAAAACTCATTCCCCGTTTCCTCATGGTCAAGATCAATAATAAATAGGTTCGTTTTTTCAGAAACATCAGTACTTTTTTCATAGAATTCAAAAGGGGAATTCAGTTCAGTTAGTTTAGCTGATATTCTTGTTCCGAATTCAAAATCTTTTATAAATAATCCAACATACATTTTCAAATTAACTCCGGTATTAGATTCCAATTAAATTCAGATGGATGATTCATTTTCTCGTATTGACCTTCAATAATATTCAGTTGTTTAACTAAACAATTCACATCAATACCACGCTGGTTGCCTTTGTAGTGGATAAATTTTCCCAGACTTTTGCGAATCAATCCTTTTGCGCCTTTTAAATTTCCGTTTTGAATGTGGAAAAAACTCACAGACAGTTGAATAAGACCCTGAATAAATTTTCTGTCTTCAAAATGATAATCAGACCACAGTTCTTCCCAGTATTCGTGTGCATCGTAATAATTTCCAAGATGATATGCCTCTAAACCCAATAGAAAAAGCTCCTCCATTTTGTCACGGTTATTCACTGATTGTGACTGATTCTTTCAACCTAAAGTGCTTACCGTCAAATTGTACTGTTGCTGCCTGGTGCTCCGGATCATGTTCGAAAAATATGACCCACTCTTCTTCCACGATTTTGGTAAGAATATTCCTTTTTTCCTGAACCGTTTGCACTGGATTAATGTCATAAGCCATCACCCATGGAAGGGGAATATGGGCGGTCATCGGAATCAAGTCTGACACATATATTAATTTATTTGATGAATCGCTGATGACTGGAAGCATCATTCCTGTTGTATGCCCGTAAGTTAATAATTGATCAATTTCAGGTAAAAACGATTCCTTTCCATCTACAAATTGAATCATATTATTTTCATCTAATATGGACCAATCATCGCTCATAAAACTTCCGGCATCTTTCTCACTAGGTGAATTCGCCAGTTTCCAGTTTTCTTTCTGAATCCAATAATCAGCATTTGGGAAAACAGGCTCGAGTTGTCCATTGATTAATTTTGTATTTCCTCCGATATGATCAAAATGAAGATGGGTGCAAAAAACATCTGTTATGTCAGCTGGGGTAAATCCATAATGAGCCAATGATTTTTCTAAATTGAAATTTTCTAAATTGATCTTATAAATATCTTTGAATTTCTCCTGCCATTTGGATCCATTACCTGTGTCCACAATAATTTTATGGTTATCGCTTACCAATAATAAAGATCTGGTAACCATCATAATTCGATTATTTTCATCCGCTGGTGACAGTTTTTCCCAAAGTGGTTTTGGAATAATGCCAAACATGGCACCGCCATCCAATGCGAACTCACTGGTGACAATATTATATAAGTTGTATGATCCAATTTTCATATTATTGTATAAGGAAGTTAAGGCAATTCGCAATTCTCTGAAACGATTCCGGGTTTGAATTTTTTGCAATACCCCGCAATGCCTCCAACTGAATTATTTTATTCACAGAATGAACTTGTGGATATTTCTTGATTATTTCTTCACTTAATTCAATAAAATATCGACCACCGTTTAAAAGATATTGTTCTAATTTAGCGGTTGATGATCTATTATTAGATGTTTCTGGTTTAAAATGCTGTTCACCCATCCATTTAAAAATTGCTTTTCTAAACGTATGGAGTCGGACATAAACACCATCCCATAACCTCATTAAAGCTGAATATTGGGGAATAATATTCATTTGGTTTGGTGATGGAATTTCATGAGTGATCCGTTCAGGAATTAATGGTGAGTTTTCTGATAGGGGCAGTAGTTTGCACTTAAATATTTGAGATATCATGCATCTTGCATAAGACCACAAAGCCTTTTCATCCTGATGAAAATGATAGCTTCGCAGCCAATGGAAAGTAAACAGTCCCAGATCATTAACGTTATGAATTGCTAATTCGGCCAATAATTCTAAAATGGCGCTGGAATAATTTGATGCGAATATTTGTCTGACAATCTCTACTTGAGCCCTATCCTGATCACCGGTCATAACGGCATGTTCAATTTCATCCGTAAATACACTCAGTCCAATACCGTCTGCAATGATGTTTTTCCATAATTTTTCATCATCTTTTCTCGTTGGAAAGCTGTGAATTATCAATTCACAAAATTCGGTTAAATCATTTGAGGGATTCATTTTATCATCACCAATAATATTTTTTACAGCATTAATTAAAATAATCGGATGATTTTGAGGTTGATGGGAGTAATCAATTTTTACAGCTTGTTTACATAAATCTGATAAAAATTGAATTAAGTTTTCACTATTCACCTTTTGGGGATGAATAGATTGGATATTTACCATTCTGAGATTAGGTAGAAACTATTCTGTCTTATCAGAAAACGGTAATCCGAGGTTTACAAATATACGAACAGAGATACCCGTCAAACGGGAATATTCGGTCGGTAATCCGGATGCAGGGTCCGTATGAGGAGTATTTCCATATCGTCTTTTCAAATCAGCATTATTTTTTATGGTATCATTCCAGTTAAAATCAAACAGGTTCGTTATCGGTATTGAATTGAAATCATGATTGTACCCAATTTCATATCCCCACTTTTCGTTGGGCTGGCCACCCAATAATAACCCAACCCGTGTACTTGTACCCTCGGTTATCCCCTTAGATATATACATCATCCTTAGCCCCCACCATGAAACAGCCCCCTGCTTATTTTCAGTGCTGACTCTTTGTTTAAATTTATAATACGTAAAATCAGAATTATAATTTGGATTCAAGCTCCATGCTAAGTTTAATACATCCCACTTATTTTTTTTTGAATACAAAATTCTGCTGTAATCAATGCCTGTCCCATAGATTGGTAGTCCGACACGAAATCCAACATCACTTTTATCTGAAAGACCGTATCGATACCAGACATATGGAAATATATTTTCTATTGACCAACTCCATCCATATTTCTTATCACCAGGTTCCATCCGACTTGTACTGACTGTCGGATGGGTAGCGCAGCCGCTAAGCAGTAATGCAATGACAATTGTTAATAGTTTATTGATTCCTAACCCCCTTCTGGTCTGTCAAAACCTGATCTTTGGGATATTGGAGGCAAGTTCAAAACTTCATCGCCCAGTGCATAGGCAACTTGCTGAACGATATCAACTAATGAAACCACACCGACTGACTTTCTATTATCATCAACGATTGGGACATGTCTGAAACCACTGAAAACCATTATATTTAATGCATATGCCACGGCATCATCTTTTTTCAAATATTCAGGATTCCGACTCATAAAATCGCCAACAACTTCATTGTCAAAATCCATTCCTTTCCCTGTAATTTTGAGTAAAATATCTCTTTCAGTCATGATACCGAACAATTTATTGTTTTCTTCAACCAAAAGACATCCAATCGATCTCCTCTGTAATTTTTTTATGGCGTCTTTTATGGACGTATCACTTGACACAATAATTGGTTTGGTTAGTTTTAAGCTTGAAAGTGGGGCATCCAATTTTACTCCTTCGTTGATGCCGGTGGATGTAGAATGTTCCAATGCATCCATGTGAGCTAATTCATCATCAAACTGATTTTCGTACATAATCTTCCTTATTCTAATTATTTTAAATAGATCATTTTTCGACTCATTACAAAAGGTAAATAGTCACCGGATTGTGCCTCCACCGTCACAAAATAAATACCACTGGATTGAAATTCGCCTGACCATGTAAAAGAATAGGTTCCATTTACTAAAAATACCTCATCTAAAAAAACCTCAATCTTCCGTCCTCGGGCATCTGACACAAATACATTAACGATCGACGCTTCTAATAAATCGAATGTAATCTTGGTACTTGAATTAAACGGATTTGGATAATTCTGATATAAAGCGAATATTTCGGGAATCAAATTTACCGCTTGAGAACTTTTTGTTAAATCATTCGCCCTGCCAAATGTCTTAAAAGACAAATCACTCCAAGACTCCCGATCCGGTATCTTTCCTTCATGAAACGGTTTATTTAGATTAAGTGGCCGGCTTTCAATAATTTCCCAATTTTCATTCTCAAATTGGCATAAATGCAACCAGCCAAATTGTGCATTCTCCGGTAAAATAGCACTGGAATCATAATATAAAATTTGAAAGGTCGGATTGGGCTCCCACTCAAACAATAAAGAATCGTTCAGAAAAACACCCAATACTGTAAAATCGTTCGATTGACCCGCAATTTCAATATTGATTTTTTTATCAAAAGAGTTAAACATTAGTTCATTCAATTCAAATTCCTGATCCGGAATTGACTTTACTACTTGAGCTGTCGTTGCTTTATCCTTAAAATAATATTGATCATCCAGGGAGATTGTCATCGACCCATTTTCATAGATCGTCGGGATGGATTGAATCAAATCATCATTCAACCATAATTCTACATGATTCCAGGTATCCGGAATGACGACCATATCTGAATATTCATTCAAATGCACTTCAATCATTTCATCACCATTCATTAGTTGAACATGAGAAATCGTTTCAAATAATTGCGTTAAATGAATTCTAAACGATTCATTATCTCTGATTAAACCGGTCATTTTAATTGCAGACAATGATTCTATAAAATTTTTATCTTGACGAATAATGTCTTTTCCTGATGCAAGTTTTGTTGTTATTACTGTTAATAAATTCGCTTTTTCCTGATTCCATTCTTCTGGAGATAAGAGTAAATTTTGTCTATAAATAGGTTCTAATTGTTGGAACGAAACATTTAAATAATTTTCCATCAACTCAATTTCAAAACCATTGAATAGGGGTTCAATCTGAGTCAATCCTTTTAAGCCGAATACATTGATAAACGATGAGAAATTCACCTTTTCCGTCAGCAAAAATAAATTCAGCATTTGAAGATTTTCTATGTCTATGGGTGATTGTATCGCAAAATAATCCTGAAGGAGGGAACTGTTAAAAGAATGAATATCAATAATTTCATCTTTTAATGAAATCGTTTGGGGATATTCTGTTACGACTGATTCCATAATTCTTTCATATTCCAGTAGGTCAAAAGACCGAGCCAATGCGGGGGTCTTAATGGAGCTTGAATAACGGGCGCCGTCAGCCATTTGAATTTCTACTCTGTAAAATAATAGAACACCGGTTATCACATCTCTGTCCAAATAGCGATCTCTAACCATTTCGTCAAGATCAATCATATCATAGCTCGACGTTAATTCACTGCTGCGGAATAATTGGATCTCTTCAATTTCATTATCAGATGGGATATCCCATATTAACAGAATGGATTCAGTTCCACCATAGGCTGCTAAATTTATTGGAAGAGCCCCCCCTTCATCTTGAGAAAAGAGTAGACTGAGAGACAAATTGCCCAAAGTAAAAATTAATGTGAAGTATTTATTCATGAGAAATAAACCGGCGAGACCAAATTTCTGAGATTATATTTCCCGACGCAAGTAGAATCTTATGGTTTATGAATTATTTAATATGGGTGATCTTCTTAGTATATATGTTATTTTTTGTTTTTAATTGCAGAATATAAAGGCCGCTCGGATTATTGGCGGCATTCCATTCAATTTTTGTTTTTCCGGGATTAACAATTTCATCCAATAATATTTCAACCAGTCGCCCATTAATATCATATATACGAAGTTGTGATTTATGTTTGATATCGACGGTTAAAAGGATGGTTGCTGTGGAATTAAATGGATTTGGATAAACATTTATAATGGAATAACTATTTGGAATAATTTCTTTGTCTATGGAATTTGTTACATAATCGATCGCTGCCATCACATCAATAACACCATATCCATAATCATTATCAGGAATATCCGATTTATCTGCTGTCATTATCATCGCTTCTCGTACCTGCATGGGTGTCCACCCTGGATTCGCGCTTAAAATGACTGCTGCTGCTCCACCCACCAACGGAGCAGCAAGGGATGTTCCACTCGCTGTACGATATGAATTCGAATTCGGTTGGGTACACCATGTACTAACACCTCTGGCGCAAATTTCCGGTTTAATTCGACCGTCGTGTGTCGGTCCGTGGGAGCTGAAAGATGCGATAAGTCCCTCGCTATTTACAGCACCGACTGCAATAACTGAATCCGCGTCCGCCGGTGCGGAAATATAGTAGTACAAAGTATCACATGGGTTAGGCGGTGGACTGGACGTTCCCCAATTTCCGGCTGAGGTAACACAGACCATTCCCAAATTGACAGCAATATCAACAGCATTTGTAGTCACTGCTGTATTTCCGTCCATATCACAATAAGAATACCAATCCAAATAACCCAAAGATGAAGAAGCGATGTCCGCTCCATTCTGTTCGCCCCACTCCAAAGCAGCAACATAATTATCTTCTTCCACAATTGATTCAGATGTAACGTCCTCTGTCTTGGCCAATAAAAATTCTGCGCCGTATGCCGGGCCCACTAGATTTCCCGGGTCATATCCGGCCATGGCTGAGAAGACCATCGTCCCGTGATTATGCTGGCTTAAGGCATCATCCGTTTCATTAGCAGTATTTCCATCATTGTTAATAAAATCCCATTCATCTACAATATTCAATGAATCAAACACCGAAAGTTCAGTATTAAACCCTGTGTCCAAAATTAATACCCTAATTCCCTGACCAAAATACCCCGCATCGTGAGCCGTATTGCAATTAATTTGGTCCATCTGTTCCCAGGCAAACCCATAAAAAGACGTATCGGTCGGAATAGTCTTGGAATTAAAAGATGGCGTAAACAATTCTGAATTTTTCCTAACAAATCTGGCAACCGGTTGGATTTTGTTCACAAATGGAAGATTGTAGATTTTTTGGATTTGTTTATTCGTCCCTGAAACGGAAACAGCATTCAGCCAATTGCTTTGGCGATGAATTGTAACTCCGATTTTACTGACTGCTTGAATGTAATCAATAGAAATTTGACGATCGTACCATGTATAATCTTTATTCATTTTTTGCCTGCGGGAAATAGTTTTTTCTGACAAATGAATATATTGATCGGTCGTTGCGTTTTTATCAGAAAAAAACACCCATATTTTTCCAGCACACACTATCTCAGAAATAAAAATAACCGCGAAGAGGATGCGAGAAAATCGGGGCATTATTTAGATAAGATTATATTGATTAATCGAATTGGATCATTTAAGTCAACCTGCCCATCAAAATTTACATCCACAAGGATATTTTGATTATCGTTCAAAACGGTATTATCCATTACAAAATCCATAATCGTCAGCACATCAATAATGTCAAGAATTCCATCATGGTTTACATCGCCGGGTAAGAAATCCAAATACCCGTTAATTGTGAAGTCATCAAAATAAAAACCATCATCTTCAATATATCCGTCTGATGTTAGGATAAACCGGAAATACACTTGTGATTCACCGGAAAAAGCAGACAAATCAATCGTTTCATCTACCCAATCTGATACGCCATCGTAACCTTGGTCACCGGCATTTTGTGCACCTTGACCTGCTCCTCTCTCAGTGTGCAATCCGCCTAATGAAGTCCACTGACTCCCATCTATAGATGCTTGAAACCGTACAAAATCCCAATTACTCTCAATGGCCCATTTTGCTGAGAATTGTATAAAAGGATAATCAACGTTGACAAAGTTTATGGGTGTATTTAGCATAATCGAACTGGAGATATTTGTGCCGTAATTTCCATTCGGACTATCCGTAATTACATGGTCACCAGAATAAGCTCTCAATAATACGATATCCCAATTTTTAGAAGCTGTCCAATTTGATAAATCCTTTTCAGCATTTTCTAAGAAAAGTACGGATGGATTTCCAGTAATTATTGTTACTGTGTCTTTTCGAACGTAACTGCTGTTATCATTTAAGGTCAGGATAATATCGATTGCATTTCCATTTGTGATATCGCTCGGATTAATTAATGAAACAGTTAAATATGCAGATTCTCTTGCTGCCAGTATTCCTAAATTATGTTCAAAATTGATAATGTGGGCACTGTCTAAATTTGTTGAGACATTAATTAAAACATCTCCATCAGAATTTTGTAAACCTCTATTTTGAATAGCAAAGTCAATTTTAATCGTATCATCATGTGAGGATAAGATTTCGAATCCGTGCACGATGAAATCAGCTCCACCTACAAAACCAAAAACCTGATTCGCATACAATTGATCCCGGCATAGTGGAATCACCCTGTTTTCTGACGGCCAGAAATTATCCTGGTACGATCCAATTTCCGGTGTGTAGGAAATAGGTCCGGCAGTGCCATAAGTCCAATCTACCGCATCGCCATTAACTCCATACCCGATGGTTTCGTATCCTGTACCAACCCCGTATCCGTTTAATCTTGTCATCTCTTTACCAATTTCGCGGATTGTTGTTAAATCCGGTTCATCAGGTAAAGTCCCATCACCCCAGGAATGAATCAACACATTGGAATACGAATGATAATGAAGTACATTAGAAAATTCATGAGCCAGAATAAAATCTCGTACAGCCTGGGTTTCCGGTTCAGAAAATGCAGAATCGCCTCTAAAAACACTCGAACATGGATCGGGAGATGAACCAGAATTATCTGCCCCCCATTCGTATCCATAATTGCGATTTAAATCTATACCCCGTTGGGTGCCGACTCCACAGTTAGTGTCCCGCCTATTCTTACGATGCATCCCGCCTCCATTGGGTGCAATGGATTCATTATACACATAACCATCCGGATTGATCACGGGGATAAACCATAATTCCCTATTATCCACCAAATGCTGAGCGACTGGGTCAGAATTATAATTTTCGCACAGCCACTGAATAAAATAAAATTGATTCATCATTCCCAAAGGTTCCCGGGCATGGGTTAGTCCCGTAAATAATACTTCAGGTTCATTTTCCTCCAGATTGGGATTATCGGAAACTTTCAAAGCCCAAATGGGTCTTCCTTCCATAGAATGTCCAATGGAGTCTTTTATTGAAACAATGTCGGGATATAATGACCTTAAAGAATCCATTTTTACTATTACTTCATCGAATGTATAGTTTCCTTTCATGGATCCCAATTCAAAGTCTCGATTGACCGCAGGTACATTTTCCTTTAAATAATATTCAGTCATATTACTGATCAAAACATCAAAAATAATTCCACGTTCTCTCAGAACATCTGCTTGATCTCTGCTGGCTATTACATCAATAAAAGCCCCTTTTTTAATGCGAACATGATCTAAGGGAATTCCCACATCATTTAATTCACCCAAAGTGTGTATATCGGTCCCGTAGACACGAAGCGACTGGTATATTTCAACAGAATACAATTGTCCTAACAAGAGGAGTAAACCTGCCCCAAAAGAGAAACATCTTATTGTATGTTGTTTCAAGAGTTTGTTTTAAGCCAGGAATAAGTCACGGATTTGGGTCGAGTAATAGGAATACCCAATGCGCGGTTAAGAACCATCTGGGATACCATTCCCATCGCGCGTGAAATACTGAATAAAACAGTATAGAAACTAAATTCCGTTATTCCAAAATGATATAATAACGAACCTGAAGCCGCATCCACATTTGGCCAGGGATTTTTTGCTTTTCCCTGTTCTTTTAGTACTGAAGGAACCACATCAAATAAGTTTTGGACAATATCGAATACTGGATCATTTTTGATGTATTCTTTCCCAAAGTTGATAAATGCAGTAAATCTCGGATCAGGACAACGCAGCACAGCGTGACCATAGCCGGGAATAACCCGTCCACTATTTAATCGGTTCCAAATAAACTGTGTAAGATCTTCATTAGAAGGTGAGCCCTTGAAATGATTCTTTATTTCCAGAACAAATTTCAGACATTCTTGATTTGCCAATCCGTGGAGGGGTCCAGCAAGACCATTCAACCCGGCGGAAACAGCGTAGTAAGGATCGGATAGTGCTGATGCAACCGTCAGTCCGCTGAAGGCACTCACATTTCCGCCTTCATGATCACAATGGAGCATTAGATAAAGACGCATGAGTTTCTTCAAAATTCCTTCTGGATCAGGATTCCCCAACATGTGAGCAAAATTTGCTCCCCAGTCTAAATTTTTGTCAGGTGAAACCAATTCACCTTTGTTAAATCGAATTCGGTAAACACCTGCTCCAATTGCAGGAAGTTTTGCCACAAGGCGAATTGCGTCTTCGAGAATGGCCTTCCAGAATTCTTGTTTCTCAATTCCTTCATCATATTTTTGGCGGAAAACTGATTCATTTTCCATCACCAGAATGGCTGTATTAAACATTGCCATTGGGTGTGATTCTGTCGGCATTGCCTTCAAAACGTCCCATACGTAGTTTGGGACTTCGGCATATTCAGTCATTTGATCCTGCAGGTCTTTCAGTTCGTCTTCTTCCGGAAGTTCACCGGTGAGGAGGAGATAAAACACTTCTTCCGGGAGAATGTGGGTAATATCCAAAAGAGGGAAGCCACGAATAATTAACCCTTTATCCGCTGACACTGAAGATGTATCACAAATAAGCCCTTTCACTCCACGCATTCCACCATACGACTGTTGAACGGTTACATTGCTAATGACATGATCGCCCTTTTCATCAATAATCTGTTTTGCTTCGTATCTCCAATCGGGAATTTTCTTAGATAGTTTTTGCATTAACATAGACATAGGGATTCTCTCTTCTTTATTTTTATTCTCCCAAACATCGCAAGACTAACCCTGAATATATCTTTGGGAAAAAAAATGTGGATTTTTGGGGCATGATTTCACCGGCCTCAGCTATGGAAAATATTTCTTCCAATGTTGGTGGTTTCACAAAACATGCGACATCATAATTCAGTTCCATTTGTATTAACGATAGTGTTGATTTATTACCGCGAATATACGCCATATGTTTTAGATCCTCTTGTTTGGATGTATCGATTTTGAACACGTGTTTTAACACAAACTTATGTAATATATTCGTATCAAGTTCTCTGGAAGTTTTACTCTGGTTTGAAAACATGATATTCAGCTCTTTCCAATGTGTGAAATGTAATAACAAACCGGTTTCACTTTCCTTATGATAAACACCAAACACGCCTTTGGGTTTCGAGCCGTTTTCTAATACAGATACGACTCTATCGGGACCATTCATTTTTTCTATTTCAAAGTATTCACCCAGTCTGGAGATAATGGTCTCAATATCCATATTAATCCCTTTAAGCAAGCGATGGGTAGGTAATACAATCATACCCGGATCCTTACTGTTCACCAACGTCACCATCACTTTATCTGCGCCAGTAATCTCAGGATGTTTTTGCGAAAAACGAAGAGCAGTTTTATAACGGTGGTGTCCGTCTTTAATTACCACATTTTTTCCACTGATAACATTTTTAAATCGGTTGATTTGCGTCGGATCCGATACTTGCCAAACTTTGTAATGCACTTTATCTATAATAGCATCAATGATTGGAAAATCCCGCAATTCTTCAAAAATTGCTTCTAGCCCCATTGTCTCGTCTTTATAACACATAAATATTTGCCCCGTATTTGACAGAGTCGCTTCAAGCAAATTGTATCGATCATTAATGTATTTTTCAATCGTTTCCTCGTGGGGAAGTACAATTTTACCCAAGTCAGTCAATTTTAATGCACAAATACAGCCTATTCGCTGAATGTTTTTGTTCTTATACTCAAACTCCTGGGAAATGATATATATTGAATCCTTTTCATCTTGAATTAATATTCCTTCAGATTTCCATTGATCCAAATTCTTGGCAGCATCTATATATGAAGCTTGACCCTCTTCACGATTCAGGTTCAGTCGTACAGAATTATAATGTGAAATATGATAATAATGATCCTGTTCTTCGGGACTAATTACATCATAAGGTGGCACCAATACATTATTAATATTTGATATGCGGCGCTGATTATACCGCCAGCCTTTAAAAGGAGTAATATTTGCCATCTGTTTTAGAAAAGATCGTCTTTATCTTTTTCTGCAATTGCTCGCGCATTTATTAAATCTTCTGCAAAGTCGATTTCAAGGCAAGGATAATTAGATACATCTGTAAAATAAACGTGATTCTTATTCAGAATTAATTCTATTGCTGCTTCAAAATAATCTTCTTTTCCACCGGCATTGATCAATTGTTCCAGGGAGCTTCCGAAAGCCTGGTTGAATTCCTTTGAAAATTTCGCTACACCAATAAATTCACCCAGACAATTCTCAGGTACCAATTTTTTGCCAATCGCGACCACCCGATTTTCCGTTCCTTCTATCACTTTCACTTCTTCCATCCCGCATTTTTTCACCTCCACCGCAAGGACAGTGTCATAAGGATCAGAAATGACTTGTTCTAATAATTGAGTGGGGTATAAAACATCACCATTCATCAGAATATGATCATCGCAGATGAGACTGTTTCTACATAAATAAACTGAGTGAGCGGTATTTGTCTCAAAAAAATGGTGATTAATAATATATTCTATATTGAGATCAGGAAAATTTACTGAAATAAAATCTTTAATTTTTTCACGGTAATATCCCAAAACAATGGTGATTTCACTAATCCCTTGAAGCTTCAAAGATGCCAATTGTCTTTCGATAATGGTTTTTCCACCAATATCTAAAAGACATTTTGGTGTGGTCTCTGTTACAGGGTAAAGCCTTCTAGAAACGCCGGCTGCTAAAATAATTGCTCTCATGAGGGGTGGAATCTAATAATTTATTATTAGGAGTCCATCAGCTTTGCTTCAATAAAATCCAATAATCTGCTCGATGCATTTCCATCGGGCAAATAATGAAATTCTGATATGGCTTTGGTTCGTTCATCTGTTAATTCTTCCGGTAATCTCAACGTTTTGTTGATCAACTCAACCAGCAGATTCGCATCCTTGATTTGATAAGTAAAATCCACTTTTTTCATTCGTGCTTTGTCGAAACGTTTGTTTACCAGCCATGGAAATAATTTGTGATGGTTGCGAAAGGTAAAATCAAGACATTGAACAATCGGTCGATTTAATATTAAAAACTCGAAAAGGGTTGACGAAATATCTGTCAACAATAAATCGCTGATTAAATAGTAATCAATTATATTAGTATTTGCTTTGTCAACTATATAGACATTCTCTTTTCCCCCCAATTTCTGTATGGCATCAATATGATAACGATACTTTTTCATCTGCCAGGAAAATTGATGCATTTTTATGATCAAATTAAAATCAAAATCATGATTCACTAGTGATTTCACAGTTTTTTCTATGGATGAAGGATAAAATGTAGGTGTATAAAAAACAGTTTTCTTATCCTCATTTAATTTTAATTCTCTTAATAAATCCTTTTGATCCCTATTTTTTGATTTTATTAAGGGATCCAGCTTAGTGAACCCGCACAATGCCAGCTGATCTTTATTAAAACCCTTTGACAACATGTGATCCATTCGTTCCTGTGATTCAATGGCATAAACATCAATTTGAGGTGATGTATCCTTATAATAGGAGGTCTTTAAACCGATACCATGATAGATCATAACCGTCAGAGTCTGGTCATTTGCTATAGGATGAGTTTTTCTCACATTTCCCACAAACAGGATGTCTGGGTTTAATGACGAGCACTTTGCCAATCTTTTTGCATCCGTCTTTTCACGAATGACATGAACTTGCTTATGGTAAAAAATTTTATTAAGGTAATTTTCCTTTTCTACGCTTTCATTTACTGACACTGTTACGTAAACGGCATAATTATTTCTTTTTAATAGTTCTTCAATGACCGGAAGAAACTGAGGTAAATAATATAGATGCCGGATATCAAATAAGGCTGTTTTCATGACAAAAGTTTTCTAATTTGTTGTTTTAGAAACCAGTTGGGTTTTTTCATTTTTAAGGATTTTAAATCTCCAGATTTAATCATTTTTTCGATGGCTTCAATCGTCCGATTGGCTGAGTGACCATCTGTATATGGATGGAGTTCATTTAAATATTTTTGTCGCTGGTCATGGAATTCACTTCGATCTTTCAAACTTCGTTGAATAGATAGCCCTAATTGTTGCGGATCATTTATATCGATCCCCTTTTCCTTCCTGGAAATGGCTTTGTAGGTGATGATGGGTCTGTCCAGTAATAAATATTCGTAAGCAACAGATGAGGTATCGGTAATCAGCAAGTCAGAAGCTTCCATTGATGGAATGATGTCATTGTTATTCACAATGATTAAACGTTCTCCAGCTATTGCTCTATATTGATTCTGCCATTTTTGATCCATCAGCGGGTGAAATTTTATCAACCATCGGTAGTCCTTTTGATGAACCAATTCTCTGATTTCAGAGAAAAGCGCTTCTGCACTGGTATACCGGGGACTGAATGTTGGTGCATATAGTACGACCTTTTCGTCTTTGGAAAAACCAAGTTTCATTTTACGATCTATCTGATTGTTAGTCTTCAATTGATCCATCTTGGGCCAACCTGTTTCCTCCACGAGAAATGTTTGATGTTTTTTGGATAAAACGTTGAATTTATTCGTCAGATAGGGTCCCGGTGTACAATAGAGATCGAAAAAATTTGTAATCCGGTAATGTCCGCGCTTTTCCTCTCCTAATCCATGAAAAATTTGAACCTTTAACCCGGGCCAAAAATCCGGAACAACGTTGCCGGGGACGATGACAGCATCCGGATTAAAGGCTTCAACTTCCCGATTAGTCAGAATCATTTCACCGGGAGTTTCAATATTTTTTGCAGAAGCAGCGGTAAACCATCTGACTATATGACCAGACAACACTGCCGCATTTTCCACAGGTTTTAAAATGGAAAAAGAGTATGGTTTAGTAACAAATAGCAATAATTTCATTAGACACAGTTAAACCACATGCTGGTTAAAGATATTTTATTCGTAAACTTATGATTCCAATATTATTCAAGAAAAGTTACTATAAGTGCAAATTATTTCAAAAAAACCTATTTTCATTCTTGGGTCAGAAAGATCCGGAACAACATTGCTCCGCCTGATCTTGAATGCACATTCTAATATAGCTATTCCGCCACAAACTAAATTCACACGAAAAATATTAAAACGGCTATGGGTATTTGGTGATTTAAAAAAGGAGAATAACAGAAAAAAACTTACGGAATGGCTTTTAAGCAAAGAGAAAAACACAAAGCTGGTAGATTTAATGCTCAGTCATAACGAATTAAACGACGTCATGCTGGAGAAAAAAACAATCGGTGGATTTCTCTCTTCCATATACCAATTATATGCAACCAATAACGGGAAAAAAAGATGGGGTGATAAGCGGCCATACTATATCCGATTTATTCCTCTATTATTCCAACTTTACCCAGACGCCGTAATGATTCATTTAATTCGAGACGGGCGTGATTGCGTCGCATCATTAAAGAAAATGCAGTGGTGGCACCGACATCCGATTTATTCTATGTTAAATTGGAGGTATGCCATACGACGTGGGAAACAATTCGCCAAAAAGTATCCGAATCAATTTCTGGAGATACGTTATGAAGACTTAATTCATCGATCAGAAGAAATAATAAAAACCGTTTCTAAGTTTATCGGCGTAGAATTTGAAGAAGGGATGTTGGAATTTTATTCCCACACTCCTCAAAACGTCCCTAAATACAAAATGGAATGGCATTATAAAACAGCACAGCCCATTAGCGCTCAATATATAGGTCAATGGAGAAATAATCTAACAACAAGTGAAATTCAGTTAATGGATTGGTGCAGCCGGGATGAACTTATTTTATGGAACTACCTGAATTCAACTAGCAATCAGATATCCTTGAGATTAAGGTTACTCTTTTTAACCCATTGGTTTATTTTTCATTTAGAAATTATTTTTTATAAATCAATTTTCATGTTTAACCGGGTTTTTTATCGCCGCTCTTTGTCATATTTAGATTAAACCTGATTAAATGTTTCCTTCATAGAAAACACTATGTTCTATATTCTGCCAAAAGAAACGCGAATGACAACCGTTTAACCAGAAGACGGGTTAGGAGGAAATTTCTTTTCAGAAATGGCGAGGTCCTCTTGCGTATCTATCTCATACCAATGGTCATTATCAAATACACACGCCTCAAACTCAATATTTCTTTTTCCCACTGCTAAAGCAAAAGCCTGTTCATAGTAACATTGCTTATTTCCTTTTTTCAAAAGCTCTTTAAGCTCAGGCTGAATTGTATTTAGATATTCATCTTTAAGAAAATGGTAAATATTGACTGTTTTCCAGACGGGCGTAACGTTATCAGGTTCCTTCCCGAGTGATTTCATATAAAATTGATCAATGGATCCGTCGCCCTTCATTGAAACAGTTGTGCCTTTCATGTACGGCATCATTGGAGCAATGGCCATAGAATTCCTTTTCATATTTAGTTTTTTAAGTTCTCTACTACCATAGATTAAATCTCCTTCTAATAATAAAAAATCCCCATCAATAGAATGACTGGCCATTTCTAAGGATACAACATTATTTGTCCGGTGCCAATCTTTGTTGTCAATATAGGTTACTTCTATTCCATTCCAATAATCGCCGAAGGTCTCAATTATTTGCTGCCCTTCATAACCAATGACCAGAACCACTTTTTCAATCCCTATTTCGATGACCTGGTTCATTGAACGAATCAGCAATGGTACACCATTGATTGGAATTAGACATTTAGGAAGGGTTAATGTTTTATCCAGTAATCTGGTCCCTCTCCCAGCTAAGAGGTAAACAGCTAATTTCGTTTTCATCTGCCTATTTCTTTGTCGAATTCTTTTAAATATTTGCTTCTTTTTATCACCCGGCTGAACATTTTTTTCAACAAAACCAAAAATAGGAGCCAAAGAGAAAATTCAGGTATTTCAAAAATCAATCCGAAACCAATCCAAAAGTAGAAGTCTGCCTGGTTGAATAAAAATATTTTTTTCTGACCTTTTAGTATATATTTCCACGTGGGTATATCTTTTAATGACTTTACATTTTTTCCGGGTTGAATCTTTTTCCCGGTCCCAATGTGTTTTTGTTCTTCATACGCAATCGACCAGTAAATATAACATACAACCAAGTAAAACGCAGCTGCCATTGGACCCAAAAGTAAATAATACGCATCTGCTCCGTTTATAAAAGCATAATAAGCCAAACCACTGCTGACAAAAATAAAACCAATTCCATCCAAAATCCTATCAAGGAATCCACCGTAAATGCTCGTTTCCTTTCTATAGCGCGCAAGGTTCCCATCCATACTATCTAATACTTGACCAATTTGCAGCAAGATTGCAGCCGAAATGACTAAGTGTCTTTCGTTGGTCAACATTAAGGCAGCCGGAAGTAATTTAGCGAAAAATGATAAAATAGTTATTCCGGTGGGTGTGACCCATTTCCAGTCCCCGATCAATGTCAAAATCAGCCAGGATAATGGGTCGCCAATTGTTGAAGTCCACCAATCTTTTGCCTGGCGATTTTTATAAGCTGAATATTTGTCCTTGAAACTCATGCAATCCTGCGTAATATACTTTCTATGACTCTCTCGGATGCTTTCCCATCTTGTTGAAACAGCATCTCTTTTTTATATTTTTCTCTTATGACCGCAAATGGATCGGTATCATTTAATACAGTTGATACAACCTTAAATACATCTTTTGGTTTATTAATATTAAAACAGAAATCGGTCATTGTTTCACTCATCTCTTTATTTAACCTTCTTTGGTATAACCGATTAGAGAAAAGGGAATGATTCCATTTCAGCGTGAAAAATTTACATAATAAAACCGGTTTGTCTAATGCCATCATTTCATAAATCGTTGATGAAGCCTCTGTAATTAATAAATCGCTTGCAGCCAGAAAAGGGACAATATTATACATTTCCGGCCCTAGGACTGCAATATGATCTACATTTTCAAATTTTTCCAAGGTTTTCTTTTCCCGTTTTAAGCTGATGCCTCCAAAGGAATCTAAAAAATAAACCCACATGTGGGGTTTTACGATTATATTGAATTCATGAAATTTATTGATTAACTCGGGCCAAATTTTTTGCATGGAACTCGGATAGAATGTCGGGCCGTAGAGGATTGTTTTCTTTCGCGGGTCCAGGTTTAACTCCACCAAAATATTCTCTCGATTAAAATCTTTGTTTTGAAATAATGGGTCCAATTTTGTAAACCCTGTTAATTCCAACTCTGTTTCAATTCCGGCATTCCGAAGCTGTTTTTGCCTTAAAGGTCCTTCCACGAAACGAACATTGAGTCTTTTATGATTATCCTTCCAATAGGACGGTTTTACGCCAATCCCATGGTAAATCATACCTACCAAGGTTTTATCGGTAACAAATTGACCTATTGGATATCTTGACCACCCGCAAATAAAGACATCCGGCTGGAGGTGTTTAATTTTATTTGCCCGTTCATTTTCATTATCTCCTTTGATCACTTGTATATTTTTATCCGATAGGATTTTTTCAGTTAATACTTTTTCCTCGAGATTATTATTCGTAGAAGTGGATGCAAATATTTCGAATCGGTCGTCATGAGATAATATTTCGATTACTGGGTCGAATTGTGGCAGATGGTATAAATGATAAGCATCAAATACGATCTTAAAAGGCATATAGTTACTCGCTTATATTCGTACGATTCGCAAACTGGATATTATATAAATTCTTATAGATACCGTTTTTTGATAATAATTCTTCATGAGTACCCATTTCTTTGATTTCCCCTTTATCCATAACAATAATTTGATTTGCATTGGTTACTGTAGACAATCGATGGGCAATCACCAATACAGTTCGGTCAGTCATAAGTGTTTCCAAAGCTTCCTGAACCAGGCGTTCAGATTCTGTATCCAATGCTGAGGTTGCTTCATCGAGTATCAATATGGGGGGATTTTTCATTATGGCTCGAGCGATGGCTAAACGCTGTCGTTGGCCGCCAGAAAGTTTAACTCCTTTTTCTCCGATAACCGTGTCAAAACTATCAGGCATTTCCTCAATAAAACCTAAGGCATTTGCTGCTTTAGTCGCAGCGATTACAGAATCAGTATCAATATTTTTTTGACCATAGGCGATATTTGCTTTAATTGAATCATTAAACAGCAATGTTTCCTGAGTCACGATACCCATGAGGCTCCGTAATGATTTTAGGGAGATGGATCGAATATCATTTCCATCAATTTCAATGGAACCGTTTGTGATATCATAAAACCGTGGAATCAAATCTGCTACGGTTGACTTACCAGCGCCGCTGGGACCCACCAAAGCGACAACAGAACCCTTATTAATTGAAAAATTAATATCATTCAAAATCGTTTTATTTGAATTTTCATATTCAAAACTGACGTTGGAAAATGAAATACTATGATTGAACGATTTTTTTTGAATCGCATTTTCGGAATCAAATATTGTTGGAGTCGTATCAAGAATATTGAAAATTCTTTCAGCAGATGCAACTCCTGCCTGTAAATCGACATTTACTTTGCTCAATTTTCGCATGGGATCCATCATGGCAAATAATAGGAAAATGAACCGTAGAAAGTCTTCAGATGTTAATCCCTTTCCACTCAATACTTCCATGCCGCCGGACCATAAAAGTAATACGCCCATCATAACACCAAGAATTTCCGTAATTGGAGCCGCAGTCAATCTTAATTTTGCTCGACGAAGCAATAATTGATAATATTTGCGCGTTTCATGAAAAAACCTGTTTACCTCATATTCCTCCATGCCAAATGCTTTTACGACCCTGATGGATGAAAGTGTTTCCGTAATAATATTGGTTATTCCGGCTATTTTGGATGCAGTCCGCTTGGATTTTCGACGAATGCTTCTTCCGATAGTAAAAATCGTAAATCCTGCTACAGGAATGATGACTAAAGAGATCATGGCCATTTTCCAGCTAATGACAAATAATAGAATTGCAAATGCGATAATATTAATCGGTTCGACTAATAATTGATGAAAACTGGTTCCCAATGCCCGTCGAAGGTTTCCAACATCATTAATAATGATGGATGTTAGTTCGCCGGATTTTTTCTGATGGAAATAAGAAAGTGAAAGTGAATTAAAATGTTCATAAAGTCGATTTCTTAAATCGGTAATTAAATGAATTTGTACGTAGGTCATTAAGATATTTTTCAGGTATAGAAAAATATTTTTTGACAAAAATACTGCCAGAATCATGAGACAAAGGACTTTAAGTGTGTCCTGGGCTGTATCTCTTAAAACTAATTCGTTTGACCATAATTTCAGCTGCTCATTAATTGAAAGATTTCCCTGGCCCACCAACTGAGCCTGATCGGCTAACAGCTGATTAAAATCCATTAAAATATTATTGATTAATGAAGCAGTGAGCCAAATGGATGCACTATTTAAAACGACATAGATAAGGGCAGCTCCTGTCGACAGCAACAAATATGGCCAATGGTGTAAGACCAGTTTGAACATGCGTTTATAAAGTGACTCTTTCATGATTGGTTTGGCGGTGTGTTCATTGACCAATGAATCTACCATTTTTTCCAATATGAGTTAAAGGATCGTAATTTGTAATTATGCATAATAGGACTGGCTAAATGATTGATTGCTTCAACACTTAAAGACATTTCATATTCCAAAATCTTAATCCGAATCCAATTTACGATACATCATCCTTTGGTGAGGAATGTTCGCCTCGAAAAAAATATCTCCTTCTCCTACAAAGTTAAATTGCTCATAAAAGGATATTACTTTGACTTGTGCATTTAAATATAAAATGGGATAATCTTCCAATTCCTTCAGCGCAAATTCAACCATTGCTTTGCCAATTCCCTGACGGCGAAAGGATTTCAAAACAGCAAAACGCTCAAGTTTCACTCCTTCAGGCGTGAACCGCCAGCGGGCAGTTCCCATAATTTTTTCACCCCACAACGCAATGATATGGGTTGCGGACTCTTCAAATTCATCAATCTCTTCGTCCCGGGAGACGTGTTGTTCCTCGATAAATACTTTCTTACGAATTTCCAGAGCAGCTCGGTATTCCTCTTCTGTATTAATATATTTTACTATTAGCATATAATTCCTAAACACTAATTTCGTAAAATATTATTATGCGTCATAAGAAAAAACAAATCATTATTGTGGGTGACCGTGTATTGATTCAGCCGGATAAAGGTGAAAAGAAATCTGCTGCAGGACTTTACCTTCCACCCAGCGTTGTCGAAAAACAGGAAATCCGCGGTGGTATCATCGTAGAAGTTGGACCGGGGATTCCGGTTGGGAATCCCGATGATGTCGGTAACGAACCGTGGAAATTTGAAAAACATGGCGAAGTTAAATATATTCCGACTCAAGCCGAACTGGGAGATTATGCATTATTCCTTAACAAAGCGGCTATTGAAATTAAAGTTGAATCTGATTATTACCTGATTGTTTCCCAATCTGCGATTCTCGTTTTAATACGGGATGATCTGAATATTCTAACAGAGAGATAAGATTGAGAAATTATTTCTCATTTGGACCATTCCAAATAATCGGATAAATAGATTCACCGAAAATACCCACCGATTTATCATAAAAAAGTTTCAGGTCATTGGCATCGAAGGGATTTTTGGCAGTATTCCCTTTATTGGTATTACCAAAATAATTGGCGCCATACTGCTTAATGGATTTCTGATTCCGAACCACTCGAACCGGATGAACTCCGGCCTTCAACGCAGCAATAATATCCGTATCGGAATCACCGTAATATAAATCCAATCCCAGTTCTTTCATTTTTCGATGCTTGGATGTGAATTTTTTACCATTAAGAGTATCTTTTGGCATAAAGAATAAATCGATATCTTTTTGAACTTTATATCCTAAAACTTCTGTCAAAAATTCGGCCAATATTTCTCCATTATCCCCAGGACGTGCGGTAATATAATACACCTCGTGCCCATTCGATCTGAAATAATGAATGAGTTCAACTGTTGGTGTAATGGGGACTGAAAAGTCCTTATCATGGCTATTGATCCATGCAAAATTGATGGGTACCCCTTTGTTCTCCAGGTGATATTGAAACATGGGTTCAGAGAAAAGGACGGTATCGTCAATGTCAAATCCGACTTTCAAAATGCCAGGTTGGGCAAAAAGCAGACTGCATAGGAGCAGGTAAATAATTCGAAACATAGGTCTCAAATTTACGAAGAACATTTTAACAGAAAACAATCTCAATCATATCTTTGATTTATTGTCATTGCGGGCGAGGCACAAGCGAAGCAATCCCCGACCACCAGCAGACTTAAAGGTATCATTGACCTGTAGACATTGACTTTTCCAGGGAGATCACCACGTTTTCTCACTTTGTAAAAAATCTCGTGATGACAAGTTTCTTGTTTCTATATTAAAAATAATAACTGTCATTGCGAGCGAGGTACGAGCGAAGCAATCCCCGCCCACCAGCAGACAAAAAGGTATCATTGACCTGCGGACATTGATTTTTCCAGGGAGATCGCCACGTTTTCTCACTTCGTGAAAAAACTCGCGATGACAATTTTAATATTGCGGTAAAAACAAAAATCATTTATGAATGAAAGAATCCTGTAAACTTAACCATGAAACGAGCCGGTATATATATTCATTTTCCTTTCTGTACGGCGAAATGTATTTACTGCGATTTTTATTCGATCTCTGATCGGGAGGATGAAATGTCTCGATTTGTTCATGCGTTGATAAAAGAAATCGAACTCTGTGAATTGGATACATCTCATTGGATCATTGATACAATCTTTTTTGGCGGTGGTACCCCGAGCCTGCTTGAAACCAATCAGTTGGCAGCCGTCATCGATGCACTTCGTTCTCGCTTTGATTTATCCCATGTAAAAGAATGGTCATTAGAAGCCAATCCAGGAGAAGCGCCTTTGAAACGATTGGAAGCATATCGGAAATTGGGAATAAATCGTCTATCCATTGGCGTTCAATCTCTTGAGCCAAGTCTGCTAACATTTCTGACTCGAATCCACAATGTTGATCAGGTATATAAAACATTCGACCATGCACGTACTGCAGGATTCGATAACATTAACTGTGATCTGATTTTCAATATTCCTGGGCAAACAATGGATATATGGCAGCGGGATTTAAAACGTATTGTAGAATTGAGGCCCGAACATATTTCCGCGTATTCCCTAACAGTTGAACCTGGCACTGTTTTACACAAGTTGGTCCAGCAAAATATTGTCACTATTCCAGATGACGATTACAGTGCCGAGTTGTATTCGTGGACCCAAGAATATTTATCATCTGCCGGATACATTCAATACGAAATTTCCAGCTGGTCAAAGTCGGGAAATGAATGCCGACAAAATCTTCACTACTGGCAAATCGATCCATATCTTGCTTTCGGTCCATCCGCTCATGGATTTGATGGGA
>JBHHTW010000045.1:0-13452 GCA_046861385.1 Fidelibacterota bacterium | reverse complement strand
TTCGGGTCCTGTTTTCATAGCGATCATTTTGTCCATTTTATAAGAATTCCTTACAGATAAATTACGAATAATCCTTTGTTTTTGATCAAATGGCATTTCCTTATAAATCAAACTGATGTGGGGTGAAAAATCATACGGTTTTGGATTCGGAAGCAAACTGAAAACTCTACTTTGAAGTTTTTCCAATTCCTTTGATAATTCCAATTCTATGAAAACCGTTTTCCAAATATTTGGTGAATAATTTAGTTTATCCACAGTTACATAAATGGGCCGCATTCCTTCCGAAGCTTTATCAAGAATAGTAACTAATTCTTTGACCTCGAGGTCAACCAGACTGTATAAGGTACAGTGGGGAGAAAAAACAGGCGCATGGTATTCAGACGCCAAATCGTTAATAATCTTTTGTAAATATTCGCTGTCTCCTTCGGCTGGGATCAGCCAGATGGAAATCACTTTTTATTGCTCCAGTTTTCGGCATATTCAGCAAATATTTCCTGCATCTTTTTAACTTCTTTAATCTCTTTTCTATCTTTCGATTTTTTTGCTTTTCCCAATCGCTGATCTAATGCATCATGTATATCTGATATTTTCCTTCCACGGAGCGGATCTACATTCGCCATTTCCAACACATCAGCAAATTGGTCGACCGATCCATTCTGAATGATTTGATCAGTACACACCCATCTTACATATCGATTTTTATCGTATAAATTTTCTGAAAAATATTCTATCAAATCGGGGTAGTCTTTCCTAAAAGTTGCAATGCGTCTGAAAATGGATGGTCGTAAGTTATAGGAAGCCTTTCCATACATTGCCATTTCCTTGAGTTTTTCCAGATTCTCATCCGTTTTTTCTTCAGACAAAATATTTAAGGCTGTGGAACGGATGGTTTCATTGTGAGATTCCTTTTCCATGGCCCAATCGAATTTTTCCTTGGCTTTCTCCAAATCGATTTTTATTAGAGTTGATAATGCAGTACTGACAATATAATCATTTTCCTCATTCTCGATCACATCAATCAGGAATGCACTGACTTCATTGGTATCATATTCCTTCAATGCTTCGATAATAGATCGCTGAACGCGCTCATCCTGACTTTCGTAATGCATCATAAGATCAGTTTCGCCCTTTCGCGGTTTGAGCTTTTGATACGTTCTAACTGCTTCCCGGCGCACATACCATTTTGGTTCTTCGGTTAACATAGAAATCAATGTTCTTTGAATTTTGATTGTAGAACGAGTTTCCTTTAATTCACGCGCTGCCCAAATTCTATCATTAGGAGCTGGAGCATTCTGTAATTGGTATAACAGTTCGTTTGTTTTCTTTTTAAACGTTAAGTTTTTTGGGATTTGAAATCCTTCATCCACGATCACCATACGTGGTTTCATTTCTGCAGGAAATGTGAATGTATCTTCTTCTTTGTCAAAAAAGATCTCATAACGATGAATACGGCCATCATCAATGACTATGGTCATCGGCAGTTTGAATAAAGATGTCGTTTTAATATCCTGTGTTTGCTTTAGTGTCAATGAAACCATTTTACTGCTACGGTTGTAGCGGTAACTGGCCGTTAAATCAGGAACTCCAGGTTTATAAACCCATTGCTTAAAAAACCAGTCAAGATTCTTTCCTGTTGTTATTTCAATGGCTTTTTTTAAATCGGTGGTTTCAACATTATTAGCGGCATTTTTTTGTGTGTAATATTTTATTGATCTGAAAAATGCATCGTCTCCAAGGTATCTGCGAATCATATTCAAAATAACTGATCCCTTAGCATAGATATTGGCATCAAATAATTCAATGGAATTATAAAAGTAGGGCTGAAGCGTAGGGCGTCTATAAGCCTTATCAGCTCTGATGGTGGCACCTAGGTTTTGCAGCCGTTCATATTCAGCCAATTCGGAACCGGACTCATGCTCTGTCCATAGTAATTCCAAGTAAGTTGCAAAACCTTCATTCAACCAAATATTGGGCCAATTTCTTGTGGTTAGGTAATCTCCGAACCACATATGAGCGAGTTCATGGGCAACAAGCCCATCACTGGTATGAATGGGTCTAACATTTTCTTTATGCATCGTTCGATCTGTCTGATGAGTGTTAGTAACATTTTCCATACCGCCCCACATAAAATCTTCGATAATAGTTTGATCATATTTTTCGAACGGATATGGCACTCCAGTAACTTCACTGAAAAATTCAATCATATCCGGTGTTTTTCCAAAAGAGCGTAACGCATCCTCTCGAGAGTGTTGTTTATAAATCCAATAATTCACCGGGATACCGTTCCATTCATCTTCTACCTTTTTGTAATTCCCTACAGCTATCGAGAGCAAATAGCTGACATTCGGTATATTTTCCCGCCAATGAAATATCCTTTGATCTTCCGATTCTGTCACAGAAACAAGTTCACCGTTTGAAATGGCGGTTAGTGGTTTATCTACTTTAATTTTACAATCCCATGTCATTTTATCATTTGGATAATCATAGAGGGGTATCCAATAGTGATTATCAGTATCTTCTCCTTGCGTCCAAGCCTGTAGATTTTTATCGGGATAACTGGAATCCGGACGGATGAAATAAAAACCAATTGTCGGATTTGATGTGAAATTAATCGAAATGGTTAATGTATCGTTCCAACCATAATTTTTATCAAGGTTAATCCATAGATTTTCTTCGTTTTGTGTAAATGTTAATAATTTATTCCCAAGAGCTACCCGGTGTATTGTAATGTTTTCAGCATCAAATGAAACTCGTTTAGTTGAACTGGAAAAAGGACTAAAAGTATGACTGACTGATCCATTGATGGTTCCTTCAATAATATCTACATCAATGTCAATGGACATATGAATGATATCTTTTTCTCTGTCAGGTGCAGAGTGAAAGGGTCGCGGCTGAGCACAAAATGAGCAAGTTGAAAAGATAATTATTATAAAATATGTTCTGAACATGGGAACCTCATAGTGGCTATTAATTGAAGAATGGACAATATGAATAAAAGTAGATTGATTTTAATCTTTAAGAACGACCATAACCGGGCATTGCGCATGGTTGACTATCCCTTCATCAACAGAATCAAAAAAATGTTTTTTGAACGAGCTTTGTTTTCGATGACCGAGGATTAATAAATCCGCATTTTCGGATTCCTGGGAAATAACTTTTGATATATTTTCATCAATAATAATTTTGATGGAAATTTCTTTTGCTTCTTTTTCAAATCCATGGACGACAAACCGTTCCCGTAAATCATCTTCTGTGAATTTCATTGGCGCTTCCATCATCATGGACATTTCACCCGCATGTGGTTCGGCCACGTGAATTACTGATAGATTTGCATTCAGCTTTTTCTTTAGTTCTACGGCTTCGTAAATAACTTCTCGTTCGTCACCTCTACAACATAATGCTAATAATATATTTTCGTAACTCATGTTTTTTTCCTATTTAAATTCTGTTAATAATCTTTTTGCTTCATCAATTTCGAACCGTTCTTCCACAAGGTTCTCCGGATCGGGAGGCGTAGAAATCACTTCCCGTACCAATCGAATTGCTTTCTTTTTCTGTCCATTTTTATACAATGCTCTTGCAAGGTAATTATTTTGCACCGGGGTAGCTTCACCCATATTTACTGCTTTTTGCAACCAAAGGATAGCATCATCATTGTCAGGCCAGGAAAGAATAAATGGTATATATGGAGATTTAAAATGGACAGCGCCCAGCATAAAGTATCCGCCGCCATTCTCAAGTTCGGGATCCAATTCAATAATCGCTTCGGAATGTTCCTTCATTAAATCTGCCACACCTTCTTTGGCCGCATTGAATATTCCATATACTTCCGCCCATTTACCCAGGCAGGTCAAATACCAGTATCGAAGATTGGCTGAATCAGGATATTTTGCCACCATTTCTTCACCCAAAACTTTACCCTTTGTATACTCAATTTTACGTTCATTCTCATCTGTCAGCACAAAGGTACCCTTATAATAATATGACTTTAAGAGATATAGAGAGGATATTTCTTCAAGGTGGGGATCACTGACCGCTTTTTCAAAAACAGTAATCGCCATATCAATATTGGGTGATAGTGCTTTTGCACCAATGGCGCCATCTGCCCTTTTCTCATAGGCAATGATGCCATCATCCAATTCAGATCCTATCATAATTGAAATCATGAATAAACTATATATTAATCGAATCGTCATAGATAAGTATACTTCAATTTTATGAAATAATAAAACCCTCATGAGAATTAAAATTCTACGTTGTTTCAAACTCCATCATGATAATCAATCCTATCTGGAACAGGAAATTTATCAGAAAGCTATCATCCTCCTACAACAGTCTATTCAAGCATACTTTTCTTTTTTCCGTCGGGATAGCCGTTTATGCTGATCCAATTCCATTTTTCGCAATCGAATCGATTTCGGTGTGACTTCCACCAGTTCATCTTCTGCAATAAATTCAATGGATTGATCGAGAGAAAGCTGTCTGGGCGGACGAAGTGTCACTGTATTATCCGATCCTGAACTTCTCATATTCGACAGTTTTTTTTCTCGAGTGATATTTACGGTTAAATCATCCGATTTATTCCTCTCTCCAATAACCATTCCATCATATACTTCTGTTCCAACGCTGATAAATAATTCACCGCGATCTGCCATCCCAACACAGGCATATGTTGTAACTTTACCATTCCGGTCAGCCACCAAAGCACCGCTATTACGTTGAGGGATACGTCCAAACCAGGGAGCATAACCATCAAACAGTTTATTCATGATTCCCGCGCCCTGAGTATCTGTCATAAATTGGCTGCGAAAACCGATTAATCCTCTCGAAGGGATTGAAAATTCCATTGATACACGACCGTGTCCATGGTTTTGCAGGTGGGTCATTTTTCCCTTTCTTCCGGATAATTTTTCAGTAACAATACCGACTTTGTCCTCAGGAATATCTAGAAATACCTTTTCCATGGGTTCCATTATGGTACCATTTTCTTCATGCGTAATAACATGTGGCTTAGATACCATGAATTCATATCCCTCACGTCGCATGGTTTCTATCAATACTGCCATTTGCAACTCACCCCGACCTCTCACTTCAAATATATTTGTCTTATCTGTGGATAAAACCTGAAGGGAAACATTACGTAAAATTTCTTTCTGAAGTCTTTCTTGTATGTGGCGCGTGGTCAGAAATTTTCCCTCTTTTCCGGCAAAAGGACTATCATTTACATAAAAGAGCATGGATACGGTGGGTTCATCTATCTGAATTCTCGGGAGAGGTTTTGGATTTTCGTTAGAGGATATCGTATCTCCTATTGTGATATTTTCCAAACCGGCTACGGCGATTATATCTCCCGCCTCAAGTCGGTCAACTGGTATTCTATCCAATCCCCTGAATGTAAATAATGCTGAAAATTTATGACCGTGGGTGATTCCGTCTTTTGCGCAAAGAGAATACTGCTTATTTATTTCCAATAACCCATTATTTAATCTACCAATCGCCACTTGTCCAACGTAGGAATCATAATCCAAATTTGTCACCAGAAATTGTGGTATCAATGAGGCATCCGCAACCGGTCCAGGAATTTTTGAAATAATCGTGTCGAAAAGTGGTTGAAAATTATCCGAAGAATCTGCTAATTCCAAATGAGCCACACCTGCTTTTGCATGGGTATAGAGGATTGGGAATTCAATTTGTGTATCCGTTGCATCCAAATCGATGAATAAATCGTACACTTCGTCGATAACTTCATCAACTCTTGCGTCAGCCCGATCAATTTTATTGATAACGAGAATGATGGGGAGTTGTTTTTCAAGTGCTTTTTTCAATACAAATCGCGTCTGAGGTAATGGTCCTTCACTGGCATCCACAAGGAGTAACGCACCATCCACAAGATTCAGACTGCGCTCAACCTCTCCCCCAAAATCAGCATGGCCGGGTGTATCCATAATATTTATCTTAACACCTTTATAATAGACAGCTGTATTCTTGGCTGCGATTGTAATTCCACGCTCTTTTTCAAGATCCATGGAATCCATAACACGATCGTCAACTTTTTGGTGTGCATGAAATGTACCGCTTTGTTTCAGCATCCCATCAACGAGTGTTGTTTTACCGTGATCAACGTGGGCTATAATTGCAATATTTCTAAATGTTTCTTTTCTCATTTTTCTTTTTTTTAAATGTGTCATATTCCTGCAAAAAACTGCCGGGGAATTTCATTCATTATTTATTGGTTAAAAAGGAATATCCTTCTAATTACATCCTGATATAATGGTTCCATCCATGACCTGTCTTTTTTAAAAGGACTGTTTTTTTATTATACAAAGCGATTAAATTAATAATATGGATAATGAGTTATACAACGACCCTGAGTTTCAAGCATTAATTAGAAGATACCTGGATTATCTCCTGAAGGAAGTCGCCAAGGTTAAAATATCCATCCAGAATAGCAATTTTCAGGAAATTAGAAAATTTAGTCATAACCTGAAAGGAACCGGGGGCGGCTATGGTTTTGATAATTTTACGGACTTTGGTGGAAAAATCAACGAAGCAGCCCATGCCGAAAATATCCAATCAGTAGAATCTTTTGTTTCAGAATTTGAGTTGGACTTAGCGACCGCGGTTCAACAGTTTAATCAAGACTGATGCCTGCTACCGTGAGCTAATATTATATCACTGACCTCCTATTGGACATCATTACTACCTTCTCCAGGAAGCGGTAAACGCAGGCAAAAACGGTTTCCGGATGGTTCATTTGGTTCGACCCAAACTTGTCCATTATGTGCTTCAGCAATCCGTTTTACTATCGCTAAACCAAGACCCCTCCCCCTTTTTTCTCCATCACCTAATTGGCGGCCTCTTTCGAAAACAATTTTCCTTTCCTCAACTGGTATAGTCGTTCCCAAATCATTGAAAAGGATTGTAACCGATTTTTTAGTCAACTTGCTATTAATGATGACTTTCTTTCCGTCAGAGGCATATTTAATGGCATTGCTTAAATAATTTTTAAAAATCTCACCAATAATCTGGTTCCCCGAGATGGGTAAACTATCAGGCAGATTCACATCCAGCTGCATACCATTATTAGAAAACTGGGGTTTAAACTCTTCCGAAATATCCTTAATTATCTTCACCAAATCAAGCAGCTCAAATTGAACTGTTTCACCCAATGTCACTTTCGAAAGAATGGTTGCATTTTCAATTACATTGATCAAACTTTTAGAGCTGTTTCTAATTCCCCTGACGATGTCATTCTCTCCATTTTCTTCCTGGAGCAATTCAGCAAAACCTAAAATCACTCCAGCGGGATTTTTTAAATCATGGGATATAACATCCAAAAGCGTTTCCTTCATTATATTCGCTTCGGTCAATTGTTCTGATAGAAGGCGGTGTGTTTTTTCAGACATTCTTAATTCATTTTCAGCATTTTTTCTCTCTGAAATATCACGATAAACAGCATAAATAGCCAAAATGCCGCCCTTATATTTAATTGGGGAACCCAAAATGGATACGGGAAATAAAGTTCCATCTTTTTTTCTTCGCACTGCATCTGAAAATACACGACGTCCCTTTTGGACTTGTTGTGTCATCACCTGGGCACTTTTTTCCTGATCTGGTGAGCATATTAATTCATCAATATTATTACCGATGACTTCCGACTCTGTAAAACCGAATAGTGAGGTGAATTCACTATTAATACGTAATATATTACTATCAATATCCACAAGTGCTACCGCTTCGGGAGAGTTTGTAAATAATTCCTCCAGATAGGTTTTCTCGACCTCCAATTCTTTCTCTGATTGCATGTGAGCAATGGCAAGAGCGATCTGTTCAGATACATAGACTAACATGTCCAAATCTTGTTGTTCATAAACATCATATTTTTTATAATTCTGTACAGTAATCACACCGATCACCTTACCGTTTGCAATTAGGGGAGAACCTAGCCACTGACGGGGAAGAGTACCGATTAAATCAATTATTCCATCCCGATTCAGCTTTTGGATGTCCTTTGTTTCCAGATAAAGGGGCTGACCTTTTCTGATGATATGTTCAGTCAGTCCCTTTCCAAGTGGTTTGGGAATTGGTTTGCTATCCTGCTCATCCACAAGAAAAGGGAAAGATAATAATTCGGTTTTATCATTATAAACAGCAATATAAAAATTGGTAACATTCAGAACTTTCTGGAGGCATTCATATATCGATTTATATAATGAATTTAAATTTTTTGTTCTATGGGCAGAATCGGAAATCTGGTAAATAGCTGATTTCATTCGATCTGATTGTTCCCTTTCTGAAATATCCCTCCAAACCGTATGAATAATCGATGTCTCATCATCGCTGGAAATGGTCGTTAGCAATACCTCAACGAGAAATACTTCTCCGTCTGCTTTCTTATAATTCCATTCGAAACGATTACTCCCATTATCCAGAGCAATTTTCATCATTTCATCTGCTTTTTCCAATGAGCGCCTTCCATCCGGCTGTCGAGCCGGAGATAATTCAGAAGGATGCATATTTAAAAATTCTTTTTTGTGGTCATATCCAAGCATTTTTACCGTTGCCTGATTACAGTCAACAAAATGTCCATTTTTAATAATTAATAAAGCATCTTCAGATTTTTCAAATAAATCTCTGTATTTTTTTTCGCTATTCTTTAGCTCATTTCTTCTTATAAGTACCAGTCGATAACCATAAGAAGTAACACCCGAAAGTGTAAGAAGGAGAAGAAGAGTTAATTTTTCGATTTTAGATGCATTTGTTTGAAAATATTCTGTTTTTGGAGATAGAGATAATTCCCAACTTCTATTTAGGATTATAATAGGATAACCACTTGAAATAGAATGACTGCGTTCAGTGTTATTATCTTCAGTTGTGTAGAATTCATGACCATCTTCTTTTAGACTCAAATAGAAATAATTATCAATATTCCGATCAAAATAATGCTGAACAAAATCATGGATTTTAAAGACGCCATTCAAATACCCTTCCAGTTGTCCGTCCCGGATTAATGGGAAATACGTCGCCAAACCTAATCCGCCTTGCCAAAGTTCTACTACAGGAGTTGCGTAATCTTTTCGCGTTTTCTCAGCCAATATAAATGTTTCAGCTGCAAAAGGATGATCGTGTAAATCTTTATTCTTTGCTTTAATATTTGGTGTTTCAGGTACTATCCATCTGATCACACCTTCAGGATCAATATAATTGATACCATGAAAACCGTCGTAACCACTTATGATATTACCGACGACTTTTTCGTATTTCACTTCGGTATTAATGCTATTTATAATCCATTCTTCTCGTAATAACCTTAATACTTCTAAATACCGGTCTATATTTCCTTTTAATTGCTCACCCACTTGTGAAGTGATGAGATCTGTTTTAAAAATGATATTCTGTTTTTTCTGTAGTTGGGTAAATGTCCAACCAGAAGCAATAACTGTAGCCAATAAGATAAAAATAAGAGCTGGGACTAATTTTTCCTTCTTGAAGAGTTTTTTTCTTAATTCAAAAGTCATTTTATAATATTCCGAGAATATTCAATTTAAATACCAGGATTATATTTTCCCATCATTTCCAATAGATCTGTTTTTGTTATAGGTTTACTAATATAGTCATTACATCCGGCAGTAATGCAATTATCCCTATCACCAGAAAATGCATGGGCCGTGGTAGCAATGATGACGATACCTGGCCATGTATCTTTTTTTCGTATGTATCTCGCTAAATCCAAGCCATCTTCCCCGCCATCAAGGGATAAGTCCAATAAAATAATGTCAACAGGATGTTTCTTTAATTTTTGGATAGCTTCGGTTACAGTTGTGACAAAATCCAGTTCATAATCGTCCCTCAAGTAAAATTTCATCAAAATTTGTGAATTCAAATCATCTTCGACAACCAATACGGACGGTTTTTTTATATCCCCCATTATGATTCCCCTTCCAAATTCACGTTACTTTTCTTCGTATCTTCTGCAGTACCTGTTTCAGGACTCGGAAATATCAGGGTAATTGTCGTCCCTTTCCCTTTTGTGCTGTTAACGGTAATATCCACATGGTTTAAATCCAGATGCCTTTTAACGATAGACATTCCCAATCCAATACCTTGGAATTTCTTCGTATACCCTTCGCTTTCTTGGGTAAAAGTATCAAATAATCTGTTCAAATATTTTCTTGACATGCCAATACCTGTATCTTTGATCGTCAAGACAGGACGTTTGGATTTTCGTTTTAATATTAAGTTGATTTCTCCTTTTTCAGTATACTTGATTGCATTATCAATAATATTATTAATAGATTGAGAAATTCCATTTTGATCGGCTCGGATGAACATTTCTTTCCGTGTAAAATGGAACGAGAGACTTAATTTTTTCTCTTTGGCTCTCATCTCCATACCTTGCACCAATGTTTGAACAACCGTTACTAAATTAAATTCCTCAATATTCATTATATATGTACCCGCTTCAATCTGAGAAATATCCAATATTTCATGGACGGTATGTATGAGTCGTGCACCGCTGCTGTTGATAATAGTAAAAAATTTCTTTCCTTCCTCATCAACAAAATCCCGCGTCATTTCTTCGACCAAATTAGTAAAACCCAAAATAGTATTGAGGGGTGTGCGAATTTCGTGAGACATATTGGCTAAGAATAAATTTTTCACTTTATTGGCTCTCCTAGCCTCGTGAAGGGCCAGTTTTCTTTTTTCTTCCAATTCGATACGTGCTGTAATATCGCTTGCAAATATATCGTAAAAATCCATATCAGGAGAAAGTGATGCTGTAGCAGAGAATATACGATCCCCGCAGGCAATGTCTTCATTGTATGGAATTGTGTCTTTTGTCTTTTTGATTAGGTTTTGAAATACTTCCGGCACCACTGTTCCAATTTTTAGTTTCCATTCAGCTGGCATTGAAAATGCCGGTTTATTCGCATATAAAAGAATCCCTTCCCTGTCTATGCGCATTATAGGATTTGGATTTTCAGCAGGAAATCTTGCTAAACTTTTTATTTCTCTCTCAGTATTTTTACGTTCAGTAATATCAGATGAAAAATTAAGTGTCGCCGGGCTATCGTTCCATTCAATATTTACTGATAATATTGATAGCCATTTCACATTCCCCTTTTTATCAATAACCCTGAATTCATAATTATTTGGAACCTTTTCCCCTTTTATTCTCTTTAAGTAATTTTCTATTATCATCTCTTTATCATCCGGATGGATAAAGTCAGTAAAAGGTCTCGATAATATTTCATGATGGGGATAACCGAGTATATAACTAACCATTGGATTCGCAAATGTTAATTTATTATCTTGCGCTATATAAATTGCTTCAATCGCATTTTCGATGAGTAGGCGGTACTTTTTTTCACTATCCTCTAGTTCCTCTTTGATTCGTTTTTGCTCCGTAATATCCCTTGAGACACCCATCATGCCGATAATCTCTCCATTAGAATTTTTCAAAGTTGATGATGCCAGCAGAGCGGGAAAAACATCTCCATTCTTGCGTTTATTTAAAACCTCATGCAAATGCCTGCCTTTTTCTATGGTCATTTTATGAATTTTTCGACCTTGGTTAGCATCCGCATATAGAATATTGATATGCTTGCCTAATATGCTTTCTTTTTCATACCCAAAGGCTTCTTCCGCTGCCCGATTGAATTCTGTAATCCGACGTTTTTTATCTACGGCGATAATCATATCCAGGGAGCTGTCGATCAGACTCTGTGAATATTCCTGGGACGATTTTAAGTCTTCAGTAATTATTTTTCGCTGTTCAATCTCCTGAGTTAAATCCTCCATAATATTCATGGTAGCATTTTGGTTTGCACGAAGTGTATCGTACGATTCTTGGATTGCTTTTATCCGTTCTTTATCAAGTTCAGCGGCCTGTTTTAAAGCATCCTCGGTTTCTTTGCTTTTGGTAATATCATGGATAATCCCTTGGTAACCAATAACCCGCCCGGTATCATCTGTTCTGATTGAAGCATTCAGCTTGCAATAAATTCTGGTCCCGTCTTTTTTTCGTAATTCGAGTTCATAATCTTTAACGAATCCCAGTTTTTCGATGGCTTGCTGAAACACTTTCCGGTCTCTAGGGTTTGCATATATTTTCTTAATATTGATATCCAATATTTCATCTCGTGTATACCCAAACAATTCCAACCCTGATCGATTCAGATCAATGAACCTTCCTTCTTTAGTTGTAAAAAATATGGCATCTACTGAATCATCAAACAGCGTTTTAAACCTGTTTTCACTCTCTGACAAGGCTGCAGATGTTTCAGATATTTTTCTTAAATTTTCAGCCTCTGCTATAATCAATCCTTCTTTTTTATTTGCTCTGAATGCAACAAACGAAATCATTCCCAATATCAACAGGGAAAAAATTGCGAATAGTGATTTTACTTTATAGTTTTTATCAATAGTTCCTTGTATCGTTTGATAGGGTGTGCTGGCGGACCACGACCATATTTCTTGAAATAGTTCAATAGGTTTAGTATTCCGGTTTTTTACGGTCTTGTCCGGCGAATAAAATATGGAAGAAGTGCTTACGCCTCTATCAACAGATTGATTGATGTCTGAAAAATCATCAGGTTTGTGGCAGGATAAGCAGGTTTTATCAAGAGACCGAATATTTCCTTTCGACATACTGTCTGTCAGATCATGATCAACATTCAGCATACTCAATATTTCACCGTCACTGTTTGCTAATATGAAACTGGCGTCACTGTTTTTCCAACTTGAAAAATGCTTTTCAAGAAAACTTTCTATTCTAAGGAAACCAACACTGAAAAATCGTTCTCCATTCTGTAAAGTAAATGGCTGAATAATTCCAATAGCACTTTGATGATCAAAAAAACATCTTCGAGTTAAGAGCAGTTGGTCTCCTTCACCTGTATATTTTAGAATAACGTCTTGTATCATAATAATATTATTACTTTTCCCCGTATCCTTTGGTATATGATCAATACTCCTCCCATTGCTGTTAATAATATCGATTCGTAAAAAGTCCTCCTGATGATTTTCGTATACTAATGACAGAATATCCCCGCTGTTTTCAAAATCCCCTTTTTTGTGGAGTTGTTGTGCGATCGTTCTAATATTTTGCACCGCTTCATCAATATGCTCTTCAATGACAGCTTCCATAGAGGAGATGAGTACAAATTGCTGCTGGTTAAAATTGCCGACAATGGATTCCTTGAAGTAGAGGTGGTTTATAAAAGCGAAGCCAATAACGATCACAATAAAGGTCGCCATTAATATTAACCAAAACCATCCTTTTAACATTTTTCCATTGCGATGAGTCATTTTATTTTTCCGTGATTTGTAAGAAAAGTGTTCGGACTTGACTCAATCGCCGCAGGCATTGAGTTAAGAACGATGTTGAATCGAGGACTTGACTCAATCGCCGCAGGCATTGAGTTAAGAACGACGTTAGCAAGTATTCCC
>JBHHTW010000044.1:0-13525 GCA_046861385.1 Fidelibacterota bacterium | reverse complement strand
TTTCTTAAGAATTTTCCAAACGATGTGATTCTTGACTCATCATGATGGGAGCTGATGGATTTTCCGGAAGTCATTGTTCGAAATTTAATTAGTGTAAATGGGATGCTAAGGTATCCCAGACGTTTGTGTTTGAAAAAAATTGGAGGACCATCCATTACAAAAATCAAAACTATTAAAATAAAATATAGTGGGGCCAGTAATAGTAAAAGAATACAACTGAGAACTTGATCGAATCGTATTATCATTTGGTCAAATTAATTTTCAAATTTTTGTTTATTTTTTCTGTGCAATACCCACTAAAAGACTTCCTCGACCCAGGAAATCTGAAATTCTAAAGGCCATACGATTAATTAATGGCTGTTTCACACGAACCTGTCCCCAGACTTTATGATCATTTGGGAAAGCAGATAATAGTTTCAAATTCATATGAAAATCACTGAATAAGTGATTCAAAGTTTGTGCACTATAGGCACGCATATGCTGCGTAGGTTGAATACATCCGTATTTATGGGAAATTAACGGTGAAATTTTTCTGAGGTTCGATACAAAAGAATTATGGTTCGGAACCTCAAAATGTAGTAACCCACCTGGACGTAAAGCACCTAATATATCCTTTAGGAATTGGCGTGGTTTTTCGAAGTGTTCCAATAATTGGCATGCAAAAATCAAATCGAAGCGTTCCTTATAATCACAAATGAGTCCATTTTCGATCGGGATATTATTATTAGCACCCCATTTTAACCACATAGGGTTAATCTCTAGTCCAGTCCACTCAATTTTTTCATTGGTGAAAGGTTCATAAAAGATACCTGGGCCACATCCTATTTCTAACACATCATGGATTGAACTACCTTTTAATTTTTTATATGCATTGAGTCGTGCATGGCAACGCTGAGTTGCAATACTTCTACAGGTTTCAAATGTGTCCATTAACATTGCCAGATTTTCTTTAGGGGTTTCAGTTGTTTGTGCACCAAAGTCCCTGTGAATAATCTCTTTGCAATAATCCAGATCACAGATCTTACATGAAATAATTTCCTGATTAGCCCAAGTAAAGGATTTCAGAAAATTATTTTCCATACAGACAGGACAATGGGGAAGAGTGTTTTTGTTATGATTAGGCATTTCTATCTAATTTGCTGATTCTATTGTTAATAGAAATTTATTTGCCAAAACATCCAAATCAAACTGGCGAGCAGTGTCCAGAGCAGCGCGGTTCATAGTTTTTAACTTATCTTGATTATTTAAAAGTTCAGCTAACATACGCGCAGCTTTGTCTGTATCCTTCGATGGTAAAACAAGTCCTGCTCGGTGATTTTCCAGAATTATTTTTTGCCATCCCCCATAGTTAATTATCATGGGACGTCCAGCCGCCAAAGCATCAAAGAATTTATTGGCCGAATTATGTTCCAGCTCTGGAACCGGAATGATTACTGACATACAGACAGTCGCAGCAGAAAGTAGCGTTGGCAGTTCTTGTTTGGAAACTGGTGGAATAAAAAACATTGTTTTTTCGTATACACCCATTCTTTTAGCGTAAGAAATCACAACATTCTTTTCCCGGCCATCACCAGCAAGCAGAAACCGTACATCCGGGTAAATAGAACGCATAGCTTTTGCCATATCTACCAAATAAGAAGCACCATTAATTCGGCCTAACGATCCTGTATAAACTACTAATGGGCGATTTTTTATCCAAGTATGTTTATTTCGGAACTTTTCTCCAATTTGATGAGGGACCGAAAATCGTTTTAATTCTGCAGTATTCGGAATGATGGTAATTTTTTCTTTCAGAATGCCTGTAGAATGAATGCCGGATGCCATACCGGGTGATAGTGCAATGATCTGCTTTGAAGCTTTATAAACAACACATTCCAGGCACTTAGAAAGGTAAATCAGCAAAGGTGTTTTTATTTCACCTAATGCAATGGGGATAGCAGGCCATAAATCGCGAACCTCAAAAACCAATGGTAGTCCGCGGAGTTTCTTTACTATAAGGGCAGGTATGGCGACAGTGAGAGGAGTACTCGTAGCAAAAATCAAATCTGAATTAATTTTTAAAGCTTGTTTCACAGCATAAACAGAGAATATTAAGAATGAAATAACACGTTTAAGGAACCCCATTTTATGAGAATATTTAACTGGTAGCCAGTAAACATTAATTCCATTTTCTATTGAAAATCTTTTCTGTAACTGTTGGCTTGAACCTTGTTTTAATGTAATCATGTGAACTTCATGTCCACTTTTAACCAGTTTACTGGCTAACTCATAAGAACGGACTGAACCGGGCATGTCTGGTGTGTTGAAATATTGATGGAGATAAATAATTCTCATCACTTAAAAATGTATTTTTTTCTTAAATATCGATACGTTTCTCTGGATTGATTATACGCCGTTAGCCAGTCGCGGGAACTTGTGGACGCGTGTTCGTTGTGAAGAACTTCCAAATCGGGGATATATGTTACGGGTAAATCGATCTCACGGGCAATTTCTGCCACAGAGAGTTCTTCTCCATAAAAAGAAAAACCACCGTCAATATTTCCTCCTTGACGAAAATACTCTTTTGAAAAAATAATACACGAACCATGGGGAGCGTATATTTTCATTTCTTTATTAAGAGAATTTGTACGGTTTTTACCGGTGAAAATACTATGAATCAACCGACCTGTTTTATGGACCAATTTTGCAGTAATAAAGTGGGAATAATAAATCGAATAATACATTTTATGAAACATTGTTAATGGGTCAATCAAGTGGGGATTTTGATTCTTTCCTGTATCCTGTAATGTAATTTTCGGAGCAATAATGGGGTAATCTTTTGGATTTAATCCACTCAACCTCGTGATAAAATCTTCCTTATAAAAAACAATATCATTATTGGCAATAATTATCCAAGAAGGACCATCCGAATTGTTAAATGATATTGTATCCACAGCCAATGCCGCCCCGCCCCAATAGTATCGATTTTTTTCAGAAGGAATAATTTTAATTGGAACAACAGAATTGTCACCGATTATATTCAGTTCATCCGCACTTTTCTTGGTTGACTGATTATCCACAATCTGTATTGATGAATTTGAATTATCTATACAATTATTTACACTGGAAACAAATCTCTCTGTCATTGCTGAATTCTTATAATTAACAGTGATGAATACTATTTCTGCCATTTTATAACCTAAGTCTTGGTTTGATAAAAAAAATAGCAAAAACAATTACCCAAGCCATGATAATGCTATTATAATGAAATACGCTGATCAGTGGTGAATAAAGAGTGAAACTATAAAACATGGTCAATGGTATCAGCCAGAAAACGAACCCCCGTAATGATTTATAATATGATATTGTTGATAAAAACCCTGCTACCATACATACAAGCAGAGACCCCATAATTGAAAAGTCATGTATTAATCCTCGTAATGCTGTATAAACATTCGTATAAGATCCATTATAAACAAAGGTGTGGGAATAAAAGCCGAGTTCCCGATCAATCAATCCCAGGATATTAAACGGACCGGCAAATGTCGTCAGACCCAATGTCAGCCCTGGTTCCCGTATATTTTTTACCCAGATAGTAAATGCAGATAAATAACCAAAAAAATACAGCTTAATTCTTTTTATCATAACTAAAAAGATTATATCTCCACCCGCCTCCCGAATCCATTGCAATCCAATAAATAAAAAGGTGAATGCAATACCGGCTAAGGTCAGGAATATCAATAATTTTTTTTCCATTAACCGATGCAGATGATCACGGGTAATAACTCTTCCACCGGCAAATCCGGCCAGCCAAAGAATTACGGATAATAATATTGTTGAACGCGTAGTTTCCAATGTCCCTTTTAATATGGACACAAATAGTGGGGATAGGTATAAAAAATGTAATTTTTTATTGGTTAGTGAATAACCTATTCCTGCAATCAGAGATGCCGGAAAAAGAAAATATAAAAAGAATTTCAAATAAACAGGGTACACCAATAATTCATTATATCTTTCTGCTGTAATATTACTTGGTAATATAAATAGACTGAATAATGAAAAATTCATTTGAAACTTTTCCATACTGAAGCGAAGTAATAAAATCACTCCCAAAAACGATAAACCTGTCATCGTCAATGTTGAGTAGGAGATAATTGATTTATATCCGGATATTGGTTTTACCATTTCAGACTTTTTATTCTCCAAGTTTTCCTCTTCATTATACCCCAATAGAGAACCAGCGGCAAACGCTATAGCCATAGCCGTAATGACCCACAAACCAAAAAAATAAAATGGAAATTCAGGAGCAAATATCATTGGTATTAAAATGAAAAAAAACCAGGCTAATGGGAAAAATGCCCCCGGTGCGAACCATGACTTATAGATCTTTCGCATGACCAAGGATGCGCCTCCCAACACAATGAGGGGAATGTAGGCGCTCATATCTTTTTGATTTTATTTAAAAGATCGCCTGCAAATAAAACGGCCATAATAATATATACACTTCCCGACACTACCATAGTATAGGCAGTCGCAATAATGCCATAAATAGGAAGAAATATGATGTTACCTGAAATATTCACAAGGACCGAAACACTAATACACAAAAGCATGATTCCGGATTTTTCACTCAGCTCAAGTGGTTTATGAATCAATAAGGCAAACTGCCATAAAAAACCGCCAATTAACACAGGAATCAATATGGGCTTTATTGATAAATCAACTTCTGGAATTAACCGAATAATAATTTGAAAAATTTGTTGGTCAAAAAGATAAAATATTGATAAACAAATCGCGAAAATAACCAGTTGGTATTTTAAACCCTTTTTAAAATCTCTAACAGCACCCTTTAAATTATTATTGTTCCACTTATTCATGATTCTAGGATGAAGAGCCATTGTAATCGGGAAAAGAATTAAAGAGAAGATTCTAGTGATTAAATCGACAAAACTCGCGTACGAACCCATGATAGATGTATCCAAAAACCTTTCGATAAAAAATCGATCCAAAAATCGTAATGAAATGTTTGCCACGAACCAAAATGATAGCGGCCAGCCATATCTAAAAAATGAAAAAAGCTGAACCTCATGCGTATTGCTTTTATTTTTTGGCATTTCATTATTCCAATACTTAAATAAAAGTAAAACCGGTAGAGCATATGCCAGAGCAAAACCCCAAATGATGCTGGTGTGCTCCTTGCTTAACAGCCAAATAAATATCAACGGAATTCCAACGGATAACAACCCTTGTAACGACGTTAGTTTCACCACCATAAGCGGTTGCTGTCTCGCCTGATAAAAAATATTTGACAGTGAAAAAATCCCTATCATTATACTCAAAATAATCAGCATTAAAATTGATGAATTTTGTGGAAAGGAAAACCATTGGAATATTGCAATCAATAAAATGCAAAATACACCGGATAAAGCAAACCCTTTGGATGCAATATTTAAGAGACGGCTATGATTACTTACCTTGGAATAATATCGTAAAATGGCCTGGTTCAACCAGCCGAAACTGAACGCTGAACACATATTTGCAAATAAAAAAAGAAGGCTAAAGCGCCCATATTCCACCGGCCCCACCAGTCGAAAAAATAAAATAACAGATAATAATCCTGTTATACCTGGAAAGGCTTTTGTAAAAACGTATGCAAGTGTTTCTTTATATAATTTATTTCCGAGTTGGCTTGTATTAAACAAACGCATATTCAGCGTTAAATGTTATTAATTTGTAAGATTGAATTAATTTTATTTTGATTTAGAACCGATTTTCAACATCGTTTGTGTATTTTTTTGATGTCATATTATCAAGGTGTTAATTTATCAGAGCTAAAGATATACTCTCGGGAATACACAGTAAAAAGCGCAAGAATAAATCCAAAAAAGAATGAAAGAGATATTGTAATGAATGGTTTAGGGGATATCATTTTCAACGGTTTCAATGGCCCATCAATAATTTGAATCAATGTTGCCTCTTCTACTTCTTCTATCTTGGCCTGTTCGTATTGGGTTTTCAATGTAACATAAAGACTATTTTGAAGTTCAACTTCTCTTGTTAGTCGATTTTCTTCAATAGATAAAAATGCAGACTGATTGATATTTCGATTGGTATGGCGAAATTCTTCCACTGCATTTTCTGCTTCCAGGAGGGATGCCCGAACTTCCACAATGCGGTTTTCGATAAATAGTCTTTTCTCAGTTATCTGTTTTGTTTTAAGATTACGAAGGATTTTTCCAGATTCATCAAGAACCGCCGATGCAATATCGCTTGCAAACTGGGGTTCTATTCCATTTACAACAATGGTGACAATCGGGGAAAGTCTATTTTTTTGAACTGTGATCATTTTTTTTAGATTCTCAACAGCCATTTTTAATTTTACATCGTGTTCTTCATCGTCATACCTGCCTTCGGATGCCAACACATCAAGAAGTGTTATATCTGGGCCGTATTTTTCGGACTTTATTTTTTTTTGGACAATTACCCGCATTAAGTTCTCGCTATGAACAATTTCAGGGTAGAGATCGTCCCATGGAATTACACTACCGACGCCCGTTGGAATATTAAACCCAAATTGTGAGGCCATTCCTGATATTCCTGAAAGAGCATTATTATCTTCTGCAATAGGAAGAACTTTGGATATTGATGAATAAACAGGGTCGGCAATAAAAAAAACATATACAGCTGATATACTCGAAAAAAGAACCGGCAGCAGAATAAGGAGCCGAATTGATTTTGCCAGTAAAGATCGAATTTTTGTAATAGAAATTAATTTCTCAGAAAATTCTCGACGATCGGACGACATGGGAAGTTCTACAAAAATCTTTTCTTTTTCAATATTAACTCGTTGATCGTTGTCTGGTTCGGCAATCTCTTGCGTGTATTTAACCAGATGTTTAGTGGGAATTGTATTTGTTTTTATCCATCCGGATAAAGTCTGGGCAGTAACATTAAAATACTTAGCCACCTCGTATTGGTGACGATAGCCAAAATGCTGCATTACTTTGAACATAATGTCTTTTACAGTCTCTTGTTTATTCTGTGTCATGCGTTTTTGATTATTAGAGCGGAACTTGTTCAATAATATTTATCAAGCCAATAAAGTTAATTATCGAAGTCATAATGTCCATATTCATCAGTTTTCATAAGAAAAATATCATATAATCCACGCCCATATGATTTTGTAGAGCCCACGAGGATTAAGTTATTGAGACGGGTTTCTTTCACCGCCCAACCCAAATCAGAACTTTTTCCCTCAAATGATTTATTCCAGAGTTGTTGGCCGCTTGCATCAATTTTAATCATATATATATCTTCATTATTGCCATTAAAATGTGTTGTCGTTCCGGCTATGATCGTACCTCCGTCATATGTGGGGGTCGATACCCATCGTGTATATCCATAGCTACTACCGTTATAAATACCGGACCAATCCATATTTCCATCATAGTCTATTTTAATAATTTGGGGGTCATACCACCCGTTGCCTCGAGAATTTGTAGATGCGCAAATCACATATCCCGAAGGATAAACTTCGTCAATGGAATAGCCGATTTCATCATATTCGCCAGAAGAGCCAAATGTCTTTTCCCATAGCACGCCTCCGATAGAATCTGTTTTAAACAGATAAGTATCTTTCCCCGCATCTCCATAAAAGTCTTTATATCCTAATACCAATAAATTTCCATTCTCCAATTCCCTGACGTCATACCCGACTTCATGATTTATTTTACCATACGCTTTTCTCCAAATATTATTGCCTTTATTATCAATTTTCTGAAGCCAAATGTCATGATTCCCATGACTTATGCCGGGAGAATTCGTAAAACCAACAATGATAAAATTTCCACTTCTCGTTTCAATAATCTCATTCCCAACATCCAGATTCGGACCGCCATCGATTTTTTCCCATTCTATGGTGCCATAAGAATCCGTTTTCACTACATATACTTGTTTAAAATCTCCGTGAGAGGATGTATAACCCACAGCAATAAAGCCCCCGTTTAGACATTGTTTTACTGAATAAAATTCCTCATCTCCAGTTCCGCCATAATTCTTTTCCCATACACCAAATCCTTTCTCATCTGTTTTGATTAAAACAGCATCCTTGGTTAAGTCTGTTCTGGATTGTTTTGCCCCTGCAATAATAAATCCGTCATCAAAAGTTTCATCGACACCCCATCCATAATCATAAAAATCGGTCCCAAATGTCCTCATGAATCCGGTATTCACTGGTGGATTATTCTCAACATATACTATTTTTTTACAGGAGAAAGATAAAAGTGTAATCAATATGAGTGATACAATTTCTGGTTTTTTCATATTCCTTCTCATTTTTTATATTCCTTATCAATCGGTATGGTTCATTCCGGTTTAGTTTTTCATATAATTCTTAATTGTATATTCAAACCGCAGTATGAGTGTGTGTGTTCTGCGTTCTCCCGTAATTTCATTAATAAAATAATGATCTTTTGGAAAGCCTAAATGCGCTTCATACTGCCATTCATAATAAACGCCTAATTGCATATCTGATGTTAATTGATATCGGGTATCCAAACGTATTTCTGATTTGATTTCATTGGGACGATAAGTTGTAACACCGTGACGCTCATAATTCCACATGGGAATGATAGTCCATTTATCCCCCATCCATCCGAAAAATATTAACAAATCATCGGAATCGGAGCCGCTGTGCGCTCCCCAGCGTCGCCCTTCGTAAGAAAAATGATCGTAATGGCTCCTGTTATACCAAGGTGGTGTCACTCGAAATACTTGCATGCGGCCATTAATTAAGTTTGCATATTCAAATCCAAATAAGAGATTTTTATTTCCTAAAAATTTATAATGCTGAAACCCAATGATGGTGGCCATTGCATGGTCCGGCTGAACAACAAAATCCCAGAAATTCTGACGATTATCATTGAAACCAATTTCCAGATACAATTTCAGTTTTGAATCTGGATACCACATGGAAAAATAGCCGGATAATGTTTGATCGAACGGATCATGACCGGCAATGGTATAATCATTTATATAATTATTTTCAATGAGGAAGCTTTCAAAAACAATCAGGGCTGCTCTTTCCGCTGTCCAAGGAGTCCCCACATCCACTCCTCCTGAAAGATAATTTCGGCTAAAGCCAATAGAAATAATGGGATTTACATAAAACGAAATTATTCCAGTAAGAGATGTGAAATATGTCGGATCCACATAAGGTTTTCGTGCAATCTCAGCAAACGTATAACGACCCATAAAGCCTATATTCCTCCAGCGCAATTCCCGAATGGTACCCAGCATATAATGGGGAAACCCAATCGTATTATTCGTCATAGACAGGGTTCCCTGTATTCCGGGGCCCCACCACATACCAGCGTTTGAAATCCCTATTCCAAATCCTTTAAAATGGAGATACACCTGAGCATCCCGAAGACCTCCTTTTGAAAATTTTGTATTGAGATTTTTTGGCGTATCGTTTAATACAGCAAATGATCCCGGACGGTCATATATTTTCACCGCTTTATTTTCCCCTTGCAGCATATAAGGTTCAAAACTAAACGCTATAAAATCATTATAAAAGGACATGTGTAAACTGTTGAACATGCCGACCCCTTTGCCGAAATATCTGACATCCATATTTTCCTGATTAGGCGCATTATCATTCAGGTAGTATTCACTTCGAAACCAAATGGACCATTGCTGACCATTATCAATGTAAAAAGGTCTTATAATGGTCGTCTGGGCATGGGTGTCACTATCAAATAAAGCTCTATCCAATTCTAATAAATAATATGGATCAGCTGGGGTGTAAACTTGAGGAAAAGATATTGAGATAAAACAGAAAATAAATAATATCAGGCAGATTATCTTTCGGAAGGGAAGATATTTTGCGGTCTTAAATGGCGTACCATTAATGCCGTAATCAACAACAGTTTGCTTGAATTTGTTTATATGATCAAAATGGGCAGATAACAGGCCACATTGAAATATATTGTAATGCTCAGTATTATTCATTCAATAAAATTAATGACTTAGTTGTTCATTATCAACACAAGCGTTGCCAAAGAGCCTGCAATTCCGGCAAACTGCTGAATAATGTCCAATGAGGTAGTGGCCGTTTGTGCGGCAAAAGGTTTACCACTTACATGGATTTTAGATTCTTCCAATACAACCGGTTTATGCCAAAAGGTTACAGGCGCTCCCTGTCCATTGGGATATTGAATGAAAATGTGCTTGGGATCTCCCAGGGTATTAATTCCCCCTGCGAGTCGTAGATAATATTTGATTGATTTTCCCTTTTCCCAGGTGAAGGCACCGGGATTGTGGACAGCGCCCGTGACATATATGGTACCGGTTTTTATCGGAACTTCTACAGTGTCCCCGGGCACAAGAAACGCATTTTCGTTAGACCAGCCCACATGATAGCCATCGCGAAGGATGGAAATTCCCTCTTTAAATCCCAATTCGGTTACACCGCCAGAGCGTTTTAGCAAAGAATTTAATGATTCCTGATTATGGAGCAGTGGGTAGGTCCCAGGGGCAGATACTTCACCTTGGATCACAACTATTCTAGAAGCCATTAAATCTTTTTTCCTGGGAATCGTAAGACGATCGTAAGGATATAATTCGATATTTGATTCTTCATTACCTGATAAAAGACCTGATACATCCACGGTGACGGGTTTAAATCCACCACCATCAATTTGCAAGCGTACCAATTCTGCTGCATTCATGTTGGCAGAAGAATATGCTTTCTCATATTCAAAGCCTGCAACCTGGAGTAAATCCATAAGAGTCATACCGGCGAACCAGGGGTACGTCCCAATGCTGGCAACTTCACCGGCAATTGAAACGGTTAATAATGGTAATTGCTTTATTGGGATATAGAGGCTATCCCCATTTTCTATGAGAATATTATTGATATTTTCGGAAGAAACATATTCAGCTTGCTGATTATTATTGTACCGGTGAACTAACACAAATGTATTACCGGCATTCGGCCGAACACCTCCGGCATATCCAATCAGATCCTTGATGGTTTCACCGGGAAGCATTTCAAAATGAGCAGGCTGCCATATGGCGCCATCTATGGTGACTATACTTTTACGATTCGGCACATGAATTATATCTCTTTCCAAAAGACGACTGTCATTTAAACGGGACTTTCCATTTAAAAACGCGTAGTAATCCAAAGTATCTACCGCTGAACCGTTACGCAAGATTACAATGGTTCTCAGTGAACCGGTTGTATCAATGCCGCCTGCCTGTGTTAAAGCAGTATTTACCGTCGCCAAAGAATTGATTGCGTAGAGTCCGGGGGCATTCACCGCACCGGTTATCTGCACATTTAACCCTTTTAGCTTTCCAAGGGATAAATCTAAAAATGTCGACGGTTTTTTCCCGCGAATCGTGGAATAAACAGCTGCGTATCTGTTTTGAATATATGGTTTCGCTTCATTGATTGTTTTACCCCCCAGGAAGAGATTACCCACGTTTTCAACAATAATTGACCCATCCCTTGAAATGGTTTGTTTAACTAAATGTTCAGCTTCACCCCATAATGAAATAATGATTTCATCTCCGGGGCCGAGGGGATAATTATCAGAAACCGGACGATTCTGCCAATAGGTAAGTGTATCACGAACGAAAAAATAATTATAGCCGTAAAATGGTAATTTATCTGGTTTATTGATGAGGGGTATTAAATCTTCCAGGTCCTTTAATTCCGTTTGAATCCTCGCCATTTTTTCCGAATAATATAAAAGTATATCCTGGGGTTTGACTAACACTTTTGTGGGTACTTCATCGATGAGCACTTCATCTCTGCCTAATTCTTTTGCCAAGGCTTCTTCTGCCTGTTTTATGCGAACAATATCATTGTAGGCTTTTTGTACCTGCTTCAGCTCTTCTATGGATTGGCCAAACGATATCTGAAGGGGAATCAGAAGAAATAATATAATTCTTTCGAGTTTTTTCATGGTTTATTCTAATTAATTCAGGTTAGTTTAATGTTTATTCGGATTTATTACAATATTTATTTACAAATAATAAATCATTTGCGCCGACTGAATAAATCAATTTAAAAAGAAATACCCAATAACATTAGAAATAATCGGATCATACTGCTCAAAAAACCAGCATGAAACCTGATCTTATTTGATAACTGTAGAACATTGTTGTTGCCGATTTAAGTTAAATTTAGTGATGAAATATGACGTTATTATTATTGGTGGTGGAATAATTGGTTTAACAACCGGGTATACTATACTGAGAGAAAAACCGGATACAAACCTTCTTATTCTGGAAAAAGAAACAGATGTGGCCTTACATCAAACAGGGCACAACAGCGGTGTGATTCATTCCGGTATTTATTATCAACCCGGATCAAAAAAAGCCCGTACCTGCCGCAATGGAATCAGACTTTTAAAGGACTTTTGTATCCAACATGAACTCCCTTTTGAGATCTGCGGAAAAGTCATCGTCGCAACGGATGAAACTGAATTAACAAGGCTAGATGATCTATACGAAAGGGGGAAAGCCAACGGAATCGGCAGTCTATCTTTGATTGATTCTAAACAACTGAATGAAATGGAACCGCATGTGTCCGGAATTAAAGCTATTCATTGTCCTGAAACGGGCATTGTGGATTATAGTCAAGTAGCGGATGCATTGAAAAACGACATATTAATACGGGGTGGAAAAATGATATTTTCTGCAAAAGCAGATGACATTCAATCAAAAAGGAGCGAAACAGTTGTATCCACCGCCAAAGATGAATACCATGGTAAAATGCTGATAAACTGCGGAGGGCTGTATACGGACAAAATAGCGGTGTTAAGCAGTGCCAAACCGGACATGAAAATCATTCCATTCAGGGGAGAATATTATACGATTAAACCAGAAAGCCGTTATTTAGTAAAAAACCTGATTTACCCGGTTCCGGATCCCAAATTTCCTTTCTTAGGCGTTCATTTCACGAGAAGATTAAATGGTGAAATTGAAGCAGGACCCAATGCTGTTCTGGCTTTTGCCCGGGAGGGTTATCATAAATCCAATATCAATCTGCCTGAATTGCTGGAGACTCTGACTTTCTATCCTTTTTGGAAAATGGCAAAACCTTACTGGAAAACGGGATTGGGGGAAATGGTACGCTCCTTTTCCAAAAAAGCGTTTGTTGCTGCTTTACAGAAAATGATTCCCGAGATCACAGCAGATGATTTGAGTCCGGGCGGATCGGGTGTCCGGGCCCAAGCTCTTTCATCTACAGGGAAATTACTGGATGATTTTCACATTATTCAAAACGAGCAGGCCATTCATGTATTGAATGCGCCCTCTCCTGCAGCAACGGCGTCGTTTGCCATTGCGAAAGAAATTACAAATTATTTATAAGTACAATCAGATTTTTGGTTCGTTTACCCATTTACTTGGTTGTTGTTCAAAGATCGTTGAGTAAACAATCAGTGCATTTTCCCAATGTTTGATATAACCCCCAAACCCCCTTTCAAAAGGGGGATTTCCTGAACCTCAAATTAATTATTTCCATTTAATA
>JBHHTW010000003.1:0-137659 GCA_046861385.1 Fidelibacterota bacterium | reverse complement strand
GGGTTGGACATAAATGAGAAGGATTTTAAAAGAATTGTATCAAGTTTGTCCCAAGTCTGTCCCAAGTGATGTTGTTGCTAAAATTTTACTATTGTGGGCAAAAAAAGATACAGGTATCTTGACACTAATGGCGTTTACAGAACAATCCAACAGAACCCGATTTAGAAATGACTGTCCCAAATAAACCCAAAAGCAGTAAACAAAAATATAAAATAACCCGAAGAGGGCTAACCGTTCTCAAAGACAAGGATTAAACTTGTTTTCTTTTGGAAATATAGAATTACTAAAAACCGAACCTATTGCTTTGTTTTGCTCGGTAAAATGCCCTGGAGATAAAATTTTACAAACTTATGACCAGTGTTTGAAATGGCGAAAAGAAGGGCAATCAGTCATCAGCGGGTTTCATTCCCCCATGGAGAAAGAATGTCTGCGTATTTTGCTCAAAGGATCACAGCCCATCATTATTAGTCCCGCGCGGGGAATTTGGAAAAGAATACCAAGTGAATGGAAACCGCATATTAATTACGGCAGAATGCTGATCGTATCAAAGTTTCCGCCTTCTGTTACGAGAATGACCTCACAAAATGCGGTGGTAAGGAATGAATTTATCATTGGTTTAGCGGGAAGAGTTTTTGTGGCTTATGCTGAACAGGGCGGAGTGATTGAAAAGATGGTAAATAAATTGCCTGAAACGGTTAAAATTGTGGAAAGATTCTTATGAAATTAATTCAATTTGAAAATTTAATTTGTTTAAGGAAATGATATGCTAAACTACATTTGGTTTGGAATGATGCTTATTGCTGTTATTGTTGGAACCATTAACGGTAATATTGATGCAGTAACTGAATCCGCCATTAACATGGCAAAAGTCGCCGTCGAATTGGCCATTGGATTAATCGGAATTATGGCCCTTTGGCTTGGAATCATGAAAATTGCCGAAGAATCCGGATTAATTAGAATCATTGCCCGAGGACTGCGTCCCATCACTATTCGATTATTTCCCGACGTACCGGAGGACCATCCTGCTATTGGTTCCATTGTGTTGAATATGGCAGCCAATATTTTAGGGTTAGGAAATGCCGCTACTCCCTTGGGACTGAAAGCCATGGAAGAATTGCAGGAACTCAACCCAAGCAAAGAAACAGCCACCAATGCCATGTGTACATTTCTCGCCATAAATACATCCAGCGTTCAATTGATTCTTCCGGCTACGGTGGTGGCTCTTATGGGATCATTATCAAGTCAAATTTTCATCACGACCATTATCGCAACTGGGATGTCTACAATAGCAGCAATTATTGCAGTAAAAACATTGGAAAAAACAAAACGGTATTCCTTTGAAAATGGTGGGGGCAGCCATGATTGATTCATTTGTAAATGGAATAAACGAATTTTCAAAATATATCATTCCTTTTTTACTGGTGGGGATACCTTTATATGCGCTGATCTTTAAAAAAGTAAAAGTATATGAATCATTTGTGGACGGCGCAAAAGACGGATTTACAATCGCCGTTAGGATTATTCCATACCTCGTGGCTATTTTGGTTGCCATTGGAATGTTCAGAGCGTCCGGCGCTTTGGACGTTTTGTTGAATTTTTTATCTCCCCTGCTAACAGCTATCGGTTTCCCGCCTGAAAACCTGCCTTTGGCTCTCATGAGGCCTCTTTCTGGGAGCGGCTCATTAGGATTACTGACGGATTTGATTAATGAATACGGAGCAGACTCCATTTATGCGAAAATCGGAGCAACCATGTTTGGGTCCACAGAAACTACATTTTATGTGTTAGCTGTATATTTTGGATCTGTGGGTATTCGAAAATCCAGACATGCATTGGCAGCCGGGCTCATTGCCGATGCTGTTGGTGTTTTAACAGCTGTATACATTTGCAAATTTCTTTTTTGATGATTTATAGCCGACTAAATTTGTTGTTCATTCTAATATTTGGCTATTTTTCCATGTGCACTTTTGGCTGTGGGACCCCAGAGACTATACAGTCTTTTTCAGATGAATCTATTGGTAAAAATAATTTAGTAAATATTCTTGAAGCAGACTCCACTATGTTTGTCGAACTGAAGTATTCCACAACTGACAATTTCATGAATGCGGATGTATATGGTGACTTGGAAATTTGCTATCTACGCCAACTCCCGGCTCAAAAGCTGGTGATGGCTCATAACTTCCTTAAAGAAGATCATCCTGACCTTCGCTTTCTTATTTATGACGGCCTCCGTCCCAGAAGCATTCAATGGACGTTATGGAATACCCTGGATAACGTCCCTGAATCAGAACGAACACAATTCGTTGCAAATCCCAAAACCGGATCGATCCATAATTTCGGGGCTGCGGTTGACCTCACCCTTGCCGATACGCTTGGGAATCCACTGGACATGGGAACCAAATATGATTATTTTGGAGAATTGGCTTTTCCTGTCCTTGAGGATTCCTTACTCGCAGTGGGAGAATTAACCGGAGAACAGGTATCCAATCGCCGAATATTGAGAGATGCCATGGAAAAAGCAGGATTCAGTACTATTACGACTGAATGGTGGCATTTTAATGCCTTTCCATATCAAGTTATCAAAACTAAGTATACCATTATTGAATAGTGAAAAATTCTTTGCCAATAATCCAGTTCATGAAATTGTTTTCTCCCTTTCTTCTGATTTCACTAAACCTATTTTTTCCTGCTGAAAGTCCCAAAACACCTAAATCAATTTTACCTAATCATCTGACACCGGGAGACACCATTATGTTTATTGCTCCCTCCGGATCCTTAGACAGTACCCGCATGGCTCTTGCTAAAAAACGTCTGGAAAATCGTGGATATATTACAATTCAATCTACTGATTTATTTCGGTCTTGGGGATACCTTGGAGGATCTGATGAGAGGCGTGCCCATGAAATAATGGATGCGTTTCAAAATCAATCCGTCAAGGCAATTTTCCCTGGTACCGGTGGTTATGGCACAACGCGAATTCTTGATATGCTCGATTACAACGTAATCAAAAACAATCCCAAAATTTTAATTGGATTTAGCGATATTACTGGATTACATCTTGCCATTCATAAGAAAACGGGGTTGATTACTTTTCATTCGCCAAATCCCATGTACGGATTGGGTAATAAAGATAATTTATCTCCAATTTCCGATACATATTTTTGGAGAGCAATTGAGCAAGTGAATCCCGAGGGTTACACCATTGATCTTGCTTCCTTTGGATTGAAAGATTCCGTTATTATTCTTCATCCGGGAGTAGGAACAGGGCAATTAATTGGTGGAAACCTATCATTAATCTGCACATTGATGGGGACACCGTACGAAATAGATACGGATGGTAAAATCTTGTTTATTGAAGATATTGGTGAAGCACCCTATCGAATAGACCGCTATCTCTCTCAACTAAAACTGGGAGGAAAATTCGACCACCTACAAGGTGTAATTCTGGGTAAATTCACTCGGAGGTCTGATGAACCTCCAGACGATCCGGATAGTTTTAAAATGATGGAAGTGCTAAAGCAATATTTTTCTGACATGGAAAAACCAGTTTTAGCTAATTTCCCCATTGGACATTACAAATACAATGTGACACTCCCTATCGGTACTCATGCACAATTAGATGCAGATAAAAAATTGATACGAATTATACATTCACCGACTAAAAGCCCAGATGAAGAAATAAATATACAAAAATGAAAAGTTTGACAAATTTTGAATGGAAATATCTTCTTCCTTTTTTTATCAGTACAAGCTTGCTTTTCTCCGGAACTACAGGAAAACTAACCGGCGAGGTAAGAGACGCTTCAACGGGAGAACCCTTAGTGGGGGTAAATGTGATCCTGAAAAGAACTGATTTGGGAGCCGCAACTGATATAAACGGTCATTATTTCGTATTACAAATACCACCTGGAATATATGAAATTAGTGCCTCAATGATTGGATATAATGAGATTGTTATTCAGAAGGTACGTATTCGGATAGACTTAACTTCAGCCGTTAATTTCGATCTTACACCCACAGTGGTAGGCCTTGAAGAAATTACCGTGATTTCCGAGAGACCGCTGGTGCAGCCCGACATTACCTATTCGCAAGCAAATGTTGGTTCAGATGAAATTGCGATACTTCCGGTTGAAGAACTTGAAGAAATCGTATCGCTGCAGGCTGGTGTAGTTGTTGGTTCTGATGGCACGATGCATGTTCGCGGAGGAAGAGGCAGCGAAATCGTCTATTTAATCGATGGTATCTCTGTTACTGATCCTTATACCTCCGGAATGGCAGTGGAAATTGAAAATAATGCCATCCAGGAGTTACAATTCATTAGTGGCACATTTAATGCTGAATACGGCCATGCAATGTCTGGAGTAGTAAATATCGTTACAAAGGATGGGGATTTTGATCGTTATCAGGGGGATTTGCAAATGAATTTGGGAGATTTTTGGAGCTCTGATACAAGTCTTTTCCTGAACATTGATGATGTTGACCCTTCCAGCTTGCGTGACTGGCAGGGGAGTTTCAGTGGGCCAGTCCCTTTTACAAACAGCAGAGGTTCCTTTTATACTTCCGGACGCTATTATTTTAACGAAGGATTCCTCTACGGTCAACGCCGTTATTGGCCGGATTCCTTTGTCCAAAATCCTGTAACAACAACATGGGAGTTGGTGAAACCTGGAGATGGCAATTTTACACCCATGAATTGGAATGAACAATTATCAGGGCAGGCAAAAATGAGTCTCAAACTGACAAAACGAACAAAGTTAACCGCAAACATTACTGCCAATAAAACGAGGTTTCAGACCTATAATCACAAATTTAAGTATAACCCGGAAGGAGATTATCAACGTATTCGTACAAACAGCAGCTTCATTACAAAGCTTGATCAATCGCTAAGTTCGGCTACTTTCTTTACATTGAGTTACTCACAAATATCAAATCGTTATCAGTACTATGTTCATGATGATCCACTTGATTCTAATAGTTACAGTGTTGACCCAAGGGTTTTCACGGTTGCGCCCGGATATAATTTCTATATCGGAGGGTACAGGATGGGACACTATGATCGGGATTCAATGATTAGAACATACAAAGCGGAGCTAATGAGCCAAATCACACACCTTCATCAAGTAAAGTTGGGAGTAGAATTGCAAACAAGCAGACTTCAGGAAACAAGCTTCACTATTCTTTATAATGAAAACACTGATTACTCGCCTCAACTACCTAAAGAAAACTCACCTAATTTTAATAAATTGAATAGAACACCAACTGAATTCTCTACCTATATTCAAGACAAAGTGGAGTTTAAGGACCTTGTAATAAATTTGGGTATTAGATGGGATTACTTTGATCCTGCGTGGAAAATATTATCGGATAATTCAGACCCTAACTACTTGCAGCCATTAAAGCCTATTAATCAGTATTATGATGAAAACGGAAATGGAATAATCGACGAGAATGAAATACGTTCTGATAACACAAAAACTGATAATGATCGATTGGAGTACTGGTTTAAAGATGCTTCATCAAAGTCACAATTTAGTCCTCGTCTTGCTCTTGCATTCCCTGTTTCTGATCAAGGTGTGATGCATTTTTCATATGGACATTTTTTCCAGATTCCGCCTTATAGTTACCTGTATGCAAATCCTGATTTCGAAGTAACACCCGGGCTGAGTACAACAATGGGAAACGCAGACCTAGAGCCGGAAAGAACTACACAATACGAAGTGGGCTTTCAACAGCAGGTCGGGAGTAATACCGTCATCGATGTAACTGGGTATTACAAAGATATCCGCAGTTTATTGGGAACAAAGATTGTTGATACGTTCATCGCCGGAGACAGATATGCCCTCTACATAAATCGTGATTATGGAAACGTTCGGGGTATTTCAGTTTCTCTCACCAAACGATCATCCGGCTTCGTGTCCGGTGCATTGGATTACACTTATTCCTTTGCAGAAGGAAACGCATCCGACCCGGCAACAGCATATTTTGATGCGCTTAGCGGCAACGAACCGGAGAAACAACTGGTTGCTTTGGATTGGGATCAGAGGCATACAATGAATAGTACAATAACGTTCCATCCTGCTTCCAATAGCGGAGTCAGCTTTGTCCTTCAGTATCGCAGCGGATTGCCTTACACACCTTCATTAGCCGGAACGCGTATAGCATATGAGAATAGTGAGCAAAAGCCAGATCAATTTATTATTGATGTTCGCAGTTTTTGGAATTTCAAAATTAATAATGTGAGCATGTCCTTGCATTGTGCAATTTATAATTTGTTTGATCGGCGCAATGAGATACTGGTTTACACCGATACCGGGAGAGCGACTTATACCCTCATTCCTACTTACACACCTCAAGAGCAATCTTATAACACTCTGAATGATTATTTAGTAAGACCGGATTATTATTCTTCACCCCGGCAGATAAAACTGGGGTTAACGATCCGCTTCTAATGAAAAGACTATGAAACACAACGGATATACAGTTGCTCTGGTTTTTGGACTATTTGCTGTTCTTGCAGCTCAAATTAGCAAAGACCAAGTCGTGCTACAAAAACAGTCGGTCTATAAACCGGCAGGAAGAGCGGACAGAAAATTCAGTGTTCATAACGGTAACAAAATCCTTACACGATTCTATAATTTCGGCGGCATAGGGGATTGGACCATTGCCGGGCGCTATGACTCTGGTATCTATCCCGTCGGCTCTGGAAAATCATATATTGCTGAATTTACTCCTGTTGTTGGTGCCAGCGTGGTTTTGAAAAACGGTACAAGACGACATATCATTTCAGATGGTATGGTTTCCAATAATGGAAAAGATTTATCTGACTCCGGTTATCAGTGGGGCTTTGAACCATTACCAGGCTATGCTAATCCAAATCAAGAAAATATAGCAATGAGTGATGATCCCAGTTCTTGGCCGGACTCATGGGTCAATAAATCATCAGATTGGGATGGTGTTTGGAACGGACAATATGGCAAGTATGCCCGCGCGGATCAGGAATCGTACTTTGTTATGGACGATTATTATAACGATGAATTTCAATTCTTCCCGGATTCGACCGATACTCTCCGGCGAGGGTTAGGCATTCAAGTGGAAGTAAGGGGATACCAATGGTCCCATCCTGCCGCAGAAGATATCATTATCTGGACATACTGGATAACCAATGTGGGTAAAACAACGCTTGATAGTGTGTGTTTTGGAATGTATGGCGATGCCGATATTGGTGATGACGGGGATCAAGGAGATGATGACTCATGGTTCGATCGGGAGAATTCCATCGTATATCAGTGGGATCACGATAATTGGAGCAACGCCAAAGGAGGATTCAAACCTGCTTACTTTGGTTGGACATTCCTTGAATCACCCGGAAATCCTCATGACGGAATTGATAACGATTTTGATGGGATGGTAGATGAAAGTCAATTTGACGGAATTGACAATGATGATGATTGGGATATTGATAACGACGATATTGGTTCAGATGGGCTGGGTCCAACACATGGGGATTATACCGGTCCTGACGCTGATGGAACTGAAGGAAATGGAATACCCGATATCGGCGAACCCAATTTTGAGTATACCGATAATGCTGAGTCAGACCAAATTGGACTCACCAGTTTTTTTGCTGCTCCCTGGCCCAATATCACAGCTTCTGATGATGAGCAACTGTGGAAACAACTTAGACCGGGGTTTTTTGATGTCCCTGAACAGACAAAAGATATCACATTCCTTTTTGGGTCTGGCTATTTCTCACTATTGGCTGGCGAACGTAAAAAGTTTGCTATCGCCATGCTTTTTGGGCAGGATTTGGATGATATTTTAAGAAATGCCCAAACCATGCAGAAAATCTATGACGCCGATTATTCCTTTTCTAAACCGCCCGGTAAACCAAATCTTACTACAGTACCCGGAGATAGTAAAGTAACATTGTACTGGGATAAAACAGCTGAGAATTCCAGAGATCCCATTTACGGATACGATTTTGAAGGATATCGAATCTACCGCAGTACCGATCCTGCATTTTTAGAACCTTGGATTATCACAGATGCTTATGGCAATTTAACTTTCAAAAAACCGATCGCCCAATTCGATTTGAAAAATGGCTTGAAGGGTCCCCATCCCATCGCTTTTAACGGTATTCAGTTTAATATGGGAAAAGATGGTGGCTTAAGGCATTTTTGGGAGGATACAACCGTACAGAATGGTCAAACCTATTACTATGCGATTACATCGTACGATAAAGGTTATGATGAAGATTTTTATGACCGTGGACTGAGCGAATTCGACAAACTCCAACCTTTGGCTCCTTCTGAGTGTACCATCATTGTTGATTTAGATGCCAGCGGGAACGTTTTAGTCCTCGGAGAAAATGTAGCTGAAGTGGTTCCGGATGCTCCCGCAGCAGGGTACATCCCACCCAATAGTCCAGAAAACGGACTTCAAATTGTCGTTCATGATTCAGGCGCTGCTACAGGTTCAGTGATTATTAACACAGTTGATCCAGATAGTATCCATGATAAATGGGAATACTCTGTGGAGTTTTTCACTGAAGGGGAAAAAACATATTATTCAGTTGTCAATCAAGAAATTTTTACTGACACCGTTGACATTTCAGGTGATTGGTTCAGTACTCGTAAGAAAAACCTAATACCAGGCTCTGTTATAGTAACATCCTTGGATGGTTCACAGGAATTTGAGGAGGGAATCCACTTTGAGGTAAACAACGATTTTGGAATTATTTCGTGCATCAGCGGACCACTTTGCGAAGGGGGAGCATATATAGCCTCCTATCAATATTATCCAATAAATAGAAGTAATTTCATAGAGGGTGAACCGTTAAACCCAATTATTGATGGTATGCAAATTTTAGTTTATAATGACCGCCTGGCACTCTTAGAAGATTCAAGCGGTTGGATATCCGGCGATTGCGATTATATTCCAGAAATTAGTGTATACGGATCTCTCTACCCCGCTGATTTTGAACTAATATGGGGAGGAAATACCGGTGATTCTCTTTCACAAGATGAGCTGTTTGGTGTTTCAGCTCCTTTTAATATATGGAATACTTCTGAGAATCGGGAAACTCGATTTATTATCATGGATGAGAATGGAGACAGACAATGGGACCCGGAAGAAACAATTATTCTCCTACCCGATGAAACTGGTCTAGACCCAAGTTTCTCAGTATCTTTTAAAATTGATTCAATACAAATCGACACAATTTTTATCAATGATACCACAGTTGTCTATGATACAACATCGGCCCCGGTAGAGCACGTTGAGGATGGAGATATTTTAACAATACTGACTACAAAGCCATTTTCATCAAACGATATCTATAGTTTCGTTACGACTGTTTCCCGCATTGATAAATCACTTGCTCGTCAGGAGTTGAGTAGAATCGCTGTTGTTCCAAATCCGTATATTGTTACGGCATCGTGGGAACGCCAACACCTCTACGTATCAGGAAGAGGAACTCGAAAGGTTGATTTTATTCATCTACCGCAAAAATGCAAAATCAAGATATATACCTTGTCAGGCTTTCTCGTTGATACGATAAATCACGAAAGTGTTTTGGAAGATGGGGCAGAATCATGGAATATGCTTTCAAAAGACGGTCTTGAAATTGCGTTCGGAATTTACCTCTACCACGTTGATGCACCGGGAATTGGTGAAAAAATTGGAAAATTTGCCGTCATCAAATAAACATGTACACTTCCAGACATAAGCTCATATCATCAATAATTTTTCTGTTATTGGTACATCCCGCCCTAAGCCAATACAATAGGCACGTAAGTAAAGTAGGCACTGCCGCAGCGGCATTTCTTGAGTTTGGAGTGGGTGCACGTGCTAGGGCCATGGGTAATGCCTTCGTATCCATAGCGGATGACGCAACAGCTCTATACTGGAATCCGGCAGGAATTGCATCTGCAAAAAAAACAACTGCTCAATTTTTTCATCTTCCATGGGTAGCTGACATTCGCTTCAACTTTGCAGCAGTTATTATTCCAATTCAGCGCAACGGAGTACTAGGGCTCTCAGCTACTTCGATTACTATGGATGATATGATAGTACGAACTGTTGCATTACCCGAAGGTACCGGCGAGAAATTTGGCTCAAATGACTTGGCACTTGGAATAAGCTATGGACGCAGATTCACCGATAGTTTCTCTTTAGGTTTAAATATGAAGTTTATACAACAACATATCTATCATATGTCGGCTTCAACAATGGCTATTGACATCGGTTCATTGTTTATAACACGGAATCGTAATATTCGTATTGGCATGAACGTTTCAAATTTTGGGGAGAAATTACAATTAGAGGGAAAAGATACAAGGATCACTCATGATATTGATGAAAACCTTACTGGTAATAATGATCGTATAGATGGCCACCTCGATACATGGAAATGGCCTCTGCCTCTCATTTTTAGAGTGGGAATGAGTACAAATTTACTCAAATCCGGCCCCCATATCTTTACAGTATCCATTGATGCTGTTCATCCCAATAATAATGTGGAATATGTGAATGCCGGGATTGAATATGCTTGGAGAAAAAAAGTGTTTTTGCGGGCGGGGCAATCCACATTATTTGTGGATAATGTGGAGCAAGGATTCTCAATAGGTGGAGGAGTTCGTCATCAGTTAATGAAAAATGTAAATATAAATCTGGACTACGTAAATCAGTCGTTTGGTGTTTTCAATTCCATTTCCGGTTTCTCACTCAGTTTAACTTTTTAAATCAAAATGAGCTGACGTTATGAGACAAAATATTTTTATAATACACCTTTCAATTTGTATTGCTTTTGCTAATCATAATCCCAGCATTCACCAACAACAGCTGGAATATTATAATACACATTATACAGAAATTGATCGTCAAATTGATACTGCTCCCTTTATCCGTTTTTATCGAACGAATCATACCACTCCTTCTCATGAAGTGTTTGGGTATCACCCATACTGGATGGGTACATCATGGACTAACTACAATTTTAACCTCATATCTACGATAGCCTATTTTAGCGCAGAAATTACAGCAACAGGTGGTATAAGTAACGATCATGGCTGGCCACCGACTTCTTTGATTAATACTGCTCATGCGGCAGGAACGGATGTTGTCTTGACGGCAACATTGTTTAGCAACAGTGATTTAACGACACTTTTAAGCAGCAGCAGTCACCGACAAAACCTCATCAATAATCTTGTTAATACAGTGTCCTCAGGAAATGGAGATGGAGTTAATATTGATTTTGAAGTTATGCCTGCCTCCCAAAAAAACAATATGGTTCAATTTATTACAGATTTGAAGAATGCCTTTAATAATGCTATTCCCGGTTCCCAAGTGACGCTCGCTATGCCGGCGGTAGATTGGAGCAGTGCCTGGGATTATAACGCATTAGCAGAAATCAGTGATGGTTTATTTATCATGGGATATGATTACCACTATAGCGGTAGCTCAACTTCAGGTCCAAATGCTCCATTAACCGGGTCGGGTTACACTATCACTTGGACTGTAAATGATTATTTGAGCAAAACTAATAATCAGGCAGATAAACTCATTTTAGGCTGCCCATATTTTGGATTTGAATGGCCAACATCCTCCGGATCAGCCGGCGCTTCAACTACCGGAACAGGTACGGCTAAACTGTATTCTGAAATGGAAAGCAATGCCCTATCTTTTGGAAAGCTGTGGCATTCAGAATCACAGACACCTTGGTACAAATATCAAAACCCGGATTGGTTTCAGGGCTGGTATGATGATAGTCTTTCACTCTCTCTAAAGTACGATTTCGCATTAAATCACAATTTAAAGGGAGTCGGAATCTGGGCGATGGGCTATGATGGATCAGATCCTGAATTATGGGATCTTCTGTTCGTTAAATTTGGTGCAAGTTCTCCCCCGGCTACTCCCGGTAATTTATCCATTCGCAATGTTGGGAATGGTGACATTATGATTGATTTCACTGGAGCTCGAACGGCTAACGAATTTGTAGTTTTGCGGACCTTTCTAAACTCCAATAATACCGAAACATTAGGAGTCTTCAACCAGCGACCCATTATCGTTAAGAATTTGAATGAAGGAGAACCGTATTATTTATCCATCATTGGACAGAACGGATTTGGTGCCAGTCCACAGACAGAATTTTTAGGTGTTGTACCTACAACCGACGCTGTTTCCTGTCTGGTTGTGAATGGTTTTGACCGAACCAGTGGAACGACGAATACACACAATTTTATTCGGCAGCATGGTGATGCCCTGATTCAAAATGGATTAGCCTTTGATTCAGCCACTAATGAAGCGGTAATCCAGAATAATATTAATTTGGATTATCATTTTGTCGATTGGATATTGGGAGAAGAAGGAACCGCCACCAGCACATTCACTTATGAAGAACAAGACCTGGTACAAACATATTTGGAGAATGGAGGTTTTCTCTTTGTTTCCGGATCTGAGATTGGTTACGACCTTTCTGCTCAGGGAACCTCAACTGACAAGGCCTTTTACTTAGACTATTTGAAAGCAGTTTATATATCGGATGCGGCGGGGGGGCACCAAGGAACCTACAGCGGTTTTGGTACCAGCGGTTCCATTTTTGAAGGCATCAATAATATTACATTTGATAATGGAAGCAACGGAACTTATGACGTGGATTGGCCAGATGGAATTAAACCGGCAGTGGGAGCAGACATTTGCGCTAAATTTAATGGAGTTGATTATAATGCCGAAGGGGGCATGGGAATTCAATTTATTGGTTCATTTGGATCCGGAAACGATTTGGGCGGTATTGTTCATTTGTCCGTTGGATTCGAAACCATTTACCCTGAATCGAAACGGAGTGAAATAATGGCCGAAATTGTTGATTTTTATGAAGATCAGCTATCCGTCAATCATTTCGAGGATACTCCTTTTCCTGATCAAGTGTCAATTAAATCTGTTTTTCCCAATCCGTCAAATTCCTCCATGACTATTTTAATTAATAATAACCTCCCGAATCGGCGAACGGAAATCCACATTACGGATTTGGTGGGAAGAACCATCCGCAGTACAAACCTGCTGCCCTCCCCTCACGATCATTTTACTTGGACTTGGAATGGTCTCAATAATAATGGACATCCTGTTTCGTCGGGAATATATATTATTTCTATTACCTCCGGGACGAATATGGATTTTCGAAAAGTCACAATGGTTAAGTAAGGACTGGCATTTTATAATGAAGTATGTATTTTTTCTATTGGTGTTTTGTTCGATCATTCAATCTCAGGAACATCCTTCCACACACCAGCAGCAATCAGAATTATTCAAGAATAAAGATATTCCACCCATCGAGATTTTACACGTTTTAAACGGACTGGATGTATTAATTAAAGATCAAATACATTTAATTAAAGGGAAAAATATCGGGCTGGTTACGAACCATACAGGTGTTGATCTGAGTGGTTTACCAAATTATAAATTATTGATGAAATTGAATGATGTTCATCTAAAAGCTATTTTCGCACCTGAACACGGCTTTTTTGGAAATGTTTCTGCCGGGCAAAAAATAACTAATCAGGAACTGAATGATTTTCCGACTATTTTTAGTCTATATGGAAAAACTAGAAAACCAACACTGGATATGCTGAATGGGCTTGATTTGATTATTTATGATATACAAGACGTAGGCACCCGATTTTATACATACATTTCTACAATGGGTCTTGTGATGGAAGCAGCCGCAGAAGCAAATATCCCGGTAATGATTCTGGACCGACCCAATCCATTGGGAGGAACCGAAGTCTCCGGCCCCATCCTTCACATGGATCTTAAATCATTCGTGGGCATGTATCCAATCCCCAATCGTTATGGACTCACCGCAGGTGAACTAGCCAAAATGATTGTGGGAGAAAATTGGATATCGGTCACGCCTGAGTTGTCCGTCATACCAATGAAAGGTTGGAGGAGAAATAGTTATTACCATGAAACGAATGTCCCCTGGATATCCCCTTCGCCCAATATTCCAGATGTGGAAACGGCGGTAATTTATGCAGGCATGTGTATGGTTGAAGGAACCAATGTGAGCGAAGGAAGAGGAACAGACCATCCGTTTAAATGGATTGGAGCACCTTGGGTCGATGGTAAGCAATTGTCACAAATGATGATTTTAAAACATTTACCCGGAGTGTCTTTTAAGCCCATCTCCTTTACACCAGTTTCCTTGCCCGGAAAATCGTTATATCCGAAATATGAAAACGTGCCCTGCGAGGGAGTTTCAATTACAATCTTAAATTACCGTGAATTTGAACCGGTCTCCACGGGAATTCAAATATTGGGTGTGATTCATCAATTATATCCTGAGCACTTTGAGTTAAAAACATCTCTCCCGCGACTTTGGGGAAATCAGGATTTAAGTCAAATAATCAATTCAGACGGAGATGCTGAAGCATTATTTCAATCTTACGAAAAATCCATTCAGGATTTCAAAAAGCTTTCAACAAGTTATTATCTTTATAAATAAGCTTCATTTTTTATTATGACTGATTACAAACAAGGATTGGGGCTAAAAGAGTCTGTCGCTATCGTCATTAGTCGGATTATTGGTTCAGGAATTTTTCGAACGCCTGCACCCATTATGGCTTTGGTGGGTTGTACATCACTATTTGGTCTGGTTTGGGTCATCGGCGGAATCATTACCATTTTTGGCGCAGTAATCTATGCCGAACTCACTGCGATGCTTCCCAAATCCGGCGGTCCCTATGTTTTTCTGAAGGAAGCATATGGCCCCTACATCGCTTTCATTCGAGGCTGGGCAATGTTTTTTGTATCTGAAACAGCTTCAATAGTAGCAGTTGCTTTGGTTTTTACTGAATACTTGAATGCCATTACAGAAATTTTGGTTGGAACACCATTCGGCCTGACACTCACATTTATTATTGCCCTTATCACTATATGGCTTTTGACGGGCATCAATCTCTTTGGTGTCAGAATGAGTGGAAAATTTCAAATCTTTTTCAGTACGATAAAAATTGGCGCGTTGGGAGCCATCATCGGTATTACTTTAACTTCCTTTTCAACCGGCAATATCCAAAATTTTACCAATCCATTGTGGCCGGATTCCTTTGGCTGGCCGACCATTCTTGCTATTGGCGCTGCATTACGGTATTCATTTTTTGCCTTTAGCGGATGGGAAGGTGCAACCTATTTGGCAGAGGAAGTGAAACATCCCCAAAAAACATTACCCCTGTCTCTTTTCCTGGGAATCGGGGGAGTAATGCTTCTCTATTTAGGAGCCAACTTGGGATATTTATATCAATTAGATGTGAATGCCATAATAGAAAATAAATGGGTTGCTTCCGCAGCCATGAAAGTCGTTCTGGGAGCCACGGGTGGAATTCTCATATCACTTGCTGTCGCTGTAAATGCTTTTGGAAATATCAGCACACAAATTTTATGTAAAAGCAGAACCTGGCATGCCATGGCCAGAGACGGATTGTTTTTTAATAAGTTTAAAAAACTCCATCCGGTATTTAAAACACCGAATAACGCTTTGATAGGACAGGGAATCTGGGCAACGGTTTTACTTATTTTTGCGGTGGTTTCAACTTATATTTCTTCTGGATCAAGCGGGACCAATGCTTATGAAATGATTATTGATTTCTTTTCTGCGACCAGCACAATTTTTAACCTACTGACCTTTGGTGCGATTTATATTCTTCGGAAAAAATGGCCGAATAAGAAGCGTCCGTATAAAGCGCTTTTTTATCCTTGGAGCATGATCATTGTTCTGATTCTTTATTCCGCATTCTTCATTATTACTTTGGTGACGGCGTTTATACCTTCTTTGATCGGAATCGCATTAACAGCCAGCGGTACATTCTATTATTTATGGAAAGTAAAAAAATAATTATAGTGGAAATCAGATAATGAGGCACATTGCTGCAATTATTTACTTCTATTCTATTTTAATTGGACAAGCTATTATTTATCAGCAGGATGATAATAAATGCGGATTAATTCCGGATCATGAGGATATTACTCATATGGTTGACCAAAATTGGGGGTATGGTTATGATAGCTTACTCGTCGACTTGAATCGTTGGGGGGACAGCCCGTATGTCCTAATCGATTCCTTGGGAGCTACTGCGCAAAACCGTGCCATATGGGAATTAACAATTACAGAAAATCATCTGGAAACCTCATCTTTAAAACGGGTCTATATTCATGCCAGAACCCATCCCGGAGAAGAAGAATCTTTCTGGGTTACCAATGAAATTATCAATTTATTACTTTCTGAAATGCCCTTTGCTGAATTTGTACGGGCAAATTGTGTTTTTCACATTATTCCAATGTTTAATCCGGATGGAGTGGAATTGGGTTATCCCCGTGAGAATGCCAACGGTGTAGATATTGAAAGCGGCTGGGATGATACAATCTTGGAACCAGAAGTTATTGTATTAAAAAACCGTTTCATTGAACTTATGGCACTTAGTAACCCGATAGAAGTGGCTCTCAATATGCATTCCGCTTATAATTGTTCTCGCTATTTCGTTTACCACGCTACCCAAGGTACTTCTAATAACTATGCACTACTTGAACAGCAATTTATCAATGGAATCCAATCCTATTTCCCCGGCGGTATTGAATCATGGAATTATTTTATCAGTTGGACATCGGGTACTCCCGATCAATACCCGGAAAGCTGGTGGTGGATGACTCAGGGCGAAAATGTGATGGCATTAACCTACGAAGATATGAATTGTGCGCAAGCTGGTTCATATGATTCGACTGCTTATGCTTTAGTTCGTGGAGTAAGTGAGTTTATAGGACTGGATTATGTTCAAGTTGATCAGGATAATACTAGACCATTTAGAGAATATTCTTTAAGTCAGAATTATCCGAATCCTTTCAATCCTGTGACACATGTGGATTTCAGCGTACCTAAACAATCGAATATTTCATTTACAATTTATACACTCCTCGGTCAGGAAATCATGTCTGAGACAAAAAAATATCAACCGGGGACTTATAATCTAACTTGGGATGGACACGATGAGTCTGGAAATTCCGTCCCCACCGGAGTCTATATTTTGCAAATGGTAAGCGAAAGTTTTAGTAAAAGTCAGAAACTGATTTTACTAAAATAATCATTTAAATTCTCATGATATAATTGGACACAATATGGAATATTTAACATCCGGGAAAAAAGTCATTCAAAAAGAAATCCTAGCGTTGGCGGAATTAGAAAAATCATTGGGAAAAGATTTCAGCCAGGCAGCTGATACGATAGCCAACGCCACCGGAAAAGTGATCTTTTTAGGCCTTGGAAAATCCGGACATGTAGCGAGAAAATGTGCTGCTACTTTTTCCAGTTTAGGGATACCGTCATTTTTCATGCACGCTTGTGATGCCGGGCATGGCGACTTGGGAATGATTACCAAAGAAGACGTTTGTGTGCTCATATCTTACAGCGGGAAAAGTAAAGAATTGCTGGAACTCATTCCCCCCATTGAACATATTGGAGCCAAAATGATGACCATTACCGGAAATCCGGATTCTCCCCTGTCAAACATCAGTCAAATTCATCTGGATATTGGTGTCCGGTCTGAAGCGGATCCCATGGGACTCGCTCCGACTTCCAGCTCCACAGCTACTCTGGTTCTGGGGGATGCTCTGGCAATCTCCATTATGGAGAAAAAAGGCTTCAAGGAAGAAGACTTTGCCATCCGTCATCCGGGCGGGAACCTGGGGAAAAAATTATTACTGACTCTAGATAAGATTATTCACAATCAAAAAAATATCCCCCTTGTCTATAAAGATACCAGCATTCAGGAGGCGCTCCTGACCATGTCGGAAAAGGGATTTGGAATGACAGGAGTCATCAATGATGATGATGAATTAATCGGTATCATTACCGATGGGGATATCCGCCGGGGAATCGAACGAGGAGGAGAAAATATTTTTAGTAAAACAGCTGAATTCTTAATGAGTAAATCTCCAAAAAAAATACCGTCAAATACGCTGGCGATTAAAGCATTGGAACTCATGGAAGAATACAGTATTACGTCCCTTTTTGTCACGGAACCAGAAAATCCAAATACCTTATTCGGTGTGATACATATCCACGATATTTTAAAAATAGGACTATAATATACATATTTTCTATCGATTTCATTTCAAGTAACGAATTCCAGTCATCTCAACCCCTTTGGCTTAATATTAAATACAATTATGTATAATGACGTATTATTTCAATAGAATACAAAGAAAACTCCAACCATGAAAATTTCAATCATTGCGATTATCTTTATTTATTCAAGCTGGATCTCTGCTGGCGAAAATTACATCTATCACATTGCAAGAAAGCTGGACCAAGCCTGGAAGCGCCTTCTGCTGTCAGAAGTTTCTGACGCATCCGGGTGGTCTACCTGGGCGGATCAGCCGAAATTCAATTTCCATTGACTGGAAAAAGCATTTTTATTCACCACCGATGGGTGAAGATGCGTTGGCTCAAATACTGGCTCATTTAAAAAAACGACCCGATCTTGTAGTTATCCAATGGATTATTTACTTTGGGAAATGGATGGAATCTGATTAAAGATAATTATGTGGAACACCTGGCAGGAACGCGGAAATACGAATCCAATACTCTCGTCTTCCGTGAAGAACTTCGGTAAGATATCCCGGAGATGAGAATGAATTTTTATCTGGTCAAAGGTTCAACCCATCGGGCATTGGCTATGGCGAACCGCATCAATACCGGGTCCGTTTACCGGGTGTCGAACTTGAATGGGCAAACGAACTTTAAACGATTATTACCGGAAGATGGAGTAAAGTTTTAAGGTGTCTTAAGGTTTGGTTTAGTTAATTTTATAATCTTTTTAATTATATCCGAAGAACTGAAGCTAGGCCTAAATGGAATAATAACTACTTTCCCGCCATGGGCTTTAACTACATCTGCGCCCATTACCTGATCCGCGGTGTAATCTCCTCCCTTTGCTAAAATATCAGGAAGTAGACATTCAATAATTTCGGTCGGCGTTTCCTGGTCGAAAATCACCACCAGATCAACCGCTTTCAGCCCGTCAAGAATCACTGCTCTGTCATCCTGATGTAGAATCGGACGTGAATTCCCTTTCAATTTTTGAACGGATTGGTCACTGTTCAGTGCCAGAATCAGTTTATCACCAAGTGATTTAGTTTCTTCTAAATATTCTACATGACCTCGGTGAAGAAGATCAAAACACCCATTGGTAAATACGATGGTTTCTCCGGCAGATTTCCAACTCTCCACATATTTCTTTGCTTCTTCCCAACTGTCTACAATCATAATAAAATCGGTTTCTGTTATATATTTATCACAAATTGATTGAAATACGAATCTTTGTTATTCCTAATTTTGGAACTAAATATGCCATTGGCAAACAAATTTCTTAAATTATAAGGATCTTAAATATTGATTTTTACCCATTAACTTCAACCAACCCATTCGACGTTAACCATGAAAAAAATGAATCATGTCCTTCCGATCCTATTCTACTTCTTTTTGTGGAATTCATGTCGTCCCACTCAACATATTCATCCTTCCAATGCCACCCATTGGACCCAGGTAACGGTGGTGATTGAAGATGAGACCCTTCCTCTGGTCGAACAAACAGCTGTCACGGTTTTGGTGGAAGAAGTGGAAAAACGAACTGGAATCCGCTGGAAAATATCCAATGATCACCCAACAAAGGGAAAGGCGATTTTGATTCAAGCCGGACCTGATTTCTTTCAAGATTCCACTGAACAAAACGGTCGATTTGCAATTTCCACGGATCATAACATACTCATCATTCAAGGAATTGACCCTAAAGGGGTTATGAATGGCGTCGGGAAATTGCTCCGAACCCTTCAAATGTCTCCTGGAGAAATTGTGTTGGATCATCCGTTGAATATTCAATCCTCACCAGATCATCGTATCCGCGGCCACCAGCTTGGCTATCGGCCTACGGCCAATTCATACGATGCCTGGACGCCGGAACAATACGATCAATATATCCGGGAATTAGCTATTTTCGGCGTGAATGCCATCGAGAACATTCCATTGTCTGGGGGAGAAAGCCCCCTGATGCCCCTACCTAAAAAGGAAATGAACCGCGTGCTGGGGAATATCTGCCGTAAATATGGAATGCAGTATTGGGTATGGACTCCAGCAACTGTGGATCTCAGTGATCCGGATAAACGGGCGGCCCATCTACTGGAGAATGAAGCCTTTTATGAAGAATGTACAAAATTAGATGCTGTCTTTTTTCCTGGGGGCGACCCGGGGAATAATCACCCTAAATATGTGATGCCCTTTCTGGAAGATATATCCGAATTACTTAAACAACATTTTCCCCATACCAAAATTTGGATGTCCCTGCAGGGATTTGAGGAAGACGAGATTCTGTATTTTTTCCAATGGATTCAGGAGTATCAACCATCGTGGTTTGGGGGAGCCGTCGGCGGGCCGTCCAGCCCTCCCCTGCCTTATCTCCGTGAACAATTACCAAAACAATATTTACTCCGGGACTATCCCGATATTACTCATACGGTTCGGGCTCAATACCCCGCTGTATGGATTGATCCTGCATTCGCATTTACTTCCGGTCGGGAAGGAACCAATCCGGAACCAGTATATTACAGCACTATTTTTCATCATAATGAACAATATATTGATGGGTTTATTACCTATTCCGACGGAATTCATGATGATGTGAACAAATTTGTTTACAGTTTGCTCGGTTGGGATCATCAAATGGATGTCCGGGATGTAATCCGGGAGTATTCTCAGTTCTTTTTTAGCCCGGCTCTTTCCCCAAAAATCACCCAATTGATTTTTAGCCTGGAATCCAATTGGTCAGGCCCCCTCGTTGAAAATACAGGAGTAAATGTCACCCTGGAAGAAATCCAATCTCTCGAACAATCTAATCCGGAATTGAATGATACCTGGCGGTGGCAGTTCATCCAGTTGAAAGGATATTATGACGCCTACATCAGGGCCAGACTCCTTCATGAACAGGGCTTGGAGAATGAAGTGAATGTTCTTTTAGGCAAAGCGCCGGAAATCGGAGCAGGTCAAACGATAGAACAAGCCAGGGCCATTTTTGCCCGGGTAGACGATCATCCAATTCACCCGGAATTCAGACAAAAGATAATTGCTCTCTGTGGCACATTATATGAGAATATGGGCTACCAGAGCAGTGTGCCAAAATATGGTGCCAGTAACCCGGAACGAAGTGCCGTTCTGGATTATATTGACTATCCGTTGAATAATCGTTGGTGGATCGAAGATCAGTTTGCTGAAATAGAGAAAATGACGTCTGAAGATGAAAAACTTTCCCGGCTAGATATCATCCGTACCTGGGAACATCCGGGTCCAGGAAGTTTTTATGATGACATAGGGAATATATCCAAGTCAGAACATGTTTTGAGAGGAAAACCGTTCTCAGAAGATCCGCTCATGATTACCAATCCAAATCCTGATTTTATGTGGTGGAATAATGGGATGGCTCGGGTACGCCAATCATGGGTCAGTAAAATGGACTGGCCGGTGGGACTTCAATATGATCATATTGACCCAACTGCAACTTATATCCTCCGGACAACCGGGTATGGTCAGTGTCTGGTCAGTGTGAACGGAAAACACATATTTCCTACACTTGATGGAAAAGGAATTGGTGAAATAAAAGAATTTCCCATTTCAAAAGATCTCTACCGGACCGGGACAATCAAGTTAACATTTGAGATTCCCTATGAACCGGACATTAACTGGCGATTGCAGTCAAGGTTAAATGAAGTCTGGCTCATAAAAAGGTAAAAAGTACAGCTGATAGAACATATTGATATAAACAAGTTTTAATAATTACATTGTAGCAACTACAGCTTAGTAAAAACCAAAGTGAAGGAACGAATCAAATCTACCAAAATCAAATTTAATTATCTCTTTACCGCTGTAATTATCACTTCATCTATATTCTCTCAACTACCTGACAAACATCAAAGTATATCTTTTTTTACCGGCACGGGTGTTCCAATATTGGGTTTAAATAATTGGTACAACGTCACCCCTGTTATTGGAATTCAATACGCTTTTAAGAATAATGAAAGCACAGAGACCGTTTTTGAATTTCATTATCAGAAATATAACCACGGATCAATTGAAAATAAGAAATTCAAGTGGATCGTTGACTACAATTATTATTCCAGCAACCAAGCAAATGCCAATATGATTTGGAATGATTTTATTCTAAAAACACGAAAATATTTTACCGGGAAAACATTTGACTTGGTTAGTAGGAGAATCCACCCTTCCATTACTTACGGTATTGGGTTTTACAATTATACTCACCATGTAAAAGGTCTAATATATCCTGGGCAATACAGACAGCCATTGGATGAAAATAAAATAATGGCTCCCGTTACTGACAGGCGAGTCGCTTGGGGTGGAAACCTAGGCGTTGGCGGTTACTCATCAATTAATCAGACAATGAACCTCCTATTCAGCATTAATTATCATACCTCTATTGGCTATTTACGCTCATTCGAAGACTGGGGTTTATTTGAAGTTGTGCCATTACAATTTTTAACATTTGAATTAGGACTCACATATAAATATTAAATAGCAGAGATAACAAACCAAGGAGATAACAATGAAGAAAACGATATTAGCAGTGATCACTATTATGATTATACAGACGACTATATTCGGGTGGCATGAGAGTTTTTCGACTGACGCTACTCCTGCAATTACAGGAGCTGTTAACAGTGACATGAGCTGGACATGGTGGGGTTGGGGAGGTGTTGAAGTATCTGGAGGTGAACTAATGCTTACCGTTCCCGATCCCGGCACTGATCCCTTTGATAATAATTCCTGTTGGCTTCAAATCGATCAATCGACTGATGCAAATGCACCCATTACGCCAACCGATTCTGAAATATGGATAAAATTGAAAATATCCACAACAGGAACACCAACCGACCGGGATCAATTTCATGTTGCTATCGCTATTGACCCTAATTTTTTAACAAACTTGAATGTTTATACTGCTGCTGTATCACCAGTAATAAGCGGGGTTGGCAGTTATTATTTTCAATTGGATCAAATGGGCGGTCCTGTTATTAATGATGCTATTGTATACAATCAATGGTTTTGGAAGAAAATTGTAACTAAGGGCGATACTGTTTCTGTTTGGGCTTTTGCAGATGGTTCAGCTCCAACAGATACGGCACAATTTGTGTTCACAACAGACAATGTTACAGATCCGGCACCCATGTTGGTTTTGGTTGGGGTCTTTGATGATGATTCCAGCGCGCTTCACATTGACGATGTTTACTATAACGAATCACCCCCTCTCGGAATTGATGATAATGCATCGATCGCTAAAGGGTTTGAGTTGAATCAAAATTATCCAAACCCATTCAATCCGGTTACACACATTAACTATACGATTCCTGAAATAGGACCGGTTAAACTTGCCGTATTCAATGTTTTGGGAAAAGAGGTGAGCACTTTGGTAAATATGGTGGTTACACCCGGGACACACTCAGCCGTGTGGGATGCCGGAGATATGCCGTCAGGAGTTTACTTTTATCGTATTGAAGCAGGCAGTTTTACTCAAACCAGAAAATTACTGCTCATAAAATAATATCCTATCAGACCGCCCCGGAAATCGGGGCGGTCTGATTCTGATATCCTATGAATTTGTCTATGAATGGAAAAAAGGCGTTTCTTGTCTTTATAATTTTCTTAATCTTAATTCCCTTGAATTTGATTGGAGGTATAACTGGAAAAATAAATGGGCATGTTAAAGATAGTAAAGGGCAAATTTTATCCGGAACCAATATACTCTTGGCTGGAACAAACCGCGGTGCAGCCGCTGATAAAGATGGATATTTTGTCATATTAAATGTGGCTCCTGGTTCCTACAGTTTGACTGCTCAAATGATTGGGTATAAATCTCTAACTATTAAAAATATTAAAGTTAATCCTGACAGAACATCCTTAGTCAATTTTACCCTGTATGAAGAAGCCATTGAAGGCGAAGAAGTCATTGTTGTGGCAGAAAGACCTCGTGTTGAGGTGGATAGGACGTACAGTGAATATATCGTGAGTTCAGAGGATATTGGACGTTCAGTGCTGGTAAAAAATGTAGAGGAACTGATCGCATTGGAGCCGGGGATGGATATTGGTGGACGGGGAATGATTCGTGGAGGTGATATGAACTCCATTGCTGCAGATGTTGTATATTACGTCGATGGTGTTAAAATGATCAGCAATGACGGATTGAGCCTTCTCAATTATAACGGCGCGGGTAAATATGATATTGAGTCCATTTCTATCATCACCGGCGGACTGAGCGCAGAATATGGAAATGCACAGGCTGGAATCATCAATATTGTTACCAAAGAAGGAACAGATATCTTTCACGCTAATATTGAATACACAAATGAATTATCAGGAAAGCACCACTGGGGTCCAAATTATTTTGATTCGCCGGAACATCGAGGCCATATGCATTGGGACAATGCGGAATGGGTGAATGAAATTGATAGTTTAACAGGTAATCTCGTCCATAAAAAAATTGATTATGTTCAAAATTGGGGAGGTGCCATTCAAGGAAATTTGGCGGGACCCATCACAAAAAATATTTCTTTCTTTCTGGGCGGTCGCACCTCAAACGAAGCCGTCAATGAGATTAGTCCTCTTTCACATGCTGCTGATAATTTTAATGGTACATGGAAACTGTCAATTAACATCCATCCAAAAATTGCCCTAAAATTTGGAGGATTGTATTCTTCGAGTTGGGGATTTAATTCGGGCGGAGGAACAGCAGGAATCAGGAGCGGAGGTCAAAATATTTTCCTACCCATGAATGAAGCCGCCGCTGGTAAAACGGTCAATACCGATAAAATGAATTATCTGTCCTTCACCCATATGTTAAGTGAAAAAACATATTATGAATTGCGTATTTCAAATTCTGTTAATACCCAAACACCGGAAGATACTCCCGATTCAACCACCGGTATCCAGAAGGATAAGGATAATTGGTTTTATTTACCTCGAAAAATAAATGCTTTCACTAAAGGACAACGCATTCGTTTTGGTGTTAAATTTGATTTTTCAACACAATTGAATCAAAATAATTTTCTAAAGACAGGGTTTGATTATACGGAATATAATGTATGGGCAGTCAACTATAATGATATTTTAAACAGAAGATCATTTTCGTTCATTGGGGATCATCACACCTTAGAATCGCCTGTAAAACCCAAACAATTCGCATGGTACATTCAGGACAAAATGGAGTATAAAGGTTTAGTAGTAAATGCAGGGATACGATTGGATCGTTTTGATCCCAGCACCGAGTATCCGGTGACGACCGCCATGGGAGCGTCTGATTTCTTTTTTAATTCATTTACACGTTTTAATTACGATTCGCTTAATGCATTTGGTTTACTTAAAAAGGTAGAACCCATCACAGCATGGAGCCCACGGATTGGCGTCGCCCACCCGATTACTGATCGTTCCATGATCCATTTCTTTTATGGTCATATTTATCAATTAGCCAGTTTCTACACTTTATTTGGAGAATATTGGTCTAATGATGGTTCAAGAGACAAAGATATTAATGGAAATGGCATCAGCGATCCCACCGAGGAATATAATACAATCGAGGAGGGGAATTTTGGGAATCCGAGGCTTCAGTATGAAAAAACAATCAGCTTTGAGCTTGGTTTTGATTGGAATTTTTATGCCGACTACGTTCTGGCTCTCTCCACATTTTACAAAAGTTCTAACAATCAGGTGAGCAGTCCAGGATCTGTTCAATTAAATTGGTGGGACCCGGCAAAGCAAATGTTTGATTTTCAATTTACCCACATGGCCGGGAATGGTATTCACGAGGATATCCAAGGTTTCGAATTAAGCTTAAAGAAAAATTTCAACCGAAACTTTGGTTTCAAATTATCCTATAATTTACAGTGGGCGGTTCAGGGTGAAGCAGGAATTGGCAGTCAATTTTGGATACCGGATTCACAATTCATTGCCAATGGTCATTTTTGGACGCAATATTCTGTCAACGAGGATGGCTCTGAAAACCCCCGGCCCCTCTTCCCATTTTTTTTGGTTAATTCATATGCATCCAAAGCAAACACCTTCATCGATTCTTTAAGATCTTTGGGCCTGGAAGTCCACCAATTAGATTCGACGGGTTTGTGGGTTGTGGAATTTTGGGGAGGAACTGAAGAACAACCTAAACCAGAAGCAGATATACGTAGTTATGGAAAGGCACAACTCTTTTTTGCAACTCCGGACAAATTCGGTCCTTGGGGACTATTGGGGGATATTACCATCAATATGATCTACAAAATGTCTACGGGAACTCCTTTTGACTACTCCCCACCCGGGAAGCCAAATGAATGGCGTAATGGTCCCCTGACAACACAAACTGATTTAAGTTTTGAAAAAATATTCTTCAAAAAAGGTAATTATCGAGCAACATTATTCGTTCAAATAACGAATTTATTTAATCAAAGAGACATACGTGGAGATGGAAGTTTTAAATCAATTTACGGACCAGAATACATTCGCTGGGGAATGGAAACACCTCGTCCTGATAATGAGCTTTATCAAGAATATGGCGATTTTTATGCGAATTCGAGATACCATGGCACACCACGAGAAATTAAAATCGGAATCCGTTCATCTTTCTGATGAATTGAGTTTCAATACATGAAAATTCGAATTATTTGGCTAACGTTTATTACATTTACTCTTTCGGGATTTTTTACTACCCTTTCAGCCCAGGCAGATCCTGTAACCGGTTTTTCACCAAGATTATTAACCCGGTCTAAACTCTGGGATACATTTAGGAGCAATGGCCTCCAGGGAGGTGGAAATACACCAAGATATCAAAGCCACGATCAAACATCATTAGAATACCCGGGGAATGCTGGCAGGGGTCAGGATTTCATGAAATATTGGCTGGATATAGAGGCAGTCGTTTCAGGAGCACCCAATATCCTGGATGTGGCTCGGGTCTGTAATCCGCAAAATGGACGAGGTACTGGAGTGTGGGTCTTAGCCGTTGTAAACGGAAATGATACACTGGTTTCCTATTCAGGACCTCGCGATATAAGTGATGATATTGATAATGAACGGTATTCAATGGGCGGATCTATTGAAGAATCACTCGGTGACTCATCCTGGCCGAGTATTGAACGGTCTAATTACTCACCTTATCACTTTACAGTACAGGGCAATGAACCGATAGAAATTCATAATTATGCTCATGGGAAGTATATCTTGGATGATGAATTTCCGGAAGAAATAATCATCAGTCAGTGGAAAAATAAAATGGGAATCACTGCTACCCGAAAAGCATATGCCTGGAGCTATCCAGAATATGATGATTTCATCCTACAGGAAATTATTTTTGAAAATTCCGGTTCAAATAACCTCACAGATACTTACTTCACTTTAATGAATAGTTTTAGTATTTCCAGCGGTGGACACCAATGGGCAAAAGGAAACGGTATGGGTTGGGGGGATTGGAGAATTAACGCTGAATCAGCCCAAGATGATTGGCTATTATACACAGGTGCTCCAAACTATGAAGCCGATAATCCGGAGAGTACGGCTGTTTACAAAGATTTAGTCTTTTGTTATCAGCGGGATGATGACTGGTTAGGTACGCCGCATGATGATACGGGACAGCCATTTGTCTCTACATTTGCAGACTTGGATAGTTATAATGAATTTCAAGGACAGACCGAAAACCAGCTTTTGGGTTATCAATATATTGGATGTGGTCTCATCGATTTTATGCCTCCATTCATAAATGATCCGAATGAATCTTATGTACCTCCGGAATTATCAAATCAGCCCTATGCGGTCAAATGGTGGAAGAATGGGAACAGTAATCAATTAGATTACAACGAACCAAATAAATCAAGACATACCGATGTGGAAATGTATCAAATGTTGATTGATACAACGGGAGGAGCTATTGCAGACAATCCCGATTCTTCCATGTTGGTGACCCATGCAATGGTTTTTGGTCCATATACGTTAGATCCGGGGGAGAAGGCGAAAATTGTCTTCGCTTTCGCGGCAGGTTCCGGCGCTGATTTCCATCATAAAGATGAAATAACCTGGTCCAAAGAAATACATGCAAAATTTGAAATAAAAGATGGTGAACATTCAATTATAAAAAATTTCAAAAAAGCCATATTTGCTTATGAAATGGGATTTGATCTCCCGGATGCTCCTCCGGATGTCAGTGTCACTTTTCATAATAGTCAGGCAGGGAATATGATACTCACCTGGAGTGACAAAGCAGATTCTGCCCGAGATCCGGACTATAGTGGAGATGAAGCTTATGATGTCAGGGGTTACCGGGTTTATCGCTCCTGGCCCACCTCTTTTGACTGGCATTATGGCCCCTGGGAATTGGTCCAGGATATTCCTTTAAAAAATAGTAACTATTATGAGCCCTCCTCTGGGAAATATACATTCACTGATAATGAATCATTTGCCGGTTATAATTATTATTACAGTGTCCGCACCTACGATTCAGGGCACGATCATTGGGTGGATCCCTATGGCGTGGACCATGGTGTCATTGAATCACTCGAGAGCGGTTATGCCTCCCCGGAACAGAAAAATATGATTGCAGTCACTCCATTCCAGCCGTCTGCTCCTATTTATGATCAAATGGCAGAACGAATCCGAGTCGTTCCCAACCCCTATCGATTAGATTACAATGATCCGGCTCATATGTACCCTGATGTTGCAGACCCATACAAAATACGCTTTATTAATTTACCTAAGCATTGCATGATTCGTATATATTCTGCTTCCGGAGATCTCGTATATGAAAAGGTACATCAAAAAGCAACATCCGCTGAATCTTCATGGCGTCAGGATACTGTCTCATTTTCAGGACGTGTGGTGAGCGGTATCTATTTTTGGATTGTCGACTCTCTTGATCCTGCCAGCGAGGGGAAAATACAAAAAGGTACATTAGCAGTCGTTAAATAAATTTGATCATGAAAGTATTATGAAAAAGACATCTATTGGCAAAATTCTAACCCTTATTTTATTTACAAGTTCTTTGTTGATAGGAGACGATTTTAAGCGATTGGGAAAATCAGGATTTTCATTTTTGAAAATCAGTCCATCAGCTCGTGCTGCAGGAATGGGTGATGCTTTTACGGCTGTTGCAAACGATGTTACAACCATCTTTTTCAATCCGGCAGGACTCACCCATATTAAAAATATCGATTTTAGTTTTAATCATACGGACTGGATTGTTAATTCTAAACTTATATCTGGAGCAATCGGATTCCCTTTAGGAAAACGGAGCGTGCTCGGATTAAGTGTTATCAGATTCACAACAGAAGAATTTGAAGAAACAACCATTTTTGAACCAGAAGGAACCGGACGGTTTATTGAGGCGGGAGATATTGCCATCAGTACTGCATACGCTATTCGACTAACAGATAGATTATCCTTTGGCATTAAGGGTCAATATATTGAAGAATTTATTGATAACGACAAAGCAAAAGGATTTGCTTTTGACTTTTCCACATTTTATTTATCAGGATTCAAAGATTTATCCATTGCCATGGTCATGAAGAATTTTGGACCGGATGCAAAATATTTAACCAAGAAATTCAAACTTCCCCTCTATTTCAATATTAATTCTGCCATGAGCATCATTGGCGAACACGGCAGCCCTATACAGTTGCTTGTATCTGCTGAAAGCGCTTTTGCAACCGATTATCGTGATCGATATCATGTTGGTTCTGAACTTTGGATTGCGGACTTGATTGCATTGCGCGGGGGATATAAGTTTTTCTATGACACTGAAGATTGGACAGTGGGCGCCGGACTAAAAATAAAAATTGGTCTTCGCAGAGTATTAATTAACATCGCTTATTCTAACTTTGATGAATATTTCGATCCTCCCCTAAGAATTTCCATTGGTGGATCTTTATAATCCCAATCACATTTATCTATTTTAGAAATTTTCTTTTTGACTATATCCAAGGAATATTTCAATTGCCTAAAACATTCTGGATTTTACACCAGAAAACATTCTCGTGGTTCATTGATCACTGATGCTTCATTGGCTTGATTTAACAGTTATCCTTAGCTATCTTGTTCTAATAGCAGGAATGGGAGTTTATTTTTCCCTGAAGAATTTCAGCACCGAAGAATATTTTGTGGGAGGACGAAATTTTTCGGGGTTGGTGGTTGGAATGAGCCTGGTGGGAACATCCATTAGTTCCATTACTTTCATATCCTTTCCCGGCGATGCATTTAAAACTTCCTGGATGAGGATACTGACGACCTGGGCAATGCCGGTAGCCGTGGCAATGGCCGCTTATATTTTTCTTCCCTTTTTTCGACGCGGAAAAATTATATCAGCTTATGAATACCTTGAAGACCGGTTTGGACCATCCGTTCGGGTCTATGGGGGGATCACCTTTATTATTGCTCAATTGGTCAGAATTAGTTTGATTCTATATCTCCTTTCACTTCTTATTCATGAAATGACCGGCTTTTCTCTAATTGTCTGTATCTTTCTAGGAGGAATGTTTGTAGCTATTTATACAGTCATGGGAGGAATCAAAGCTGTTATTTGGACAGATGTCATTCAAACTTTAATTTTAGTCTTTGGCGGATTATTAACCCTGGGTGTGATTATTCATCATTTACCGGGGGGTCTGGAGCAAATCATTTCAACGGCAGTCGCTGATGGGAAACTATCTCTTGCCGAATGGAATGATTCTACAGTAAGGCCGATCTCATGGAACATTTCTCTTGCAACTAAAACGGGAACCATGCTGCTATTGGTGGGATTGACCAGTTGGTTGACAGAATATTGTGCTAATCAGAATATTATTCAGAGATACGCCACTGCAAAAAATGTACACGAAGCTCGTAAAGCCATGTTTGTTTGTGTGGTTTCCAGTTTGCCCATCTGGGCTTTTTATATGTTCATAGGAACGTCTCTATACGTATATTTTAAAATTTTCCCGACGATAGAGACAACAGAAATGTTAACTGGAATCAGAAAAGCAGAACAGATATTTCCATACTTTATAATGAATTATTTGCCCCCTGGAATAACGGGGCTGGTGATTTCAGCTGCCCTGGCCGCAGCCATGTCTTCCCTGGATTCGAGTATTAACGCAATTTCTACTGTGGGAATCGTTGATATTTATCAACGTCATCTGGTTAAAAACAGAAGTGACCATCATTACTTGAGATCTGCTCAAATGATGGCATTTGCAGCTTCAGGGATCATGATTGGAGGAGCGCTTGTCCTGACCCTATCGAAAACAGAAACAATCCGGGATACGGCTATCATTCTCATTTCCATTACGAGCGGTGGTTTATTGGGTCTGTATTTCTTAGGGTTTTTTACCCAAAAGGGGAGTACAAAATCAGTCTGGATCGGTTTATCCTTTACATTCATTTTTACCGGATGGACTATCTTGGCAAGCCATGGTCTGGTTCCAATATATCTTCAGGTTCCATTTGATTTGTATTACACTGGACTGATTGGTAATATCCTGATGTTCTCGTTAGCCATTGTTGCTGCCATGTTATTAACGGATCATAAAAGGAATTTGAAAAATCTAACAGTCTGGAATACAGATAGATAAAAATATGGTTAAGAAAACAATATTGTTAATTTTGGGAATTTTACTGCTTTTATTTTTAGGCATTTTTTCCCCCGTGGATCGAACTCACGTTCACGAAACTGAATATTATCAAATTGCCATGTCCAGAATCGATAGCCTGAATTCAGCCGATTTAAACTCCACTGGTGCTTATTTCAAAGCAGGCTGGGCTAAAACCAATATGACTCCCTCCTATTCCGTTCCTCTTTCTGGTTATGGAGATCGAGAAGGAGCTCTTTCTACCGGAGTTCATGATTCTTTATGGGTACGGGGATTTGTTTTTGATAACGGTGTGATAAAAAGTGCCCTCATAACATTAGACGCTTTATTGGTTCCGCCCTTAGTTACATTTGAGCTAAAAGACCGATTACATGAAATTGGCTTTTTATTTGAAAATGTATATTTATCAGCAACCCATACTCATTGCTCCATTGGTGCCTGGGGAGATAGTTGGATCGCCAATAAATTTTCAGGTGAATTTGATCCAAAGATTGTGAATGATATTACAGAAGCCATATTAACAACCATTAAAAATGCGAATGATAATATGGAAGACGCCAAAGTCGGTTTCAGTAAATATGAAGCCAGAAAATTAGTCAAAAATAGATTGGTTGGCGAAAAAGGAATTGTCGATCCCTGGTTCCGAGTAGTAAAAATTCAAAAAGAATCTGGTAATATTGCACTGATTACATCATTTTCAGCCCATGCCACTTGTTTGTCTGGACGGGAAATGCGATTTTCAAGAGGTTACCCTGGAGCGTTAGTTGATTCCTTGGAAACATTGCCCAATGTCGATTTCGCTGCCTTTTGTGCCGGAGGCGTGGGAAGCCATCGACCGGATAGCGGAGGGTACAGTAAATATAAACGAATCGCTTGGCTGGCATCAAGTTTGAGGGATAAAGTTTCATCCAATTATTTAGACGTTCCTGTAAGAAGTGAATTAAATTTGGATTCATTTAAATTTAATATTCCCTTGCGAGAACCCCATTGGAGAATCGATACAAATTGGAGATTTAGACCGTGGATTTTTCATCTATTTTTTGAACCCACGCCTCATTTTATTTCTATTTTACGCTTGGGAGATATTATCCTTGCAGGGACTCCCTGTGATTTCTCCGGAGAATTAATTCCTGAAATTGAATACGTAACTGAACCAAACGGTATTGATTTTATCGGAACCAGCTTCAATGGAGGTTATGTGGGTTATATTACCAAGGATGCCTGGTATGATCTTCATGAGTATGAAACATTTATAATGAATTGGTTTGGGCCCAATAATGGTGCTTATTTTGTGGAAATTATTCAGAAATTGACTCTCATTTTTAATTGAAATCAGCATTAAAATTATCCGGAAGCATTTTATTCATATCACTGCTATTTGCTCAGGCAGACATGATTGACAATTTCAATCCCCGCCATTCAACCCGTGGTAAAATGTGGTCATCCTATAGAAATAATGGATTGGATGGCGGCGGTAATCGTGTTCATTCAGGAAGCCACTCTCAGGAAAGTTTGACCTACCCCGGAAATATGTCCAGGGTGGCTTTGGATTTTGTGGAATATTTTCTGGATATTGATGCTTATATCAACGGAGACCCAAATGTAATCGAAATGCCTCGGGTCACCATTCCCCAAAGCTCCAAAGGGCAGGGAGTTTGGATACTTGCCGTGGATGATAATAACGACACATTGGTTTCATATTCAGGACCTCGAAATGTGACTTATGATATTGAACCTGCACCATATAATATTCGTAATTCATCTGAATCCGTATTAGGTGATTCGTCTTATCCCAATTGGGAACGGAGTAATTATTCCCCATATCATTATACTATTTCAAGCAATGAACCTGTTGAAATTCATAATTATCGATATCATGACTATACGGCTCATGATACTGTACCGGAAGAAATCATCATTTGCCAATGGATGACAAAAACAGGTATTCGGGTTACCCGCAAAGCCTATGCCTGGGGTTATCCTGATTATGATGATTTTATTATTCAGGAACTAATATTTGAAAATATGGGTAATAAAATATTAGATCCGGCCTATCTGACTCTCATGAATTCATTTAGTTTAAATTCCATGGCTCATGGTTGGGCTAACGGATTTGGTATGGGATGGAGCGACTGGCGTGTAAATAGAAAACAAACCCAGGATGATTTGCATTTTTATACAAAGGCGGATACATTTACAGCCGATGAACCAGAGTTTAGTGAAAACTATCGTGATTATATTATGTTTTACCAGCGGGACGATGATTGGATAGAGACTTCATGGAATGATATGGGGCAGCCTTACAAACTGGAAGCAGCCAGCCGACATCCAAATGATTTCCAGGGACAAAAAGAAAATCAACTCCAGGCTTACCAATATATCGGTATGGGAATTCTGGATTATAAACCCAATGATGACACTTATGTTCATCCTTCAGGAAACAAACAACCGGCTTATACAAAATGGTGGCATAGCGGTAATATTGATCAATTTGATTATGATGATCCTAATTCCAGGCAGCATACGGATAGCGAAATGTTTAATATGGTTGTTTTAAATGATGAAAACGATATAACCAAAACACCCCCAAATAAACCGGACACTGGGACCCATGCATTGGTTTTTGGTCCCTATAAATTAGAGCCGGGTCAAAAAGCCAAACTGGTTTTTGCTTTTGTCGGTGGCTCCGGAGCCGATTGGTTGGGAGAAGATGAATTAACATGGTCTGCAACACCGGAAGCCAAATTAGAAATTAAATTGGGAGAGCGATCCCTATTTAAAAATTTTGACAAAGCAAAATTTGCTTATGAAAATAATTATGATCTTCCCGACCCACCTCCTGATGTAAATATTTGGTTTGGCAGCACACGTTTGGGACAAGTGATTGTCCATTGGACGGATGATGCAGAAAATGCAACAGACCCTGATTATGAAGGAGACGAAGCCAGGGACGTTCGAAGCTATCGGATATATAAATCCTGGCCCCCATCACATTATTGGCACTATGGTCCCTGGGAATATTTATTAGATATTTCCGTGGGGGACACAACGTATTATGACCCCAATACTGGCATTTATACATTCTCTGATTCAACTTCATTTTCGGGTTATAACTACTATTACAGTGTCCGCACTGTCGATTCCGGGCACGAACACTGGTTGGATATTCACGGAAATGATCTGGGACCCATCCCACCACTGGAAAGCGGCAGTACTTCACCTGAACAAAAAAATGCTATTGCGACCACTCCCTTCCAGGCTTCTTTTGCATCCTATGATACTATGTCGGTTCCTATCAAGGTAGTTCCTAATCCTTACCGATTGGACTATAACGATACTAAACATATGTATCCCGATGCCGCTGATCCCTATAAATTGCGGTTTATCAATTTACCAAGGAATTGTCTCATTCGCATTTATACAACATCCGGAGATTTAGTTTACGAGAAAAAACATCTGAATTCACAATCTGCAGAAGAATCATGGCGGCAGGATACCATTTCATTCTCCGGTCGTGTTGTAAGCGGTATTTACTTCTGGGTTGTGAAATCTCTCGATCCTGCCAGCAATGGAAAAATTCAAAAAGGAACATTGGCCATAGTTAAATAATTGGTGCATAAATTGGATAATTATAAGATAATTTGCGTCTAGCAAAATCTAAATAGTACTTAATAAAAATAGTGGTTGATATTCGCCATCTTACAGAAAGAAAATTTTCATGAATGATCAATATATAGAAACAAACGGTATTCGTTTGCATGTTCTCCAGAAGGGACCCGAAGACGGACCACTGGTGATATTATTGCATGGATTTCCTGAGTTTTCATATGGATGGAAAAAGCAGATTCCCGACTTGGTATCTGCCGGTTACCGAGTGTGGGTTCCAGATCAACGCGGGTATAATTTAAGCGATAAGCCGGATGGCATTGCAGCATATACCCTCGATAATTTAGCAGCCGATGTAGTGGGCCTGATCGATGCTGCTGGTGAAAAACAGGCTTTTTTAGCCGGGCACGACTGGGGTGCGGCTGTTGCCTGGTGGGTGGCTGCTAAATACCCTAACCGACTGGCAAAAATGGTTATCATAAATGTTCCCCACGGAGCGGTGATGGTAAAAAACTTGAGACATAATTTTACTCAAATGCGGAAAAGCTGGTATATGTTTTTCTATCAACTCCAGTGGCTTCCGGAGTATTTGGCCCAACGCCATAATTGGAAAATGGTAGTAGATGCAATGATGAAAAGCAGCCGATCAGGTACGTTTGTAGATAATGATATGATTCAATATCGTCAAGCCTGGTCACGACCGAATGCATACCGATCCATGCTCAATTGGTATCGAGCGATGATGCAGAAGCCTCCTCAGCCTCCTGCCAGCCCACGTATTACTGTGCCGACTTTGCTAATTTGGGGAGCTCAAGACCATTTTTTAGGACGGGAGATGGCTGCTCCCAGTATTGATCTCTGCGACGACGGACGTCTGGTTTTTATTGAAGAAGCGACCCATTGGGTTCAGCACGAAGAAGCCGAACGTGTCAATGAGTTGATCCATATATTCTTTGGTGATGATTCTTAGACTTTATTCACTATTCCCGGTGTAAAATTTCCACAAATGTTGAAAAATAAAATTGAGTTTCTGTTTTGAAAGAAATAAAATGATAAGAAATTCAATATGAATATGGATAATAAAATGCGCTTCTTACTGTTTCTAACCATGGTTATGTCATTTCTCTTTATTCAGGGATGTACCAGTCTCCGGTCTATTATCCTTTCTGAAAAAAACAATGTTATACCGGGAATTGAGGTTTTAGAAAAAGACCATTTTTCTCCCTTGCAGGGAAAACGTGTTGGATTAGTCACCAATGCGACCGGAGTTAACCGAAAATTGGTTTCAACTGTGGACATATTTTTCGAAGAAGAGCAGGTAAACCTGGTCGCCCTATTTGGTCCTGAACATGGCGTGAGAGGAGCGGAAACAGCAGGAGCAAAAATTGAGTCTTATATTGATCCAATAACTGGATTACCGGTTTATTCCCTTTATGGTAAACATCGTAAACCCACCCCATCCATGTTGAAGAACATCGATATATTGGTTTATGATATACAAGATGTGGGATGTCGCTCCTATACTTATATAGGTACAATGGGGTTGTGTATGGAGGCTTGCGGGGAAAATGGAATCCCATTTATGGTGTTAGATCGTCCCAATCCATTGGGAGGACTCAGGGTCGAAGGGAATAGTGTAAAAGACGGATACTTCTCCTTTGTCAGCCAATTTCCCATTCCTTATGTTTACGGATTAACACCGGGAGAATTAGCCAATTATTTTAACGGCGAAAAATTATTATCCAATGGAATCCAATGTGATCTTACCGTTATTCCCATGGAAAATTGGAAGCGAAACATGACATTTGAAATGACCGGATTAGAATGGGTTCCTTCATCACCGCATATCCCTCACAAGTATTCTCCTTTCTATTATGTTAGCAGCGGTGTGATGGGTGAACTTGGGATTATTTCGGAAGGAGTCGGATACACTGCACCTTTCCAGTTTATAGGCGCTCCCTGGGTGAATCAAGATACCTTAGCGGATGAATTAAATAAAATCGGATTGAATGGCGTTCTCTTCAGACCTGTTGTGTATAAACCTTTTTACGGACGGGATATAGGAAATACTATCCACGGTGTTCAAATTCATTTAACAGATCCAGAAGCACTCAACTTGCTTTTATTACAATTTTATTATCTTGAAACATTGATTCGTTTATACCCCGAAAAGAATCCATTTGAAATGGCCCATGAGTCACGATTGAACATGTTTGATAAAGTGATGGGTTCAGGGAAGGTACGGGAAATATTTAGCCAATCCTGGTCTGCAGAAAACGTGGGCAAATATTTTTCCCGGGACGAAGTGACGTTTAGAAAAAAGTCGCGAATGTATTATTTATATCGTTAAACCCTGCTGCATCTCCATTTTAATAAGAGAAAAAACGGATATATTTCCTTCTACGGTAATAATTCCGCTGTAATGATAAACGTTTCTAAAGAAAGAGTTCTTTTAGAAAAAGGTGGCGTTTAAATCATATCGGACTGATTGATCATTCGCCTGCTCAAAATCAAGTACCAGATGCAATTTGAATACACCACTATTTTTTGTGTTGTTGCTACAATCGGACCTCGTATATCTTGTAACCCCTGATAAATATGTATCACCAAAGCAATGGCGATAAAAATGGACAAGGGTAAAAAGATACGATGGTTCCCATTTGACTGAATCTCATGAATTATAATCATTAAGACTGCACCCAGCAATGCTAACCCCCAGAGCCAGACACCCAACATATGCTGATCCGGGTACAGATTATCGGGTGTCAGGGAAATAATAATCATTCCAATCCCAGATACAATCCCTGTCAGTGAGGTCAAATAGCCTAAAAGGGATGGAATCAATCGAAACATTGAAGAATAAAGCAAGATAAGAGAAAAACCAAATAGGGCGAGAGAACTGTTGAACAAGGGGCTGGAAATGGTATTCTTTACACCATTGTAGGCCACAGTTCTTCCCAAGTCACTTAAAAAGTTTTCCCAAAAAGTATATCCTGTAATGGAATGATCCATTGGGGTTCCGCCTCCATAAAAAAACATGGCAATAGTGGGAAAAATCAGAAATTGTGTAAATCCAATTAAGCTTCCATACCCGGCGATTTTCATATGAGTCGTTTTATTCATTATTCAAACTTTTTAACATAGTAATCAGAGTATTGTAAATGATGGGAGCTGCTTCGGGGCCAATAGAGTTGATTTCCCCATAAGGAGAATTTTTTTGATCAAACAGATATGGTGGTTCCACATCCCATTCGCTTTTAGGAATAATATATCCAATTTCATCATTAGCCAGACCAAAAACGAATTTTATTTCTCCATTCATCAATGATCGTAATGAAGGTGATTCGACGGGTAAAATTTCAAAATCTTGCCCAGAGGGAGAAACCACACCGCCATTTACAATTTCCGGATAGATTTCTCCCGGTACGGTGATAAAGCTTGCCGGTCCAATTTGAAAAGCGGACACTTCAGTTCGGACGTTAATCCATCCGGTCGTCCCATGTTTAATGATACCCAATGCGAATCCAAGCTTGAAGTTATTGTTATCCAGGGGAATGGAGATTGTTTTTGCCCGGAGCTTAATATTGGCCTGTTCGATTTCAATCCCAGATTCATTTCTCAGCGCATTTAACATTAATAATCCAATGTGTTGCCCCTGGGCTTTTGCTTTTTTGAACGTGGCGCCATTAATGAGTTCACCGGAAAAGGGGTCGGGGATTGCAAATTGTGGCCTTGTGGTCATGAGTCCTCCAATAGATCCATTAATATAGACAGCTATTCCACCGATTCCTTCTGCCAATACACTTTTTCCATTTTTCACACCATTCTCAACCGATTCTCTCACATAATTGGGAAAATCCGAACTGATGAGTAAATTATCGCTCCAGAGTGTTTCCGGATGATTTGCCCAGGAGATCAATGAGCCCAGAGACGTATCAGCTTCAAAATCGATTACCTGGATGATTTGTATGCCCGCATCTTTTACCTGTGGATCCCGGGAATCTATAACAAAATCTAAACCGCCTGTCAAATCTTGGGCAAATTTCAGCTTCGCAGGGCGAATATTTCTTGCTGCATTTTCAATAGAAGCAACCACCTGGTCTTTAACATATTGTAAATAATCCTGATTCACGCCACTTTTAAAAATACCTTCCCCCCAGATGCCCACTAAATCGGGACCCTCGTGGGTGTGGGTGCTGGAAATAATAGTATAATCAATATTTAACTCATTAGGTAGGGCATTACGTACATCTACGACATCATCGTGTAAAAACCCGATGACGTCTAATGCAACGATGACCAGCCGCGTATCACCATCATCCAGGATGATGGTTCTGGCCCAAAGATCATCATGGATTCCCTGGGCTGGCCGACTATTATGAAATCCGGCAATCCAAACCGCATCAAATTCTCCATTTCCATTGAGGTCATTGTACGAGTCACCGTCATCCGGATCATATTTTGCATCGCTATTAACATCGTTCCACGTATCAACAACAAGAGGTGTTATGACCATTTTTCCAAATCCAACCTGAATAGGCCCTGGCTGTGCAGTTGGATTAATGTTTAAATCAACCGTATAATTGGGATGTTTATCCGATAAATTGTTAATAAGACTACCAAAAAGGAGGAAAATCAGGATTAGAGTAACGATGGATACTTTTTTTATTACACTCATTAATGACGACTTTCTTTATACCGTTTCATTATTTCCTTCCAATCGGTAAAAATAATACCCTGAACTGCCATAAAATTGATCACTTCTTCATCGGAAAACATTTTTGCTTCCCAAACGCGCTGCTGCCAAGAATTGGTTATTTTTTTCAAACCCTCAGTTTCAACAGAAGGATGAAAAATAATTTCTGATATACCGGGCTCAAGTGATTCAATGAGTTGGAAAAAATTAGCTTGTTTTTCTTCGTATGTTTCTCCTTCAGGGACGGAAAAGAAATCGTCCAGTTTAGGTAAAGTATAATTATTTGAATATGCCATCATTTTATCAGTAATAGGATAACCCTGGCTTTTGAATTTTTCAACCTTCTCAGGCGTAAATTCTATTGCATTAGCTGGTATTCCGTATTCCATTGCTATTCGGTAGAAAACTTCGGCATAATCTTCCCTGGCAAATAATGTTCCCATATGTGTGTCGATGTGATTCGGTCGAAAGCCCATGTTAATAGATCGATCAATTTGGGCACGGATTTCTTTTTCAATTTCTTGCGGTGTCGCCCGCCGGACTACATCCGGTACTTCCCGCCAGAGATATCCGTCAGGATCTAATAGGTTTGAAATGTCCAGTGGATCGGAAATGCCTCCCCACCGGTAGTTCTTCCATTCACTGGTCAAAGTTAAATGCAATCCCACATCTTTTTGGGGATTTTCTATTGCCCATTCTGCCATATCATTAAACCAGGGACAGGGAACCATGGCAGAGCTTGATTGGATCTGCCCTTTGAGTAGATAATTTTTTACTGCCTGATTGGCTTCATAACACATGCCGGAATCATCTGCATGTAAAATCACGACTCGACTTCCTTTTGGAAATCCTAATTTTTCCGCCCAAATACTATCACTATTCATATCTGCAGCCTTTACCCTGACAAATGTCAAAATTAAACCCAGACAGGCGAATAATAATGCTTTTTTCATTCTCAATATCCTCTCAACCATTTTTCAAAAAATTGTGTCATGATTCCTTGAACATATTTATTAACAGGAACAGCTGCATCCATTGTGTGGGGCCACCCTTTCAGTCGGTGATATTCATGATAGATCCCATTTTGTTTCATAGCTTTATCCAAAATATCTCCCTGATAAATTGGTACTATATCATCTATGGTTCCATGGAATGTCAGCGTGGGCGGATCATCAGGAGAAATATAATGTATAGGAGAAGCCTTCAAATAAATATCGGGATTCTCTCCGTATGTCGACCCCAGGAAACGGGGCGTAGGTTCCTGGGCAATGGCAAAATCAGTCGTTAAATCCGTCGGACCATATAGATTGACAATAGCCTGTACTTCCGTACTAATGCCTTCATCGTTACATTTCGATTCAAAAAACAATTCATCTGCTGTATAGGCGGCCATCATGGCTAAATGGGCTCCGGCTGATCCGCCCACCAGTGCCACCCTGCTGGAATCAATTCCATATTCATCCCCATGTGATTTAATCCAGCGTATCCCGCAAATAATATCCTCCAGAGGAGCAGGAAAAATTGCTTCCTGGGAAAAGCGGTAAGACAAAGATGCTGTTACATATCCTTTTTCAGCAAATGATAAACAATAAACCAAGTAATCGTCCTTATCTCCCTTATGCCAGCCACCTCCGTGGATAAAAATGATTGCGGGAGCTAACTTTGTTATCGAATTACGTTTGTAAATATCCAATCGAAGTGACCGTTGATCCGTTTCCTTATAAACCAGATCTTTAAAAACCCTAATTGAATCAGGTTTTTCCGGTTTCAAATCCACCAAGTCCAGAAAACCCAATGCCATAGCCCACCTTAAAAAAGTCATATTGGGATAGCCGCGAGGGGGCTTCATGGTTTCCTGCTGGATTTGTGAGTATAATAAGGTTAAAGAAAATAAATAAACAAAAGCTGTCCGAACTTGTTTATGTATGCTCATAATGGAATAGTGATCCTCAGACTATAGGGAGTGATACCAACTCCTAATCCTTTAAAAGTGTATTGATGATAATTATTTCCAAATGCCCGACCCACAGCTGTGCCCAGAGCGGATCCAAAAATGACATCACTCAAATAATGCTTATTATCATTAATGCGACTGATGGCAACCAGGGTGGCCATCCCGTAAGCAAATTTCCCTATTTTATTTCCGTATAGTTCCTGAATAATGGCAGCAATAACAAAACTATGGGAAGTATGACCGGATGGGAATGATGTACAGCAACTGCCATTAGGGCGTTTCCTCCCAAATGCCCTTTTCATTCCATATGTCAGGGTTCCATTGGTCATCATGGCAAAAGTGGAAAACTCCATTTTGGCCATAAAATCATCCAGGTTATCATTCCCGGTGGCTGATGTTACCAAAATGGACGAAAATAAGATCCAGTGAGCCCAGGTTCCACCATATAAATCTCCAAAATGAGAGACAGGATCGGAAAGCAAACCCCTGGTCTGGGCATAATCTTTCACTTTCAAATCAACCCGGGTGGCGCCGATAGCAGCCAGGGCACCTATTCCTAAAATCCACTGATTTGTATGGTCTGTTATAATTGACTGACCGGAGTCCTCCCAATAGTTTACCCAGTCACCGGGTAAAGTTTGACCCGTTATTATTCCGGATAAAAGAATAAACCAGATATATTTTTTATTAAAAAACTTCATTCTCATGCTGGATAGTTGACATGAAAGTTCACAAATTCCACACACGATTGAAAGACCTATTTATGAAACCAATGCAAATAATCATCATCGGTGCAGGAAACAGGGGCAATACTTACGCTTCCTATAGCGACCTTTTTCCTGAAGATATGAAAGTCGTGGCTGTGGCGGAACCCAATCCAGAAAAAAGAAAACATTTTTCCGAAAAATATCATTTAAATCCATCACAAAATTATGAAACTTGGGAAGAAGCCCTAAAAGACAAGCCCTTTGCAGATGGAGTTATCATTACCACTCAGGATCAATTCCATGTGGATCCAGCGGTGGCAGCTTTAGATGCCGGTTATCATGTCCTTTTGGAAAAACCTATGGCAACGACGGAAAAGGATTGCCGGCTTCTGACTGAAAAAGCAATAATTTCAAGGAAAATATTCGGGCTTTGTCACGTCCTTCGATATACGTCCCATTACCAAAAAATGAAAAATATAATAGAGTCCGGCGCTATTGGCTCCCTTATAACCATCGAACATATTGAGCCGGTCAATTACTGGCACATGGCCCATGCATACGTTCGGGGAAATTGGAGGAGAAAAGATGAATCGGCTCCCATGATTCTGGCTAAATCCTGCCATGATATGGATTTATTGCTCTGGTTTGCTGACTCCCCGTGCAAATTCATTTCTTCTTTTGGGTCACTCTCTCATTTTAAAAAAGAAAATGCTCCGGAAGGTAGTACCGAACGATGTATCGATCATTGTCCTGTAGAAACTGAATGTCCTTATTCTGCCCTTAAACTGTATTTGAATATGGAAGTGACCGGATGGCCTGTGAATGTCATTACAGATGATCTATCCAGGGAAGGACGGGAAAAAGCGCTGCACAGTGGACCCTATGGGCGTTGTGTTTACCGCTGTGACAATGATGTGGTGGATCACCAGGTGGTTTCCATGGAATTTGAAAATAAGATGACCGCTTCTTTCACCATGTCCGCTTTTACCGATGGACAACGACGAACTCGGATCATGGGAACCGAAGGTGAAATATTGGGAAACTTTCAAACCATCACCCTGACACGATTTAACAATATAAAACCGGAAATAGTATGGGAACATGAGTCAAATGACGCCTACGGACACGGTGGTGGTGATTATGGCCTCATTAAGCAATTTATACAAGCCGTTCGAGCAGATGACCCTTCTCTCTTTGAGTCGTCAATTGAAGCATCATTAGAGAGTCATTTAATGGCCTTTGCCGCAGAAGAGAGCCGATTAAAGAATCAAGTTGTGATGTTATTATAGATTGTATTTGGCGAAGGCTTTTCCTGGAATACTGAAATTACACTCGGGGTTTTTGATGATATTAATGCAAGATTTTATTCTATCGCTATCGGGCGCCAAAAGATTCCAAATAATCCAACATCCTTTAATTATTAATCTGGCATAGGTGCAACGTATGAATCATTAGTATTCATTCTTAATTTAAATTTGTCATCGCGAGGAGTCTGCGACAAAGCGATCTCCTTGGATTTGCTAATGGAAGGAGATTGCTTCTCCACCATTTGGTGGATCGCAATGACCTTAATATGTTACCGCTAACTATCGCCGGAGTAATATATTGCGGTTCAAGGCGGATCTATGATGAACTTTTCGGTTGGGCGTGTTTTCTTCAATGACAAAGGTGCCCGGCAAAAAGGATGGCGTCTTTCCGGTTTTGGTGGTCTTGCAGTGGGATTTGTTTCATACGATCGATTAATTCTTCCTTCGTTAAAAACCAAATACGATACGATTGGTATTTCAGGGAAAATCCCCATACCATTGGGCCTGATTAATGAAAAAATTGGGTTCGTCGAATTCTAAAATATGTCATCCAGAGTTTGTAATCGAACCAGCGATGAATTGATGGTAATTATGGAGAAATGACCGTATAAAGAAGCAATAAATAAAAAATTAGCTAAATTTCACGGTGTTGATCGGGCCCTCTGGTTTTGATATTACTTTTTACCTTTCTTCACATGAGAAACTAACTGCTTGCGTCCTTTATTCTGGAAGTTGGCAATAATCTCTTCCGCTTTTTCAAACGGTACTGTTATAAATGAAAATTTATCCATTACCTGAACACTGCTAATCTGTCTGGAATTAATGGATACTCTATTCGTAATCAGGTCCACCAGCTTTCTTGGATTCATCCGATCTTTCTTTCCCAACGCAACAAAAAGTCTAGTTTTGCCTTGGGGGTCAAGTTTTTTGCGCTTTCCGGTGAACTCCGTCATTTCAGTGTATGCATCCGGGTTAAGTTCATCTTCAAAACAATAATTCAGAACAGCCGCTAATATTTCAGTTGGATTATGTTCTTCATGGAGTTTTTTTGCCCAATTATAATATTTCGCATCTATTTCGCTTTTCTTAATCGTATTCAGATCATCATTGATCTTTTTCCTTTTGGCATAAATAATATCTTTTACTTTTGGGACGACAGATTTTTTAATATCCGTCTTGGCTAATCGCTGGATGAACATCAGCCGTTTATATTCGCTTGGTGTAATAAATGTAATCGCTGTGCCTTCTTTCCCGGCACGGCCGGTCCGGCCGATACGATGGACGTAAGATTCAGGATCTCCGGGAAGAGAATAATTGATTACATGGGTAAGGTCTACTACATCGATTCCTCTGGCGGCAACATCGGTAGCTACAAGTGTATTTATTCTTTTTTTCTTAAAATTATTCAGAGTTCGCTCTCTTTGACTTTGGGTAATATCTCCATGAATCGCTTCAGCACTATAACCACGATTTATAAGATGGGACAGTACAGAATCCACATCCTTCTTTGTTCGGCAAAAAACTAAACCATAAAAATTATTTTCAATATCAATGATCCGGCATAGCGCCTCAAATTTATCTGAAGCTTTTACTTCGAAATAAATCTGCTCAGTCAGGTTGGTTGTTAGTTGTTTTTTGTATGCTTTAATAAGCTCATAACCTTCCATATATCGATGAGCGAGTTCTTTGATTTTTCCCGGGATGGTTGCGGAAAACAATAAGGTTTTTTTACCCGGATTGGTATATTTGAAAATTTCTTCCATATCATCTATAAAACCCATATTCAGCATTTCATCTGCTTCATCCAGAATTAAATGATCAATTTGACCGAGTTTCAGCGTCTTTCTTTTTAAATGGTCTATCACTCTGCCTGGCGATCCCACGACGATATGCACACCTTTTTTCAATCTGCGTAATTGCTGATCAATGGACTGCCCGCCATAAATGGGAACCGTTTTAATTGGTTTGTTACCCTTGAGTGAATTGATCTCTTCAGAGACCTGGATCGCCAACTCACGTGTCGGGACCAGAATCAGTGCCTGAACGGATTTGGACGCTGTATCAATCATGCTGATTAGTGGTAGACCGAATGCTGCTGTTTTTCCCGTTCCGGTCTGGGCCTGTGCAATAATATTAGTATCATTTCTGAGCATAACAGGAATCGTTAAAACCTGTATTTCAGTTGGTTCCTCAAAACCTTTTTGATTAATTGCTTCCAAAACATCTGCCGGAAGTCCAAGTGCTTTAAATGTTGTTTTCGTTACCATTTATATTCTTTTCTATTTATTGTATTCTTTAAAAAGGTGGTTTTGCAAGGCATTGCACGTAATATTATTTAAATAACAGGGTCATGGGTATAACCAAACCTAATCCATACTATCCATTTCATAGATCAAAGTTACTTAAAACAAATCAATTCCCTTCGGGATAAACTCTTCGTTGTATTTCGTATAAAAGCCCCTGGCGTCTGGGGACAAAATCCGTGGATTTGAATTCACCTTTTCCAGATATTTTCCACTGGATCCAGGAGGAAACGTATGCCACTTCTTCTTTCAGTTCCCAAAGAATGAGATAAAAATCATAGAGGAGATCACGGTTCGTTGCTTCCATTAATTTTTTGCAAAGTGAATTCAACAAAGTTTCCATTTCATTGAATGATTCTAAATGAACACCCCATTTTTCTGGTTCTGTTTTTAAAATGGAGTCCATACTCTCCAATAACTTATTTCCCATTTCTCCCATTTTTCCCGGGAGATAAAAACAGTCCCCCAGTAATTGAACTTCTTTTTCTATCAGATTATCATTCCCAAAGAAATTTTTCCACTCTGATAAACCATCCAGATAAGCCTGCTCCGGGTGCCATTCCCCGGTTGACAGATGAAACATAGACAGTGTTTTCAGCGGAATAACATTCGCCCAGAACTGGCAGTTGGGATTACTCAAAATGCCGGATAGTTCATTTTTCAGTTCAACAGGACGACCGGAATAGGGTCCAAAAAACATTTGTCGAATATCGTAATCATTGGCATGGAGGTTATCCCAGATGACTGGTTTTCGATTAATAACCTGGCGCAATTCCCGGATGGATTCAACAGAAATTTCAGATGAAATAACGTCCGGCCCCGTCCAGAAAAATCCAATTTCAGGATGTAACAATCGTCCCAATTCATTCAAATAAGGATTGCCGGCCACATCGTAATCGGCCATCCTGCCGCAATAAACGGTGGGGCAGAATATGAGGGATGAGTCAGCATTGGATTGTTGCAACGTATTAAATAAGCGGTTGGTGATGTGAGCATGAGCCTCTGCAAATGAAGAAAATCTGTCCTGATCTTCCTCAGACAATTCATTTGGGATATCATCAAATAAAATGGCGAAGTCAACACCACCCAGCGATTGGATCTGATCGATTTTTCTCATTAAGCAATTCCAATCATTTTCATCGCCATATTTTATATCCAGTCCCGGGGCAATGGCATAAATAAATGTTAAATGACGGCGATGGCAGGCACCCATTAATTCTTTTAATTCCTTCAACAGATGGTCCGGATATAATTCCCGCCATTTGCTCCGGTGGTATAAATCATCTTTGGGAGCATACATGTAGGTATTCATTCCTCCCCAATCTTCCATCCACTTGAATAACTTGTACCGATCGGATGTTTTCCAGGGCCGGCCGTAAAAGCCTTCAAGGGTTCCGCAAATGAAGTCTGTATTTTTCATTAAAAAATGAGGTAAATCAATACCATAATTATCAAAGAAGCCAGGGCATAGGGCCGGAGGTGAATTATTTTCCCGCTGGTTAATACCAGGGTTACTTCATTATCCGGGAGTTTGATTACCCAGATAATTAAGGCGAGGAAATACACGATAAATATACCTTTTGCTACACTCATGGGAATGGCCAGCATCCACCCTCTCATCACATCTCCCATTCCGCGGAAAAGATTTGCAATGGCGTCAGCAATGGCTGTCATTGATAATAAAACATTATTCATAGCGATACACCAATCCTTTCAATTTCGAATCAGGTTCTGGTGGAGTTAGTAAACTCACCACAATAGTTACAATAAAAGAGAGAACAAAAGACCACCATGCAATATATAAAAAGGGTTCCGACACCTGAAAGAGCGGAACAGTTGCATGGCTGTTGACCCACATAAGCGTTCCGGAAAAAATGACACCGGTCAGTAAAGCAGTCAAGGCCCCTATCCCTGTAGCCCGTCTCCAGAGCATTCCCAGAATAATAATGGCTAAAATCGGGCCTTGGAACAGCGAAAGCAACGTTTGGGTCAAATCATAAATACTTTCAAACCGGGTGGCAAATTGTGCGAAAAAAATGGCCACCGCCAGCATGGCAGCCGTAATCCAACGTCCCACAATTAATAGTTGTTCATCTGTGGAATCCGGTTTAATAAATTTTTGATAAACATCCTTTGTCCAGATAGTCGCACCTGAATTAAGGGCAGAATCCACAGAAGACATTAGTCCGGCGAGAAAGGCAGCAAAGAAAATTCCCAGCAAACCTGTGGGCATAATATCCCTCACTAATGTGGCCATGGCCTTGTCCGCATCGGTAATATTAGGGTTATGGGCTAAGGCGATGATTCCGGGAACGACCATGGCAAAGGGAATCAGAATTTTCAGGATGGAACCAAATACATAAGATGCTTTGGCATCCGCTTCTGATTTTGCGCCTAAGGTCCTCTGGACCATATTTTGATTTCCGAGCCAATAGGCATTGGCAAGAACCAGTCCCAGCCCAAGAAAGATTCCAGACCAGGGATGAGGCGTCGCTGTATCGGCGGCTAATACCAAATCAAAATGATGTTGAGCCCGTTCACCCAATGAATGGATGATGGACACAAATTCACCGAGCCCGCCTAATTTATAAATACCAAAAAATAATACAAATAATGAGCCTCCCAGCATGACAACACATTGAATCACGTCAGTATAGACCACCGCTTTTAATCCTCCCAGCAAGGTATAGGCTCCAATCAAAATACTCATAATAATAATAGAATACATGAGAGTCCAGGTGGGTGAGCGAGCTTTGTCCATCATGGATTTTCCCCATGCGTTAGTAATTTCTTCTTCGTGAAATTGAAACACTCCCACAGGATAATCTTCATCCATTGCATTCCATTTATCATCTACCAAGACCAGATTTGGGTTCTTACTGATAATGATTTGATCCAAGTTATTTAAATCGTTGATAAAAATAAAATCATGTGTTTTCCCAACTCCCGTTGCCCTGACGACTTTTTCTCTTGTACTCTGACTATCGGTTACGACTACTACGTTTGGATTTAAATCCAATAATAAATTAAGCATCAGGGCTGTTGCATAAAGAGTGATTCCCAAACCGAAAGCAGTCACTACACCCCAAATGACAGCTGTAATGGTTCTGACGCTTATATTGTATCTTGCTCCCAGCCATTCTGGAATGGTACTGACTTTGGATCTCCAAAACATGGGAATAAATAAAAATGCACCAATGATCATCACTGGAACACTCCCCAGCCAGTCATAATTTCCCAGAACAATGCCGTATAAATAGGCAGCTCCGGCAATTCCCACCATATCCACAGCGCCAATATCAGTCACGACCAAGGACATTCCGATAGCCCACCAAGGGAGAGATCGTCCTGCCAGAAAATAATCCTGCCCGGATCTCATTCTCCGACCAATATAGATTCCGAATGAAACGGTTCCGATTAGGTAAAGAATAATGATAAAATAATCAAGTCCGCCTAATGCCATACCGTTTCTTTCTCGTTAATCTTTTAAAATATTAAGCTATCTGCATTTATCTGTGGTTGTTCAGGTAATCCTATCTAGATTTTATAGGTTACTCTGATTCCCATTAATCGGGGTTGTCCCCATACTTGTTCAATAAAACCAAGATAGGAATTTACTCCCTGCTCTACAATATATTCCTTGTCCAGCAGGTTTTCCCCCCAGGCAAATATTCCCCAGGTATTGGTCTCAATACCGATGTGTCCGTTAACCAGTGTCCGTGCATCGTCTCTTAACAAATTTGCATCTTTATCTGTGGATAACTGAGCCAATTTTTCATCAATGAAATCACTTCGAATTTGAGTTACAAACAACATTTTGCTGTTGATAGGCATTCTAAAGTCCGCCATAAAACTCCAGGACTGCTTTGGGTATAGGCTAATTTCCTGACCGGAATAATTATTATCTTTGTCAATAAAATCTTCGCCGGTATCGTACTGCCCATTCATGTTGGCATCTGTATAGGTTTCACCTTCGTCCCAGTCCCCGTTAAAATATCCATCGTGAAAATCATTAAACACTGCTTCTGTCGTGCCATACCCACCAATGAGTGTCAGTGCGTTTTTTAATAAGCGAACTGAAAAATCCAATTCCAGTCCATTGATAGTAGAAGAGGCGGCATTACTAATCATATATCCCTCAAACACATCCTGGAATTGACTCACCTGCATATTATCATATTCCATTCGAAAAACTGCCGTATTCAGAAAAAAAGTGTTTGCCTGGTTTCCAGCTTTAATTCCAAACTCGTAATTGGTAATTTGTTCAGGTTTAAAGGGGATTGCCACGGACTCATAGCTGGTCACATAGTCTGTATTAAATCCGCCACTTTTGTACCCTTTTGATAGAGTGCAAAACAAATTAATATTGGGTGATATAGCATATTTAATGTTAAACGAAGGCGTCAAGGCGCTCCAAGTTTTGGTGCTGTCAAAAAATCCATCGACTAAGGCACCGTTTGAATCAGCTGGAAGATTAATATAACCAAATCCATCTAATCCTACCTGTCTGAATTTAAAATGTTTAACGTCATAGGAATATCGTGCTCCCAGTGTTAATGTAAGTTTATCAGATACATCATAGTCCAAAGAAGCATAAGATCCCAGACTAACGGTATTTCCACCTCCTTCAGGTTTAACTATAGCGTCAGCATACAGATGTTCAACTAAGAACAAAGAATAACCTGTAATATAATGAATTAATAAAGGTTTAGGATAAACAGGACCATTTAAATATTCATAGAGATTATTATAGAATATACCTGTCAGCCATGAAATTTTGGAATCCAAATTTGAAATGAGTCTAAACTCCATGGATGTTTGTTCTCCCACATTATTCCATCTTCCAGTCATCAAATCTATTCCGGTACCATCCTCATCATTGAACCATTTTACAGTCGCTGTCCGGTATGATAATATGGAAACTAGATTGAGATAGTCATTTATTGAATAAGTCGTATTGATTGTCAACCCTTTCAAATCTCTACTGGCATTACCTGCTGTATCATGACTAAATGTATATATATCCTCATTCGAAATATCGATGGAATCCAAGGCAAAATAAAGAGTGTCAAGCAGCTCATTGTTATACCGTTCTGCGTCGCTGGAAATTCGCCAATCTGAAACATGCTCACCCATTTGATTGAGGTCTTCATTTAAAAAATCAATACTGGCATCAATGGTTAATTTTTCATTAGGTAAAAAACGTAAAGAAAATCGACCCCCTACATTATTTTTATACTTCTTCTGTGTATCATCATAACTATTTTTCATATATCCGTCATGATCAAAAGAATACCAGGAAAACCTGCTGTAGATTTTATCTGTCAATTTAATATTGGTTGACCCTTTCAGCTTTAAATAACCGAAATCTCCTTTTTCAACTAAAAAAGATCTCCCATTGATGGGGGTTGGTTTTATCGATATTAGATTAATAGCGCCGGAAACGGTATTTCGTCCAAATAAAGTTCCTTGGGGACCCCGAAGGAATTCAACACGTTGAACATCAATGATATCTGTGGAAATAAAATTGGGTCTTCCCATCACAACGCCATCCATATAGACACCCTCAGCCGTTGCCATACCTGGATTCCGGGCGCCACCGGTAATACCCCGAATATTAAATCCCGTTTCAGTTTGTTTATCGTATGCAAACACATTGGGAACTGCTGATGTTAAATCTTCAATAGAAGTTGCACCCATATCCGTAATCGTTTCTTCTCGAAGAGCTACCATTGAAATAGGAACTTCCTTAATCATTTCTTCTCTTTTTCTCGCCAAAACAGTGACTTCATTCCCAAAAAGGCTTCCCCGAATCAGGATAAAATGCAGATCGGTTGCAGGTTCATTTTTTTTAAAGGTTTGTCTGGTCGTTTGATATCCAATATAACTGACCGCAATGGTAAACTCTTTTGAAGGCGAGTACGGGAATGAAAATGCACCATCCATGTCAGTTGCTGCACCGGAGCTGGTCCCTTCTACAATAATATTGGCTCCCGATAAAAGAGTACCATCCTGATCCGTTACAATACCTGAGATTTCCTGACCTAACAGAAAAGCAGAAATAAATGGAAAAAATAAGATGAATTGAAATAAACGTGTTTTATTTTTCTTCATACTGTTCCTTGTCTCATTTTAAACCTTTTGACCTGCTATTGATAATAGAAACTTTTAACACATCCCGGCAAATACATTTATTACCATAAACTCATTTAATTCACAAAAATCACTTTTGGAAGCCTGCCTCTATTCTCATTAAGTTGGATATTCAATATTCTGTGAACCAGAGAATCGAAGGAGATAGTTTTGATGAATCATAATCAACCTAATATTTGGCATGTAGGCAACTGGTGCATCCATGTGGGGCAAAAATATATAGAATCCCCTTTTGTCTCTCCCAGCAAGGATGTTGAAATTCATAATTATGGTCAGCCATTTGTCGACGCAGTGAAGACCATCCCAAACTCTGTGGTAGAATCTTCTGCTTCCTGGGATTTATACCACATGTCTCCTGAAGCATTTGAAGAAAAATTGGCCTGGGCAACCCATATGGTGTTTGGCGATGTTGAAGCCAAGTGTCTGATGCTTCATCCTGATTTCTTTAATCGGGGAAAATGGGGAGATCAACCATTGACTTTTCCCGACCGATTTGACCTCTTGAAACAGTGGATTCATGATGGAGGACATTTTCTTATGTTGGGAGGATGGTACAGTTTTTCCGGGGAACGGGGAAAAGGGGGCTGGGGTCGGAGCAGACTTAATGATGTTCTTCCGGTACATTGTATGCCTTACGATGACCTGATTGAATCAACGGACGGATACCCCCTGCGAACCCCAAATCCTGACCATTCTGCACTCCGGGGTATAGACTGGACGACAGCTCCTCCCCTCTTGGGGTTTAATGAAACACGTCTAAAAAATGATGCAGAAATCATTGTTGAAATTGAAGATCAGGGGAAATGGCATCCCCTTTGTGCTACCCGAAGATACGGACTTGGAAGAGCCTCCGGATGGATGACCAGCGCCACGCCTCACTGGGGAATTAATTTCATGAAGTGGGACTATTACAATCAATTCTGGCGGCAACTGCTATCGATCCATTAAGGAAATCAAAATGCGCTTTAATCAATCCATCATTTATATTATTCTTTTTCTTTTCAGCTCCGCTTCTGCCGGTGAATCCATATTTATCCCTTCTTTCCTCCAGGAAAAACAATCCGTTGAACTGAAAGGGCAAGTCGTTCATTCTGTCGTCGTTACGAACGACGGAGAGGTTTATGGAGGTACGGATGAGGGCATGTCAATTCTGAACCGGAAAAATAATAAATGGGAAGAATTTTGGACCGTTAAAGAACCGGGATATTTTGTTAATTCAAATGGTAAGCAAGTGGCTGTTTTTACTCAGCCGGAAAATAATAAAGATGGTTTGGGATGGGTGTATATCATCAAAAATCAAATTCTGACACATAAAATCCCACTACCAAAACAAATTCAAATGAATGTTCAATCGGGCGATATTTTTCTTTCAGAGAGCCGGGTATATCTTGCCTATTCAGGGAAACTTTTTTCATTTAATATTCCAGATAAGCAAAATAAACAAAGTGGACTAAAAGAAATAGAATTCCCGGGTAGCCACATTAACCAGATAGCCATCGGGGAGGACAATACTCTTTATATTGCTAGTGGATCGGGATTATACAAAAAGTACAACTCAAAAAAGGTCTGGGAACAAATTTTTCCTTCATCGGGTGATCGGAGCTGGGCGCTGAATGATTGCAGAAGTGTGGTCATTGATTCCAAAAACCGCCTCTGGTTTGCCAGCCCCCAAGGTGTGGGTGTTTATGATGGTCAATGGACTCTCTACGAGGGAAAAGATGGTCTGCCTTATAATGATTTCACCAAAATGGCTGCCGGACCCGATGGGGATGTGTGGTTTGGAACCCATAAAGGGGCGATCCATTTTGACGGTAACAGCTGGGAATATAGACAGGGAAAGCGATGGCTGCCGGATGATGATATTCATGATGTTGCAGTTGCAAAAGACGGTACCGTCTGGTTTGCTACCAGTCAAGGTCTGTCCAAAATTTATAAATCTGAAATGACCCTGGCTGAAAAAGCGGAATTTTACGAAGATGCCATTGACAAATTCCACCGACGAACACCTTACGAATATGTGCTGGATGTTTCTCTTTCTGCTCCCGGAGATACATCCACGTGGACGCAACACGATAGTGACAATGACGGATTGTGGACAGGAATGTATGGCGCCGCTGAATGTTTTGCTTATGGAGCCACCAAAGATCCAAAAGCAAAAGCCAGGGCTAAAAAAGCATTTGAGGCATTAAAATTTTTAGGAGATGTTACCCAGAACGCTCCCATTTCTCCTCCTCCCGGCTTTGTAGCCAGGACTATCCTTCCAACCAGCGGGCCGGATCCAAATGACGGGCGGTTGGAAAACGATCAACAAACCCATGATCATTATGATAAATTATGGAAGGTCTATGAACCCCGATGGCCAAAAAGCAGGGACGGAAAATGGTATTATAAAACAGATACCAGTTCTGACGAATTGGACGGACATTATTTCTTATACGCCTTGTATTATGATTTGGTGGCTGAGACGGAAGCAGAAAAAGCCGAGGTGAGGGAACACGTTGTGCGGCTGACCAATCATCTAATTAATCACGATTTTCAACTGGTAGACCACGACGGCAGACCCACACGATGGGCGCGATTCAACCCCGACGAACTTAATCACAGTAAAAATTGGTTTGCAGAGCGTGGACTCAATTCTCTAAGTATGCTTTCCTATTTAGCAGTTGCTTACCATATGACCGGAAACTCAAAATACAGAGAACTTTCCCAATGGCTTAATAAAGAACACGGGTATGCCCAAAATATGATTGATATGAAATTCCAACGGGGGGTTGGCACCGGAAATCAATCGGATGACGAAATGGCCATGATGGCTTATTATCATTTAATAAACTATGAGTGGGATCCTGAATTGAAGTCCCGATATGCCTTTTCCATGTATATGAACTGGATGCTGCTGGCGCCGGAACTGAATCCCTTTTTCAATTTTACTTTTCGGGCGGCTACCACTGGCTTGAATTTTTCAGATGCCTGGGGGACTTATGATTTAGCTCCACATAAAAAATGGTTGGAAGAATCGGTTGAGACGCTGGTTCGCTTTCCTCTGGATCGATTCAATTGGCGTCATGAAAACAGTCAGAGAATCGATTTGTTAAAACTCCATTCATGGAATCGTACATTTGACGGGGATAATTCCCGAAAGGGATATCGGGTAGATGGTAAAGTCATTCCGGTGGACGAATGTTTTTTTAACCACTGGAATCGGGATCCCTGGACCCTGAACACAGGCGGGAACGGACAGGAACTCGCCGATGGGACGGTATTTCTTTTACCTTATTATATGGGATTATATTACAATTTTATCCGGGAATAATTCAATTCTGAGGGTTAAGACATCAACCCGTTACAACCAAAAAGGCGTCCCCCAATGGGAATGGCAGGATATCATTATATTAAAACCGGGTGATTCTTTTTATCATTTAATTAAAAAAGCCTTCGAAGATCATTACACTGATCCTGTTTGGGCCCAGTACGCTTTGCCTTACGAAAGACTCATTACTGAGGCGGCATCTGATCAGGAAAAACGCCAGAAAGGTTGGATGACCCGAATTCATCCCACTATCCTTTCTTCCGGGAGAATATTACTTCCCTTGTATTCGGATGGGTTCAATATCTCTCTCATGGCCATCAGTGACGATTCAGGGGCATCATGGAGAGCCAGTTCTCCGATCATCGGACTTGGCCCTGTTCAACCGACATTGGCCGTGAAAAAGAATGGAACCATTACCGCCTATTTAAGAGACGGTGGAAGTACTCCCCAACGGGTGATGATTAGTCAATCAGTCGATGAAGGAGAATCCTGGTCTTTCGCTATCGATACGGACATTCCAAACCCCGGTTCCAGCCTGGAAGTGATTGTTCTAAATAATGAGCATTGGATGATGGTGTATAATGACACGGAAAACAATCGAAACAGCTGGGCTGTGTCTGTATCTGACGACGAAGGCAAATCCTGGGGTTGAACACGTCATATCGGGTTATCCAATGATTTATCAGAAAGTTTTTCTTACCCTTCACTGATTCAAACGAATGATGGAAACCTCCATTTGACTTATACTTACCACAATTCTCAGGGCAAAACTATCATGCACGCCGTTTTTAACGAAAAATGGTTGGTGGATTAATAACGATCAGGCACTCGGACCCATTGGGGAAACCGTTTGAATAAGATAAAAAGGATTGCTCCGGCGATGAATAATGCCAATCCTGAATTAAAAAGTAAATGTCCATATTCTAAATAAATTTCATTGGTTTTCAGGACATCCCCTGATCTTGAAAGGAGTATTTCTCCTTGGATAAATAATGAGATTCCTGCTATGAATGGAATCCAGATCATCATGCGCCGGGGACTGCAATTTATTTTTTTATACAATATCCACAGACTCCACAGAAGCCAGGAAAAAAGCTGCCAGCCGTTCAATCCCCTGAAGTAGTTCAACCAATAATATAAAGGACTTATCCAAATATTACCCTGAATCGTATTCGCACGGTCATGGTAGAACAACGTTTTTGTTTTGCCTTCTTTTAGCCCTTTCAAGATGACCTCTGTTTTTTTCCGGTGGTTTAAATCATTCCAATGAGGTATTTCCAGCCCATTCCATGTATTACAAGTCGGCCCATAACCGTGGTAATCAGCATTACTTAATAGAAATAAATGATTCTCCCGGCATAACCTTACCATTTTATCATGGATTTCTTTCGGGTACGAGATTAAATTTTGATTGGCAATTTCAAATCCGTCTATACCGGTATCCAAGTAGTGGGTTAATGATTTTTTTTGGCCGTCAAACCAATGGGCGACGCCAACCAGTCCCCCCTGCCGATGGGTTTCATTGATGGCAAATGTATCCTGTTTCCCAAATGTAATCAGGGTGTCTGTCAGGCCTAATAATAATAAATGGTTACTTCCGGAGAATTCAATGCCTGTTATGATATGTGGCGTTTGAGATAATTGACCCGTTTCTTGCCGATGAACCAGCTTCAATGTTTCCGGATTATGGTTGTGTTCCGTAAGGAAAAAAGCATCAAATCCGTTTTTCTCGTGCCACTTCATCAGTTCTTCAGGGATCATTAACCCATCATGACTAAAATGGGAATGGGAATGGGCATTGAATAAAATCATATTTTCAGAATGATTTACGATTCGATTTGCAGGCAAAGGCCAGAAAACCATCCATACCAACACGAATAATGCTATGCCGACCATGGCAGGAATGGAAAGAACAAACAGTTTCAGGGGCTGAAAGTAGGATTCATTTTTCCACCTAAGGATGAGTAAAATACCAAATATGACACACAGCCACAGCCAAATCACAAAATATTCTTCGAGGGCTTGGCTAGAACGTAAGAGGAAGAGAGGAAAACCCACAAAGGGTTCCACTAATATTCTGATCCAGCTGATGTGAATATTGAACTGAGTTTCCGGTAAAAAAGTAACTGCATTAATAATCTGAACAGGAATGTGGAAAAAGATATTTAACCCGGCGATCAGAAAGGATAGGAAAGAAAACAGGGGATGGACTTTTCCGAAAGATAATATCTTCCTGAAAAGATTACTCAAAAGAAAACCCCATAATAATGGCGTCTGAATTGCGAAATAATTCTGTCATTCCGTATTGTTTATAAAAATGAAACGCCCTGTTATTATGAATACTCAGACCGAGGTGTATTCCTTTGGAATGATTTACTTTTAAATATTGAAAGAAATGGTCCATCATTTTTTTCCCCTGTCCCTGGCCTTGCGCCCGGGATAATAAATCAATATGAAGATGGGACGGATAGTCCGGCAAAATGACTGGCTCCTTCGGATGGAATAAATGATGAATCAATTCTTCATCTTTCGTCCATTGGGTTAAACCCGGTTTCGGATCTGTATATTTTTTACGGATTTGAGGCAGCCATAAGTCATTCATTTTCTTATAGAATGATTCTGAGTCCAACGCCCCAATAATATAGCCACAGGGACCCATGGCATCTTCTAATATGAATGCCGACTCCGGCTCAAGGATAACATAGGGTCCTGAATATAAATGGCCCAGAAGATCCGGATCGTTGAACAGTTCTGTGGCATCTTTTCCACTATCGCCCGTTTCAAGACAAATTTTATAAATAGCATTAAAATCATCAGGGCGATAACAGCGTATTTTAAAAGACATTTTATAAACGATTATAAATAAATTGAAAAATATTAATCGATCTCACCTTCGATTGATTTTTCTAATCGTCTGGCTTCGCTCAAAAATTGTTCGACAGACAATTCTCGCAGGTAAACCAGACCGTGGGTTGCTCGCAACCTGGGGTGTTCATTCTGGTACCAAAAATCCCTGCCCAAGACTAATTCCATTAGCTTATGCTGTTCATACCAAATTTTTTGAGTTAAATCACAGAAAGGACCATCCAATTCGTAACTGGGGAAAGACGCATCCTTTTGGCTTAAATAACAATTCATAAATGTATCGCGGAGCATGGCCATGGAGTTGAGTGAAACAGGAACAATTATATCCGCTTCCCACGGGCTAAATCGATACCAGACATTGCGATAACCCCAAATCTTCAAATGAGTTAAATCGGTTTCTTTTCCCCATAAACGCACCGCTTCAGCAATGGCTTGCAATACTTTATAATGAGTGTCGGGACCACTTCCTTCCGGATCTAACGCTAGAGTAATTACTGTTGGGTTTAATTTCTTTAAAAGGGCTAAAATAGGTTCAACATCCCGTGTTTTTTCCGGCGTCTCTGTGAAAATATCTCCCTGATAGAATCCCAATCGTAAATGATGAACATCTTTGACCTGAACGCCGTAATGAGCCCACACCAATTCTTCTTCAAATTCGCGAATCATCCCTTTTAGCTTTTGAATATTTTCGGGATTTTTTTGACCATCATAGCATGTTTTTAAATAGGATTCGGATTCATTAATTTTTTGAATTAATTCATCTTTGGATTTTATGGAATGGATTTCAACAAGGGCTCGAACGATGCGATGGCTTAATCCTCTTTTTTGTCCTTGAGTATTCCCTTCAGCGATCCGGTCTAGATAATGATATACATCTTTATCTCGTTTTCGATTGTATCCTTTTTCAAAAAAATCTGTAAAATCAGTCATTTCAATTCTACCAGCAGTTAATAATTTTGCTGTTTCCTTCAATACATCCGCGAGGTATCGATTAGTAACAGAAGTAAATCCCGAAGTTAAATTCGCGAAGTAGTTTCTATTTTTCGGAGACCGCACTAAATGAATAATATGGGGTAAATAACCCAGCATAATATCATCGTGGTGAGGCCCAGTATGTAAAAAAGTTTCGCCATCCGGAACATGAATTGCTTTTTCTAACTTGCTGCGAAACGACTGAATGACAGTGGGAACTATCGTTTCATCAATATCCTTTATGAGCAACCCTACAGAATCATCTTTAAAATCTTCTACACTGAGTCTATGACCGAACTTATTTAGTTTTTGACAGAGATTTACAACCACCCTCTCTGTATTTTCCTTCGTCCACGGATCATGTGATAAATGATAATCAGTCACATCATTTAATCGACATGCAGCTCCCTGTGTTAAGTAGAATCGACTGTTTTCCAATAATTGTAAAACAGTGGCGGGATATTGAATATTCTGATCCATTTCTAATGATTTTTTTACTATTTCTGCTTTGGCTTCACCGGCTGCCATAATAATAGCTGTTACATTTTGTTTAGCAGTAATACTGGATAAACCAATGGTGATTACCAAACGGCTTTTGGCAATATCGATACCGCCTAAATCAGTGGAGGCAGTCGCTTGGGTCTCAAAATTTGTTTCCATGAGTCGGGTCGTTGAATGATGATCTGAACCACGAACATTAAAGGCAATATGTCCATCAGGACCAATTCCCCCCAGGAAAAAACCGATTCCTCCCATTTCCCGGATCGCTGATTCATATTCAGTACACCATTGATCTACGAGAAAAATTGTATCCTGCTGATTCTTTTCTGATTCAGACTTCGGTTCTCTGTATCGGAGTGATAAATCCACTTTTTGATCAGGAAATATCTCCATTAATGATTTCCCATCCCCAGTTGGAATATCATCACAATTCATAAATAGTCCTCGAGTGGCATCAAGGCCAAATTCTGATACATAAAAGCGCTGAACATAATTATAAAAACTATTGTGCTGCCTGGGATTAATAGGATAAAACTCGTCGATCTGCACAAATTTAAGTCTGCTCATGTTCGGTTTTTGATTTATTTCGAGTCCGTTACTCTTACGAATTCGTTCTATTTTTTTATCAGACCATTTATCCAGAATATGTTGAGTCCATTTGATGAAAAATTCAGGAGTTTTTCCTGTGGGTAGGCTGATAACACCTTCCGGATGGTGACTGACCCATTCCAGAAATCTTAAAGACGTTAATAATCCGAGTCTTGGGAAATTCTCGACAACTATATAAGGTATTTTTGTATTCTGTTGAATGTAATTTGATCTTTCTAAAAAACATTTCTCTACACTTGATTTCATCATTTGATCCCTGATAATGGATGAAATGAATAGATCATAATACCGTCAAAAACTGGACCATCATCCCTAAAATAATATTTCATAAAGTCCACACTGACAGTTTCACCATATTCCGATGATGCATGAACCAGATTTTGTTGATCAATGATCATTCCTTCGTGGGCAATTACAATCCCAATTTTAAAATATTTTATCCTGACAAATGCAACACCGCAAACTTCCGGAAGTTTTTTTAATAGTTGTTTATTGATTTCTTGATTCGGTATAAAATAAACAGAAGTATTTTTCTCCCAATCCAAGTCCAGAAATTCACTGTCATCTTCTTTTTTATTCAGAGTAATGTTAATTTTTTCCAACTGGTTTTTATCCAATAATTTTTCTGTAATATTAACCGTAGATGGATTTTCCTGAATACGGTCAGTGGTATAATGCCACCGTGATTTATAAGATGGAATTCCATCTTTATAATGGATTGCTATCATATTGGATCTGGCTTCCTCCCAGGATTTACTCTGGGAAAAGGCCAGGCTGGTCAATACGTGAACGGTACAATCAGAAACATCCAGCCTGATGATAGGATCAGGATCCGGTTCGACTTCATCTCCCAGTTTATATATTTCGTACGGTTTACCCACTTGCCACACGGCAAATGCTTTAAGGCGGTCATGAAAATCGGGATAATGCTGATAAAATTGGGGTAAAATTTCTGATATTTGCTCTTCATTTAAACTCCAGGGTTTTGGCAGCGAACTCACCCAATTGTCCTGATTCGAATATCCAATGGTAAGTAAAAAGTAAAAAGTAAAAAATAATAATACTGGTGAGTGGTGAGCGGTAGCTGGTGAGCGGTAACTGGCGAGTGGTAACTGGTGAGTATTCATTGGTTATTTGTTATTTTGACTTTTTTGGTTATTGAAATAAGCATTGATTCTTTATAATGCCAACGTCCATGTGCTTCTGCAATATTATTGGTCACTGAAATGATTGCATCACGCATTTGGCTTGTTAATTTGTATTTTTCCTTTTCAGGTAATTGATTTATCATTGGAGATAATTTCTTTCTAAACCTATGAGCCAGTTTATAGACTTCAAAATCATCTAACCTAAATCGATCCGGCTCACTTATAAAACCAGTTTTAGTTACTTCAATATCTTTAAACTTCACCGCTTACCTCTCTACGAGTTTCTATTCCACCAACAACCAATCCACTACTCACCAATCCACTAGTTACTACTCTACCAATCACCAATCTTTTCTCCAATCTAGTTTAGGATTTTTTTCAGTAATTCCAACCGCTGTGTAAACAGCTGAATGAATCAGTTGCCTCCAATCATAATATTTTGGATCTTTCCAAGAACGGTTTGGATGGACCGCATTCGTCAGTAGAATAACAAACATTTGGTTTTCCGGATCAATCCATAATGATGTTCCTGTATATCCAGTATGACCAAAACTGTTATCACTCAGGTACACACCACCAGATGCTTTTCCTTCCGGGCTATCCCAACCGAGACACCGCGAACTGCCTTCTACCACATTGGCTTTCGTGGTGAATGAATTTACTGTTTCTTCTTCAAATATCCGGTGAAAATCATATAATCCTCCATTAAGCATCATTTGGGAAAAAATTGCCAAATCTTCTGCCGTGGAAAAAAGTCCTGCATGCCCGGTAATACCACCCAAACTAAAGGAATTTTCATCGTGGACTTCCCCATGAATTAATCCTTTACGATATCCATCGACTATTTCTGTTGGAACAATTCGATGAAGTTTTTCACGCGGTGGATTAAAAAAGGTTGTATTCATTCCCAATGGCCGGAACACAAGAGAATCCACCCATTCATCCAGTGTAGATCCACTCACCCTTTCAATCACTTTTCCCAAAGTAATCAGACCAATATCCGAATAAACCGTCTTTTCCGCCAACCCTAGAATCGGCTCTGTGTTAAATACACTGTCCAGCCGCGAATGGATATCTCCATTCATGAGATAATATTGTTTAAAAGGTGGGAGACCGGCTGTGTGGGTTAACAAATTCTTTATACTAGTTTCACTTTTTTGTTTAAAATATTTTGTTTGTTTCCCCTTGAATTCCGGAAGATATGTTACCACTTTTTCATCCAGGTCAAGCGCACCGGATTCCACCAATTTCATAATGGCTGATGTAGTGGCAATCACTTTAGTGATCGATGCCAGGTCAAAAATATCCGATTTCTGTGTTTTTTGTTTTCCTTTGTATGTATGGTATCCCACAGCCTCATGAATAAATATTTTTCCGTCCTTTCCTGCAATTAACACTGCGCCAGGCCATGCGGAATCCGCAACGGCTGCTTGAAGGAATGTATTTACCTCTTTAGTATCAATGTCCATTTCGTAAGGCATAATATGTTGAATTACTGTTCCTGGAATAGAAATAGTCCATTCCAATTTTAGGGAATCCTGCTTTAATGGGATTCCAAACCCCTTCTGCGCAATGTCCGGAATGGTTATGGGTAGTATGCCGGAAAAACCATTCCTTCCAAGCAATGTTTGAACCATAGCATTTTGCATAATCAAACTTCCCTTCCAAGCACAGACATAAGCCGGAGATTCAGGGAATCCCTGAATCAAATAAGGATTTCCAAAACTAATCAGAAGAATCCGTTTTGACATCCGATTTAATGTACGGATAAATTCCATTTGGTGTTCAGGTAGAAATATTCGATTTTTCCTTGCTGAAGGACTTGCAAATGCATTTACAATAATTTTTGCATTATCCGGTATGGTTTCCAGGATCGATTTATAATAGGAATTACTGTCTGACTCATCAACCTGAAATGATCTGACTTTTAATCCATTTTGTTTTATTCTTGCTGTCATGATCGATTCATCATGATTATTGGGAGTATCATAAATATCAATAATGATAATTTCTTCATTTTCATCAACGCTTAATGGTAAAAATGAATTCTCATTCTTCACCAAAGTAATGGATCGGGAAGCCATTTTATCTGCTGTTCGTTTAAACTGGTGGTTTCCCAGAATTTTTCTGGTTTCATCCATAGAAATATAAGGCTGTTCATGCAAACCCACTTTTTCTTTCATTTTCAGCATTTTTAAAGCGGAATCATTAATTCGATCTTCCAATATGATTCCCCTTTGGACTGCATTTTCTACTGCATCAATTGATTTTTTTACATTAAAATTTTGCAGAATAAAATCACAGCCAGCATTGATAGCATGGATCAAAGCATAAGGGTCTGAGTAATTTCTGGTGACGCCACCCATTCCCATAGAATCAGTCACAATGACACCTTTAAAACCCATCTTCTCCCGAAGAACATCGGTAACCCAGAATCTGGATAAAGTGGCCGGCAGATTTGCATTGGGCTGGAAATCAGGTGAATGAACATGAGCCACCATGACCGCATCCACTCCGGCATCAATCACAGTTTGAAATGGTTTTAATTCCAATGACCATAAACGGGATGAATCGCTGGGAATAGTGGCCAGGCTTGTGTGGGAGTCGGTTTCTGTGTCTCCGTGACCGGGGAAGTGTTTTGCTGTAGATAACATACCATTGTCCTGCAGACCTTTCATAAACTGCACAGCATATTTTCCGACATCATCCGGGTCTTCACCGAAGGAACGTGTATTTATAATGGGGTTATTTGGATTATTATTGACATCAGTAACGGGTGAAAAATTCCACTGGATTCCCAATGCCCTTCCTTCCAATGCCGATATTTTCCCTGCTTCATACGCGTATTTTGTGCTCCCGGTAGCAGCAATGGCCATGAGGGGTGGTAAGTCCGTTCCAGCAGGAAACCGTCGATGAAGGCCATATTCAATATCTGCATCTACCAGTATTGGGACTTTTGACAGTCGTTGTATTTCATTAAGAAGTGTTAAGGAAGTTCCGGCATCACCAAACCAAATATGTATGCCACCGATTCCGTCTGTTTCCAGAAGTGATTTTAACTCTTTCCATTTTGGGTCTTCTTCATTTAAAAAGCGCATGTTCATGTGGTAAACCATCATTTGTGCAATTTTTTCCCGTAGAGTCAATTGATTCAATGTTTGTTCTGCCCAGGATGACTGTACCAGGGATTGACCCGAACCGGAACAGCCAGCCAGGAATAGTAAAAAAGAAATATTAAGTAAAATTTTGAAAGTTTTTTTCATGAATACTCTGATTTTGGAGCACCAAATCTAATACTAAAAAAATAGTTTTTTAGAAACTATAAAACGCAAAATGGAATATTGTGGATTTTATACCACCCCCCCCTCTCTTCTTTTCTGATAATTAAATAAATCCGTTGAGAATATGGAATCCATTGACCCTGTCGGAGCAATCCAAAAATCCAGATAAGTTTGTTATTTACCAGAGTCTAGGATCTTTCTACCAAAAAGGATGAATATATAAGTTTCCATACAATGGATATGCTGAATTTACGGTTGAAAAAATTTTTGAAAGGCCATCAAATGATAATCTAAAATGTTTACCCAATAATTCCAGCTATGTCCGCCGGGTTTTTCCGAATAATCATGGGATATTTCCAATTCAAGTAATTTTTTATGGGATGCTCGATTACTTTCAATAAATACATCGTCCACACCGCAGTCCATAATTATTTTTGTGCCGGTACCTATAAATTTTTCCACGTTCGAAATAACAGAATATTGTTCCCACCGCTCAGGGTATTTTTCAAATGAACCAATTTTTTCTATCAGTTCATATTTTTTAGTCGTATAGGTTAAATCAACGACGCCACTCATGCTTCCGACAGCTCCGAATATATCAGGAAATTCTAAAGCCAGATATAATGCACCGTGCCCCCCCATGCTTAACCCTGTAATGGCTCTATTGTGCTTATCAGGAATGGTTTTATAATACATATCAATATATTGAACCACTTCCTGTCCTACATAAGTCCTGTATTGGCTTTCCAAATCGATAGGACTATCTAAATACCAGCTATTGGTTCCTCCGTCCGGGCAAACGATTATGAGATTGTATTTATCTGATTCTTTTCCCAAATCCTTATGTTCAGACCAGTTTTGGTAATTACCACCATACCCGTGGAGAAGATAAACGACAGAAAATCGATCTGTTGAAACAGTATAATTATCGGGAAGAATAACGATACAGGGTAAATCCTTATCCATAGTATTGCTATGGATGATGACTGTATTTTTTTCCGCGCCGTTAAGAGCCAAAATGAGAACAAAACCAACGAGAAATTGATTTTTGACGAAAATGTTATTTAGTATTTTATGCCACACGGTATTCTTAAAAGCGAGTACAATTTAAATTAGCGTTCCATTACTATAAAAGGATCATCTGTTTTATCGCCACAGAGAAAAAATATTGATAGTTAGCTCACTATTAATTTCTGAAGCTCCATGAAATTTTTTACTAATATTTTGCGTTAGGTTTTACACGATTAATTATTGAATTTGATATGGACGTATCATAGTAGAAAACGGAGAAAAACTTTATGAAACCATTCATTACAAACGATGCAGTTGTATTAGGTATACTAATAGGAATCCTTGTTTTTATTTTTAGAACATCAAAATGCAATTCTCCTTTTTGGAAAAAATTCTATACTTTTGTTCCTACTTTATTATTGGCCTATTTTATTCCATCATTGCTCAATTCATTTGGAATTATTTCAGGCGACGATTCTAAATTGTATTTTGTTGCATCCCGATACCTACTACCCACCAGCCTAGTGCTTCTAACCATAAGTATTGATTTAAAGGAAATATTAAAATTAGGGCCCAAAGCATTAATCATGTTTTTAACAGGGACATTTGGTATTATCATTGGCGGTCCTATCGCTATTTTAATTATGTCTCTAATTTCTCCTGAAACAGTTGGTGGCGCTGGTTCCGAAGCCGTTTGGCGAGGGTTGACAACGATTGCAGGAAGTTGGATAGGTGGAGGTGCCAACCAAGCCGCCATGAAAGAAGTTTTCGAAGTGAATGATAACTTATTTTCAGCCATGATTACCATCGATGTAATTGTTGCGAATATTTGGATGGCTTTTCTTTTATATGGTGCAGGCATTCATAAAAAAATTGATAAATGGTTAAAGGGAGATACATCTTCTATTGATAGGTTAGTTATTAAAATGGAGAATTACCATGCCCGAACCAGACAAATACCAGAATTGGTAGACTTGTTCACTATCCTTGGTGCCGGATTTGGAATTACATCATTATCTCATTATTTATCAGATTTGATTGCACCCTGGATACAAATTCATGCTCCTTATTTGTCGAGATTTAGTTTAACATCTGGTTTTTTTTGGATCATTGTTCTTTCCACAACCATCGCCATATTCCTTTCGTTTACCAGGGTAAGAAATCTTGAAAGTGTCGGTGCATCCAATTTTGGAAGTCTTTTCCTTTATATTCTCGTAGCTACCATTGGAATGAAAATGAATATATTAGCCATTTTTGATCATCCAGGTCTTTTCCTCGTGGGAATTATTTGGATTAGTATTCATGCCATTTTACTCATCGTTGCAGCAAAGATAATCAAGGCTCCTTTCTTTTTCCTCGCTGTGGGTAGTCAGGCAAATATTGGAGGGGCTGCCTCAGCGCCCATCGTAGCCTCGGCTTTTCATCCATCCCTCGCATCGGTGGGTGTTCTACTTGCAGTTTTTGGTTATGCTGTCGGCACTTACGGAGCCTGGTTATGTGGGATTATCATGCAAACCGTTTCTCCTTGAATTGTTTTTTTAATAATAGATAATAGAACAAAAAAAGTTGCCTGAACTATGAATTTATTTTCATTAGTTTCTGCTTCTTAAAAATCAATTAAACATATAAAATCCATACACCATGACCATCATTTTCTCCATCCCTGACCTGAAAAATCAGTCAGCTACTGATATCCGGGATACAATCCATTCCATTTTATCACAATCCACACCTGTTGAGCAAATTATAGCCATTGGCAAACCTTTTGCCGATGCAGATTCTTCCATCCAATTTTTATCCGGAGGAAAAGATTCCTATGCTGCTTCCGTCAATCAAGCGGTTCAGGAATCCAATGATCCTTTTATTCTGCTTATTGATAACCGAACAACACCGGTTCGTTTGAATCGATCTGCTGTGGACATATTGACACTCACTCTAAAGCGCAATCCCAAGGCATCCATGATTTATTCTGATTATGATTTGGAAAATGAGCATGGCATCCAGGAAATCCATTTATTGCATCACCATTTGGGCAGGGTCCGGGACAATCAGGACTATGGCCGCGTTTTTTGCATTCGAACATCTGCTTTTTTAAAATGCGGAGGAATGAAGACGTCTCTTCAGTACCATCCTCTCTATGATTTAAGGTTGAAATTATCTGAAGCAGGGAAATTGATTCGGATCGGAAATAAATACAGTGGAAGTTTATATACTATCACTGCACCCAAAGAATCTGCGAATGTGTTTGATTACCTTATGGAAAGCAAGGGCAGCCAGCTAGAAGCTGAAGAAATATGTACGGCTCATCTCCGGCGAATCGGTGCTTATTTGCCTCCCGGTAAATTCTACCGGAAACGACCGATACCCCAACACCAACCCACCGTCAAAGCCACAATAATTATTCCTGTGAATGAGCGACCGGAATTCATGGCGACAGCTCTGGAAAGTTGTTTTCAACAAACTGAAAAAAATATTGAAATTATCGTCGTCGTAAATGGCGGAGAAGACGATTCCACCATTCCGGAAATCAAACGATATCTGCCCGGCGGGGATCAATACCGTGAAGAGAACCCGGATGTGCGACTCCAGGTTGTGGATATAAATAATATTGGTTTTTGTCTGAACACAGGCGTGGAGGCTTCCCGGGGAGAATTTTACGTCCAATTGGATTCTGATGACCGGTTAAAACCACATGCAGTTGAATCAATATTGAATATTTTTAATGCCCACCCGGAAGTGGGAATGGTCATTGGGAGTTATGATGTCTGGGAAAAACAAGAAGATGGCTCTCTCTTGAGGAAAACAGAGATTCCCACTGTCACTCACGATGAATGGACCGAAGATAATGGACGAAATAATTTATTGAGGATCGGTGGCGCCGGAGCCCCCCGTTCCATGGCCATTCAGGTCATCAAAGATATTGGTTATTTTGGGATGAATGATGATCCTTATACTAGAAATTATGCTGAGGATTATGAAATGGTTCTTCGGATCAGTGAGCGATATCGCATTGGGAGAATTTATGATGCCATTTACGATGTGATTCGTCATCCCGGAGGTACCGATCACAGCATTGACGAAGTAACTATTGTTAGAAATGATGAAGCAAAAGATGAAATGCGTTTAAAAGCAATAAATAGAAGGCAGGCACTGAATCAATCATCTTGACAAACAAGCGAGAATAATATCAATCGTCGTTTTATTAATTAATTATTTTTTCGTCGTTGTACAGACAAGAATGTCTGCAGTACCTTCGTATTTATACCATAATTCAAGGCTTTTAGAACTGATATGATGACTCACCACCCAATGATCATGGGAATTGACGGCGGTGCGACAAAAATCAGTGCCAGGGAGGTTCTACAATCCAGAGATGGATTTTGTTTAGGAGAATCCCATTCTCAATATAAATATTCTGACTCCTCCCTTTTTATCGAAAAATTTTCACCCGTTGATATTCAAATCCAACTCAAAGAAATGAAATCGAAGATTCAATTAACGTCGGACGAATTGAATCAAGGAAAAGCGATAATTGAAACATTTATAAAAACCATATCAGACCTATATCGGGATAAACCTGTGGTTCTCGGCATTGGGATGCCAGGATTAAAAACACTGGATGGCCGGGGAATTGCCGCCATGGCAAATGGACCCAGAATGCCTCAATTTTCCGATGATTTAGAAAAGGCGCTCATTAATGCCAATATACAATTGGCAAAGCCCATTCATCGATTGGGCAGCGACGCTGACTATTGTGGATTGGGAGAGGAATATGCAAAAGATGGGTTATTTCAGTCCGTAGAGAATGGGTATTATTTAGGTGGTGGAACCGGTAGCGCAGACGCCTTGAAATTAAATGGCGAATTGGTTCCGCTGGATCAAACAAAATCCTGGTTATTAAAATCATGGGAAATGGTCAACGCTCAAAACATTCCCTTGGAAAAGTTTGCATCAGCGGGAGGAATTCAATCCATTTACTGCCGCCATTCGGGTATTCCAATGGATATATTAATCCGGGATTCAGTCTATCCAACAGTCATTCTGGAACTGGCTCACCAAGGTGAAGATGCTGCAAATCTCACTTTCCGGGATGTCAGTCACAACCTGGCCGAACTCATTTTTGAGCGAATTGAAACCATTTTTTCAGGTTGGAGCGGCCGATTCGGATTAATCAACCCTGACCGAGCAGTTCCCTCTCCGGATCACCCGTTTTTGGGAACGGTGGTTGAACGAATCATTTTGGGCCAGCGGTTGGGAATGCTCCTCAATGATTCAAAGGGAATGGGATTATTTTGGGAACCTCTGACGGCTCACATTGTCCATCGGATCGAAGAGGCTCTCTCCCTCAACTCCACTGCAAAATCGACTTATTTGAAAAACGGAGAATTAAATCCGGACCTGATCCACATTTCAACCCTTCGTGATGCACCCGCTTTAGGAGCCGGAATTGATGCAGTCCTCTTCGAGAAGAATAATTGAAAAAATGATGGCAATACGAGAAATTCCATTGTCAGGTTAATGAATATTTCATCAAATATATTACCCGGTTCTGAGCCCCTGATTCAAATTGGGATTATTTTACCGGAGGATCAAAGAAAATCGGTCACCCTTTCCTTTACCCATCCGTCCCAGTATGAAATAGATTCAAACAGACCATTAACATGGATCGGAAAAAATAAAAATAAATTAAATATTTCGATCGAGGACGGCGATGTATTTATACGAAAAAGCAAGTCACAATTTGATCCACGTGGCATTACCGTTCATGAAGTGCCGGCTGGCCGGGGATTCCACTGGGAAAAACCCATTGACGTTATTTTACCGGGAAATATCAGAATAAAATCCCAAAATCAATATTTGCTTGTGGTCAATGAAGTGCCTCTGGAACAATATCTTGCTTGTGTGGCGGTTTCGGAAATGAGCGGGAAATGCCCTCCGGCATTATTAGAAGCTCAAACCATTACTGCCCGGTCCTGGATTATGGCTGCCGAAGAAAAGAAGCATGGCGATTTGGGTTTGGATGCCTGTAACGATGATTGCTGTCAGCGATATCAGGGATTGGGACAAATGACCGAAATATCTATCAAAGCAGCCAATGATTCAAAGGGGATATTCCTGATTCATGACAATCAAATTTGCGATGCAAGGTATTCAAAATCCTGCGGCGGAATAACAGAGGGAGCAGAATACGTCTGGGACATGGAACCAAAACCGTATTTAACCAGTGTTTACGATGGACCGGAAACAGATGTTAACATAGATTGGGATCAATGGTTCGACGATCGTCCAAATACTTTTTGTAGTCCGACTTACGCAAATGAAATGGATCTTCACGCCTATTTGGGAATCGTTGATAAAAAGGGCTCCTATTTTCGTTGGAACGTGAATTTTACTCAGAAAGAGTTTTGCGCATTTTTTTCTAAAATAATTAATATGACAGTAAGTCATATTGATAAAATTGATTCATTAAAACGTGGTAAATCGGGAAGAATAAATCACTTATATTTAGACTACCAAACAAGTGAAGGTAAATCCAAAACAATTCAAATTAAGAGCGAGTATGAGATTCGTAGAATGCTGCATCCATCCTTTTTATATAGTTCATGTTTTATGGTCAATATGGATGGGGACCATATTGAATTCAAAGGTGCCGGCTGGGGACATGGAGTAGGCCTTTGTCAAATTGGAGCGTTGGGCATGGCCTTAAACGGTTATTCAACCGAAGATATACTCACTCATTATTTCACAAACTCAAACCTAAAGAAACTCTATTAATATGGCATTAGCAACAATCGATTGGATCATCATTATTGTATACATTTTATTTTCATTAGGCGTTGGAATTTATTTTTCCAAGCGAGCGGGACAAAATACGGAGGAATATTTTCTTTCCGGCCGTACCCTCCCCTGGTGGATAGTGGGAACTTCTATGGTGGCCACGACTTTCGCCGCAGATACGCCTCTTGCCATCACCGAATTTGTCCGGGGACCGGGAATTTGGCAAAATTGGTTTTGGTGGAATTTATTATTATCCGGCCTCCTTGGCGCATTGCTTTTCTCACGGCTTTGGCGGCGGGCAGAAGTATTAACGGATAATGAATTATTGGAAATCCGCTATAGCGGAAAACCGGCGGCTGTATTAAGAGCATTCAAGGCTGGGTATTTTGCTATTTTGTATAATTTCATTGTCATGGGATGGGTCATTAATGCCATGGCGTCAGTCGCTGCGGTAATGCTCAATATAGATCGCTGGACTGCCGTGTGGATTTGTGTGATTATCGCACTTCTTTATGCACTTCTTTCGGGATTTTGGGGTGTGGTGGTTACTGATTTGGTTCAGTTTATTATCGCCATGGCTGGTTCAATTATACTTGCAATCATCGCTGTGGATGCTGTGGGTGGTATGAATGTATTATTAGAAAAATTAGCTGCTCTTTCCTCTTCAGGCGCTGTTCATGATACAACGTTGAAATTTATCCCTCCCCTTCCGGATGCCAATATTGCCACTTCAACATTTTGGGAATCTCCATTTTCAAAATTCTTAATATTTATCACTGTCATGTGGTGGTCCCACCACGGCACAGATGGCGGCGGGTATATTATTCAACGTATGTCATCCGCTAAGAATGAAAAGCACGCATTAGCAGCGACACTTTGGTTCAATTTAGCCCATTATGCTTTACGTGTTTGGCCTTGGGTTGCAGTTGCCTTAGTCTCAATTGTTGTATTTCCCATCATTCCGGAATCCCACGCCGCGTTGGGTTCCAAAGCAGGTTACCCTCTCATTATGAATCAATTTCTTGGACCGGGATTAAAAGGATTATTAGTGGTTTCATTTTTGGCGGCATTTATGTCCACCATTGACACCCATCTGAATTGGGGAGCGTCTTATTTAATTAATGATGTATATAAACGGTTTATTAAAAAGGATGGAGATCAAAATCATTATGTTTTTGTCAGTAGAATCATAACAGTTTTACTTATGGTATTTGCCGCTTTTGTTGCCATTAATATGCATAGCATCAGCAAAGCATGGGAATTTATTTTTGCCATGGGAGCTGGAATTGGTGCAGTCCTGATTCTTCGCTGGTTTTGGTGGCGAATCAATGCCTGGACAGAAATATCTGCATTACTAACCTCGATCATTATTACAGTTATACTGGAAATTATTGCCTGGCAGCAAACCATCGCTGGTGGTAAAACTTATGCCCTGTTTAATGAAACGCCTATTTTATTTGGAATTCCGATTCAGGTTCATCATAAACTAATGATCATAGTACCAGCGGCAATCATCGTTTGGCTCGTTGTGACATATTTGACTAAACCGGAACCTGAAGCCACTTTAAAGAATTTCTATAACCGTGTTCAACCTGGGGGATATTGGGGGAAGTTTGCAAAGCATTCAACGATGCAGCCGGTTACCGATGGTTTCTTTTTCAACTGGATTGCAGGTATCGCGCTGATTTATGGATTGAATTTTGCCATTGGAAACTGGATGTTTGGGAACAATGGTTACGCCTTGCTGCTTTTTGCTTTATCAGGCTTTGGGTTTTGGTGGATTTGGAGTAAACTCATTTCACAATTAGACTCATGAAACAAACAAATAGATTTTTCGCCCTGGATGTATTTAGAGGCATGACCATCGCCTTAATGATACTGGTCAATAACCCCGGTAGTTGGTCTTATGTATATGCTCCATTCCGGCATGCACACTGGCATGGATGTACACCCACTGACTTAGTGTTTCCATTTTTCTTATTTATTGTCGGCGTTGCCATGAGGTTTTCATTCTCAAAATTCGATTTTAAACCTAGTCGGGAAATATACTCGAAAATATTTTGGCGAACTGTAACCATTTTCGTTTTCGGATTCCTTTTAGGCATTTTTCCATTTATTCGCCAGGATTGGAATTGGGGAAATATCCGCATTATGGGAGTTCTCCAAAGGATTGCATTAGCTTACGGAATCAGCGCTGTTCTTGTAATTCGTTTTTCAATTAAAGACCTTTGGAAAATAATTCCGGCAACATTAATTGCTTATTGGCTTATCATGTGGGGATTTGGAGGCCCAGATCCATATTCACTGGAAGGAAATCTTATCCGGAAAATAGATATGTTTCTACTCGGATCAAACCATCTATGGAGGGGAACGGGTATTCCATTTGATCCGGAAGGACTATTCAGCACTATATCATCTGTTATAACGGTACTTTTTGGATATATGGCTGGTGTGATGATTCAAACAGCCGGAGAAAATCGGGGGAAAATTCTGAAAAATTTAGCCATTACCGGATCAATTCAAATTATCGTTGGACTAATATGGTCTATTTTTATGCCCATCAATAAAGCGTTATGGACCAGTTCTTATGTGGTATTTACTGCAGGGATTGCCACGCTGGTTTTAACAGGACTGATTTGGGTTATTGATATCAAAGGTTACAAGAAGATTTTTCAGCCCTTTATCATCTATGGAACCAATTCCATTTTTGTATTTGTGGGATCAGGATTATGGGCTAAAACCATATTAAAAATAAAATTTTCGCTGAACGGCGAAATGGTCTCCGGCTATTCATATTTATATAAAACAATTTTTCAGCCAATGGCAGGGAACATGAATGGTTCCCTATTATTTGCCCTGACCCATGTTTTGATGTGGTGGTTGATTCTTTATTGGTTGTACAGAAAAAAAATATTTATCCGAATTTGAATTTTTATAACGGGTATTTAATTCATTGCTATGCAGGACACAGCATCGTGCATAAGTCAGTTTTCGTCTGACTCATTTTATCATCCAAACATTTTGATAAGATCTCTATGAAAAAGCGAATTTTTCTTTCCGGCGCCAGCAGCGGTATTGGTGAATATTTAGCATATAATTATGCAAAAAGAAGTGCCATAATCGGACTCTCTGCCCGTCGAGAAGATAAGTTGGAAGAAGTTGCAGAAAAATGCAAGGAACTGGGAGGAAATGCAACAATCTATCCCTTAGACGTCACAGATCAAAAAGCATCCAAACATGCAGCAAAAGATTTTATTAACTTGGCAGGAGGAATCGATTTGGTCATAGCCAATGCCGGCGTAGGCGGACATGATGATCTGATGAACGGTGATTCATCTGCCATCAATAAAATAATAATGACAAATGTTTCGGGAGTGACCAATACACTAATTCCATTTATTCCGATCATGAAGGAGCAGCGAAGCGGCATTTTAGCAAATGTCAGTTCTGTAGCATCCTACCTGCGTGTTCCTTACCACGGTGGATATGCCGGTTCGAAAGCAAATATTCGTTTGATGGCTGACAGTTGGAGAGTAACCCTATCCAAATACAATATTCAAATAACAACCATTTGCCCCGGGTTTATTGAAACTCCCATGACAGCAGGTCAAAAACACATGCCATTTCTCCTCTCAGTGGAAACAGCTGCTGAAAAAATAGTAAGGGCAATTGATAAAGGTAAGAAAACGTTTGTCTTCCCATGGCAAATGAAGATGATGATTCCTTTGTTAAGAATCATGCCGGACGGACTCATGAGAATGTTTGGTAGTAATTAATTTGATGATCTATTAAAAAACGTCGTTTCATTTAAAATAACGCTTTCCAAAGATCCCACTTCCATTCCATACATTAATTCATATTGTGATAAACATACATCGGGATTTAAAAGACAAAGGTCATTTGCAACCATCAATTCAAGACCTGAATTTGATACGCTATACTCAAATGTTTCTGAATAATTTTTATGATGAAATGTTATTGCGTCATGAGTAGCATCCCATGTGCCGGAATATTCAAGTGTTTCTGAATCAATTGTGCGAATTGTTTGCTCAAATGACTTATCTTCATTAATCAGAAAACTGATTTCGTAGGAAACGAACTCCCAATCGATATTGCCTATTTCTATTTCGTTGTTCGCATCCACGTTTTCCTGAACAGATGTTAGTGTACCTGTAACTGTTACACTATCGTTAACAAATTCATTATATAATGCACCTGATACTATGGCTATTTCAACAAAGCCATCTAAATTATCGGAGATCAATGAGAATTCAAGTTCTCCTTCATAATTTTCAGCAGCATCATCTGATGATACCTTTAACTGACTGTAAGATCCCAAATCGCCGTAGTCATAAATATTTAACGAAAAATTTATATCTTCTGAAATAACTCCAAATACATTTTTTGCCATAGCGATTTGTACAATACCATTAGTATTGAGAAAATAGATATATTTTAATGAAGCAGTTTCAGCTCCATTCAGTTCAATTGAACCGGTACCTTCAGCATAAGGATTAGTTACAGTTTGAGATAAATTGGAAATCATATTATAGGAATAGTTTCTCTCGAATCCTTTCCAATTGCCTATCAAATCTTTAGGATAAGATTCTCCTTCTTCCTTTTCACAGCCAGCCAGGAAAAGAATAATAAACAATAATACATATTTCTTCATGGCATCAATTTACAATCTATACAGATTTTCCAAAATGTTCTTATATCTCTCTGTAACCACTTTTCGGCGAACCTTCATAGTCGGAGTCAGTTCATCCTTATCCTGATCAAAGTCTTCTTCCAGAATGTGAAATTTCTTGATGGTTTCATAATTAGCCAATTCTCTGTTTAATACTGAAATTTCATGGTGGATGAGTTCAATGACTTCCTTTTTCCTGGTTAAATCTCCCAGGTCCTGATATAAAATTTTCCTGTCCCTGGCGAATTTTGCAATTTCATCTTCGTCCATAGTTATCAAAGACGTTAAATACGCCTTTTTATCCCCGTAAACCATGGCCTGGCTGACATAAGGACTTGTCTTAAGCAAATTTTCAATATTTTGTGGCGCTACATTTTTACCACCTGCGGTAATGATTAAATCCTTTTTCCGGTCTGTAATAAATAAATAACCATCTTCATCTATGTGACCCACATCGCCTGTGTGGAGCCATTCGTCTCCCTGGTCATCAATAATCAATAATTTAGAAGTAGCCTCTTCATTTTGATAATAACCTTGAATATTTTGGGGACTACGACAGCATATTTCTCCATCCTCCATAATTTTGACTTCAGTATCCGGGAATATTTTCCCGACAGATCCAATTTTGATTTGACCCATTTGATTGGCGGAGATAACGCCTGTAGTTTCTGTCATCCCATATACTTCATAAATATCTAATCCTATCCAATGAAAATAACGAATAATGTTCGGCGAAATGGGAGCAGCGCCGGATATCATAAATCGAATTTTGCCTCCGAAAATGTCATGAATTTTTTTAAAAATGAAAAAATGTGCCATTTTATGTTTAATCCATAAAATAAACGAAATCGATTTATTCTCATCTTTCGTTTCTGAAAATAATTGACCCACTTTTAACGCCCATTCATAAATGGTTTTCTGGATCAATGTGGCATCTTTTATTCCGGTAGTTATTCGTGCATAGAATTTTTCAAACACTCTAGGTGTTCCAAACATCACCGTTGGACCTGTTTGACGCAAATTAGCAGGCATATCCTCCATGCTTTCGGCAAATACGGTTATATTTCCGATATAGAGTTTCATAAAATGACCCAAGTCTCTTTCCGCAATATGAGCCAGCGGGAGATATGCAATAGACATGTCTTCTCGAGTCATTTGATACATTGGCTTTAAATGTTTAATGACTGCCAACACATTTCGATTGTTGATCATCCCCGCTTTAGGGTGTCCGGTGGTTCCTGAAGTATAAATGAAACTGATTAAATCTTCCGGCTTTCCTTGTTTTATTTTATCTGTCAACTCATCGGGATTATCTTTCCCATATTGAATCCCCTTATCCCTAAATGATGATAAAGATGACACATTGGGAATATCTTTTGGCTGATATTTGTCAAACACAATAATCTGGATCACATTCGGTAATTGACCCCAGATATTCAACAGTTTATCCAACTGTTCCTGATCCTCGGCAAATATTAATATCGATCCACTATGATCTGCAATATAGTGGACCTGTTCATCTGTGTTTGAGTGATAAATCGGAGCAGTCACCGCACCAATGGACATGATGGCTAAATCAACGACCACCCATTCAAACCGGGTTTGGCTGAGAATGGATACTTTATCCCCTGGTTTCACTCCGGCATTTAATAATGCATTGGCAATATCCTGAGACCAATCTCCATATTGCTTCCAGGTTATGGATTCCCAAAGACCTTTTTGTTTCCACCATGTTGTGATATCATTGCCATAGTTTTCAACATTATACCAAAACAATTTCGGCACGGTATTATATACTAATAAATCAGGACTGTTCAACGTCCGCTCCACAATTTTGCTCTTCGGACATATTTCCCTTCACCCAAGTACATTTCTCTTACTTTTTCCTCCTCGTACAATTCATCGTAGGTGCCACTTAAGAATATTTTCCCGGATGTGAGAACGTATCCATAGTCTGCTATTTTCAGCGCCTGGTTTACATTTTGCTCTACAAGCAAAATAGTTACACCTGATTGATGGAGCTTTTGAATCGTACTAAAAATTTGCCGGACAAGTAAAGGAGAGAGTCCCAGGGACGGCTCATCTAATAGGAGTAGTTTTGGTTTGATCATCAATGCTCTGGAAATAGCAAGCATTTGTTGCTCTCCACCGCTCATATTTCCTGCACGTTGGTGTTTTCGCTTTTCTAATAATGGAAAATGCTGAAACGCTTCTTCCATTCGATGATACAGTAAATCCTTATCTATAATTAAGAATCCACCCATCAATAAATTTTCTTCTACGGTCAGCTCAGGAAAAATCCTTCTCCATTCCGGTACGTGACTGATTCCCAGTTTTACAATTTCTTCGGGATTTTTTCTATCGATTCGCATTTCTTGAAAATGAATGGTTCCGTATTCAGGTTCAACCAAACCGCTAATTGCTTTAAGGATCGTTGTTTTCCCGGCGCCGTTCGCACCGAGTATTGTGACGAGTTGTCCTTCTTTTACTTCGAGTGATACACCATGAAGTGCTTTAACTTTACCATAATATGTTTCTACCCCGATCAGTCTAAGCATCGGTGAGATCTCCTAAGAATGCCTTAATGACTTCGGGATGGTTTTTGACTTCTTCTGGTTTGCCGATGACCAGAATTTTGCCCGAATCCAAAACACAAATACGATCAGAAATACTCATAACCAGATTCATATCATGTTCCACTACCAACACCGTAATACCCAAATCCTCGCGGATTTCTGATATGATTTTGGCTATTTCAAAGGTTTCCTGGTCGTTCATTCCTGCGGCTGGTTCATCCATGAGTATTAAATTGGGTTTTGCAACCAACGCTCGGGCGATTTCCGTTAATTTTTGAATTCCATAGGGCTGACCTGTCATGTATTTTTTTTCATAGTTGGCAATACCTAAAAAATCTAATATTTCCAACCCCATGGCTTCTTCTTTCAAACGTTGTGTTCTACTCACCCAGCGTTTTAAAGTTGATTTATTATCAATACGCTGATGTGCACCTAATAAGATATTATCTAGTACAGTCATAAATGGAATATTTTGGACGTTTTGAAATGTTCTGGAAATTCCCACTTTAATCACTTGATGGGGCTGCTTGTCCAGCAAATCTATATCACCAAAACTGATTGAACCTTTCTGGGGTCGATTGAAACCGTTAATGCAATTAAACAGTGTGGATTTTCCTGATCCATTGGGACCAATTAATGAAAATATTTCACCTTCTCTTACATCAAATGAAACATCATCCAGAGCCACTACTCCGGAGAATTGCATATGTAAATTTTGAATATTTAATTCAGTCATAGTAAATAAAGCTTTCGATAATAACATCGAGGGCTTTATTATTCATTTTATTATTAATCTGGTAATGGTTTTCGTAATAAATTAATGTTATTGCGAGAAGAGAGGAACGAGCGACGAAGCAATCTCCTTCTTTCATCATTCCCAAGGAGATCACTTCGTCGCTCCACTTTTCGTAATGACAGAAATGTAATTGTCTATTTGTAACTGTGATTCATACGAAAGCTATCGCTAACCTATGCCGTAGTAATATTAATCAACCCAGTCCGTAATAACAGTTTGTACACCATTTTTCACCTGAACCAGAATCACGGATTCGGTTCCGGCGTGATCTTTAGAGGTGTAGGTGATGGGAGGAAACGCACCAGACTTCCATTTGTTGAATGTTTCCATTCCTTTTACCAAACGTTTCCGGGTCGGATTTTTTCCTGCCCGTTCCAAGCCTTCTACGAGAACCATGGCCGTCATAAATCCATAAAAATGATACATACCCATATAGGCTTCAGGGACTTCATATTTTTTACAAAGTTCTCTATACTTGACAGCGGCAGTTGCATCCGAATTCCATAAGCTAGCAAAATTGGAAGCAATAAAACCTTCACCTGCTGGTCCCGCGGCTAAAGCAACACGATGATCCATCGTTGGGCTTGTGCCAAAGAATTGGGGTGAATAACCCATTGCTGCTGCTGTTTTCATTACAATAATCGGTTCTTTGACGACACCGGCAATTATCACATGTGTGGCTCCGCCTTTTATCAAGTTGCCGACCTGGCCCGTAAAATCAGTTGCTCCCCGTTGATAAGCTTCTTTCTGGATAGACACACCCGTACGGGTTTCCGCTTCGCCTGCACCTTTCAATACATTTTGTCCATAGTCATCGTCCTGATAGATTAAACCGATTTTTGCATTGGCATCCTGTTTCAGAATATAATCCACTAGGATATTGGTTTGCTTATCGTAGCCCGTATCGGTATGAAAGATCAAATCACCTGCGGGACGGGATAAGTCAGACATGGTACCAGACTGGGTGGCCGGAGCAATCAGAGGGGTGCCCGTTTCCACCAGAATCGGACGAATGGCTTCACAGGGGGAAGTTCCGATCACTTGATAGAGACAAAACACCTGGTCTTTTTCAATTAATTTTTTAGCAGCTGTTACGGCCTTTTGCGGATTATATTGATGATCTTCCACCATCATTTTCACCTGCCGGCCATGGACACCGCCCTGTTCATTAATGTAGCGGAAATAAACGTTTGATCCTGCAGGCAATACGGCACCTAATTCTTTCATGGGGCCGCTCAGGTCCTGTATATTTCCGATCAATATTTCGGTATCCGTTACTCCAGGCGCCTTGGCCTGTTTGCTACATCCGGTCAGGATGAGCACGATGAATACCAATAACCCTGTTACTCTTTTCATGTTTATTCTCCTCTTGTTATGATATTTTAAATTTCTTCCGTGGATTAAATGGAAATATTTTCCAGTATATTCTCATTTTCAACCACATACCGTATAATCCCAAGGGTTGGAATATAATAAACAATAGCATTATAAGACCGAAAATGAGTGACTGGATATCTCCCGCATCCGTATTTAAATAAAGATGCACCCAATCTTTTAACTGGGGGACAATGAGGTAATCCAGCAGCACAATGAATAACGTCCCTAATACAGCGCCATAAATGGAGCCGGCACCTCCCACGAGAACCATGATAATAAAATATATAGAAAGAAGCATATCAAAATGGTCTGTAGAAATAAAGTGATTGGTATGAGCAAATAAAACACCGGCAAACCCGGCAAATAATCCTGATATAAAAAATGATAACATTTTGTATTTTGCCAAATTAACTCCGGATGCTTCTGCCGCCTGCTCTGAATCCCGAATAGCCATAAATGCTCTGCCTATTTTTGACTTGCTGATTCTTCTTCCTAATACAACGGCTAATATGGCAAATGTGAATATTAAATAATAATTATCCCAATCTGATTTAATAGTGTAACCAAATATCACAGGTGAAGATACTTCCAGTCCACCGGCTCCTTGAGTCCATTCTCTGAATGCAATGATAAGCCGCTTGACGATAAAGCCAAAACCCATTGTGGTTAATCCCAGGTACATTCCTGAAATTCGAAGCGCAGGAAATCCGATAATAAACCCGAATAGTCCTGCAATCAGCGGAGAAACGATTAAGGACAAGATAAAAGGTACCCCTGCCTGATTAACCAGAATGGCCGATGTATAGGCGCCAATAGCTAAAAAAGCAGCATGCCCCAAAGAAATGAGCCCCGTGAACCCGCTGAGCAAATCCAATCCCACGGCAAGAATAATATAAATACCGGCTATATTTAAAATAAATAAATAATATTTATAGCTGAAAGTCATTGACTTCAGCAAAAATGGAAGAAGAATCACAAACCCGATTAATATGGGAATCCAATTAAGGTTTTCTTCTTCGTAACGACCTTTCATTATACCTTCTTTACTTTTTCCACACCGAAAAGACCATCCGGTTTAATCATTAAAACGGCAATCAGGACGATCCAAACAATAATATCATTTATTTCTTTTATCCAGGAATAATGAAACGATAGCGTTCCTATGCTGACTGTTTCAATCACCCCCATGATGATACCACCCACAATGGCGCCGCCGATGGATCCAAACCCGCCCAATACAGCCGCCGGGAATGCTTTTAGTCCTAAAAATCCCATGGATGTATCCAACAGAGACAACCGGGGAGCGAGTAAAATTCCGCTGATAGTAGCCACCAGTGCAGAAAATATCCAAACGAGAGAATGTACCCGATTAACGGGAATCCCCATCAGTTGGGCTGCAATGGGGTCTTCCGAAGTGGCCTGCATGGCAATTCCCCAACGTGTTTTATTGAAAAAATAATAGAATAGGGCCACGAGGATCACAGCGCTTCCTACAATAAAAATATCCAGGATGGATATAACAATCCCTCCCACTTTTACTACGCTCTCTCCAAAGGGAGAGACTGGTAATAAACTCATGGGCCCTGCAATCATGGCAACGACGGCCCGGAGAATGATGGATAAACTGATGGTGGCAATTATAATGGAAAATATCGGTTCATCTTTCAGAGGCCGGTTTATGATCAAATCCAGTAACCATCCGAATATGATGGAGAATAAAAGACTGCCCGCCAATGCGACTAAAAAAATCCAGAGCGACGGTTCTCCGGCAGATGAAATGAGTTTGGTTACAAAGAAAAAATTGACATAAGCCCCCACCATCATCAATTCTCCCTGAGCAAAATTCACAACTTCCGTTGCTTTATAAATGAGAGTAAAACCAAGGGCGATTAATGCATAAATACACCCGAGAGCAATACCGCTAATCGATTCTTGCAAGAGTCCGGTGATCAAATCTGTCATGTGTAAAATATTAAAAGGATTACTGGGAATATAACTTAAACAAAATTCTTGAAGAAAAAGAAAAGGGCTTGATTATACTTAAAAGACTTTTAAAATAAGAAATTTACTAAAACAATGAATCCATTGTTATTGCCGTAGCAATTTTTTTGTTAACACCTCCAGAGTCATGAGAATCTGTCCATCTAGTAAGGAATCTCATTGCTTTGCTGATTCGCTTCAAGTTGAATCTTTTCCTGTTCCAACTCTGATGGGAAAACCGAATATTTTTTAATCGCCCACATGACCCAACCAAGAGCAACAACAAAGGATACCGCTGCTGATATCATCATAGAGTACCAAACCCATTCAACCGGTTTATTTTGAATGAAAACAAAGAATAATGAAAGTGGAGTTGCCACGATGAGTACTCTAATCATTGTGATAATCAACGTAGGCAAACCCAATCCAAAACCCTGCAAAATTCTTCCACATGGCATGGCAATGGCAATGGCAGGATAGACCATGGCCATGAGCCTGAGATAGGTTATTGCCACTTCCTGAATAGGCTCAACGTGAGTAAAAGACTTGATAAGTGTTGGCGCCAAAAAGTAAACAAGCGTTGATGTTACTACTGCAATCATAAATGACCGGCTCAATCCATAATAAATAATATGTTTCAATCTACCCATACGTTTGGCCCCAAAAAACATTCCTACCAATGTTGTTAAAGCATACGAAATGGACATAATAGGTAAAAAGATTAGCATGTCTATCCGACCCGCAACCTGATATGCAGCCACAACATCCGTTGAAAAAAAGACGAGTATTCTATTGAATACCAATTGCCCAATGGACATGATTACCATAGAGAGTGAAGCAGGCAGTCCCACTTTGATAATATCATTTATGATAAAGGCAGATGGTGAAAAATCTTTCATTCGAAATCGGATATAGGAATGTTCTTTTACAAAGAGCATATAAATAAAAATGATAAAAACAACGAATTGGCTGATGGCTGTGGCCCATGCAGCTCCGGAGACACCCATTTTAAGTGTAAAAATAAAAATGGGATCTAATATTATATTCAGCACCGTGCCAAACGCAGCAACTGTCATGGGGAATTTTGTATCCCCCTCTCCCACTAATATGGATCTGAAAAACGCAGAAAACACCATAAAAGGCAATCCGTAGCAGATGATACGTAAATATGACCAACTCATGTTAATAACATCATCTGTTGCGCCAATGGTCAATAGTATTTGTTTCCCCCAAATCAGGCCGATGGTGGTTAATACAAAAGAAATGACCAATCCCATAATGACAGCGTGTTCAGCAGCATTATCAGCGTTTTTCTTGTCCCTGGCGCCAATAAATCTCGCAATCGAAGCTGTCACTCCTGATCCCAGTCCCATCGTTAATCCGAGGACAAAAAAGAATAAGGGCATATTGAAAGCTACAGCCGCGATCGCCAGCCCACTGATCCGTCCGATGAATATCATATCCACAATCGTATACAATGTTTGGATTCCCATCCCTGCCATGACAGGAAGAGCCAGTTTCCAAAGGGCGCTATCGGGATTATCTAAATAATCGTTTAACCTTGATTCTTGTTTTTCTTCAATCGTCATTTCTATCCTAAATATTTGTAAAGGGCCAAAAAACCGGAATAAGGAATGTTCCCATCAGCCAGAATGTGATCGCCAATGGTAAACCAACTTTTACGTAATCAGAAAATTTATATCCGCCTGGACCATAAACCATCAAATTAGTCTGATATCCAATGGGTGTAATAAAGGAGGCAGAAGCGGCAAAACAAACTGAGAAAATAAATGGACGAGGGTCCAATCCTAATTGAATCGCTGCAGAAATTGCGATTGGTGTCATGATTATCGCTGTCGCAGCATTGGAAGCCAATTCAGTTAAGATGATTGTGACTAAATAAATTAATGACAGCATCACGAAAGGGCGATTTTCAACAGACACCATATTGGTCAGATTGCTCAACATAGATGCAATGAGTTTTGCGGCTCCGCTTTCTTGAATTACAATGCCAATAGGAATCAACGCTGCAATTAATATGATCACTTGCCAATTTATGGAGTTATATGCCTCATTGGTGGTGATGACTCTTAAAGTCAAAAGCAAAATCATACCGATTAATGCTCCTGTCAGAATGGGTATTATGCCAAGTGCTGCCAAGATAACTGCTGCTAAAATTACCGTCAGGCTCACCCACCAGAAACGATGTTTTTTTAGGGAAGCTTCAATTTCTCCCAAGACAATGAAATGACCGGAATCTGTCAATTCCTGAATTTTTTCCCTGGAACCATACATCAACAATGTATCAAAGGAGTTTAAAATAACATGGGCAATCTTTCTCCGCAAAATGGAACCTTCCCGTCGGACTGCCAGTACAAAACTTCCAAACCTCCTGCGAAAATTTATTTCCATTAAACTTTTACCCACCAAATCAGACTGCTGGGTTAATAAACATTCTACCAATAAATTTTCGTCACTCTCTAATTCTTCCTGAGTTAATTTTTCATCAGTTAGCATGGTGACTTTTTCCACCTCTTTCATCCGGAGAAAATTTTCAATGGATCCTCTGACAAAAAGCACATCACCAGGATGAATTATGGTATTTCGAATATTACTGCTAATGACTTTTCCTTCCCGAATTATATCCAAAACGGTTATATCAAAATTCTTATTGATGGCTCTTTCCATGCAGGTTCTTTCAACAAGTGGTGAATCTTCAGACACTTTTAATTCTGTAAGATAGCCACCCATGTGATAGCTTTGGGTCAAACTGGTCGTAACTGTTCTTGATGGCATGATAAGGGGTACCGCAAAAATCATATATACAAGTCCAACCAATAATATGAATATTCCATATTTTGAAAATTCAAACATACCCAATGCTTCAAATCCTGTTGACTCAGTAAAAATAGAATTAACAAGAAGATTCGTGGAGGTGCCAACTAAAGTGAGTGTTCCGCCAATAATGGCAACATAGCTTAACGGCAGCAATAATTTCGATGGACTTAAATTGTATTTTTTTGCAATACGAATCGTTAAGGGAATGAACATTGCAACAATCGCAGTATTATTCACAAATGCCGATGCAAACGCAACCGAAATTAAAAATACCGCTAAACCCAATAATTTTGATGTTTCAGTTAATTTATTTAATCGAACAATTCCGTATTCTAAAATACCGGATTTTTGTAGTGCGTGACTCAAAACAAATAAGGTCGCAATGGTCAGGACTGCTTGATTTGAAAAACCGCTAATGGCTTCGTCAACCGTCAAAAAACCCGTCACCATAAATATAGATAAAATGGCTAACGCAGTCACATCCAAGGGGAATGTTTCCTTAATAAATAAGATAAGCATTAGGGCGATCAAACCCAAAACAATGGCGATATCGGCGGTCATAATATTAATGAATGAAGGTATTAATCCATATCCAATTGATCTTTTGACAAATACTTTTCGGCGTATTTCAAATAGATCTTCTCTTGGACAAATAAATCAAACAGATGAGGATCCACATGAGCATCATTTTTCATAAAACCCATAATGCGCATGGCCATTGAAAGAGTTTTTCCGTCTTTATACGGTCGGTCTTTTGCAGTTAGGGCTTCAAATACATCAGCAATTGCCATTGCTTTTGCCTGGATGGACATTTCATCATTCGTCAAGCCCAGTGGATACCCTGTACCGTCCAGTTTTTCATGGTGACCACCTGCAAATTCCGGAACATTTTTCAGATGCTTTGGATAGGGAAGCTGTTTTAGCATATCAATTGTATGCACAATGTGGTCATTAATAATTTTTCGCTCTTCTGCTGTTAACGTCCCTTTTGCAATACAAAGGTTTTTTACTTCATCCTCTGAAAGGAAATTTTTCTTTTTACCATTATCAATCCACTGGTATCCGGCTATTTTATTCACACGTTCCTTTTTATCTTTCGACATGAATTCACCTCCGATATTAATTTCTTTAACGAAAGTTCTTTCTTCATTCAGCTGTACTAATTGTTTTTTGTACTTGTCTTTAATTTTATTTAGGGCATTTTTTATTTCTTGTTTAGAAAGTGATTCATCCTTTTCAAGTTTAAGCTGCTGTTTTAAAAATTGTATTTCGTAATCTCTTTTCAACACTTCAAACCTGGTTTCTACCGTATGGATACGATCATAAATTGTTTCTAGTTTTGTTGCTTTATCTACAACGTACTCGGGCGTCGCTACCTTGCCGCAATCATGAAGCCACGCAGCTATTTTCAATTCGTATAGTTCTTTCTCATTAAAATGGATATTTTTGAAATGTTCATTTTGCGAATCATTCACTGCTTCGGCTATCATCATCGTAATTTCAGGGACTCGGGAACAATGACCTCCGGTGTAGGGTGATTTCGCATCAATCGCAGATGCGATCAATTTGATAAAGGATTCAAATAATATCTCTAAATCTTTGATAAGATTTTTATTGGTAATAGCCACTGCCGCTTGACTGGCAAGAGATTCAACCAGTTCTTGAACATCCGGTAAGAATGGAATCACTTCTCCGGTCTTCTTTTCCTGGGCATTCAATAATTGAAGAACACCGATAATTTCATCTTCATGGTTTTTTAAAGGCACGGTGAGAAAAGATTTGGATCTATAACCCGTTTTTTGATCAAATGCTTTCATTCCGGAAAAATCGAATCCTTTTGCTTCGTAAGCATCCGGAAGATTTACAGTTTTACCGGTTAATGCCACATAAGCAGCGATCATTGTTTCATTTGGTTCTCCATCATCATTATACAATTTAATGGGATAAAATGGGATGTCTTTCCCGGATGTGCCACCCATGTGAAAATTCAGTGAATCAGTCATCATTATTTCAAATCGTAATTGTTTATTATTCGTCATCATATAAAGTGTACCGCCGTCTGCAATGGTAATGCGTCGAGCTTCCAATAAGATTTTTTCCAAGAGAACGTTCATATCCTTCTCTTTGGATAATGAAAGTCCAATATCAGAAAAATTCTTTATTTGCTGTTCTAAGTGAGATATATAGGACTTAATTCCACTGGGTGCTGTTTCAAGAATATGTAATAATTCTTCATGAGAAAGTCCAAACTCTTGTTCGTTGTTGTTACCGTTTTCTAAACTCATTTAGATAACTCCCTAGTAAATTTTTTTTGAAGTTACGAACATGTTAGTTGATGCTCAATAACCTTCTACTTGTTTCATCAAAAATATCAGATTATTTTTCCATCGTACAAGGAGGCTCAATATGAGACAAAAACGCCTTTCTCTCTTCATACTCATAAGCGCCAACATTTTATTTGCAGGAGTCACGGGTAAATTGGTCGGTAGAATCACTAATGCCGCGACTGGTGAACCGCTCATTGGTGTGAACGTCGTTTTGAAAGGGACTGCATTCGGTGCAGCCAGTGATGAAAACGGCGATTACATGATTTTAAACATACCTGCAGATAATTATACAGTAATGGCTTCTTACATTGGTTTTAAGATGACATCCATTACGGATGTGCGCCTCAATGCAGATCGCACAACCAGAATCGATTTTTCCCTGGAAATATCTGCTGTGGAAGGTGAAGAGGTGATCGTAGAAGCTGAACGCCCGGTTATTGTCCGAGATCAAACAGCTACTACAACAACCATTGAAGAAGAAGATTTTGAAAATATGCCCATCAATTCCTATACGGACATTATTGATAATGTTGCCGGTGTAATTGAAAATGATAACGGTGGCGGGGACGATGGTATTCATATCCGTGGCGGGCGTTCCGGTGAAACTGCCTACTTGGTAGATGGTTTTTACGTTAAAGATATCATTAACGGTGGTATGGCTACAGATGTTGCCCGAGGAGGCATTTCCGAATTGTCGATTATTACCGGATCATTCGATGCTGAATACGGACAGGCCATGAGTGGTATTGTTAATATCATTACACGGGAAGGGAGCGCAGAATATGATTTGAGTTTTCGAGCTTCCACTGATCAATTTGGAGATCGCAATAATTGGAATACAGGCAGAATTGAAGGAACCGCCAGCGGACCCATCATTCCTGCTATGCCAAATCTGGTAACATTTTTTATTTCTGCGGACCGAAACCGAACGGATGGACGATTGAAAAATAATTATCTCCCATGGGATGTTTTAAAAGTGGATGAAGATGATGATGGCGTATATGATACTGGTGAAGCTTGGATTGATGTTGCAAATAACCAATATGATTTCGGTGAAACATACACAGATAACAATAATAATGGCATGTGGGATCATGCCGTCTATGACACATCAGGAACTTTAATTTCAGCTGCAGAATCATGGGTTGATGTTGCCAATAATGTTTATGATGAGGGTGAAGAATTCACTGATGAAAATGGAGATGGAATCCGTAATGGAGATGTGTATGCTTTATCTGATATTAATGGTGATGGAAAAGCTGATTTATTAAAAAAAGGAGCCCACGAAATTACAGCCACTTATGATTGGACGGATAGGATCATGGGAAAAGTCGTATTGCGTCCGTTGGATAACCTTAAAATCATCCTGGGAACCAATATTCAGAATAATGAAAAACGGGGTTTCAGTATGAGTTATCGACAACTTCCGGAACGTAACGCCGTCGACTGGCAGGAAAGCAAACTCATGTACGGAAAACTAAATATAGCGTTTTCTGAAAATATGTTTGCAACCTTTTCTTATTCAAAGAACAGAGTCGAGAATTGGAGGGGACCTAAAATTCCAGGTGAAAAATTCTTAGATAATAACCATGAACTTTTTTCTGATATTTACATCATCCCGGATGACTGGGAGAACTCAATATTTGAACCTGGATCTGAGTTTACCTGGCTCAGTTATTACGCTGAACCATATAATGACGTAGATGAGGATGGCGCTTATACGGTTGGAGTTGATGAATATAGTGATTTAAATAATGATAATACCTACAGTTGGGGAGTATTTACAAATCTTCGTGAAGGAGATGCTTATGACAATACATCCAACTATGAATTTTACGGAAGTTATCCGATCGTAAATAATTTTGGAGATACGGTGAGGATGGGTTTCTCAACATACCATAATTATTTTAATGATTATTCAGAAACGATTCAATACGAAAGTGCATTGACTTGGCAGTTCAATAAAGTGCATCAAATCAAAACGGGTTATACACAAAAGAAGCACTCATTATTTAATTTTTCGGCGTACTCAGTTGGCGGTGGGTATTACGGAAGAAGTTCAGATGCATCATTTATCCTATGGGAAAAAGAACCTATCGAGGCATCTTTTTATATTCGAGATAAAATGGAGTTCGATGACCTTATCATCAACCTTGGAATACGTTATGATGTCCTTGATCCCAAAAGTGAATATGCAGATCCCACAAAAAATCTAGGATATCGTTACAACGGTGAAGTCTATGAAACGAGTGATTTAACATCCATTGACTTTGATGCCTTTGCTGCCGGCGATGTGGAATGGGGATATATCGAAGAAGACGGTTCATTTGGCCGACCGGATAAAGCAACCGTAAAAACACAATGGAGTCCGAGAATAGGGATTGGATATCCTGTAACAGAAAATACTGCATTTCATTTTTCCTATGGTCACTTTTTCAAGTACCCTGACTATGAATATATGTATGACTACTCCAACTCGAATGGCATTGGAAATGAAGGTGTTCCCGGTGGATTATCAAACGTCAGTTCTCAAACACTATTTGGGATGTTTGGAAATTCCATGTATCCATTCCCGTTTAATTTGGGCGATTGGTACATCCCTCCTGTTGGTTCTCCCAACATTAAACCGGAGCGTGCGGTTCAGTATGAATTTGGCTTGAGAACACTTGTAAATCCGGAATTCTTGTTAACATTAACTCTATTTTACAACGATCGTCATGATTATATATCAGCCAATATATATGATGCAGATCCCACAGAATATGCCATTTTTGAAAATATGGATTACGCTAACTCGAAAGGATTTGAACTGGGTTTGCGGAAGTTAATGACCCAAAACTTCAGCTGGGAAATATTTTACTCGTTCTCCCGATCTGAAGGAAATACAGGAAATGAAGAATCAGACTATTGGGCTGCATACTACGCATCTGTTTATGGAGATCACCCAGTTCACAGGACAATTACGATGGCTTGGGATCAACCCCATACCCTCAACATGCGCTTAGACTTTCAGCATCCAAAGGGTTTTGGCGTAAATGTATTGGGAAATATGGGAAGTGGGTTGCCATATACCCCAACTGATTCTCGTGGAAGGAATATTGATGATGAAAACTCCGGCCGCATGCCTTTCACATCAACGTTTGATGCCAAGGCATATTACGATATGAAAATTGGTAATGTTGCAAATGTACGATTTTATGCAGACGTGACAAATTTATTTGATCGTCAAAATATATTAAATGTATTTAATGACACCGGTAAACCTGATGAAAGTTTGAACCCCAATAATTCACCTATGTGGGTAAATCGACCTTATTATTACAGTGCACCGCGGCATATTGAATTTGGAATCAATGTAGGATTGAGGTAATAATGAATAAAATTATTTTTTTTGGTTTGTTCGGTTGCGCCTTATTATACAGTGGCGATGCAAGCACACTTTCGAAAATCGAATATTACAATAGAGTGATTGCTCCACAATACGACAAAAAGCTTCTTCCGGATAGAATAGAAAAAATTTCTTCGTATGACGATAGAAAACGGAGTGTGTTAGACAAAGGAAATTTGACACTCCGTTTATCCAATGCCGCTATATATGGTTATGATCGTTGGGGATTGAATCATGAATTCCCCGCCGGAAGTATGCTCAAAGATGGCTGCTGTACTTATTATTGGACAGCCTCACCCATGGTCGGAGGTCTCATTAATGGGGAGCCATCTGTTGCAGTGGGCGTTCGTGGTTCTGTCCGGGATAATGAAGAAGAATTTGAGCCGTTATCGGGATATGATTCAGGCGTAGTAGATGCGATAGCAAATATTGGAATCGCGTTTAGCGATATGCCGGAGTCATGGCCTGCAACTTGGCCTCGGCAAACTGATAATACAGGTACGTATGAATCCATTATCTATGACATTGAGGGAAACGGGGATACGCTTTATTTCCCCGGCATCGAACCGGAATTGGGTCCGGATGGTTTTCCCGATGCACCATGCGGTATTGGTGTCCAAGCAGAAAGGGAGGCGTATTTTGTGGTTACGGACAATGATCCTGCAGAAGGAAACACATTTGCCAGTAATAATGGTGTGGGTCCATTAAATGTCCGCTTCGATGTGTGGGTACTGAATTATTCCTTGTCATTTGGAAATGACGGTCTCATATTCATACAACAGATGACGAACGTCGGAAAAGATACTATTAAAGACTGCTATGTTGGAATTGCCGGTGATCCTGATGCACCTGAACAAGGTGGAGCTGAATGGACAGATGATTTTGCACTTTTTATTCCGAAAAATGATTCACTTATTGCTGAAAAATTAGTAGATACAACCGATGCGAAGCTTCTCTCAAATTTTGCTTTAGTGTACGATGGGGATGATGCTTCTGAAGGATTTAAATCTTCGGGTATTGGCTGGATTGGATTGAAATTTCTCGAGTGTACTAAATTTAACAGTGATGGAACTGATTCGTCTTATGATGTCTCCAATTTTTACACGTACGAATACAGTCAAGATTCTCAGAGCGATGCACAAGCTTATACTGAGCAGATGCAGCACGGAATACAAACCCCTCAGAATATCACACCGAATGTTAATGATATTTATCAGAAACCCTATTCTTACGGTCCTGATATTACTTGGGTCATCAATGCAGGCCCTTTTGATGTTGCTCCGGGAGAACAAGTCATTTTTACGTTCGCTGATTTTGTGGGAATTAATGAGGCTGATTTAATCAGAAATGCAAAGTTATTTCAATCATTGTATGATAATGATTGCGCTACACCCAAGCCACCTGAATCGCCGGTTGTACAGGTTATCGAAGATGACGGTCAAATTGTCCTATTTTGGGACGATCGTAGTGAAGATTCCGTAGACCCTGTTACACTGAATAATGCATTCCAGGGGTATCGCGTATACCGCAGCATGGACCGTGGGAATATGTGGGGAACTGTCGTCACAGATCTTAACGGTGATCCCACAGATGTATACAAACCTTTAGCTATTTATGACAAGCCTGACGGTATAGCAGGTTCCTACGTTATTACAGACCCATTGATTTATTATAACTTAGGATCTGATGCGGGTCTGCAATATTCATTTGTTGATAATAATGTTGTGAATGGATATGAGTATTGGTATGCTGTTTCAGCCTATGACGGTCCTGATGACTGGGCAGGTTCTGCTGTTGATCCGCTTGAGAATTCGAGGTCGAAAAATGCTTATGCCAACGATTCAGACAATACAGTTGCTGCTATACCCCAAAAAAATTCGGCCGGTTTTGATAGGGGGTCATTTACAGTAGATCATTCATCCGGAGAATCTGATGCAGTACTAACGGCTGTTTTAGCCGTTCCGTCCACCTTGGAATTTCTAGGTCTACCCATTACACCAGACGATTTCGTAAGTAAAGGTCATACATATACGATAACATTTGGAGACACTGTTTTGTACGACACAACTGAAGTCACCAGCGATAGCAGTTTTGCTGCAATTGATACTATTGAGTCAAACTACTACTCTGTTTATGACACTGATGTTATGGAAATGGTTGTGTCAATGGATACTTCGGATATTAGTGCCGGAATAATGACTCATGTCATTGATGGGTTTATTCCGCTTTTTTCAGATGCGGCATGGGATATTCAAAGTTTTTCTTCTTTAGAAACAATTGCGGATAATGATACAAGTACGTCCATAGTTTTTGGAGGTATTTATACAGGTTCAACGGACGGAACGTTTGCTGGATTTCTGGAAAATATTCCCGTGAATCAACCCGAAGGAAGGCCTGAACTCTCACAGCTTCAGCTTGATTTGGATTTTAGATTTGGTGAAAATTCAATTGCATGCTATTTTAACTCTACACTTACTACAGTGGATACCATAGCGTTACCATTTTCGATTTGGTCAACAGAAGAAAATAAACAGATCGGTTGTTTAGTCTACCAAGCTGCCGGTAGTAAACCAATTATTGAAGAAACGAATGATCGACCTGGTGTTTATGAATTCACAAAAAATGTGTTTTTCATTCCCATATACGAAAGTTATAACGCGAACATTACACACCTGTTTTCATTTGATTATGCTGCCGACGCTGGATTATTCGGATGGATGATGAAATTCAATAAAAGCAGTACGCGATTTGAGTCGGGTAATATTTTCAGAGTTTCCTTTCAAAATCCTTTGCTTCCCGGAGAGGATGTATATACCATTACGACAGTCGCTGATGATTACGTTCTTGAACAGGGGGATATTGATGAGATATTGGTTGTTCCCAATCCATATAAATCAACGTCTGCATATGAATCAGTTGCATATGAAAGAGAATTACAATTTCAAAACTTACCTGAGAAATGTGTAATTCGCATATACAATACTGCAGGTGAATTGGTACAAATACTCAAACATGAAGAGAACAGTAATGGCTGGCGTGGCCCCAGCATTGAAGCGTGGGACTTACAAACATACAATCGTCAGGAAATCGCGTTTGGAGTTTATCTCTTTCATGTGATTTCAGCTAAAAAAGAATTCATAAGCAAATTCGCGGTGATCAAATGAAGAAAATACTTATACTATCCATCCTGCTGGTTGGAATAGCCAGCGCTCAGTTTGATAATGTTGGAACGTCTGCTGTTAATTTTTTAAAAATTGGAGTGGGCAGCCGAGCGGAAGGAATGGGAGGTGCGTATACAGCCCAAGTCGCTGATGCATCCGCCTTATACTGGAATCCATCCGGAATCGCTCATTTAACTTCACCACAGGTTCAATTCAGTTACTTTAACTGGATTGCAGATATGAAACACAGCTATATAGCTGCGGCTTTTCCGGCTGGAAAACTTGGGTCATTTGGTGTCAGTCTTGTTTATTTTGATATGGGTGAGATGACAAAAACGACAGAATTTGCTACTGATGGAGAAGGGACGTTTACCGCTAGTGATTTTTCCATTGGATTAGGATATGGTAAAAAAATTAGTGACCGTTTTGCAGTCGGTGTGCAAGCAAAAATAATTAAAGAAACGATTTCATTCTCATCCGCTACCGCATTTGCCGTTGATGCTGGCTCACAATATGTCACTGATTTTTATGGACTTCGTATCGGTATGGCTGTTACAAATTTTGGAACAAAGATGCGCTTGTATGGAACAGATAATAAAGTGGATGTGAAAGATGAAGAGTTTCCTGGGCGTCCAAGTGTTGTAGCTCATTTAAATACAGATGATTGGTCTTTACCCATGGCATTTCGATTTGGGTTGTCAATGACACCAGTTGGAAAAAATGGATTTATAAAACAGGAATTGGCTGAGGTGACCGTGAACTGGGAATATTTTGACCCCCGAGATTACAATCCCTATTATGTCCTGGGCGGTGAAGTAAAAATTCTGGATGCATTTTATATTCGTACGGGGATGCAATTCAAGTTCATGCAATTCAGTGATGACTTAAGCGATGATACAGATGCCGCTGCATATCAAGACGCTATCGATAGTGACAATGGTTTTGGGTATGTTTCAAACATGGCGTACGGCTTTGGAATTGATACTGAAAAATTATCCTTCGTCCCGATCAATTTTCGGGTGGATTATTCTATCTCTAGCTTAGGATTACTGGGTTTAGTAAACCGCATTACCTTTAGTTTAAACTTCTGATATTGCTGGTATAGTAAAGGCTAATGATGAGAGTCTTTATTGTATCAAATCCTGCCTAAAGATTCAACAGAATCTCCGTAATTTTCTTCATGGACTTAACAAGGGAATCCATGCAAGATCTGATTCAAGAATCATTGGTCGACTCTCCAAATATTGAACACCTATTTGATATTGGCCGGAAATTAGTATCCGGAAAAATTGATCGTAGAGTCATTCACACTTTTCTTGATCTAGGTCATTTTCCACAAGTGAACTCTTCGGTTGTAATGCATAATCGGATTGAAGACTGGCTCAACCTACTGATTGAATTAATTCAAATATCCCATTATTCGTTCGGACATTTATTTTATAACCGAACCCGGCGATATAAAAACAACGTCCTTTTTAGAGAATTTCATGGAACACAATTAAATATTTTCACTTATGATGAAGTCTGGAATAAAGTATTAACAATTGCCAAAGCATTAACATTTGAAGAAACTGCTGCCGATAAACCTATTCGAGTCGGAATATTAACTCCAAATTCTTTTCACGGCGCTTTGTTAGATATGGCATGTCTTTCATATAATTTTGTCAATGTTCCTATACCTGCAAATGCACCGGATAGTGACATCGAATTCATCATTAATCAGAGCGGGATAACCCATATTTTTATTGGTGGAGAAAAACAAATTCACTGGAATGAATATTTACAGGCGACCATTTCAAACTTAACCCTAATCAATTTTAATTCGTCTCATTGGGATTCCTTTATATCAAATCATACAAAAATTGACCCCATGCTCGTTTTAAAACGGATTAACCAAGTTAATTTAAATAGCATTGCTACTATTATGTATACATCCGGGACAACAGGGGAACCCAAAGGCATTGCATTTACACAGAATAATTTTATAATTAAACGCTTCGCCCGAGCATTGGCTTTACCTGAAATTGGTTCAAAAGATTCCTTTTTATGCTACCTCCCACTCTATCACACATTCGGTAGATTTTTTGAACTGCAAGGCAGTATTTTTTGGGGAGCGTCTTATACGTTTGCCCAAGATTCTTCTTTTAAGGCATTGCAGAATAATTTTATAACCATAAAGCCTTCTGTTTTTATTAGTGTCCCCCGAAGATGGACTCAATTATATAATACCATACAGTCAACAACATCGGCGGATACAAATGATAATATTTTGATAAAAAATGTCGTTAAAAAAGTAACAGGCGGTTCTTTAAAATGGGGTTTATCAGCTGCTGGCTATCTTGATCCGGATATCTTTCAATTTTTTCAATCAAATGACATTAATCTTTTGAGCGGGTACGGAATGACTGAAGCTACTGGCGGAATTACAATGACTCCTCCAGGTGACTATAATATTGATTCGGTTGGGCTTGCTTTACCTGGTATAGAGCTTCGTCTTTCCACCGATGGAGAACTTTTGCTCAAAGGTCCTTATATTTCTAAACATTACTATGGAGATCCTCTAGTTTCAACATTGAAAAAAGGCTGGTTTCACACTGGTGATATTTTTGCTGAGAAAAATGGTCATTATTATATACATGATCGAAAAAAAGAAATCTATAAAAGTGCATCCGGACAAACAATTACCCCACAAAAAATCGAAAATATGCTGAAAGAATTTGATGCAATCGAATCGGCTTTTCTGGTCGGTGATCGAATGGATTATAATACTGTATTAATCTACCCAAATCCCAAATATTTAGACGCTCATTTCCCCGACAGAAATCCTGATGAAATCAGATCTTCTATCGGAGCACTCATCCACTCTGTGAATGGTTTTTTATCGAGTTATGAACGCATGATTAATTTTGCTGTCATTCCCAGAAATTTTACGATTGAAAATGATGAACTTACACAGAAAGGAACTTATAAGCGGAAAAATATCCTCAATCGATGGTCTGATATTATTCAACAGTTATATTCTAGTGATCAGACTGAATTGAATATAAATGGGAATCGCCTATCGATTCCAAATTGGTTTTTTAAGAAATTAGAAATTATACCGCAAGGTATTCACTTAAAAAAACAGTATTTGATTATAAAATCCATCAATAAAAGATGCAGATGTACTTGGAGAGGAAATCATCTGCATTTAGGAGATTTCATATATAAGGTTAACCAAGATCATATAGATCTTGAGGAGCTTCTTCTCGATCCAAGATTGTGGATTGGAAATCAACAATTAATTGAATTTACCGGGCGTCTTGTTTTCGATTTAATACATTTTAAAAAATCAAAAGAATTATCAGTGTTTGATATGGCCATTAAATCGCCTGCACAACCGATGGCTGATACTAACTCACCCTTGAACTTGTTGAATAATGCAGTATTAGCACTGATGGAACACAAACTATCTGGGTTGAAATTGATAAATAGAGTGTTTGATAACAGTGATAACCAGTTTAGAAGAATTGGTGTTGCTATACTGGAGCGTATGATTCACGACAAGAATTTAAGATTCTCCCAAAAGATCTTTAATTTCATTATCCCCTATCTTGACGAATCCGTTTTTCTAATAAACTTAAAGATCCTATTTGAAAAGTTGCGTAATGCTAAAAAACTTAAAACATGGGATTTAGATAAAACCAGGCTGAAATATATCCATATAGAAGCAATTTTATTAGAGCTTACTTCCGCCAGAAAACAAAATTCGACCGACTCCACATCTCATCATTTTATAGAGATGCTGTTTCAATTATGTGTTGATATTGCATTAATCCATCCGAAATATTTTTCTTTTATTAGGCATGAATTAAACAACTGGACGCATTCATCGATAAATACTGAATTATCTCCACACATTAAGTTGAGTATGGAAGTTTTGTCCGAGCGATTTTTCACTATGTTGCCAAAACAAAAAACCAACGGGAAAGACTGGGAAAAAAGAATACAATTTGAACCGTCAATTAAAAGAGATCAGCAGATTTACATCCTCAATCTATTTCAAAAACAATCGGTCATTTTTTCAACAATTTTTGTTCTTACAGGTGGAAGAATTGTTGATCTTTCTGAAATTGATAATGAAGGGATTTGGGTCAGTGAACTAAGCCGTGAAGATGGATGTATCCAATACAGAACCCTTTTGACTTTGATGGACGGATCCGCATACAATTTTATCATTTCTCATTTACCAAACGTTACCAAGAAAGAAATAGATGATATATCTAACCGGCAAATACTAATGAGTTCGGGAATTGAAAATACAAATCTCCTAAATAATTTTATTACATACTGGCCAGAACAAAAGACCATTATTACTGAGTATGACCGTGGTTCGGACGTTTATTGGTATTTAAAAAGTAGGGAGAATGAAATAAATAACAAAAAGTTGCGTGATAGATGGGATATGCGCTGGCTGCATTTTGGATGGAGCAGCTTGCAGGGATATATAGATTTTATGGCAAAAACAGACTACAAGCTTACAATTAAAAATCCCACTATCAAGAATGTGATTGTTTCTGAATTTGACAATGCAACACATGTGCGATTAATACGAACATTCAAGACAATAAAAGTAGAATCTCTTTTAGAGGCATTAATATCTTTATATGAAAATCTCATTATATCGACTGAAAACCGTTTTCAAGGATTGAATCATGTAGTGAAATGGGATGTTATTTTTTCCTGCATATTGCAAACATCAGGTACAGCAGATGGGTTATCCATATTAACGAAAATTGGTCATGAATTAAGAAATAATGAAATACATGGGTTAAATGCCAAAGTCATTCAAGAGTACATCGACAAAGTTTCAATGTATGGATATTTACCAAAACCGGTCGTTTTTGCTTCTCGTCGATTTCAACGCTGGATGGATTTGAATAAAGATGCAACTATCCAGGCCCAGAGTGAAATTCTTCAAGAATTATATAAAGATTATAAATTGCATGAATTGCACGAAGAAAACCCGGTCATTAGGATTCGATTTTTTCTTTTAACCTGTTTTCTAAATCATGAAACTCACCTTGTGAAGGAACTTCTTAGATTATCATCAGGATTATTTAACTCCACCATGAGCCAAGAGGAAGCCGAATCCATGATACGGAGATTAATAATTGATTCGAATTGTTCTGAGAATGATGCCTATTTCCTGACTCGATTAATTTATCATCATGTAGAACCTTCAGACTATGCCGAATTAATACTCCATGATTCTGGAATGCATAAACATGAATTAATCGTTAAGATTAAGGATAAAGGAAATAATTTATTTACTATACGACCACCACATAAACCAAAAGAATTAGCGTTATTTCATGATTTATTATTATCCTTTAATCTTCATGCAAATTTTACTGAAGAACATATATTTTTATTGATGTTTTCACCTGCTAATAAACAATGTGGAGGCATTTATTGGAAAATCATTGATGACCAAACAGCTCATTTGGAAAAAATAGCGCTTATCGAAAAATATCATAATAGTGGTTTGGGCGCAAGACTGCTAAATGAATGTTTGCAGCGATTAAAGAAAAATTCAGTACACTACGTGACCGTTCCATTTATGACGTCGGAATTTTTCCAGCATCATGGATTCAAAACCAATCCCAATTTTGCAGGATTAGTAAAAATTCTTTAATATAACATATAATATACTAACACGCCGGAAACGGACACAACCATCCAAATGGGAAATGTAATTTTCGCTATTTTACGGTGTTTGGATAACTGAGTCGTCCAACCTCTATATAACGTTAACAGTGCTAGAGGAATTATGATAACAGCAAGCAGTATATGTGTTAATAAAATGATATAATATACAGAGGAAAAATCTCCCACGTAGACCTTTGGACCACTTTTAAACCAATGGTAGATGACATAGGAAACTAAAAATGCAAATGAGGTGCCAAATGCTGTTAACATAAATTTTTTATGAATCTCTTTTTTCTTGTGTTTGATGAAAAAGAATCCAATAATTAAAAGAATGGAAGTGATACTATTAAGTACAGCATTAACGGTGGGTAAGGAAGAAACGTCTATACTCCCTTCCATTCCTTCAGGTCTTGGCCCCAGGATTAAAAATGCAACAGCGAAAGTAATAATCGTAGAAGCAATATAAATAATATTTAGCCAGAATCTATCTGATTTTATGGAATCAGACATTTATTAATTTGATTGGCTTAATTGAACTATGTCGTGTTTCAGCTTATTAACTTCATCGTGATCCGTGCCGATGTAGTAACCGCGTATTTTATTATTTTTATCTACTAATGCAAATCGCGTGCTGTGAAATACAATATCTTCCATGTCCCCCATTTTGAATCCATTTATAATGATCGATCGAATATCTTCTTCTGGAGCATGAAGAAAATGCCATTGATCCGTGTCTGCATCAAATCGTTTGGCATATTCATTCAAAACTTCCGGTGTGTCATAATCAGGATTAACTGAATAAGAAACTGTCTGAATATTTGGATCATTGATAAATGTTTTATGAATTCCAGCCATTTCTGAACTCATTACGGGACATGGACCGGCACAGGTGGTAAAAATAAAATCAGCTACCCAGATTTTTCCCTTTAAGTCCGTCGATCCAAATGGACCGCCATTAGTATCAATCATGTCAAATGAAGGTATACTCCCAAGAATCGGCAATGGTTTCGGGGTCTTTATCCACCACGTGCCGGCAATTATTATAGCACCAATCACATAAATAATGAATCGGTTACGTTGAGAAATCATATAGCTTTATCAACAACAATCAAGATTAATAAAATTGGTAAATAAATAATGGACGACTTTAAAAGCGCCCTGGCATTATTTCTGTTTTTTTCACGATACATGGGTATCGCTGAAATAAAAAAGAGTCCAGTTAAAATAATAACACTAAACAAATAGAAATCCCCGGAAATGCCGCTAAAATATGGCATAGCAGATATGGGAATTAATAAAATCAAATGCCAGAATATTTGCCTGACGGTTCTTTTTCCATCCGGCTCTATGACCGGAAGCATTTTAAAGTCAGCTTTGGCATAATCTTCTTTAAATATCCACGCGATTGCATAGAAATGGGGATGTTGCCATAGAAACATAATGGCAAATAATATCCATGCACCAGTACTTAGGTCTCCTGTAGCCGCTGCCCAGCCTCCTACAGGCGGCAAGGCCCCTGGAATCGATCCTATTGAAGTATTCAACCAGGTTATTTTTTTTAATGGCGTATAAACCAAAATATACAGGAATGATGTCATTATTGACAAAAACCCCGTTAATAAATTAATATTATATGCGAGGAATACGGTCCCGGAGACCACCAGGATTACACCGAATATTAACGCATCAGCCGGTAAAATCATCCCCGTTGGAATTGGTCGATTTTTGGTCCGGTCCATTAATTTATCTGAATCTCTTTCCAAATAATGATTTAATGCTCCAGACCCCCCGGCCGTTAAGGCCGTCCCGAAAAGGACCATTGCCAACCTGGACCAGGAATCAATACCATTTCCACCTAAGTAATACCCCAATACGGTAGTGACCAATACCAAAGACATGATATTGGGTTTCATTAATTCAAAATAGGCAGCAAAGTTTTTTCCTGTCATTCGTTTGGTTTTCATCGTTTATGTCGCCCTTAAAAATGATAAATCGGACAATCTTAATAACAATAAAAAACAAGCACCCATGACCATGGCGCCATTCATTACATGAAAACTCGTAATGAAAGGCCCTTTGGCTGACCAGATGGTAAAAGCGCCTAATAGAATTTGGATCAAAATTAGGCTATCTAAAAAATACAGGTTCCTTTTAATTCTCCTTGAATATCGGTTTAGATAGCGGATCATTTTATAATGAGTGACAACTGTAAGTACGAAAATAACCAATGCCCCTAACCGGTGAATAAAGTGAATCATTACCTGAAATAACGTCACATCGGGCAGGTCCATATTAAAACGCCAGTCATTAATATGTTTCAACATCGCATGATTAAACAACGGCAACCAGGCTCCCGCCATTTTGGGAAAATCATATATGGCCAATCCAGATTCAGTATGGCGCATCCAAGCACCGATAATTAATTGAATAAAAACAGCAATTAACAATGCCAGGATATAAAAATAACTTCCATCCCGATAAGATCGCTTTCCTTGATGGAACTCCTTGGATTGGGAAAAAGCAATCAAAATAACAACAAGAAAAAATGTTTGAGCCACCACACCGTGAAGGAGAGAAATAGAAACAGGTAAAAAAAACAAAACGGTTAATCCACCAAGAAGTCCCTGGACAATAACCAGGACCAAAGCGGTATAACCCAAGAGTTTCACCGGCTTTCTCTTTTCTTTTAATCCCAGCCAGAAAGCCATTATTAAAGTCAAGGCGCCTAAGAAAGTTGCAAGCATCCGGTGACCGTGTTCGTAAAAAATGCCCCCAACCATATCGGACCAGGGAAAGGCAAACATTTGGTACCCGTAGGTTGTCGGCCAGTCCGGCACAGAAAGTCCGGCTTCGTGACTCTTCACCAATGCCCCAACAAAAATCAAAAAAAGAGTCATTCCCACAACAAATTTGGTATAACAGCGAAAAATATGGCAATGGGAAGTCATCATTTTGATGGATAATAAAGGTAGGATATTTCTGTTAACATAAAAATGGTTATGGATTAGAATGCAATATTTTGATCATTCGTTTTGAAATGAAGTGTTATCACCAGGATTGATCAACCATAATTGAACAGAATACTATGACACCTACCAACCATCATCTTCCCAATCATCTTCTTCATTTAACAATGCTTCTTGATCAGCCAACCACGCTTCATATCCTGCCGGATCGTGGACGGTCAAGAAGCCTTTCATTCTATAATGTCCCATACCACATAATTGAGCACAGGCAATTTCGAATCCTTTTCCTTCCCTCGGTGTTCCCTTCACGGAATCCAGGAATTTATCTGTGGTCATCGTTGCTTCAAAATGAACAGGGATATTCATTCCAGGAATGGCATCCTGTTTTACCCGCAATTCAGGAAGAAAAAAACTGTGAATCACGTCTTTGGTTGATAAATCTATTCTTACCGTTTTATGGACAGGAATATGGAGTTGATTAATGGTGAGAAAATCATCTTTTCCAAACTCAGATGAACGATCCAATCCGATAGGATTTTCCATTTCATCGACTAGTTCCGGCCTTGTTTCACCGAATTTTCCATCCGGTCCCGGATAGTGGATATTCCAGACATACTGCTGGGCCACAATTCGCAAATGGACGATATCGTCACCAGAATCTGGCACATTATTCACACGATTCGCCCAAACAGGAAGGGCAAAACCGACTAAAATAATCATTTCAATAATGGCTACAACGACTTCTAACACAGATGAAATATGTGACCTAACGCCTTCCGGATCCGCTTTGGTGTATTTTGATGCACGAAATTTTACAAGGGAAATAATAAAAAACAGACCCCATCCAATAAACAACACTAACATAAGCCAGTGTACCAAGCCAATAATTTCATCGATGGCTACTCCATCTGTAGATGCGCTGATCGGTAACCCAACATGTCGAAGTATTTCAATCATTAAATCTTAATCCCTCATTGACTATGTTCTTGATTCATATACATTTTTGCTCTATTTCTAAAAGATACAATATTTACTGCCACAGCAGACAGCACGCTTCCGATTACAAGTAATAACGCGATAATGGCTCCATTCATTCCGTGGGTTGCCGGTGCATCCGGATCTCCAAAACAAGTCGCACAAGCCCAGATCATTTCAGATGATAATGCCATTACCATAATGGTTGTGAATAATTTCTTCATGATAATCCTTTGAATTTTTTGTAGACATTTTTTCCATAAATCAACAGTCCCATTCCACAAACCAATGATAAAATGCCCACAGCAGGCGACAGTCCATTGGATGGCTGCTGAAAAATATAAATGGCAAACCAGATGGTAATAATGAATGACATGGAAATGAAAAACAGGTGAAATGTTTTTAGAGAAATCATCGGAAATTCACCTGATCTATCACAGAAATGGTTGGAAGAAACATCAGCAGTAAAAAGAAAAATATGGTTAGCATAAGCACCCATTTTATCATGGTTTTTTCGGAAATCAAATGCATAAAATAACCCGCGACCAGCGATCCCTTAATGGTGGCAATAGACAGGGCCAAAAAAATGGTCTCTCCCGCTTCCAGGTTCAGATAGGATGCACCAACAGTTACCAGCGTTAATACGGCTAATAGGCCGAAGATCATGATATAGACCTTTACGTGGTTTTTAATTTCTAAGGCCGTTACTTCTGTATTCATATGTCTAACTCCTAGAGTAAATAAAGAACAGGGAATAGAAAAATCCATACCAGATCAACAAAATGCCAGTATAATCCTGCTGTTTCAATCCTGTTTGTAAAATGTTCCGGCTCTGTTTTCCACATTTTGGATCCGGGCCCGAAAAAATATCCGTTAACAATCATTCCACCGATAATGTGGAGCATATGTAACCCAGTTAATGTAAAATAAATAGCCATAAAAGTGTTGGTAGACGGGTAGAGACCGTGGTGAAATTTAGCGGAATATTCAAAATATTTGATCACCAGAAAAGCGGCAGCACACAAAAGCGTCAAGCCCATATATAATTTATACTGTTTAAAATCATTTAATTTCAAGGAGGCCCAGGCCATGACCATTGTGACGCTGGAGGAAATCAAGATTAATGTATTCAAGGTGGCCAAGGGTACATTTAAGACCTGTCCCCATTCATGGAAGGCCCCTTCAGCCGCCCCCAGTCTCAAAAAAACATAGGCAGAAAATAAACCACCAAAAAGCATAACTTCTGAAGCTAAAAATAACCAGATTCCAATTTTGGAATTGATTAATCCTGTATCGGGTCTTTCTTTAATTGTATAAGGAATTTCCATAAATGATTACCCTTTATTCGGTTCAGTTTGCGGGGTGTAATCCTGACTGCGTCCCGGGAGACTATATTCATACGCCGTCCGGTAGACTTTGGGAATTTTTTCAAAATTTTTATGAGGCAATGGTGGGGAAGGTGCCGTCCATTCCAGGGTAGTAGATTTCCAGGGATTTCTATCAACTTTCTTCCCATTTTTTATACTGTATAAAATATTGATAATGAACGGTATCTGCGCTAGTCCCAGCATCCAGGCAGAGATGGACATAAATTCATTCCATTGGACCACCCCCGAAGCATGGGCATACTGCAATCCCCCATCCCAGAGTCTTCTTGAGACACCGGCCAACCCCTGAATGAACATTGGCATAAATACTCCGTTCATAAAAATAAGCGAAGGCCAAAAATGAATTTTGCCTAAAACTTCATTCATTTTTCTTCCGGTAATTTTTGGAAACCAGTAATAAAGACCGGCGAATAATGCAAAAATAGTTCCTGGCGCCACAACATAGTGAAAATGACCGATAACATAATAGGTATCATGAAGATGGATATCCGATGCTGATAACCCCAGAGGTAATCCAGTTAAGCCGCCAATACCAAACATGGGAAGGAACGCCAGGGCGAACAACATGGGAGTATTGAACCGAATGGAACCACCCCATAGAGAAATAAACATGGCGGACAAAATGATGACGGAAGGAATCGAAATAATCATTGTCGTTGTCTGAAAGAAGGAGCTCATGGTACTCCCCATACCGGTAATAAACATATGATGCGCCCACACGATAAACGACATGAATCCCAAAAATACCGATCCGTAGACCATTGATTTATAGCCCCAGAGTGGTCTCCGTGTATTATTGGCAATCACTTCAGCCACAATACCCATGGCGGGTAAAATTAAAACATAGACTTCCGGATGTGCCAAAAACCAGAATAGATGCTGCCAGAGTAAAGGACTACCTCCACCACTGACGGCTAATTGTTCTCCCGAAACCACTAGTCCACTGGGTAAGAAGAAACTGGTCCCCGCCAGTCGATCCATCAATTGTAATACGGCAGCTGCTTCCAGAGGAGGAAAGGCTAGCAATAGTAAAAAAGACGTTACAAACTGAGACCAGATAAAGAAGGGAAGACGCATCCACGATAATCCCGGAGCTCTTAACTGAATAATAGTTGTAATAATGTTTACTGATCCCAACAGTGAAGACGTAATGAGAAACACCATTCCAATTAGCCAAATCGTTTGGCCCACTTCAATCACCGATAAAGGTGGGTAAGATGTCCACCCGGAACGGGCAGCACCTTCCGGAGTAAAAAAACTGCCAACCATGATTGTTCCGCCAATGAAGTAACTCCAATAGCTTGCCATATTGAGCTTCGGGAAAGCCATATCTGGCGCCCCAATTTGCAATGGAACGAAGTAGTTTCCAAACGCACCAACAGCTAATGGAACGACCCCAAGAAATATCATGATGGTTCCGTGCATTGCGCCAAGAGAATTATATATTTCGGGTAATAAAATACCGTCCTCTCCCAATAGACCACCGACAATAGGGACTACCTGCTCCGGATAAGCCAATTGCCAGCGCATTATCATCATTAAACAGAACCCAAAAAAGAGAAAAATTAGACTAGTGATTCCGTACTGAAGTCCGATTATTTTATGGTCTAATGAAAATATGTATTTTCGAATAAATGATTCGTTTTGATGGGTGTCAGAAATATGTGCCAATCAGTGGGTTTCCTTTATGGTTAATTCGTAAACAATAATTGTATAAAAATTTATTTCTTTCTGGACGGTTTTTTAAATGTAAAGTCTGCCGTCGTCATACCGTCTCCAACCGTAATCGTTGCTGTCTGCGTTCCCAGTTTTTCATGCCAGGCTTCAATCACATATTCACCCGGATCTAATCCGGAAATGGCATAAGTGCCATCCTCCCCTGTCACCGCAAAATACGGGTGATTATAAACGCCAATGTATGCGCCCATCCATGGATGAACATCGCACTTAATTTTGAAAGGTTTTTCGACCTTGTCAAATTTAGTCAAGACCTTTTTCTTAAATTTTGGCATGGCTTTATTGAATTCTTTATTTTTTTTTGGCAACGCATGTATATTATGCATCAGACCGTCATTATTTAGAATTTCCACTTCCTGTCCAACCATGACTGCCAGCACATGTGGTTGATAAACACAGCCCTTTTGGTCTAAAATTGCAGGTGTCTCCGGAGGGTCATAAGATCCCTTAACCCCTTCAATCACAGATACAATCATATTTTTTATACCACCATTTTCATCCACAATCAGCCATTCAGATCTCGGCGGAACTTCATTATTAGCAACACAGATCGGATCTGCATCAATTCTTAATTTTTTCATTTTGGGTGTTTTACCTTCGAAAACAATCTTTCCGGTTATTTCACTTGAAAACAGTTGTGAAAGCATTCCAAAGGTTATCACCATTACCAATGTTGATTTATTCATCTTTTTCCTCCAAGTTAGGATTAATACTCATTAAACACCAATCAATGGTTGATTGAAATAGTTAGTTGTTTTTTCATTTAATAGACTGGAACTGAAATATCGGTAAAAGTAGCATTGCGTAATACATTCATGATGCCTGTATTGACCATAGCCATTTTTTGTATCAGAGAAGAGCAAAGACTTTCTCGTTTGCAAATGTCAGAATCATTCGATAAACAACCAACAATACTTATTTTCCCGTCAATGGACTCAATAATATCAAGGAAGGTTAATCGACATGGGAATTCCTTCAATCGGTACCCACCCTTCACTCCTTTAATCGAAATAATAAAACCTGCTTTGGCTAATTTTTGTAAAATTTTTGACAAATATTCTTCCGGTAATGATAACTCGACAGCAATAGCAGATTTACTTTTGATTTTTCCCTCGGGTTGGGATGAAAAGTAAGCCATAATTAATATAGCATAATCACTCGCCTTGCTGATTCCCAATGTATAATTACTCCTAAATTATTGAATTAGTGTACTATCTTTAGATGAAACTGTTTAGATGCTGTACAGGAAAATAATAAGGGTTAAAAAAATAGGCAAGTAAAATAGTGGACAATATTTGTCCACTATTAAAATAATAAAATAAAATGACGGTTTAATTTAATTTTTTTAAAAAGGTCGGATGCGTGAAATTTGACCGCGCTGGTTTTTGAAAAGGAAAAACAAATAATCTATTTATTTTCCATTTTCTCCCGTTTTTCTAAGACCCGTTCTGCCAAGTCATCCAATGGCTCAGATGTAAGCATTTCGCGAATTTGTTTTCGAATTGGTTTCCATTGGTCATGAAGGGGGCAAGGGACTTCATCACTGCACCTATCTAACCCAATGACGCATTGATCTTTATCGGGTGGTGGACCATCTACAGCGTAAACAATTTGATGCAAAAAGATATCCTTTGAATCTTTTGCTAAATTAATTCCACCTTTTCGTCCCCGTGTCGCCACAATTAATCGCTGTTTTACCAATATCTGCATAATCTTGGCTAAGAATTGATACGGTATACCATACTCTTCAGCAATTTTGCTGATCATTATCGGTTTATCAGTGTTCTTTTCTGCCAGATAAATCATGGCTTGAATTGCGTATTCTGCTGATTTTGAATATAACATATTTTTGAATGTAAACATTATTAGTTTTAAATCTCTATATCTATATTATTTATTTTTGTAGCTCTTTCAAACCCAGTTCTTTGTATACTTTTCAAGATTTGGTATTTGATATAATTGTGTTTAATGAATCCATCAATCCTTATGAAGGATATCATTACTGATTGTATTCCACTATTAAAAAAGTAAGACATCGTAATTAATATTCTATTAATATTTACAATATTAACGCTTGACACTATCAACATTATTAATCGAGATGGGTAAGCCAGACCTATCTTATAATAATGTCTTAAGTGTACAAAAGTACTGCTTAAATATCATGGTCTGTCATTTCATTAGGGAAGCTATCTTTTCTATTTTGTGGTTTTTGGTTCTTTGTAGGCAACCAAAGGGAGGGAAGCCAAGAAAAGATAGGAACAACGGACTCATAATACGATGTGTGCCAAGCGTCAAACCATTTTTACTATTTAGAATGTGAAAATTACTTTTCATAACGATGATTATTAAACATATTTTCTTTAGGAAATTGTTGATTGAATATATATATGCAAAATAAACCAATACAAGTATTTAAGATATTTTTATCTTATTATTCACTGTAAAAACTTGATTAAATATACGAATGATTTCAATCTTGTTTTACCATTCTATGAGTTTCTAAATTATTTTGATTCTTACTAATAATTTCGACTATTAATATAACTATAAGAATATGCAGAAATACTTTAAGCTCATTTTTTTTATTGAGTTAATACTATCAACTCTCTATCCAATTGATTTGATTGGGACAGTCAAATTTATTGGAAAACCTCCCAAGCAAAAATACATTAGAATGGATTCAGATCCGGTGTGTTGTTCTTCAAACCAAGGCAATGCATATAACCAGAGTTTAATGGTGGATGAGAATGGTAATCTGGCAAACGTTATCGTTTACATAAAAAAGCCTATCGATGACCGTGAGGTGCCGTCTGAACCAGTAGTATTAGACCAGAAAGGCTGTATGTACTCACCACACGTTGTTGGTGTTCGAGCAGGCCAAGAATTGCTAATATTAAATAGCGACCCGACCATGCATAATGTCCATGGTGTACCAAAATTAAATCCTCCCTTTAATTTTGGAATGCCAAAAACAGTTAAAGAAAAATCAATTATTTTCCAAAAAGCAGAAGGTGTTTTTGTGGTCAAATGCAATGTTCATCCCTGGATGAAATCATATATACAAGTTTTTGATCATTCCTATTTTGCAATCACATCAACTGATGGTAAATATGTTATTACCAATATACGCCCTGGAGAATATGAAGTGGTTGCCTGGCAGGAAAAATTCGGTTCAAAGAAAGTGCTAAGAAAAAATATTACTATTCTTAATCAAACTGCAACTCTGGATTTTACTTTTATCAGACCCAACAATTCACATTGATTTTTTGAATTACCAGTCATCTCCCCACTCATCTTCTTCAATGACAAAACCATAGCCTTCTGTTTTCAAATGAGTCTTTACAATTTTTGATATATCGGTATCGCCATCAATTCCCATAACATAATCAATCAAACCCTGATATAATTTTGTTGAATCGCCATTCATACTTGCAACAGCACTTCCCCAATTGGTCAAGACATCGTCTATAGGTTCATCCGTGGGAATGTACGGAGCAGGCATTTTTGTCCCAGGCATGATTTGTTGAGGATCAATAAACCAGTCCTTCAGCCAATCCGGTCTTAATCTTTTTTTGGCCAACACTAGATTCGGAGCCCATGACAATGCAGTTTGTTTTGGTTTTTGTGACCCATAAAAATGACAATTATTACAAGCTCCCAACTCCTGTATTTTCTCTCCTGATTTGTAAGAATCTGATTTTTTATCAACCTCGATTGAATGTTCGTATGCGAGTAATTGACCATCTTTATACTGAAAATACTTTATTATTTTATTCCAGTCTTGGTTGGATATCATGGAAAATGTCGGCATCCTGACCATTAAATTCGGACGAATCATGGTAGGCGCTTTGAAAAAGTTAAACAACCACTCCGGTTGAATTTTTCTTCCTTCACTATTGAGAATAGGAGGAGAAAAAGATTGGACCAAACTAGCATCCTTTGAAGCAGACTCATCCGCAATTTCCCCAATCCATTCAGCCACAGTAGAACGAATAACGCCTCCATCTCCATCTATGGAATGACATCCTTTACAATTATAGGTCTGAATGAGCCTTTCCCCTTCTTCCACAATCAGATTACGTGTGGTTCTGGCAGGGAGTTTGGTGGATGGAATTTCATCCTTCACAAATCCCAAAATCACAGTCACGATCGCGTCCAGTTCATCTTTATTTAATCCAAAATGAGGCATTCTTAATTTTTCCAGAGGTCGTTTTACACTCATCGCATAGTTTCCACTACCCATCGGAATCATATCATATATTCTGGGGTTTGTTAACTTTAATTTGAACCAATCCCATTTTGTATGTTCAATTTCATCTCCCATAAACCCAAAAGCTAATTTTGAAATCAGTTTGCTCCCCTCAGTGGTCAATGGCGTTCCGATGGATTTTGCATTTTCAAATCCGTCAATCGCATGACAGCTAAAACAACCATAATGACGGATGAGTTTTTCACCGGCATAATTTAGTTTTTGATTTATCATCATGGAACTTATCTCAAAATCAACTTCTTCTTTTCTTTTTGTTTGTCTTAAAAATGATCTTACTATTTTATCTAGTTCATCTATGTCCAAATCCGGAACAACTCTGGCATCAAATTCTTCATTTTTTTCAGATATTAGATAAGAGGATATATCCGAAGCTTCCTGTTTTGACAAGCGAAGATTAGGCATTTTCGTATCCGGATGATAACTCTGTGGATTTCTTATCCAATTATAAATCCATTGTTGATTTGTTTTAGAGCCCAAGTAAATCAGATTAGGTCCCTGCTGGCGGCGCATTGCATCAAAAGATGGTTTGTCATCCTCTAGGGGGTCTTCTTCCATTCGATGGCATCCCATACACCCTAAACTTTTTACCAACATTCTACCATTTTCAGGGTTGCCATTATGGGGGATATTTTCCATTTCATATGATTCGCTGTTTTTGAACAAATAATGAACAATCGCACGAATTTCCTGATTAGTTCGTTTAATGGAAGCTTCATCACTGGAATTTATTTGGTTGAAAAAGTGAGGCATCCAGGTATCGTGTTTAAAATCTCTTGGTGCATAGACCCATTTGAATGCGAATTCTTCAGTGGTTTTATTTGCAATTTTCGTGAGTCCGGGTCCCGGTTTTGGCGTGTGCTCCCAACGGTCAATTTGATGGCAGCCAAAGCAGCCTCCTTTTTCAACGATGGCCAGGCCCAGGCTCAAGGTAGGAGCTTCTCTGACCGGCATGGTTCCGTTATGACACTTGTAACATGATGCTTCAACATATTGCAAGGGCAGCATAGGATTATCCCAATGATGAAGACGATGCCAATCATACTTTTCTTTCCATTCAGCGGCTTGTTCCGGATTGGTCGGAGAATGGGCAGAAGACACAAAGTCGGTACCTCTTCCTCTGCCTCCATGACATGCAGTACAACCATATTCACTGAGAGGATGATCGGAGTTTGATCCGACCATTAAGTCAAATTTGGGGTGGGTCGTAAATGGTTGTGGAGCATTTTCAAAACCTCTTTTATCGATACTGACATGACAGGTCATGCATCGATCTACTTTTGGCATTCCGGTAAAAATTAAATCCTCTTCTAAGTCATTCACTACCACTTGTTTCACTTCATAGTAAGGATTAATAAAATCCAGAACAGGTAAATCTCTCACGATATTGGCAATTTTATTGGCAATACTCATGGAATCAGGATCAATCTTGGACAATTTTCGTTTAGTCAAATCCCGCTTAAATGTAAAAATAGTTAACTCATCCGTGATCGTTTTTTTCTCATTATACAGCTTTTTTAACAAATGCTTATAATCATCCATTTTTGTATCAATCACCTCAAGGTTAAGTTTATAGGTGGAAATTTGCCTGTCCAATTCTTCTAATTTGCTCATTGCTTCATTGATATCACCTTGCTCATGCCTTGCTTGATCCATATAAAACTTCGCCACATCATATTCCGCTTTTGTAAACTGGTAATTTTGATTAACGCCATAATATTCTGCTTTGAGTTTTTCGAGCTCTTCATTTAATCGATCAATTTCATCCGTTTTATTATGAAGATTTTTTTTCGCGCTTTTCAGAGAGGTATTCAACTCCAAATACTCAGGGTTATGCTCCAGTTGTTTTTTAATATTTGTAATGTCATTTTGAATATTTTCAATTTCCAGTTGACGAAATTCTTTCTGATATTTCTTCCATGGGCGATTATAATCATCCGCAAATACCAGTAGCCAGATACCCAGAAAAACGATGCTGGATATGGCAAACCATCGATTCAGTTTAAGAATATTATAATATCGTTCTTGTTGATCAATCATGCTTTAATGTTTGAATTAAAAGTTGAAGAAGTATTCCGGAATCGAAATAATGTATTTCAGGTTAAAAATCCACCTTAAATACATTTTGATTGGCAGAGTCAAGGCAATCAGTATCAAAACAATAAAAATTGAATATCGAAAGGAACCCAATCGGTCGTAGATTTTGCTGCACCAGGTTTTTGCCAGTAAAGGGGGTAAAATAAGAAAATATCCTAAAACCATTAAAATTCCCCACATTTCCCTCAACAAAATATTATCAGGTAACCCGGTGCTTAACCATTTAATATAAACAAACTCCGAAAAATTAATATTGGTTAGTGCTTCCAGCTTATGGATATCCCAATATTCAAATGGGCCGAAAAAATTCCAATTAGGTCCCCGTAAAAATGTCCCAACGATAATCAGCATATCCCATAGAACGAGCCAGCCAAACATAAATAACGCGATGGACAATTTCCTGTTTTTATAACTGTAATATCCGGCGCCGGATCGTTCACTGTCGATATAGGGGATCGCCATTAGTCCAACAATAATTAAACTGGGGAGAACCACACCGGCCATCCAGGGATCAAAGTATACCAACATTTCCTGAAGTCCCAAAAAATACCAGGGTGCTTTGGCAGGATTGGGAGATTCGGTTGGATTGGCCGCTTCTTCAATCGGTGCGGGTAATCCCACGGACCAAATCAGTAGGAAAGCAGAAAACAGAATGAGTGAAATAAACTCAATATAAACCAGATCGGGCCAGACCAATACTTTATCATTGGGGGCATCATATTGTTCATCGAGGGGTTCCCCTCTTTCCAGTCTTGCATCATTTTCGTACGCCTGGTGCATCGAAAGCCAAGTAAAGAAATAAACTAAAAATATCAAGCCTGAAATGGGAACATTATCTGGCTTCAGGACGATGGATCTGAAATCCGGGTCTGTCAATCCAAAAAGATAAAAGGTGACCATAATGATGGTAACAATCAGCATGGACCTTTTTGACCAGAGGAGATAAAGTTTCAGGCGGCGATTCCATTTATCAAACCAGTCATTGATGGGAAAAATGAAAAAGAATATGAGTGCCGTCGATGTAAAAAGAATCGTCGGATTGGAAATGATATCGATAAAGTGTTTTAAATTTTCCATCATTATACCGGAGTAGATATTCCGCCGTCTTTACGTATCCGCCAGAAATGAATGGCCATAAATATCATGATGATGAAAGGAAGGCCAATACAGTGGAGAACATAAAACCTCAGCAAAGCAGCCTCTCCCATAAACCGGGCCCCGATTAATGCAAATCGTACATCGCTCCCCATTGTAATAAAATTAATGTCACCGATGGCCAGTAAAGCGGCTCCGGGACCTTCATGACCCAAAAATGGTGTAGCCCTAGCCATGTTAGACCCGACTGTAATGGCCCAGATTGCAAGTTGATCCCAGGGAAGTAAATATCCTGTAAAGCTTAAGAGTAATGTTAACAATAGCAACACTACACCAATGACCCAATTAAATTCTCTCGGTGGCTTATAAGAACCTGTCATAAAAACACGGAACATATGGAGCCAGACAGTAATGACCATGGCGTGGGCTCCCCAACGATGAATTTCTCTCATAATACCGAACGGTACCTGTTCTGCCAGATCAATAATATCGGTGTAGGCATATTCAATGGTTGGGCGATAATAAAACATTAAAAGAATACCTGAAATGGTTAGTATCAAGAAAATGAAAAATGAGAGACCTCCCATACACCAAGTAAATTTTAATTTGACTGCATGCTTTGGTAACCTGACGGGATGCAAATGTAAAAATACACTATTTAAAACAACCATCATCCTTTGACGACGACTTTTGGGGACACCTCCCCCCCTAAAAATAGATTTGTAAAATTGAGTGTTTCTGAATTTTCCCATTACCTTTAAACTTTCAAAAAAGCTTCTGGATCATTCCATTGCCCTTTTTCCTGTTGAAATTTCTTTGTTTTGTCCACAATGATTAGCCCATCATCAGATAAAGAAATTTTAAATCTCTCTAATGGTCTGGGGGCAGGCCCTTCAAAATTAATTCCTGATTTGTAATATCCGCTCCCGTGGCATGGGCACTTAAATTTTTGTTCAGAACCCAGCCAATTAGGTGTACAGCCCAAATGGGTACACACAGTTGATAGGGCGTAAATTCCGTCTTCATTTCTCACTATCCAAACACCATATTTATCTTTCCACCTTAGATCCACCTCCCCAATGGTGTAGTCATCGGGTGCCCCAGCGAAAAAAGTTTGGACCGGTTCAAACAATACATTGGGGAAAAAATATCGCAGCATCATAGTGAAAAAAGCACCGGTTGCGCCTACAAAGGTCAACCAACCTATGGTTAGCCAGGAAAAAAATGACCGGCGAGTCAGTTCATTGGAGGAATCTGTTTTTCCTAAAGCTGCCGGTGGTCGGGGGCCGGGATTCTTGGTTGCTGATTCTTTTTTACTTATTTCTGTCATATCTAATTTAATAACCTAACGCTCTATGTGCTGCTTCTCGTATCTTCAAATTTTTATCATTTTCACTTAATGTTTTTAGTATTTTTCGGAATTCAGGATCAATAATTCCGGGAATCACTCTCATCACAATTAACATCGTTTGATCCTGCTCATTTGGATCAATATTAAGAAATGAATCTAAATAATTTCGATCCAATAGGTCTAATAATATTCTGCGACCGCTGTTATTTTTTTGTTTTGCCAGAGCAACGGCCGCATCCCACTGAACGTTTACTTCCGGATCTTCCAGTGCATTGATTAAGATATTCGTTGTTCTTTCATCTTTATAATTTCCCAAAGCAATTATGGCTTGCAACCTCACTCCGGCATCTTCATGATTGGCAATCTGTTTCAGTGCATCCAGCGCATCCTGGCTATGGATGAGGCCCAATGCATAAGCTGCGGCGGCAATGACGGACACATCTGTGTCTTTCAGTGAAGCTACCAGAGTTTTAGTATATCGCATATCTCCTGTCCGCCCCATAGCCAATGCCAGGTAAACCCGAATTCTGGAATCTTTTTCGTGGACAGAATACTCAAAGGTTGAAATCATTTCATGGACAAATCGGTCATCTGTCGGGACCATTTTTGGATTAGATAAAATCTTCGAAAGTTCAAAAGCACCCTGCCATCGCTTAGTTGTTCCTCCGGTCTTCACATGTTCGAGGTAATCTCGGGCGGTATTGGGTTCAACAGTCAGTACTCTCACCATCAGATAGATCAGTACTGCAAAAATAGCGATTAAAAAAGGAACCACAAAAAAACTATGAACAACTACACGAAGAATTGATTTTTTTTCTGGTTTTTGGCTTTGTTCTAGATCAGTTTGTATTTTATCAGTCATATTATTTTGTATCAAATAATGGAACGCCTGCTTCCATGAAGGGGTCCTTTAAACTAATTGATTCAGTGCCGCGGAAAGGAGTTCCTGCCTGCCGGCAGGCAGGGAACCTTCACTTTCATATTCCTGTGCCGCGGAAAGGAGTCGAACCTTCACACCTGTTAGGCACCAGATCCTAAATCTGGCGTGTCTACCAATTCCACCACCGCGGCAAATTTTCTTGAAAAAATGCAGGCGAAGTTAATATTTATTAAACACCATAAAAATAAAAACAGATGGAAACCGATAAACTTAGAACAATCGTTTTTCGTTGGGTTGTTCTGTCTTCTAATTTAGAAATTGTTCAATAGAGTTGATAAAAAATTAAGGATACTAGCTCTTTGAATATCATCCAATAGTGATGGTGTTTGAAAAATATTTAACAAATGATGATTATCTGTAAGAATTCGGGAACACTAACCCTTTTTATAACGCTTGTTCCAAATCATTTCGGAGATCAATTTCATCCTCTATTCCAACTGATACACGAATAAGTCCCTCCGTAATATCCATTAACAGTTTTCTATCGATGGAGATAGTCCCATGAGTCATGTGGAAGGGATTGGATATCAGACTTTCGACTCCGCCTAAGCTTTCCGCTAGAGAAAATATTTTTAATTTTGATAAAAAAGAATCTCTGTATTTGATTGAACCTAAATCAATGGAAATCATGCTTCCGAAAATGGTCTGGCCATCAGGTGTCCGTTGTTGTTGTTTTGCTAAACCATGCTGGGGAAATGATTCAAGTCCGGGATAAATAACACGGTCAATATTCTTTTTTTCAAGCCATTTCGCTAAGGCAAAGGCAGAATCACATTGCCGTTGAAATCGTAAAGCCAATGTTTTGGTAGATCGGAGCAATAACCAGCAATCAAATGCGCTGGGTGTTGCACCTGCAGATTTTTGAATAAAACGCAGTTGGTCAACCAAGGAGGAATCATTTGTCACAAGTATCCCACCTAATAAATCACTGTGCCCGCCTAAAAACTTTGTTGAACTATGCATCACAATATCCGCACCTAATTCTAGTGGACGCTGACCATAGGGACTCATAAACGTATTATCCACTCCTAATATCAGATTATGATTGTTGCATATTTTGCTTAAGGATTTAATATCCGTTATTTCTAATAATGGATTCGTCGGAGTCTCAATAAATACCATTTTTGTATTTTTTTTAATATGAGATTTGACATGGCTTAATTCTCGCGTATCTACAAAATCAAAATCGTATCCATGACGTTTAAATACTTCATCCAGCAACCGATAAGTACCGCCGTAAGTATTTCTGGATATGATAAAATGATCTCTAGAATTAAAAATTTGGAATAATGCTGTTACCGCGGCCATCCCAGTAGAAAAAGCGATTCCATGTTTACCATTCTCTAAGGCGGCTATATTTTTTTCATGCATTTCTCTGGTAGGATTTACAGCTCGGGAATAATCAAATCCTTTATGTTCTCCTACACCGTCCTGCTTGTAAGTGGATGTCGCATAAATAGGCGGAATTATTGCGCCGGTACTTGGATCGGCTCTATTGCCGGAATGAACAGCCTTTGTGCTAAATTTCAAATCTTTTTCAGACATCATTTTTGTTCAGTGTATCCTTTATTTATATAGATCTGAAGTTTTTTATACTTAATTGTGATTATTTCACCGCTGGGACTTACCATTTTAATTTTCTCATTCCTCCCCATTTTTTTGTCTGCTCTGACAGGAATTTTTGTCGCTTGCTGTGGTCGATTTGGCGACTGATCATTTGAAGGTGGAGCAGACAATCCCATTCCTGTAGCATCTGAATGCTGAAATCGTACATTCTTTGGCGTAGATTTGAAAGGTGGTTTCGGTTCTTGCTGTACCCCTTGTATTTGAGTTCTGAATAATAGTTGTAATGTTTGTTTAGATGTCGATGCCATCATATCCTTGAACATTTGAAATCCTTCAGATTTATATTCAAGGAGCGGATTTTTTTGCCCATAAGCCCGGAGATTTATTCCTTCCCGCAATTGATCCATGGCATAAAGATGGTCCTTCCATTTTTCATCAATCGTTCTCAAAATAATGAATCGTTCGAAATTCCGCATTATTTCTGAAGGAACGAGTGATTCTCGAGCTTGATACATTGACACAGCCTCTTCCATAATATGACTATGGAGTGCATCCTGATCCAAATTATCGCGTTGTAAAACCTCTTCCGGGTTTACATCCACCATGAGGACGGATGAAAATACTTGACGCATCGATTCCCAATCCCAGTCTCTTGGATCTGGGCTTTCTTGGTTTTCGAACTCGTCATCAATAAAATCAGAAATGAGGTTGAACACATTATCCCTGAGATTCTCACCTTTCAATGCAAGCTTACGTATGTCATAGACTACCTGCCGCTGCTGGTTCATTACGTCATCGTATTCTAATAGATGTTTCCGAATTCCAAAATTACGCTGTTCTACTTTTTTCTGTGCATTTCCAATGGCGCGAGTAACCATTTTATGGGTAATGACTTCTCCTTCTTCAACACCCATCCGATCCATAATTTTCGCGACTCGATCAGAATTAAAAAGCCGCATTAGATCATCTTCCAATGATAAATAAAATCGAGATGAACCCGGATCTCCTTGACGACCAGATCGTCCTCGAAGCTGATCATCGATGCGGCGGGACTCATGACGTTCTGTTCCAATGATATGCAAACCGCCGGCTTCTTTAACTCCATCACCCAGTTTAATATCGGTACCGCGTCCTGCCATATTGGTTGCGATCGTTACCGCTCCCGGTTGCCCCGCTCGTGTTACAATTTCAGCCTCACGTTGATGCTGTTTTGCATTTAATACGTTATGGGGAATACCGCGGCGTTTTAACATTCTCGAAAGTAATTCGGATGCTTCTACTGTAATAGTTCCGACTAACGATGGCTGACCTTTCTGATAACTTTCTGCAATTTCTTCGATGACAGCATTATATTTCTCACGTTTGGTTTTATATACTAAATCGTCTCTATCCTCGCGAATTACGGGTACGTTGGTTGGTATCGTCATCACGTCCAGATTATAGATACTTCCCAATTCTTCAGCTTCAGTCTCTGCTGTGCCGGTCATACCGGAGAGTTTATCATACATTCGAAAATAATTTTGAATTGTGATGGTTGCTAATGTCTGTGTTTCTCTTCGAATTTCAACATTTTCCTTTGCTTCAATCGCTTGATGCAACCCATCACTGTAACGTCGTCCGGCCAATATTCGTCCGGTAAATTCATCCACAATGAGTACTTGACCATCCTGAACAACATATTCCGCATCTTTTTCATACAATGTAAATGCTCTCAATAGCTGGGTGATCGTATGTATTTTTGAACTTCGTTCAGCATGGAGCTGATGTGCTTTCTCTTTTTCCTGTTGTTTTTCTAAATCGTTTAATGAATCTTTTTCATCGATATCCATCAACATTTCACCTAAATCCGGGATCACAAACATTTCAGGATTCCCAGGAGCCAATGTTTCGCGCCCTTTATCCGTTATATCAATTATATGAGATTTTTCATCAATGCTGAAGTATAAATCTTCATCTACTTCATGCAGTTTTTTATCCCGGAGATAAGCGGATTCAGTGGATTGAACAAGAGATTGCGTTCCCGATTCTTGGAATACTTTTAACAGCCGTTTATGTTTTGGCATTCCACGCGAAGCTTGGAGTAATTTTATTCCGGCAACATCATCATTATTTTCAGACAATGCTTTTTCTGCTGTTTGAACCAATTCGGTTACAAGCATTTGTTGCTTTCGCACAAGTTTACTGACAAGGGGTTTTAATTCCCTTGAAGTATTATCTGTTGGTGCATCCACTGCGCCGGAAATAATTAAAGGAGTTCTGGCTTCATCGATCAGCACACTGTCCACTTCATCCACAATTGCAAAGGCATGATCGCGCTGAGATTGTTCATCTGCCGACAATGCCATATTATCTCGAAGATAGTCAAAGCCGAATTCATTATTTGTCCCATAGGTTATATCACAATTATAGGCTATTTGGCGTTCGGTATTATTCATCGTATTCAATATGAACCCAACAGACAATCCAAGCCGTTTAAATATTTCCCCCATCCACTCCGCATCACGCTGGGCCAAATAGTCATTTACAGTTATCAAATGGGCACCGCGCCCTGTAAGTGCATTCAGATATAAAGGCATCGTCGCCACTAAAGTCTTTCCTTCTCCGGTTTTCATTTCTGCCACATTGCCTTTATGCAGCGAAATCGCACCTATTAACTGGACATCGTAAGGGATCATTTCCCATTTAATCTCCTGGCCGACTGCTCTCCATGTTTGCCCAGTTAATCGGCGGCAAGTTTCCTTCACCATGGCATAGGCTTCAGGTAGTAACTGGTCTAATTTATCTTGTTCGGATTTTAAGACAGTCTTTTTTATTTCGCTTTTTTCTATCCCTTTGGTTTCCAACTCTTTCCGGGTTGACTCCCGAAGATCCTGGACCTCTTTTTTCATTGATAGTGTTCTGGAAACAAGGTCTTCATCCGATAATTTTGACAATCCCGGATAGATTGAATTTATTTCATCCACTACAGGTTGGATTTCCTTCACATCTCGTTCTGATTTAGTACCAAATATTTTCTTTAGTGCATTTTGTAACATATTAATTAGACTTTTCTTCAAATAATTTTTCAAGTTTTGGATTCTTATAGGCAGCGTCAAGAATCCCATTGACAAAGCTGGAACTTTCTTCGGAACTGAATTCCTTCGCTATTTCAATCGCTTCACTAATAGCAGCTTTTGAAGGCACATCGGGAATGTATAACATCTCTGTTAAAGCCATTCGTAATATCAATTTATCCAGTAAAGCAATGCGGTTAAATTTCCAATTTTCTAAATGAGTTTCAATTAAGGAATCACACGTTTCCATATGCTTTAATGTTTCCAGAAATAATAGGCGGATATATTTTTTGCTGCTATGAGTAAATGATTCTCGTGAATATACATCTCGTAATATTTTTTCGGGATTTTCATGGGTTTGTGACTCAGCGTATAAGGCCCCCAGGACTCCAATTCGCGCTTTTCGGCGTGGGTGCATAATTGTTAATTATTCCATTTTCTCATAGGATTTTGATTAAAAACCCATTTGGTTTATCTATCAATTTCATAAAGCCATTCAAAACTGTCTTCAAGTTCTTCACCCTGAATCCCCAAGATTGTTTTTCTTATTTTTTCAGTAATTGGTCCCATTTTGTTATTATGAATTAAATGGACTTTCTCCTTACAAGTAATTTTTCCCACAGGTGTCACAACGACTGCAGTTCCAGTACAGAATACTTCGTCAGATGATAATAACTCATCCAAAGATAAATCTGTTTCCTGCACGTTAAGCCCACATTTTTCCCTGGCGATTGTTAATACCGAATTTCGTGTAATTCCCGGCAGGATAGACCCTGCTAGTTTGGGAGTTTTTAGTATATTACCTGATAAGGCAAACACGTTGGCTGAACCTACTTCTTCAACCATATTTTCATTACCGGCATTTAAATAGATCACTTCATCGAATGCCATGTTTTTTGCCTGGGATAAAGGATAAAGTGAGGCGGAATAATTCCCAATGGCTTTTACATTACCAATCCCCTTGGGAGCTGCCCGATGATAACCATATGCAACTTTGAGATTAAGAGGTTTAACACGCCCTTTGAAGTAAGATCCAACGGGACACACATAAATCATAAAAGTATATTTTTCAGCTGGTTTTACACCCAGAGTAGGAGCAGTTCCCCAAGCGATAGGACGAATATATAAACTCCCTCGTCCAAAAGGCGGAACATAATCAATATTATCCTGAACCGTTTCTAATACTGCGTTAATAAAATAATCAACATCGATTCCTGGCATACATAAACGTTTTAATGAGACCGAGAATCTTTTTGCATTCATTTCCGGCCTGAACAGAACAACACGATTCTTTGATGTTTGATATGCCTTCATACCTTCAAAAACGCCTTGCCCATAGTTCAAAACACTGGCAGCGGGTGAAATTAAAATATTTCCAGAGGGTATTAAACCTCCATTTTCCCATGATCCATTTTTATTAGAAACTGCTTTAAACATACTTTTTGTTTCAACAAAATCAAAACCAAGTGAATCCCAATCAACTGTTTTCGGATTAATCATTATTTTTTTCCTAATATATATCTGGCAATCACTAATTGTTGTATTTCGGATGTGCCTTCATAAATTTGTGTAATTTTTGCATCTCTCATCAGGCGTTCAACTCCATATTCCTGCATATAACCGTATCCACCAAATATCTGGACGCATTGCGTTGCATTTTCCATAGCTGTTTGAGATGCGTAAACTTTTGCCATAGCGGCTTCTTTGCCATAAGGTTTTCCTTCATCTTTTAATTTAGCCGCTCGATGAATTAATAATCGTGATGCGTCGACTTTGGTAGCCATTGTTGCAATTTTATCCTGGATGGCGCCAAATGATGATAAGGGTTTTCCGAACTGCTTTCGCTCCTTGGCATATTCAATAGAACGATCAAGAGCTTCTCTTGCAATCCCAAGTGCTTGAGTGGCGATTCCGATTCGACCTCCATCAAGTGTTCCCAAAGCAACATTGAAACCTTTGCCTTCTGCGCCAACCAAATTGTCAACCGGAACTTTGCAATTTTCAAAATATAGTTCGCACGTATCTGAACCCCTAATTCCTAATTTATTTTCTTTTTTCCCGTGGGAGAATCCAGGCGTCCCCTTTTCAACTATAAATGATGATATCCCTCTATAACCCACATTTTTTTCTGTCATGACAAAAAGGACAACAACATCACTGTTAATACCGTTACTGACCCAATTTTTTGTCCCATGAATAATATATTCATTTCCTTCTTTCTTCGCAAATGCCAGCATATTACTTGCATCTGAACCCGATTGGGGTTCGCTGAGAGAAAATGCACCCAACCACTCTCCGGAAGCCAATTTTTTTAAATATCGCTCTTTTTGAATTTCATTTGCAAATTTGTATAGAAGCTGGCATACCAATGAATTATTCACAGACATGATAACACCGACAGATGCATCCACAGCGCTGATTTCTTCCAAAGCGATGCAATAACTGACTGTATCAAACCCTGCGCCTCCCCATTTTTCAGGAACCATCATTCCCATAAAACCTAATTCACCGAGCATCTGTATTTGTTCACAAGGGAAGGAAGCTTTTTCATCACGATCTTTCACTCCGGGAGCTAAATGCTCCATCGCAAATTCGCGAGCTGTTTTTTGAACCATCAGTTGTTCATCGGTGTATGAAAAATCCATTATACTCTTTCTATGATTAATGCAGATGCTTCACCACCACCAATACATAACGTTGCCAATCCTCTATTCGCCTGCACTGCTATCATTGCATGGATTAACGTTGTCAAGATTCTGGCTCCGCTTGCTCCAATTGGATGACCCAATGCAATTGCACCGCCGTGAATATTGACTTTAGAATGATCAAGATTAAAATCATCTATGGCTGCTTGTAATACAGGGGCAAATGCTTCATTTATTTCCCAAATATCAATGTCTTTGGTTGCCAACAGTGCTTTACTCAACGCTTTGTCAATGGCTTTTCCCGGTGCGGTTGTGAACCATTCCGGCGCATGAGCTGCGGATGCCTGGGTTACGATTTTTACCAACGGTTTCAAATTTAATTCTTTCGCTTTTTCGACAGACATTAATATTACTGCTGCTGCCCCATCATTGATTTTGGATGCATTCGCGGCAGTGATTGTTCCCTCTTTTTTAAATGCAGGTTTTAGTGATAGCATTTTGTCAAAATTCGCCCTGCCGGGTTCGTCGTCTTCCAATACCATCATAGACTTTCCTTTTCGTTGAGGAACTTCAACAGAAACAATTTCTTTATCAAACATACCGTTTTTTTGTGCGTGAATTGCTCTTGTGTACGATTCTTTAGCTAACTCATCTTGCTGTTCCCGTGAATAATGACGATCTCGGGCGCAGAGTTCAGCGCAATTTCCCATGTGTTGATCATTATAAACATCCCATAAACCATCTTTGATGATACTATCTTCCACAATCCCATGACCTAATCTATGCCCCGACCTTCCTTTTGGAAGCAAATACGGAGCTAAAGACATATTTTCCATTCCCCCGGCTAATACAACCGAGGCATCTCCGCACTGGATAGCTTGCGCCGCCAGCATCACAGCTTTTAATCCTGATCCGCACATTTTGTTGATGGTAAGACATTCAACGTCATTGGGCAATCCGGCAAAAAGAGCTGCCTGTCTCGCCGGTGCCTGTCCCAAACCAGCAGATATGACATTCCCCATAATGACTTCATCGATTAAACGCCCATCAATTCCTGTTTCTTCAAGTAATGATTTTATAACAATCGCCCCCAATTGAGGTGCTGGAATTGTAGCTAAACTCCCCTGAAATGCGCCGATGGGGGTTCTTTTTGCTGAGACGATGACTACGTCAGTTTTATTCATATTTCCTCTTTATTAAGCAGGGTGTTATAGCACAGAAAAATCGACTGGTACATTGGCCACGTAGGCGCGAGAGACCAGCAATTTTTATTAATTCTCGAAATATGTGAAAAAACATCGTCTTGTTGGCTTTTCTTTTTTAATCTGGAAAAAATTACTGAATATTTCAACCCCTGAAATTAGTATTGTTTATTCCCATAAACATGTCCTTTTCCAAATTTCAAGTGCTGTACTCAATCTATGATTTACTATTATTGGCTTTATCATACGCTTTTATAATATCACGAACCAATTTGTGCCTTACCACATCCGTTTCATCCAATTTCACAAAACCGATACCATCGACACCTTTCAAAATACTTAATACATCTATTAAACCGGAATCAGATCGTTTGGGCAAATCAATTTGGGTAATATCTCCAGTGATAATCCCTCTGGAGTTCACCCCCAATCTGGTCAAGAACATTTTCATTTGCATTGGAGTGGAGTTTTGAGCTTCATCCAGAATCAAAAATGCATTGTTTAACGTTCGACCACGCATATAAGCCAGAGGAATGATTTCAATAATATTTTTATTTAATAGCGGTTTCAATTTATTAGCCGGCATCAATTCATTTAATGCATCATATAGAGGCGTTAGATACGGATCTACTTTTTCCTTTAAATCACCGGGTAAAAATCCCAAACTTTCTCCAGCCTCAACAGCCGGCCGACATAAAATAATGCGATCAACATCATGGTTTTCCAATGCGGCTACTGCAAATGCGACTGCCATAAATGTTTTTCCTGTACCTGCGGGTCCGATAGAAAAGACAATATCATTGTTTTGGTTGATTTGAACATAACTTTTCTGACCGTTTGTTCGAGGGACAATAGCCCCTTTTTTCCCATAATGAATTACTTCTTGTGGTACATCGATGGTACGTCTATTTTCAGATTGGATTACCTTGATTAATTGTAAAACATCCTTTTTACTTAATGATCCCTTTCGGCTTATAGTTTGAATCATTTCATGGATAATTTCATGAACCAAAGGAATTTCCGCTTGTTCGCCATCCAATGTAATATTACTACCGCGAATATGGATTTTTGTTGAAAATGATTCATTTAATAAACGAATGTTAGAATCAGCGACTCCAAGAAGAGTTTGGAGGTCCACCCCTTTTAATTCAATAGTCTTCTTCATCTTTAATAGATTTATGTGTTAATTTTTTACAGCTAATCCAGCAAGATTTATTAATCAAAATTTAACCCCAATAAGAATTGACTGAGTTCCAATAATTATGCCACACAAATTTACACAATTTTTTCTTCTATTCCTTCTGATGCTGATTGGCTGCAAACCGGCCCTGTTTTTAACACATGAGGAAGCATTTCAAAACAATTTAGAATATTTAAAAAAGCAAGCATCCACCAATTGGGATAAACGTTCCAATGCGGACAATGCAGTGATGGCTACCTTTTTTATGGAAAAAGTTCATTTATTAGAACCAAAAAATATAGATCTATCTCTTCAGTTAAGCAGGGCGTACCATTTCCAGGCTTATTATATTGAAACAGATCCATATCTCAGTGATAGTCTTTTTCTCCGGGGAGCAGCCACTGCATATGCTGTTTTAGAAAAATCATCTTCATACCAGCAAATGTATCATGAAGTTCAAGGTGATTCGATGGCAAAGATAATTCAAGCTGTTGCCGTAGTCGAGATGGAATATGTGGAAGCATTATACTGGTGGGCAGCAAATATGGGGCGATATCTTTCCTCTAAATCTGTACGAAAACGTCTGGAGTACAGTGAATTAATAGAATCGGTCATGCATCGAGTTCTATCGTTAAAACCTGATTATTTTTACGGTGGCCCATATCGTTATTTCGGTGCCTTTTATGCTCGTCTTCCAGGAGTTGAATTGAAGCGGTCTGACGATTATTTCCAAAAGGCTATTAAATCTCATCCCGATTATTTAGGCACTTATGTATTGCGATCACGGTTTCTTCACACCAAAGCCGGGGATAGGGAAAAATTCAGACAAGATCTACAAGTGGTTATCAATGCAGATCCCACTCTGATTCCCGAGGTGATGCCTGAAAATGTTTACGAACAAAAACTTGCACAAATTTTGTTAAAACAAGAAGACTCGTTTTTTAAATAAATTCTTCTGGTAATCCAATCATAGTTGAGTCAAATTTTGCTGTGATGTTAAAGATTATATCAGTGAGTATCTTTACCTTAATGGGGGTTTTCCTTTTAATCATTGTTTGCCCGGTCCGAATTCGTTTGCAGGGTATTTTAAGCGTACAGGATTCGCAAGTCAGTAAAACTCTTCGATTATTTTTTGGTTATAAAAACCGTGGTATTGGGGTTCATATGTTACCTGCCGGGTCCATAACGTTTGGTTTATACAGAAAACCATTTTTTATTAAATCATTAGATTTAAAACCAATTAAGTTTAAATTTCCTGAAGACAACGAAAATTTATTGAAGAAAATTCCACAGAAAAATTTGATTAAGCCAATATTAAAAACAATTCATCTGGAAGAATCATCTATTACCGGACATTTGGGGTTATCAAATCCAATGTACACTGGAATAATTATGGGGTATATTCACGCAGTATTCGGCATCGTGAAACTGAAAAAATTCGAATGTTTAATTAAGCCGGTATTTTCCCCAGTGATGAATACTGATATAAAAGGCGATATGCATATTCGTTTTTCACCTGTTTTTACCACGATTCAAGCAGTCTTATCATACTTAAAATTTCGCAAAATAAAGGGGATGCCATGAGTGTAACAAATCTTATTAAAAAAACACTTGAAGAGATTCAGAATTTAATGTTGACCAAAACAGTTGTCGGTGATCCTATATCGGTTGGAGATCATACTCTTATTCCAGTTTCAAAAGTAATGTTTGGATTTGGAGCCGGTGGTGGTGAAGGAAAAGAATCAAAACAAATGGAATCAGGTCAAGGCATTGGTGGAGGATGGAGCATCGAACCTGTAGCATTTATCGTTATAGGAAAAGATGGAGCTAAGATGCTTTTGGTGGGCGATAAGGAAACTGTTGTTGGAAAATTATTCGATCTTGCCCCAAAGGTGATGGAAACGGTTAAAGAAATGGTCGATCAGAAACCTGAAAATAAAAATAAGGAGGAATCATCATGAATAGAAATATCTCTGTTGCAAATATCATGACAAAAAGATTGATTACCTTTGTTCCAGACACCCAGGTTTTGAGCGCAATCGATCAGTTAATATCTAAAAAGATTTCCGGAGCGCCTGTTGTTGATGAGGACGGTAATTTAGTAGGGATGCTGTCAGAAATCGATTGCATGAAAACATTCTTACAATCAACCTATCATAATGAAATGGGTGGACTTGTAAAAGATTATATGTCCCACAAAGTTAGTACAATTTCTTCAAATATGGGTCTGATGGATGTTGCTGAGTATTTTCTTGAATCCCGTTTTCGCCGGTTGCCGGTAGTGGATAATGGGAAACTCGTGGGACAAATAAGCCGTAGAGATGTGCTTAGAGCGATACAAAAATTTTAAAAGGATTTTGTCATGACTAATCGAATCTTATTATTCTTTTTTCTCTTATCAATCTCCGGTTTGTGTGCACAAAAATCCGGGGATGTAAATGAATTTCTCAATAAAAGTATTCTTGCGATCCAAAATGAAGATTATGATCAAGCGCTCATCTATATTGAACGGGCGAAAAATATTGACGATAATTCGGTCGAAATATACAGGCTGGAAGCTCAATTACAGGAAATACTGGGGAATAACCTTGAGGCAATGATCGCATGGGAAAATTGTTTAAACCTCGCTCAATCTGATTCATTGAGAAAAGAAGCAGAGGTGCATATAAACCATTTAAAGGAGTAAGCCATGAGGAGGGTCACCTTTGCACTATTGGCATTTTTTATTTATTCATGCACGGAAAAACCTGTCATTCAGCCGGGGTTTGATTTTACTCGGATAAAAACGATCATTATTTATCCGACACCGGATTACAAATCTTTCCCAGGGTCAGGTTCAATTATCAATAAAAGTATTGTCTATCATTTAATGAAAATGGGATTAAATGTTGTTGAAAGAGAAACAACGCCTGCGTTGGTCAAAGAAGCGACACTGTATCAAACCGGAATTACCGATAATAACGTTGATATTAATCTCACCTCATCTCATATCGTTTTATTGTGTACCATAACTGAATTCAAGGATTATAGAGTGATCGTAATTCCAGTGCTTACCGATAATAAAGGATCGGTGATTACCACCGTTAAGACAGTTGACGAACCCATAATGTCAACGGATAAGGAGGGTAGGAAAAATGTGCATTATGAAACGACCACAACGGAAACGACCACCATGGAAAAAGGGATAAAAACAGAAACGGAAAGAATTGAATATGATCCTTCGCGAGTCGGAATAACTGTACAATTACTCAGCGCTGGAAAGGGTGATGTCTTATGGACAAATACATATTGGTATTCTTCATTGAGTCTTTCAAACGCCGTAAATGAGAGTATATCAGGTGTCCTTAGACCATTAAAAAAATTAATTAAATAATATATTCTGTTATTATCTATTTTGGCATAGGGTAATCATTCTATCAATTTCATGCAGTTGATTATTGATAAAAGGATATACTTGTTCAGGGCTATCCAAGACTTCTTCCATATAATCGGATACAATTTTTAAAAATACCATTTCTTGAATGGAAGAAGATTGAGTGGCAATATCAAAAATAGCCGCAGCCTCCATATCAACCAATCCGTTGTAGTTCTTTCCTCCATCGATTATACCTTGTGGCACAGTTGTTAAATGCAATTTCTTTAATCCATTGTTTAATTGGGTATTTGTTATTCTTACACTTTTATCTTTTTCGTCAATAATTTTACTAACTAAATACATGGATCCTTTTTCGGCAATACCCCGTTTACCACCAGCAATTCCCACATTAATTAGTGTCAAATAATCGTAGTCTGTCTGTTTCAAAAATGCAGATAATCGTTTACGAACATTTTGGGCACCTACTCCTGTAGTTAGGCATATAATATCATCCTTCTGAAAATAAAAAAACTTATTATTCTTCAGCCTTTTTACCATTTTGTAAAATGCAATTATCGGGCGCGCTTCGGATTGAAGGGCAGTAGTGATCAGAATTGGATTCATATTATGGTAAAATTTACTTCAATATATATTTGAAAATAAATGGTTGAGAAACATTCCTTGAAATTTTTCCCGACATTGGGTACAATGAGTGATGATATACATTAAATTTTTATTAATAACATCAGCGTGTATCTTGACGAGCGTTCAAGATACAACGCCAAAGGAGGCTGAAATGAATTTGACTAGCAGTGTCTTTGCCAATGGTGATCTAATCCCAAGTATATATACTTGTGATGGGCAGGATATTTCTCCTCCCTTATTCTGGAGTGATGCTCCATTAAACACCGTTAGTTTTGTTCTAATAAATGACGATCCTGACGCACCCATGGGCACATGGGATCATTGGATTCTATTTAACATTGATAGCAATTTCACAAACTTCGCTGAAAATGTTAATGTATCAAAATTATCCGGGGTGAAGCAGGGACGCAATAGCTGGGGTAGAAATGATTATGGCGGTCCCTGTCCCCCGTCAGGAACCCACCGTTATTTCTTCAAACTTTATGCTTTGGATTTGAAATTAGATGTTCCGGACGGAAGCAGTAAACAGAAGGTAGAAAAAGCCATGGTAGGTCATGTTTTAGCTAAAGCAGAATTAATGGGGAAATATAAAAGGAAGTAAATATTTAAAAGCAATTATATAAATCCTAATTCGGTCAGTTTTTGATTGATTTTCATAATTTATAATCGAAAATTTTCCTATAAATAGTTCTCCAATACTAAAAGTCTATTGAAAACCGTGTTCTATATCACAACAGAAATAGTTTGGGAAGAATCTCACCCGCTTTACCTCGGTAATTATGATCAAATATATTAGACAATTCACTGGGTTCGGGATTTATTTCAATGCACAAAGCCCCGGATGATTTAGCCAGTTGAGGATAACCTGCAGCCGGCCACACAACTCCAGACGTACCGATACTGATAAACAGATCACAATTTGAAATGATTATATCCGCCATCTCGATCACCGCTTGATTCAACATATCGCTAAACCAAATAATATCCGGCCGGAGCCAAGCTCCACATTTACACTTTCTATTAGTAAAGGGCCCTTCAGCTAAATCCTCAGTTATCACACCTTCCTTTTCACAACGAACCCTCCATAGACTGCCATGAAGTTCAATCACATTTTCTGTTCCTGCCCGTTGATGCATTCCATCTATATTTTGGGTAACTACAGTCACATCCGGATGAGAATTTTGGATATTGGTAATCATTTCATGTCCCGTGTGGGGAAAACATTTCAATGCCTCTTCCCTGCGCAAATCATGGAAATCAAATACCTTTTCCGGGTTTCTTCTCCATGCATCTTGACAAGCATATTCTTCCCACTTGTATTTATACCAGATGCCTCCTTCGCCACGGTACGTGGGAACACCTGATTCAGCGGACATTCCGGCACCGGTAAAAAATACAATTCTCTTGAACTTTTTTGTATCTATTACTTTTATATCCATTAATCCGTTGAAATCACTTCTAAACTTAACATAATATTACAAGAACATTTTATCGAGACGAAGGTATGAAAAATCGAATTTCAATAGTTCAAGGTGATATTACGAAATTAAAAGTGGATGCAATTGTCAACGCAGCCAATACCACTCTACTTGGTGGAGGCGGTGTGGATGGCGCCGTTCACAAGGCTGGGGGACCAGAACTTCTGGCAGAATGCAAAATGCTCGGAGGCTGTCCTACGGGTGAAGCACGTTTAACAAAAGGGTATAATCTATCTGCGAAGTTTGTGATTCATACGGTCGGTCCAGTCTGGTATGATGGAAAAAAGGATGAGGAAAAATTGTTAAAACAATGCTATCAAAACAGTCTGATTTTATCAAATCAAAATGATCTCAAAACAATCGCCTTTCCAAATATTAGTACGGGTGTGTATCATTTTCCAAAAGAGTTGGCAGCAGAAATTGCTGTTACCACCATTCAGAATTATTTAGAAAATAATGAAATAATAAAACAAGTCATCTTTTGCTGTTTTGATGAGGAAAATTATTCTATTTATCAATCATTACTGATTTGTTAATCCTGTCCCGGAATCGGTTTTTCCGGATGAATCATGGGTACAAAGCGCACTGGAATCACCGATTTTTTATCCATGATTTCACCTTCCAGTTTGGTGATTATCAATAATTCCTGCCAAAGTCTTCCAACAGGAATTACTAATTTTCCACCGACATTTAGTTGCTCAAACAATTTTGGTGGTACCTCCGGTGGAGCTGCAGTAACAATGATAGCATCAAATGGCGCTTCATCCGGCCAGCCTTGATAGCCGTCACCCCATTTTACATGAATGTTTTCATAGCCTAGGCTTTTTAATGTTTTTGCTGATCTTTCTGCCAATCCTTTTACGATTTCAATTGAAAACACTTCATTAGATAGAGGGGATAATATCGCAGCCTGGTAACCGGATCCAGTACCAATCTCCAATACTTTCTCGTCTCCTTTCAATTCCAATAATGAGGTCATAAGACCAACGATATACGGTTGAGAAATCGTTTGATCAAAGCCGATGTGTAGTGGAGAATCCATATAGGCGTATGGATGTTGTTCCATTGGAATAAATTCGTGGCGTGGTGTGAGTCGCATAATGTTTAAAAGATTTTCGTTTGTAACGCCACGAGCCATTATCTGACTATCCACCATTATTTTGGCTTTCGCTTCCCAATTTTCTACCTGTGAAAAAACAGGGTTTTGAATCCAGAAAAAAAGCCACAGTAAATAATAAATGCGTCTCATGAACGAATGTAGTATAAGAAATAGAAAAAGAAAAGGAGGACTATTTTTTTATTACTTAATAAACATTTTGTCATGGCGATCCGCCCGCTGGCGGAGAAGCTATCTCCTTGGAAATAAAAGTATTCGGGGATAATGATATCTGTATTATTTATTGCAAGGTGATCGCTGCAGTCGTTCCGACCCAAGGGTCGAAACTCCTTCGCGATGACATTTTTTAATTAAAGAAATAGAAATAGGGTCTTTCCACCCGTAGGTGGTTAGATAAATGATTTTACTAATATTGGTATTAATATCAGCTCAAAAGCTGTTCACTTATATCCCAGAGACGCTTCTGGTCCTCAATTACGTATGACTGTGGAGAACTGTCTTTTGGTTTGCACTTGGCAAAATATTTTCCACTCACACCTTCTACTTCTGAAGACGATGCCAGATAAATACTTGTCTTTGCTCCTTTTTTAACATTAATGGCACTAACGGCCTTTGCGGCGATCAAACTCAACCGGACACTGCGTCGATTATCTTCTCCGAAATTCGTTTTCACAAAACCCGGATGAAGGCAATTGGCCGTTGTACTGGTGTTTTCGAGACGTCTAGCAAGCTCATAAGTAAACATAATATTGCATAATTTCGATTTGCAGTATGCCGACCAGCCTTTATAACCTTTGAAACCCTGCAAATTATCAAAATCCAGATTCGTATTAATATGAGCATTAGAAGCAACATTAACAATTCGAGACTTTGATGTTGATTTTAAAGTGTCTAATAACATATCTGTCAGTAAAAAATACGACAAATGATTCAAAGCAAAAGTTCGTTCAAAACCTTCATCTGTTTTTCCAAAATCGGCGATATATGCTCCGGCATTATTCAGAAGAACGTCAATTCTATCAAATGTAGACTGAATTTCTTCTCCCAAACGACGGACTTCATTCATTAAAGAAAGATCAGCTAGGAAAAAGGTGATATTATCATTTCCAGTTACTGATTGGATTTCAGCAAGTGTAGATGAAATTTTATCCGGATTTCGGCCCACTAGACCCAGGGTAAATCCAATGCCTGCCAGATTCAATGCTGCTTCTTTGCCAATGCCGTCAGTGGCGCCGGTAATGATGCAGATTTTTCCTTGATGTGTGTTGGTCATTTCTTGTTTATCATTTGTACAGACAGAAATGTCTGTACTACAGATTTTTTGTACAACAGACATTCTTGTCTGTTGTATTTTAGTTTTTGTCAGGTTTTAATTGAATTCCCAATTCGTTTAACTGCTGCTGACTCACAATGTTTGGAGCATCATCCATTAGAGAAATAGCCGATGTTGTTTTTGGAAATGCAATAACATCACGGATATTATTTGAACTGGTCAAGATCATGACCAGTCTGTCAAAACCAAAAGCAATACCGCCATGAGGCGGAGCGCCATAGGTCAGGGCTTCCACAAGGAAACCGAATTTTTCTTTGGCATCTTCTAGACTCAATCCCAGGAGAGAGAATACTTTATTCTGAATTTCCGGGGAATGAATACGGATGGAACCACCGGCAATTTCATGACCGTTCATTGTCAAATCATAACCTCTGGAAAGTACGGAAGCGGGATCCGTTTCCAGTTTTTCAATATCATTTTGCTGAGGCGCTGTGAAAGGATGGTGCATTGCCATGTACCGGTTTTCATCTTCATCATACTCAAACATGGGGAAAGATGTAACCCATAAGGGTTTGTATATATTTGGATCTGCTAACCCTTCACGTTTAGCAATCTCCACTCTTAGGGCACCTAGGGCCGGTTCAACGACGGACCTTTCATCTCCAATGATGAAAATGATATCGCCGTTATTTATTCCCGTGGAATCGATAAGGTCTTTCTGTAAATCGCCGGAAAGGAATTTGGCAATACCACCGGAAAGCTGGTCATCTTTCCCTTTCATCCATGCCAATCCTTTGGCTTTATACTTTTTAACAAAATCAGTTAACCCATCTATAATCTTCCGGGAGTATTTTGCACCACCGGGGACAACTATGGCTCTTACCGATTCAACAGATTTGAAAGCATTGAAATCAGAACGATCAGTGAATTCTTTTATATCCTGGAGAAACAGCTCATAACGAGTATCCGGTTTATCTGAACCGTATTTTGACATGGCCTCAGCAAATGTAATTCGCGGAAATGGATCCGGAAGATCAACATTATTCACTTCTTTAAATATATGTCTTGTCAGTCCTTCCATATTGCTATAAATATCCTCTTCGTCAACGAAGGACATTTCAACATCTATTTGTGTGAATTCCGGCTGGCGGTCAGCCCGAAAATCTTCGTCTCTGAAACATTTCACAATCTGAAAATAGCGGTCGAAGCCTGATATCATTAAAATTTGCTTATAAAGTTGTGGTGATTGCGGCAGGGCGTAAAATTTTCCGTGGTGAATGCGGCTGGGGACCAGAAAATCGCGAGCGCCTTCCGGAGTGGATTTCATCAAAATAGGAGTTTCGATTTCCACAAAATCATGATTCGTTAAATATTGGCGCACAGCTTGATAGGTTTTATGGCGAGTCAATATGTTCTTCTGTAATTCGTCTGTACGTAGTTCCAAGTAGCGGTATTTCAACCGCAAATCTTCCAGAGCGCTATCCCGGTCTGTGATGATAAAAGGCAATGGCGCTGTTTCGCTCAACAACTCCATTGATTCAACAAGAACTTCAATTTCTCCTGTTTGCATATCAGGATTGATAGCTCCTTCTCCTCGATTTTGCACTACTCCCTTTACGGAAAGTACATCCTCCATAGATAGTTTTTTCACTGCTTCGAAATCACCTGTATAATCTTCAGAATTAAAAACGATTTGCGTTTTTCCATATCGATCCCGCAGATCAATAAAGATTACTTGTCCGTGGAGTCTGACTGTATTCACCCAGCCGTTGAGATGGATAGTTTTGTTAATATGTTTTTTGCGGAGTTCTCCGCAGGTGTGAGTTCGTTTATACATATTTATATTATTTTGTAAACATTTCCTGAAGTGTTATAAATACTTTTTTTTGTATAGGTATTGATATACTACCCAATTTTTTTACTAGTCTGGCTTTATCGACAGTTCGTATCTGGTCTAGAATAACTTGCCCTTTTTTTCCATGAAATGTACAGGGAATTCTAGTGGGATAATTCCGACCCTTAGTGGACATAGGAGCGACAATTACTGTTTTAATATGATCATTCATTTCATCAGGCGAAATAATTAAACATGGCCGGGTTTTTTGGATTTCGTGGCCAACAGTAGGATTTAACGAGATAAGAAAAACATCAAAGCGTTTAACTACCATTCCCATTCTTGATCATCCCACTGAGATGCCGGTTCCGCAATTGAAATAACGAGCTCATCATCTTTGTGATGAGCCATACGAGCGAAATCATCATTCCAGTTTCGCCTTGGTTGATGTGCAGTCCTTATGATTAGTTCATGCTCATGGACTTCAAGTTCAACTTCATTTTCAAACCCACATTGTTTAATGACAGGTTTTGGAATACGAATTCCCAGCGAGTTTCCAATAGGTATTACATTTGCTTTCATACGTAAAATGTAATTACAATATAATTACATAGCAAATAAATTATAAATGTATTTCAAAAAAATAATGATTATTTATAGATAATCTGAGGAAAAACTTTGCGAAAGTTTTTACTTCCGCAAAGTTGTAATAATTCGTTGTCATCATTTTCTAACTTTTGAATGAATAGAAAAAATATTCTTAAAAAAT
>JBHHTW010000043.1:0-13744 GCA_046861385.1 Fidelibacterota bacterium | reverse complement strand
CCCGAAATGACCGGATATTCCAATACAATGTATTTGGGTGAAATGGCTCATGGAGATACAATAAAAGCTGACTGGTTCGTACAAAATACAGGTAACGATACATTGGATGTTTGGGATATATATTCAAATGATTATCATTTTAGCGTCGGATTGAATACATTTTCTCTCGAACCGGGAGGATTAATATCTATACCCGTAGAATTTGTCCCGGATGGAAAAGGTTTATATTCAACAACGATGTATTTTTCCCATAATGCTCCAAATGTGACTCAAAATTGGATCGATCTCTACGGAATAGGTTACGATGGATATTTTAAAACGGTTCAACCCACAGGACTACCATATACAATCATAATTGATTCCATAATGGTGGATCACCTGGAATTAAATTATGGAGAAGAAATTGGTGTTTTTGCTGATTCTTTATGCGTAGGAGTAGGTGTTAAAGGACTATTAGAGAAGATTCAGATGGTTGCCTGGCAAAAAGATGAGGGTTTTAATTTACCGGGTTTTTCAATAGATGATTCCATTTCATACAAATTCTGGGGTTATCGCTATGATGATAACAGAGAAGTCGATTTAATATCAACCTATGATGCAGGAAATGGATTATTTGGGTACGAACCCCTATCGGTTGTTTCGTTATCCGGATCAACCGGTTTATTCTCGTCAATTAAAACATCTGATGATAAAATTGTATTTGGGACATCACCCATCAATAATGATAAATCACAAGAAATAGTAATTTCCAATGAAGGGAATGCGACACTAAATATTCATGATATACGGTTTAGCTCAGGTGTATTTTTCACAAATCAGTCTGCATTTTCAATTTCACCGGATTCTTCAAAACTTTTGCAGGTATTCTTCCAGCCGATCGAAGCCGAGTACTACACAGAATCAATGACCATCCATTATAATGATCCTGTGAATTCTCCTCTCAAAATTAATCTTGAAGGACTGGGTTTACCATTACATCAAAGTCAATTAAAACTTCCATCGCCGAATTTGACATTTGATCCTACAATTGTGGGGGGTTCCCTGACATTAGACCTTTATATAATAAATGATGGAAATTCACCCCTATCCATCAATTCAATTGTATCAACTTCGCCGGATTTTAACGTCGACTTTTCGCCTGTTAATATCAATCCAGGTTCGTTAGCCAATTTTCCCATAACGTTTATTCCTTCATCCAAGGGAATGAGCACAGCAAAGTTCCAGATTACTTCAGATAATGCTGGAAATGGTTCAAACCATTACGTTTATGCACGAGGGGTCGGTTATGACGGATTCTTTCAGCCTGTTTCTCCAACGGGTTTACCTTATCATATTATTATTGACAGCCTTGCAACATTTTACGACTCACATCTCGATATAGGAGATGAGGTAGGCGTTTTTGATAATGATTTTTGTGTAGGAGTCGGTGTCGTAAAAGATAATATTTTGAATGATAAACCAGGAGCAATTGTTGTCGACGGAAATCATGATTTTATTGATTGTGGTGTTCCCGAGCTAATGTTTAACTCAACTTCTGGGACTATGGAAGCATGGGTTAATCCATCACTGTTAAATAGTGACCATTGGTTTTTTTCCTATTCAATGGACGATGAAAACGCTTTTGCTGCTTGTATTCAAAGCAATGGTGTTCTCGGATATCAGATGAATTCTGGTGGAGTTCATGGAACAAGTAACCAGACAGCTCAAATTGATCAATGGACACATGTAGCTATTTCGTGGAATAATTCTGAAATAAAATTATTTGTTAATGGTATTTTAGATAATACGATTAATCAATCGGGTCATCCAACGTATTCAGAAGACCACTTATATATCGGAATAGATTCTTTTGATAGAAATCAATACTCTTTTTCTGGGAGCATTGATGAAGTAAGGCTGTGGAATATTGAACGTAGCGAAAGTCAAATACAAGATAATATGAATTCAATTATTTCCACAAATTCAAACAACTTGATTGGATATTGGCGCATTGAGAATGATGAAATATCAATTGTCGAAGACCTTACAGGAAATGGTTATAATGGTACCATATTTGGCGATGTTCAGATAACACAGGATATACCGCCAATAACTTCATCCCTAGGCGGATTTGCACAACTGCAGATCACCGCGTGGGAAAAGGATGAAACGTACGGATTGCCAGGTTTTACGTTGGGTGATTCCATGCTTTTTCTTGTTAGAAGTAATTTCAATAATGATTCTGATACAATACCGGAAATACATCTGGCCGATCCAGTTTATCGTTCTGGGGATGGATATTTCGGGACGGGCAAGCTGTCCGTTTCTCAGCTTTATGTGACTGATAAAAAATATTCAAAAAATATCGGGTTGTCAAAAACATCCTTAGATATTGGACAGGTTCAAATTGATTCTGTGAGTACTGAAATGATTACCATTAATAATTATGGAAACTTTCCGTTATCCGTATTTAATATTAAAAACAGTAACCCCTCTTTTACATTATCGGATAGTTCATTTGTATTATCACCAAATGATTCAATAATGTTAAAGATTAGTTTTCATGCGACACGTATTAAGACTGAACATGATACTATTGCAATAAAAAACAATGATCTTGATGAAGAAGATCAATTGAAGTTCATCTATCTATCCGCAACCGGGATCGATACAATTGGTCCCCACTCGCCGGCTGATATTAATGCTGTTCCATTTTCGAAGGTGGTTATATTAAACTGGATAAGCAGTGTAGATAAGGACATTTATAAATATTTAGTCCATCGTGGTATTGAATCAGTTTCAGATTCAGTGATAGCAGAAGTATATTATCCTGATACCACATTCACGGATTATGATGCAATCCATGACGTCGAATATTATTATTATTTAACACCGGTAGATACTCTGAATAACAAAGGAAAATCATCTTCTGTTGTTAGCGCAATTCCCCATTTGCGCCATATCGTGGTATCAGATGATATTTTGAATTTTGGAAGTATTCAGGTTGATTCCATAGACACGTTGCCATTTACCATTTGGAGTAAGGGAAATCAGCCATTGAATATATTGGATATGGATATTAGCGATGAATTCGCCATAAGTGATACCTCTGTGAGTTTGAGTGCTGTAGATAGCATAACACTGACTATTACTTTAAAACCAAACCGTCCAAAAATAATCATTGATACTCTTTACATTTACAATGATGACGTTGATTTGGAAGACCAAGTAAAAAAAGTGGTACTCACCGGTTTGGGTATTGATACAATCCCCCCAATCCTGCCGATGAATGTAGTATCGAATACGGCTCCAAAACAGATTACAATTACGTGGTCAAGTAACATTGAACCCGACTTGGAGAAATATTTAATCCACAGGGGGATTGATGCTCCAGACGATGCGATTATTGCCGAAGTTTTTTCTCCCGATACAATTTTTATCGATACCGATATTTACAGAGATATAATATATTATTATTATGTGACTGCTATGGATACTGTCGGAAATATAAGTGCACCATCTGATACAATCATGGCTCTTGCGGTAAACAGTCCACCTGAAATGACATCTTTAATTGATCTGTCACAGGAATCACACGGAAATATCCAATTGCAGTTTTTGGTTGAAGATGTTGAAAACGATTCGATTAACTACGGGTTTTATTTTTCAACTGACAGGCTTAATTGGAGTATTCCAACTCTGACGGATATATTGGAAAATAATTCTTCTTCAATTATCGACACGCTGAATTTCACTTGGATCAGTGAAGAAGATTTGGGTGAAACAGATTTACACGATGTTTATTTAAAAATTGAAGCATTTGATCAATTTGATACATCCATATTTGTCAGTGATCCTATGAATATAGATAATTTTGTTGGAACCGTCATCATCAATCCGGATCAGGAATTGGATGAGTATTCCAATCAAATTCAATTTCCATATGTTATTATTGATACGACGTACGATCATTATGATTTATCATTATCTTTTTCAATAGATAGTGGTTTTACCTGGAATGGTTTCGAAATATGGACGATTGCAGATTCAACAATGTATTTTGATACAATTAAGTGGAATTCCCAGCAAGATTTATTGAATTTCGATGGGGAAGTTCAGGTAGCCTTTGGATTAAATGATGGCTGGCAATATGGAGTTGGCGATACATTAAGCCTAAATTTGGATAATCAATTTTTACCTAATATTGTGAATGTAGAATTGGCGAACTACTGTTTTGATCCTGTAAGATTTACATTTAATAAGGAGATTGATTTTGCATCCCTCTTGGATGGACTTTTATTATCTTCAAGACATGGAATTTATGAAGGCTATCAGTTGGACTATGATATGAGTTCTTATATGGTAACCATTAAAAACGCAACGGGATGGTTGGCCGGGGACTCGCTTGATATTGAACTGACTCCCAACGTGACGGATATATACGGGAATCCATTTGACGGCAATGGAAACGACGACCCCGATAGTACCGGTGATAGTACCCATTATACCATTCCAATTAATCTATTAGGGGACTTCGATAATTCTGGCGGAGTTAATTTTGCTGACTTATTAAGTTTTCAGCAATTCTGGTTGTCTGATTCACTGACTATTACGGACGAAGTTGGTCCCACTATCGGAATACCACCCTACTTTCAATTTTTACCGGATAACAAGTTTGATTTTGAAGATTTAATGGTATTTATCCAAATGTGGAACTGGACCGCAGGATTTGACTATGGCGGCGGAGAAAACCTCGCAAAAACGGTTCATTCAAATCATGAACGTTTGACTCTCAATACTGACTATACCCATTCAGAGAGCGGACAAAAGCAATTGAAAATCACTTTAAATGTACAGGATTTCATAAATGTTGGAGCCATGGAATTCAAGATTCAATATGATACGTCTGACGTAAAATTTATTCACTTATCTTCTAGTATTGATAACTCCTGGGTTATTTTAAGCCATAATGATGAACGGAATGGACGTATTACAATAAATATAGCAGATTTGGAAAAAAATGTTCGATCTATTACCGGAAGCCCTTTAACTATCAGTTTTATTGGACTCAAAGAAATAGAATCCGGTCTGATTTGGCAGGCAGATATTCGAAATAGAAAAGGCGGTACTAAAGAAATCGTATCCGGGACTTATAAATTTAATACATTTGCGCCAGTGCCGGAGGAATATGCATTGCACCAAAATTTCCCGAACCCTTTTAATCCCACAACGAATATTCAGTATGATCTCCCTGAAGAGACGCAGGTTTTTTTGGTTATTTACAATTTACTTGGACAGGAAGTCACTCAATTAGTAAATAAAACTCAAACTGCCGGATTTTACAGCGTTATTTGGAATAGCAAAAACCGTTACGGGAAATTGGTTAGCCCGGGAATATACTTTTATCTATTAAAAACTGATAATTACTCATCTGTGAGAAAATTGGTTTTACTTAAATAAGGAAGTGCTTCCTAATAGAAAATAAAATAGGGTGTTTTGTAAAGCTCTCAAATAAGTAATAAATTTCAATTATTTAGTTTTATTATCAGTGAATCCAATTTCAATCATAAACCATTTCAGACACCATTTATAGGCGGTAATTTCCTGCCCTATTATGACTGATATTCGCGGAAAAATCCTATGGGTCGATGATGAAATCGACCATCTAAGACCCCATATCCTTTTTTTAGAAGAAAAAGGTTATCAATTAACCACATTAACGAATGGCTCCGACGCCATAACTATTGTCGGTCAGGAATCCTTCGATCTGGTACTTCTTGATCATTTTATGCCCGGTATGGATGGGATGAAAACTCTGAGGGGAATCAAGGAAATAAAACCCGCCTTACCGATTATTTTTATTACCAAGAGCGAAGAAGAAGACCTAATGGATGAAGCCATCTCCGAGAAAGTCATTCAATTTCTCATTAAACCGGTTAATCCGACTCAAATATTTATGGCGTGTAAACAGATTCTTGAACAATCAAAAATTCGGGAGGAACATGCCGCGAGCGGTTATTTAAAGGAATTTCAAAAGATCCAGTTTCAACTTCAGGAAGAGCAGAATGCAGATGAATGGTGGGATATTTATACACGATTAGTGAAATGGCAATTGGAGTTTGATGAACATCCGGATATCAGCTTAGATGACATCCTTGAAGAACAAATTCAAACTGCAAACAATGAGTTTGTCAAATTCATCGAGTCAAATTATAAAGATTGGTTATTTAGTGGAGAACGGCCTGCCCTATCAAATGATGTGTTCGATCGATTTATTAAACCGGAAATCAATCATGATAAAAAAACATGTTTATTGGTGATAGATGCACTTCGTTACGATCAATTTATGGTCATTCAAGAGTTTCTTAATCCCTATTACGATATAAAAATTGATTATCACTTTTCACTTTTACCAACCGCAACACCTTTTAGTCGTAATGCAATTTTCTCTGGATTATTCCCCGATGAATTTGTAAAAAAATTCCCGGATCAGCTTAAAGATATGAAACGTCATGCAAATACCGTCAATCAGCATGAAGAAAAAATGTTGAGGACGATCTTAAATAAAAGCGGTTACGAAAACAAAAGAATGCGATATGAAAAAATTAATACACCGGATTATGGTAAGAAATTTCAATCGCATTTTTCTGAAATAAAAAATATAGATTTTCTCGCTATAGTGGTCAACTTTGTTGACATGTTAGCACATTATCGCGCCGAATCGGAAGTTTTGATGGAAATGCTCCCTAATGAATCAGGATATCGAACTGCAATCAAAACCTGGTTTGAACATTCATGGTTATATGCACTATTACGTGATTTAAGCAAAAGTGGGTTTACGGTTATTCTCACAAGCGATCATGGGAGTACAATTGTCAATAGAGGTGTATTAGTCGGCGCAGATAAAGAATCATCCTCCGGTGTTCGTTATAAGATTGGCCGAAATTTGAATACAAACAAAAAACATGCTTTAATTATTCGCCGTCCATCTGATTATCGGTTGGTAGAACTTATGCATCAAACCACTTATTTGATCGCCAAAGAAGATGTCTTTTTCCTTTATCCTAACCAACAGCATAAATATGAAGAGCGTTTAAAAGGCAGCTTTCAGCATGGAGGTATTTCGTTGGAAGAAATGATGGTACCGGTAGTCACACTTAGGAGTAAATAGCAAACTAATGTCCAAAATAAAAGTAAATTTAAATAATGTGAACACCACTCACACATTTGCGCAAAAATTGGCTTCACTGTTACCGGCAGGTACCGTTATCGCCATGACCGGGGAATTAGGTTCCGGCAAGACAACGTTTACTCAAGGATTCGCGAAAGGATTGGGTGTCCAGGATATTGTAGGTTCACCAACATTCAAGCTCATCAGTGAATACGAAGGAGCTGAATTGAAATTATACCACATCGATTGTTATCGGTTGGAAAATGAATCTGAATTTATGAAAATCGGCGGTGAAAATTATCTTGATCCAACTGAAGGCATCACTGTAATTGAATGGTCTGAAAATATTGTGAATATTCTACCCGATAACTGCGTCAAATTACATTTTCAAAGACTCAAAGATAATGATGATAAAAGGGAATTAACAATCGAAGGGTTGGGGTTTTGAATTTATTGGCTGTCGAAACCGCAACTGATGTTTGCAGCATGGCTTTAATGCTAGATAACCAAGTTGCCGCATTATATGAAGAAAATATTCCTCGGCAACATGCGAAAAAACTGCCATCTTTTTTTCAAACTATCCTGAATGAACAAAGGCTTGATTTATCTGATTTAGATGGAATTGCTGTCTCAATAGGTCCAGGGTCTTTTACCGGGCTCCGAATCGGGTTAAGTTATAGTAAGGGATTGGCTTATAGCAACAATCTACCTATAATTCCTGTCCCAACCCTGGAAGGAGTTGCACAAGGATGTATGAGTCAAAATAGTTTTAATGTTCTTTTATATTCCCATAGAAATTTAATTTACCATCAGAAGTTTAGTTCAAAAAATAAACCAATCAATAATGCATCAATTTCGACTTGGGATCAGCTGAAAGAGGTCTTGGATAAGGAAAGCATTTTTCAAATTAATTGTGAAAATTATATTAAAAAACAACCTATCGCTGCGTCTGCAAAATATATTCTAAAATGTGCTAGTGAGTACTATGATGAATGGGTTCAGATTGATCCGCAGAAATTGATTCCAAATTACATAGCACAATTTGAATTCAGTAAATAACATGATCAGACAAGCCGAAATGGGAGATCTGGACAGTATTGTCAACATTGAAAACAGGGTTTTTGATGAACCCTGGACCAGAGACCAAATATCTTATGAATTAAAGCAGTTATCAGGTAAAATGGTCAATGTAATCGAGAAAAATGATATTATCGGATACATTATGATTCAAAAAGTTCAGAATGAAGCACACATATTAAATATTGCAATTGATATACCGTATCAATGCAGAGGGTTTGGTAAAAAACTATTAAAATATACTTTGGCTGAACTGGGTAAGGAAACAGATATATTTTTAGAGGTGCGGGAATCCAATTTACAAGCAAGAAAATTATATAGGGATTTTAACTTCGAGGATATCGATTTACGAGAGAGATATTATTCTGATGGAGAAAATGCACTCGTGATGCATCGGGGGGTAGAAACATATGGTATGGTTTAAACGAAAAGACGAAAAAATAAAAGGAACAACAAAAAAAACAATCCCAGACGGCTTATGGGAAAAGTGCCCCTCGTGCAAGGATATCCTATACAAACCGGAATTAGAAAAAAACCATTCAGTTTGCCGCCATTGCGGGTTTCATTTTCGAGTCAATTCAAGATTATACTTCGACTTATTGCTGGACTCCGGTTCAGCCACCGAATTATTTAGCGAACTAATTTCAGCGGACCCTCTAAAATTCAAAGCCCAAAAAAAGTACACCGATCAAATCAAAACAGCCCAGGAAAAAACACAGCAAAAAGATGCTGTCATTAGTTATACTGGCTCCCTCGATGGGCATGGGGTTGTATTGGCAATTATGAATTTTGGTTTTATTGGTGGAAGTATGGGGTCGGTAGTTGGTGAAAAAGTCTCCAGAGCCATCGATTACGCCCGCGATCATAAACTACCGTTAATTATTATTTGCGCTTCCGGTGGAGCCCGTATGCAGGAAGGAGCCCTCTCGCTCATGCAGTTGGCAAAGACCAGTTCCAGGCTGGCTCGATTTTCTGATGATGGTGGTTTGTATATCCCTGTTCTGACAGATCCCACCACAGGCGGCGTGACGGCAAGTTATGGAATGCTTGGGGATATTATTTTGGCAGAACCGGGTGCGTTAATCGGTTTTGCTGGTCCTCGAGTGATCAAACAAACGATAGGTCAGGATTTACCTGATGGATTCCAACGAGCAGAATTTTTATTAGAAAAAGGGTTTGTGGATCATATTGTCCCACGGGAAGAAATGAAAAATACTTTATCCAACCTGATTCAAATGTTAACATGAACCATCCAAAAATACTGGTTACAAATGACGATGGAATATACGCTTCTGGAATAAAAGCATTATGGAATGCAATGTCAGAAATTGGAAATGTTACCGTCATTGCACCAAATCGTGAACAATCTGCAGTTGGACATGCTATCACCGTTAGTGATCCTTTACGAGTTAAAGAAGTAAAACGATCGGATGGCTTTTCCGGTTTTGCGGTAGATGGAACACCTTCCGATTGTATTAAAATTGGAATTCAAGCTCTCCTGATCGAAAAACCGGATGTAGTTGTTTCCGGGATCAACCATGGATCAAATACAGGAAATAATATTATCTATTCAGGTACGATTTCTGCAGCTACTGAAGGTACGATGATGGATATTCCCTCCGTTGCAATCAGTTTAAATTCTTTTGAAGACAGAAATTTCCAAGGCGCCCAAACAGTGGCAAAGACCGTTGTTTTAAAAGTGCTGGAAAAGGGATTGTCGAAGAAAACTCTATTAAATGTGAATGTACCTGCAATCCCTGAAAATGAAATTAAAGGCTATAAAATTACACAACAGGGGAACGCGGCTTTCAAAGATAGTTTTGAAAAAAGAGAAGATCCACGGGGAAATACTTATTATTGGATGACGGGGAAAATGATAAATCCTGATATAGAATTGGATAATGATCAAAAAGCAATATCAGAGGGATACGTAAGTATTACGCCTATTCATTATCGTTTGACAAATCATAATTTTTTAGATGAATTAAAGCGTTGGAAATTTTCATGAACAATATTCATCATGGAGGAGTGGTTATTCTTGATTTTGGGTCGCAATATACACAACTAATTGCCCGTAGAATTCGGGAGCAAAATGTTTTTTCGATTATATATCCCGCGGATGTGAGTGTTTCAGAAATTATGTCAAATAAACCCAAGGCAATGATATTATCCGGTGGTCCATCCAGTGTGTTTGCTAAAGATGCTCCTGTTTTTGACCCTGCTATATTTGATATTGCAATTCCCATTCTAGGAGTTTGCTATGGATTACAACTGCTGGCACTACAATATAATGGCATCGTTGAGCCGGGAACTGATGGCGAATATGGTTTTGCAAATATTCATATAAAAAAATCAGAAAAATTATTAAACAAAGTTGATGACGGCTCCCAGGTATGGATGAGTCATATGGATAAAGTGACTACTGTTCCAAAAGGATGGTCATTGTTGGCTGAATCGTCCAACAATATTGTCGCAGCAATGTGTTCAGAAGATGGCAGGCGATATGCAACTCAATTTCACCCGGAAGTTGCACACACTACATTTGGGGAAAGAATTATCCATAATTTTCTTTTTCATATTTCTGAATGTAATTCCAATTGGACTCCCGGGAATTTTATTCAAGATCAGATCAAGAAAATAAAGAATCAAGTTGGAAATAAACATGTGATTTGTGGAGTCAGCGGTGGCGTGGATTCATCAGTGGTTGCTGCCCTCATGCATAAAGCTATCGGTGATCAATGTAATTCCGTATTGATTGATCATGGTCTATTACGTAAGAATGAAGCTTCAGAATGCGTTGAGGCATTAAAAATTGGACTGGGTATTAATATTCAGTTAGTAGATGAATCGAATATATTTCTTAAGAAATTAGCAGGTATTTCAGATCCAGAAAAAAAACGGTTAATTATCGGTGAAGAGTTTATTCGCTCCTTTGAAAAGACATCTAAAAAGATTGGAAATATTGATTATTTGGCACAAGGAACACTCTATCCTGATGTAATTGAGAGCGGAGTGAGTCATGGGAATACTGCTCAGGTTATCAAGAGTCATCATAATGTGGGTGGACTCCCGGATGACATGGAATTTGAGCTGGTTGAACCGTTAAGAGAATTATTTAAAGACGAAGTCCGGAAAGTTGGGATAGAACTAGATTTACCGGAATCCTTAGTCTATCGTCATCCTTTTCCCGGCCCCGGACTGGCTGTTCGCATAATGGGTGAAATCACAAAAGAACGAATTAAAACGCTTCAGGAAGCAGATCACATTTATATCGAAAGTTTGCATGAAGCAGGTATATACGATGAAATATGGCAAGCATTTTCTATCCTCATCCCAGTAAAGACCGTTGGAGTGATGGGGGATCAGAGAACATACGAAAGTCTTCTGGGACTTCGTGCTGTTACAAGCAGAGACGGTATGACAGCCGACTGGTATAGAATGCCCCCGGGTGTATTGTCTCTAATTTCAAATCGGATTGTGAATTCTGTGAAAGGGATTAATAGAGTGGTTTACGATGTGACCTCTAAACCTCCCGGAACAATTGAATGGGAATGAGGTAAATGATGGATGATGGAAAATGGAAATGTGAGATGGAAGAAAATGTTTACGTTTTACATAATTACGTTTTTAATATAGATTTGAGAGAATTAAACATGACTATAGGAAATCGGAAAAATTATGTGTGGAATAGTAGGATATTACGGTAATAAGGATGCAGTTCCCATTTTGATTAATGGGCTAAAGCGATTGGAATATAGGGGGTATGATTCTGCGGGAGTTGCCATTCTTGGCGAGGATTTAAACGTCCTAAAGCGTGCAGGTAAAGTCAGCGTTTTAGAGACCGAAATAGATGATCATGTTTTATCCGGATCAGTTGGGATTGGGCATACTCGATGGGCGACGCATGGAGAGCCCAATGATACGAATGCTCATCCCCATTTAGACCACACAGGAAATATATCATTGATCCATAATGGTATTATCGAAAATTATCAATCCATAAAGACGATTTTACAACATGATGGTATTCAATTTCAGAGTGAAACTGATTCAGAAGTATTAGTCCAACTCATTTCTAAAATATATTACCAAGACAATTTGACTTTTACTGATGCTGTACAGGCAGCATTACAGGACGTTGTCGGGACCTATGGAATAGTAGCCATTTGTAAAGATCAGCCGGATATCATGGTGGCAGCTTGTTTGGGTAGTCCTTTGGTACTTGGCATTGGAAATGGTGAATATTTCATTGCGAGCGATTCTTCACCGATTGTTGAACATACCAGAAGCGTGGTTTATCTTGATGACGGAGAGATGGTAACGGTATTTAAAGATGGGTATAGAATATCTAAAATATTTGATCAAAAAATTGTAAACAAAAAAATCACAACCATTGAACATGATTTAGAAGCAATTGAAAAAGGGAATTTTCCTCATTTTATGCTCAAGGAGATCCACGAGCAAAAAAATACAATAACAGATACTATGCGCGGGCGCTTGCAAATAGAGGATGGCACTGCCTTTTTAGGCGGATTATCGGATTATATGCCCAGAATCGAAAATGCCAATCAATTTTATATCACCGCTTGCGGGACTTCGTGGCACGCAGGGATCATCGGAAAATATTTATTAGAAGAGTATGCAGAAATACCAGTCCATGTAGAATATGCATCGGAATTTCGATATCGTCATACCGTCATTGACAATGAGACGGTGATGATCGCCATTAGTCAGTCAGGAGAAACGGCGGATACGTTGGCAGCCATAAAAAAAGCAAAAGAAAAAGGTGCTATGACATTAGGTATCTGTAATGTAGTCGGAAGTTCAATCGCCAGGAATACGGATTGCGGTGTGTATACTCATGCTGGTCCGGAAATCGGGGTCGCTTCCACCAAAGCATTCACTGCGCAAGTAGCTGTATTATCAATGCTTGGATTACTCTTGGGGCGCAAAAAAGGATTAAAAAAACTTCAAGGAATCCGGCTGGCGAAAGCCCTTAATGATATTGGTCATAATGTTGAAATCATCCTAAACAATACATCCATGATAGAAAAAATCGCTTCTCAATTTAGCGATGTCGAAAACTTTCTTTATCTTGGACGTGGTTTGAATTTTCCAGTAGCGCTGGAAGGAGCATTAAAGCTAAAAGAAATTTCATATATTCATGCTGAAGGCTATCCGGCTGCGGAAATGAAACATGGTCCCATTGCGCTGATTGATAATAATATGCCCGTTGTATTTATTGCACCTCACGACCAAACGTATGATAAAGTATTATCCAATATTCAGGAAGTTCATGCACGAAACGCACGAATCATTATTGTTTCTGATAAGAAATCAAAAGACTTAACGAAATTATCTGATCATATCATTGAAATCCCTCGGTGCCATCCAAGAGTATTTCCTATTTTAGCATCCATTCCATTACAACTTTTGGCGTACAATCTCGCTGTAATCAAAGGATGTAATGTGGACATGCCAAGAAACTTGGCAAAATCTGTTACTGTCGAGTAGTAC
>JBHHTW010000075.1:0-3595 GCA_046861385.1 Fidelibacterota bacterium | reverse complement strand
TGGATTAAAGCATTTCGATCTCATAGATGGATTTAATTACAATCTTTTATTGTAACGATATTTTAAATGATATTATATTATGTACAAAATAAAGGACAAAATATAGGTATTAATATGAAAAAGAATCCAGCCCCATACATAACAAACATTTCTACTCTTCGAAAAAATCCAACAAAAACAATTAAAGACGCCCATGGTGAAATGATTGCGATAATGAATCATGGTGATATTATTTCGTATCTAATTTCACCGGAAATGGTTGATGAGTTTTTGGAAGCTCGAGCGGATAAGGAAGCTCTGGGCCGATTCGATAAAATGAATTTAGACGAAGCTATTGAAGTGGATTTGGATGAGTTATAGACTAAAATTTATGCCAAAGGCTTTGAAAGATTTTCAAAAATTAGATGGTTCAATTAAAAGCGAATTTAAAAAACATCTAAAGAAAAGATTGCTAAATCCTGAAATTGAAAAACACAGGCTCCATGGAGATTACAAAGGTCACTATAAAATAAAATTGATATCCAGTACGTATCGCCTAATTTATCGAGTGTTGAAGAAAGAGCTGATAATCGTTGTGGTGGAAGTAGGCCGCCGAGATAAAATTTATAAAAGAAACTAATTGCGCTTTTTGTTCATTTTGCAGCAATGACAGTTTGGATTAAAGCTTTTCGGTTAAGAACGCTTCCCTTGGCTTTTTCCTGCATCATTATGGGGAGCGGTCTGGCTGCGGCTGATGGACATTTTAATGTAACCGTTTTTTTACTGGCATTGATTACCACGTTATTCCTGCAGATTCTGTCAAATCTGGCAAATGATTATGGCGATTTTATGAAAGGGACCGATAATAAACAACGCGTAGGACCTGATAGAACTTTGCAGAGCGGGCTAATTACAAAAGATCAGATGGTCAAAGCTATGTGGGTGATTGCTCTATTATGTGCTATCTTTGGCGTTTGGCTTATTTATCATGGAACAATTGGATTAGATTTAAAGAAAACCTTGCTGTTTGCAGTGTTAGGACTTGCCGCCATGGGTGCAGCGGTAAAATATACAATGGGAAAGAATCCCTACGGCTATGCTGGGCTGGGAGATCTGTTTGTATTTCTGTTTTTCGGATGGCTTGGCGTACTCGGCTCCTATTTTCTTCACACACACACATTTTATTGGAAGCTGCTTTTACCGGCATCCGCAATCGGACTATTTACAACAGCCGTTTTAAATATCAATAATATGCGGGACCATGAAGCAGATGCAAAAACGGGAAAGAACACATTAGTTGTGCGAATAGGGCTTCATTGGGCAAAACGATATCATTTCATACTGAACATCGGGGGCATATTACTCATGATGGCTTTTACACTTCCCGATATCAAAACAGTTTGGTTTTTTCTTTTCGGATTCGTTCTTTTTATTAAACCGGCGAAAGAAATATTGGGAAGGGATGACTACCAATCCTTTGATCCGTATTTGAAAAAGCAGGCTATTGACACATTTCTGTTTACAATCCTTTTTGTTTTAGGATTAAACCTATGAATTTGCCGCAAAGCCCAGAAAGATGTTCCATTAAAATCTCTGTGATCTTCCTGCCTGCGTGCCTTCGGCGGACAGGTGTGTCTCTATGGCAAAATAATAAATGAAAGTATCTTGGACAAAACGAACCCTGAATTTGAAAAGTCCCATTGGTACATCCCGGGGTATAATGAAAACAAGAGTTGTCTGGTATTTATTTTTAACTGATGGGGGAGCAACCGGAATTGGTGAATGCGCTCCATTACCTGGTTTAAGTATTGATGATTTTGATCAGATTGAATCAAAACTAGATGAAGTCTGTGCCAATCCAAAAAATTATATTGAAAATTTATCATTATTAAAAACGTTTCCTTCCATACGTTGCGGACTGGAAATGGCTTATATAGATTTGAAAAACGGAGGTGGGCAAAATTATTTTGATTCACTGCTGAATCAAAATGAATCAATTGATATCAATGGTTTGATCTGGATGGGAAATTCTGACTCCATGATGAGACAGGTGGAACAGAAATTAGATGAGGGATGGGGCTGTATAAAGATAAAAATCGGCGCTTTGGATTTTGATACTGAAATAAATATCCTGAAATCCATCCGTTCCCGTTTAAATCGAAATAAAACCCAACTGCGCGTAGATGCTAACGGTGCCTTTACTGAATCGGATGTAAAAGAAAAACTGAATCGATTGGCAGAATTTGATCTCCATTCCATTGAACAACCCATCAAAGCTGGGCAGTGGGAATTGCTTACGGAATTGTGCCAATCATCACCCGTATCTATTGCCTTGGATGAAGAATTGATTTCTATTGTGGACGAGGCAAACCGGATTGAAATGTTGGATGTTGTGAAGCCGCAATATTTGGTATTAAAGCCAAGCCTGTTGGGAGGATTTGCAGAATGTGAAAAATGGATTAAGTTGGCAGGTGAAAGAAAAATTGGTTGGTGGTTAACATCAGCACTTGAATCCAATATTGGGCTCAACGCCATTACCCAATGGACATCCAAAATGAAACCGGAAGGCTTTCAAGGATTAGGAACAGGACAACTTTATACGAATAATATTCCTTCGCCCATCAACATTAAAAGTGGAAAATTGTGGAAAGATGATGCACCCATTTGGACTGATGTGAATCTATTTGTTGCAGAATGGTTGAGTCCGGGAAAAACAATGGAATTGCAAACTTCAGGTTCAACAGGAGAACCCAAAATACTGACTGTTCAAAAAGAATGGATGAGTAATTCTGCTCAATTGACAGGAAGAACATTCGGACTCAAAAAAGGAGAGACAGCTCTACTTTGTCTGCCAATGAAATATATTGCTGGGAAAATGATGGTCGTCCGAGCTCTGGAATTAGACTTGGATTTAAAGGTGGTGGAACCATCATCGCGTCCGTTAGAAGAAATCGAAGATACTGTAGGTTTTACAGCCATGGTGCCGCTTCAACTAGAAAAGAGTTTGAATCACTTATATAACGTAAAAACGGTTATTGTAGGAGGTGGGAAAGTACATTCACAATTGGTTGAAAAACTCCAATCTCTCCCTTTATTAAATGACCCCTCTTCAGTTCTCCCCTATGACAGGGGAGAAAACAAAAGGAACTATCCGAAACAGTTAAATTCCTCCTGCGCTACCGCTAATAGGGGGAATACAAGGGGGTCAATAAAAGATAAAGAAGGCTTTCAATCGACGAAGGTTTATGAAACATACGGTATGACGGAAACACTGACTCATGTTGCCGTAAAACCGTTGAATGGTCCGAATCAATCCGAAGTATTTACAGCCTTGAATGGAGTTCGATTTGAGACAGACGAAAGAGACTGTTTAGTGATTTACGCCGCAATGGTAAATCCCGAACCTGTTATCACGAATGATATTGTCGAACTGATCAATGAAACGTCATTTAAATGGTTGGGGCGGTTCGATAATGTGATTAACAGCGGCGGAGTCAAAATCATCCCGGAAGTTTTGGAGGCAAAATTGGCTCCTGTAATGTATAACCGCCGGTTTTTTATTACCGGAGAACCGGATGATTCGCTGGGAGAAAAAGTAGTGTTAGTGGTGGAAGGG
>JBHHTW010000074.1:0-3780 GCA_046861385.1 Fidelibacterota bacterium | reverse complement strand
TGGTAGCTGGTGAATGGTAGCTGGTGAATGGTAGCTGGTGACCGGTAAATAGTAGTTTGTATTGATGATTAATTTTATCTGTCTTCTTTGATTAAGTAATCTGTTACTGATAACTTATATACAAAACAATGACACAATCTTCATCCAAAACAATCTTTCTCTGCAATAGCTGCGGGAATGAATTCTCCAAATGGCACGGTCAATGTCCTGCCTGTAGTGAATGGGGAACTTTGAGCGAGTTCAATGCGCCTAAATCCCGGAGAAAGACAACCAGTCGATCCCCGAGGGAAACCGTCCAGCTAAAATCATTATCGAATCAAACTAATCGCAAACGAATATTATCAGGTTTGAAGGAAGTGGATCGGGTTACCGGTGGAGGAATGCTCCCCGGATCTATGATATTATTAGGCGGGCAGCCTGGAATTGGAAAATCCACATTGGCGTTACAAATTGTCGCAGGCTGCAATCAAAAAGCCCTGTACGTTTCTGCTGAAGAAAGCGAAGAGCAATTGGTTATCAGAGCAGAACGATTGGGGATTGGGTCAGACCATCTTCATGTCTCCGGGGAAAATGAAATCGTGAATATTTTAGAGCAAGTTTCAGTCCTACAACCCGCGCTCCTGGTCATTGACTCCATTCAAACAGTTTATAATGATGATTTGGATCCGCTTCCCGGATCAGTAAGCCAAATCCGTGACTGTGGTCAGCAATTGCTGAATGCATGTAAACAAAAGGGGTTTACAGTGCTTGTGATTGGTCATGTGACGAAAGAGGGTTCTATCGCCGGTCCCAAAATGCTGGAGCACATGGTAGATACTGTATTATACATGGAAGGTGATGAGCGTTATGATCATCGTATTCTCCGATCTGTTAAAAATCGATTCGGTGCTACAAATGAAGTTGGGATATTTCATATGACTTCGTCCGGACTGGATGAAGTGTCCAATCCGTCTGAATTATTTTTGGCTGAACGAACCACACATACAGCCGGAACAGCTATTTTTCCTTCAATGGAAGGCAGCCGTCCTATATTAGTGGAAGTGCAGGCACTGGTTTCGAAAGCAAATTTTGGTACACCTCAACGAAATGCCAATGGAGTAGATACTCGAAGATTGTCCATGCTCCTGGCTGTCCTGGAAAAGCGCTTGGGTCGTATAATGGGTATAAATGATGTTTTTGTAAACTTGGTTGGAGGATTGAAAATACAGGATCCCGCAGCAGATTTATCGATAGTAGCGGCTGTGGCATCCAGCAATAAAGAAACAGCCATTATGGAAGAGACCGTCCTAATAGGTGAAGTCGGATTGGCTGGCGAGGTACGTTCTGTTTCCAAAATAGATCAGCGTCTACAGGAAACTGCTGCGTTGGGATTTACCACTGCCATTATTCCTAAAGGAAATATGAAAAATTGTAAAGTACCCAAGGGATTAAAAATTCATGGTGTCAGTACGGTCAAAGATGCATTTAAATGGATTTTTTAAAGAGGGTTTATGAAACTAATATTTAGATGTACTGCAGATATTCTTGTCTGTTCTACAATAAGCAATCCATTTGCGATTGATCCATTGGCTGAAAGGTATTCAAAAATAAATTGAAATTTAAAATACATCATAAAGACGAAAAATCATCAGCCCGAACCGGTGAAATCATCACCGATCACGGAACGATCTTAACACCGGTATTTATGCCCATTGGCACCCGGGCGACAGTAAAATCCGTTTCTCCAGAAGAATTATATCACCTCAACACTTCCATAATTTTGGGGAATACATATCACCTTTATCTTAAACCGGGACATGAATTAATCGGAAAAGCCGGTGGACTCCACACATTTATGAACTGGAATGGTGCGCTCCTCACCGATAGTGGAGGATTCCAGGTATTCTCTCTGGCAAAGCTCAATAAAATCAGTGAAGATGGTGTGGAATTTCAATCCCATATTGATGGAAGCCGACATACGCTTACTCCCGAAAAATCTATGGAAATTCAACAGCATTTGGGTGCGGATATTATTATGGCATTTGATCAATGCCCTCCGGGTCAGTCTGATTACCAATCAGTGGAAAATGCTGTGGAAAGAACATCCAAATGGATTAAAAGCTGTAAGGCATATTTAAAAAACAATGTCGGAATCCATGATTGGAATCAAACATTATTTCCTATCGTCCAGGGGAATGTATATCCCGAATTACGTAAACGCAGCTTATTGGAATTGCTTCCTTATGCAGAATGTGGTTTGGCAATAGGCGGATTGGCTGTGGGAGAAGAAAAAAGTGACATGTTTGAAACTATCGAACAAATGGACGCACTTATGCCAAAAGATCAACCCCGTTATCTTATGGGTGTCGGAAGGCCAACAGACTTAGTGCGAGCTATAAAACGTGGAATTGATATGTTTGATTGCGTGCTGCCAACACGAAATGCTCGCAATGGTCAGCTGTTTACATCAAATGGGATTGTGAATATCACCAATTCTAAACATAAAGAAGAATTCATCCCGGTAGATGAAAATTGCAATTGTAACCTTTGCCGGAATTATACTAGAGCATACATCAGGCACTTAATGAACGTAAACGAAATCTTTGGGCATCGGCTGGCTTCCCTGCATAACTTGACTTATTATATGGATTTGATGAAAACCATTCGAGCTGAAATAAAAGAGGGCACATTCGACAATTGGTCCAATAAATATTTAGCAAATATGTTAGAACTGAAGGGCATGTGATAGTGCAAGTATTGGTGAGAGTCATCGATGGCTACGTTTTTCGCAAAACGGAAAATGGACTTAGATTCTTAATGTTAAAACGGGCCAAAACAAAACAGTACGAGCATTTATGGCAGGGAGTAGCCGGGAAAATTGAAGATGGAGAAAAAGCTTGGCAAGCGGCCATCAGGGAATTAAAAGAAGAAACGGGACTGACCCCAAAACAAATGTTTATTGCCGATCATGTGAGCCGGTTTTATGAAACCCATGGAGACCGGGTGAACCTTGTGCCTGTGTTTGGAATCGCAGTAGATTCAAATGAAGTTGAATTATCCCATGAGCACTGTGAGTTCAGATGGGTTAATTTTGACGAAGCAATGGACCTTCTTGTCTGGCAGGGACAAAAGCAAGGATTGCAAGTAGTAAACGAAATGGTAATTAGGAATGATGACCGCATGCGCTGGTCGGAAATACCTTTAGAAGGTCAGCGGCAATGATGCATGTCAAAATTCGAGATTATTCACCACAACCGATTAAATAATTGGAGTAAATATGTTAGAAGCAGGTACCAAAGCACCGGATTTCACATTACCGGATCAGGATGGGAATGATGTCTCCCTATCTGATTTCAATGGGAAGAAAGTAGTATTGTGGTTTTTCCCAAAAGCCAGTACACCCGGTTGAATTGTCGAAGGGCAGGGATTCCGGGATGAATTCCAAACATTTCAAGAGAAAAATATAGCCATTATTGGCATGAGTGCTGATTCCGTTAAAAGACAGAAAAATTTTAGCGATAAATATAATTTCCCTTTTCCTTTACTCTCTGATGAAAGGAAAGAAACAATTCAAGCTTTTGGAGCGTGGGGAAAGAAGAAATTATACGGCAGAGAATACGAAGGTATAATGCGCTGTACCTACATGATTGATGAAGATGGAAATATTTCCCACGTTTTTGAAAAAGTATCAGTTAAAACGCATGCCCAGGATGTGCTCCGGGTCTTAGACTAAAATATTTAATTATTTAAAACGTAATTATGTAAAGAAGCGCGATTTACGTTTTACATATTTACGTTTTA
>JBHHTW010000073.1:0-4027 GCA_046861385.1 Fidelibacterota bacterium | reverse complement strand
GATCAAAAAACAAAAGAAAACCCCCCTCTTTCATCTCGGAGGATCACTATCCTTTCGGGGAAACTGGAATCAATATAGCGGAGGATCAAAACACGAGCGGCTGTTAGGGAATCTGAATCTGAGACTGGGAATCAATTCTCCCATAAAAAACAGGCTGTGGATTTATGGACATAATAATTTCACTGATAATACATTCAGGTTGTATCAATTGAGGTTAGAATTGGGTGATAGAGCAAATCGTTTTTACGGACAGTTCGGACGATTGTATGCTTCCGAATTGGTGGGTGTGGGTGCTGTAGATGGTGTCATGGTGTCCGTTGGAAAGAACAGAAAAAATAGAATCGGCGCCATGGCCGGATTCCAACCAACTTTTCTGAAGACTGAATTCAATTCCGATGTGAAAAAAATCAGCGCTTTTTCGATTAATGAGTGGAAGTCGGGGAAACAGGTCTTCAGTTTCAATACTGCCTTGGTTGGGCAATATGCAAAAAACGAAATTGATCGTGAATTCATATATTTTAAAATGGTTTTAAAAAGAGCTTCAACCTTTGAAATCAGCTGGTACGAAACGGTGGATTTATACCGGGATTCTACAGTGTACAACCGGGCATCAATTGAACCACTATCTTCTCAGGTATCCATTCGATATCGCTTGGGAAATATTCTTACATTTAACTCCCGGCTGTCATCAAGAAAACAAGTGCTTTATCGCCAATCAGGTTCTTTACAACCGGATTCGCTATTTGTTGATGAGCTCAGATCCGGATGGTATAATTCTATTCAAATTAGATCGAATAATTGGGGAGCGCTGCGACTCAGTAGTAATCTGCGCATTCAATCACACAGTTCTGATTTGTCTCAAGTCAGTTCCCTGGGATATACAGCGCCTCGATTAAAAAATAACCTGTACCTTCGATTTTCTTCATCCTTCATAAAAAATATGCTCATTACGGGAGTTAGAAATCGAATCAGCGCTTCGAAGTCCTTTAACGAAAAAGGCTCAATGTTTGCTGATTATGATCTTTATGTCTACGGATTTGGAAATCAACTGGCTGATTATCAGAGACACACCGCATCCATTGGGATGAATTATCGGGTGATGAAGAAAATGAGTACAAACCTATCCGTAGACTTGAGTAAAGATGGCACCTTTACATCGACGTACGTTTACACCGGTTTGAGTTATCGGTTTTAATTTTGGTCAATAGACTAGTTGCAATAAAACAATATCAAACCAATTTGCTTGTTGTATTATTAGTTTATTGGTCAGAGTATAAAATAAAAACCCCCTCAGTAGATGGGGTTCTAATATGTAGCCCGTAGGAGAATCCCCGCCTATGCCAAGGCTTCGGCGGGCAGGCCCGCCTACGGCCGGCAGGGAACTCCAAGTTGTATAAGCCCCTGTTACAAAAGGAATAGTTGAAGTAGCCCGTAGGAGAATCGAACTCCTGTTGCCAGGATGAAAACCTGGAGTCCTAACCACTAGACGAACGAGCCAAATAAATTTTCGTTTGTTTATCAAGTTTCATTCCTGTTGCCAGGATGAAAACCTTCCCGACCAGTCGGGATAACCACTAGACGAACGAGCCATAACCCCGTGCAAAATAGGGGCGCAAATTTAGATTTTATATTCTATCAGTGCAAAATTATTATTCAGCTTTTTCCCCGGCATCATCGAGAATATCTAATAGCTGACCCTTTTCGTGGAGCTCGATCGTAATATCTGCACCGCCGACGAGTTCGCCATTCACGAATAATTGCGGTATCGTAGGCCAATTGGAATATTCAGATAGTTTAACTCTGATTTCCGGGTCAGTTAATACATTCATTGATTGATATTCAACTCCATAATGATCTAGCACTTGTACAACGGTATTTGAAAAGCCGCACATGGGCATTTCAGGCGTTCCCTTCATAAATAACATGATGGGGTTATTGTTAATATCATTGATAATTTGTTCTTTTATTTCCATTGTTTTCCTCTTAGAGATAGTCGAAAGTCGAAAGACGACGATCGAAAGTTAGTTTATTAGTTTTTTCCAATAGTATTAATCGTAGATACCAATACTATTTCATCCATTCCTGAAATTCTTTCTTCTAACTAGCCCGGCTTATTATTTGTTTCACCTTTTATCTTTTTCCCATTGTTCACTTGTCATCGTTTTTAATTGGAGAGCATGTATCTCATTGGTGAGATAACCCCCCAATGTCTTATAGACCATTTGATGCTGTTTAACCATATTAAGCCCATCGAAAGAATTACTGACTACAACGGCGCTAAAATGATCTTTGGTCCCTGTGGTGTCTATGACTTCCACATGAGCATCGGGGATACCGTTTAATATGAGTTGTTTAATTTCTTGCGGTTCCATAATCTAATAGTAAAATTGTCCAATCAAATGCAATTCAAACTTATGAATCATTTTGCATATTGCGGAACATTGTTATAACCTTCACCCCTTATGAAGATAATATCATGGAATGTTAACGGCATTCGGGCTGTATTTAAAAAAGGTTTCCTTGATTGGCTGGGAGAAGCCGATCCGGATATTTTATGTATTCAGGAAACCAAAGCCCATGTTGAGCAACTCCCCAAAGAAATTTTAGAAGACCATGGTTATTATACTTATTGGCATTCAGGTGAACGGCGAGGATACAGCGGTGTAGCAACTTTTTCCAAGGAAGAACCCCTGTATGTTCAGGAAGGACTTGGAATCAACCGCTTTGACAAAGAAGGCCGTGTGCTGTTGACCGAACATCCCAATTTCCTTTTATATAACATATATTTCCCCAACGGACAGCGCGACCAGGAGCGGCTTGATTACAAATTGGATTTTTATGATGAATTACTTCCCATAATAAACGATCAGGTTGAATCGGGACATAATGTGATTGTAACCGGTGATTGGAATACTGCCCATCATCCCATTGACTTGGCGCGGCCAAAAGAAAATGTTAAGAACAGTGGATTCATGCCCATAGAACGAGAGCGACTGAATACTTATGTCGATAATGGCTGGGTGGATACGTTTCGGATGCTTCATCCGGAACCCGATCGATATTCATGGTGGACGTATCGGTTTGGGGCTCGGTCAAGAAACGTTGGGTGGCGCATTGATTATTTCTTTGTAAATGAAGGATTTACTGAACAAGTTCTGGATGCAGATATTCATGATAATGTCATGGGTTCGGATCATTGTCCAATATCATTAGAGGTAACCAATTGAAAACAAAAGCAGATATAGTAAAAAATTGGATCAAACGATATACAGGAACCTCGGTAGAAGATTTCGGCGAGTGGATCCTTCTTACTAATTTTCAAAATTACGTTGATAATTTTGCAAATCGATTTAATGCACCAGTGAAGGGGAGAGGCGGTCCCATGACATCGGCGACAAATAAAAATGGATTGAGTATTATTAACTTTGGTATTGGCAGTGCCAATGCCGCCACCATTATGGATCTTTTAACAGCTGTGAATCCCAAAGGCGTTTTGTTTCTTGGGAAGTGCGGAGGATTGAAACATTCAACGGAAATTGGTCATTTTATTTTACCCAGTGCCGCCATCCGTGGAGAAGGAACCAGCAACGACTATCTCCCATTGGAAGTCCCGGCACTACCGTCATTCAAAGTTCATAAATACGTTTCGGAAAAATTATGTGAAAAAGAATTAGATTATAGAACAGGAGTCATTTATACCACAAACCGCCGTGTGTGGGAATTTGATGAGGAGTTTAAATCCTATTTACGCAAAATTCGTGTAATCGGGATTGATATGGAGACCGCCACTATGTTTATTGTCGGCTTTGCCAACAGCATAGACCGGGGAGCCTTGTTACTCGTATCGGATACACCGATGACACCGGATGGCGTGAAAACATCAGAATCCGATTCGAATGTTACTAGAAAATATTCAGAACTCCATTTAGAAATCGGAATAGAAGCCATGAGCCACATCGGGAAAGATGGTGAACAAATAAAGCATTTTACTTATTAACCTAGGTATTAACCTTTCAAAGGTTTCCCG
>JBHHTW010000042.1:0-16243 GCA_046861385.1 Fidelibacterota bacterium | reverse complement strand
ATATTTATAGCACTGAATAAAAGAATATACAACGCCGTAGGTGTTGAACATCAATTGACATTTAATCAAAAACATATTGCTCATCGTATTTTATATTGAATTTTTTCAATAAGCCTAAATACTCCTGCTTAAATGTTTGTTTTTCATGATGGTTTTCTTGGTTTTGAATGTATTGATAAACATCATCTATTTGAGAATGTCCATATGAAAAGGCTCCATAACCTTCCTGCCAGGTAAATTTTCCTCGAATCCAGTTTTTTGAATTAATGAAATTTGAAGAGTCCTTTTTTATATCGCGAACCAATTCAGAAATAGACTCATTAGGCTTCATCCCTGTAAATATATGAACGTGATCAGGCATGCCATTAATAGTGATGAGTTTATGATCCTTGTTTTGAACAATTCCTGTAATGTATTTATAAATTTCGTTTTTTATTTCTCTACGGATCAGGTTTTGTCTGGATTGAGTTGAAAAAACTATTTGAATGTAGATTTGCGTATATGTGTTTGCCATTAACTCTCTCCTTTTGTTTAACTCCTACGAAGTTCACTCCTTATTCGTTTTCTATACTATAAACATTAAATCCCTAAGGGATTAATAAATACCCCTTGTTTTGACTCCGTCAGGAGTTAAATATTAATAACATTTTAATTAGAAAATAAATGCAACTCCGTCAGGTGTTGAATATGACCATGACGTTATTTTTACGGTGTGTACACCTATTCCTGTTGAACTCCTATGGAGTTCCGTCATCATTTGTATTTTTGTACTATAAACATTGAATCCCTACGGGATTAACTTCTTATCTTGACTCCGGGGTTTTTGATCAATATCCGGATTCTTTAATTTAGTATTTAGACTCCGTTAAGAGTCACATATTTATAGCACTGAATAAAAGAATATACAACGCCGTCCGCCTGCCCCATCTGAAAAATATTGAAGGTGGCGGGCGGGTAGGTGTTAGATATTCATTTGCCAACATTTGTGTCGTGTTCATAATACCGATCCATATTCTTCATCCTAATTCTAATCTTTATCCTATTCCTCAACCTCATCCACCATTTTTAATAAAAGGATTTGACCCAACTTGCGCCGGGCACTCCTCCCAATAGTAACACCAATTACAAAGAATCATGGGTTTAGCGGGAAATGCTTCTCCTTGCTGCTCCTTCAATCGAATTTCATCAATACGAATTTTATACATATCCGTAATTTGTTCCAGTTGCTCTTTTGTCCTTTTGGATCGAACTTCGATTCCATATCTGACAAAATGCCAAACCAATTCCACATGACTCACATGGTCTTTTTGTTGTTCCAGGGCAATTTGATACAGGGCTAATTGACTGTCCTTGTCAGCCATTTTTTGACTCATTGCCCGTTTACCGGTTTTATAATCATGGATTTGGTATCCGCCATTTCCATTATGATCCAGTCTGTCAATAATCCCTTTCATTTTATAATCGGGGTTATGATCCAACATGAAATCTAATTCTATTTCAATACCTTCGACTTTTTCTGAAAAGGGTTGATTTTTCCGATAATACCGAGCGATGCATTCTTCACCTAACCGAAAATAATCCTCTTTGCGCTCACCGCGTTTTGCAATGGCAATTCTATCATGCCAATGTTCATTCCAGGTTGTTTTATAATAATCTAAAATATGATCTATTATCAGTACACTTCCTGATTGAGCTTCCAAATATAAATGCTCCAAGGTTTCATGGACGCGGACTCCCATAAATGCTTCGATGCCTTCATCCGGTTTCCGGACATTATCTAAATATCGTATTTTATATTGTGCCGGACATTTTTTATAAGACTCAAGCCCGCTATATGAAAAACGCTCTAATCTACTCACCAAGCTCTACCGGATATATAAGGTGTTGTTAGTCGAAAATCTCCAAAGCCGTTTTCATCATAAAACGTAAAGCTTCGATTGATTCTATAATAGTACCATTTTTGACGCGCATTACGGTTGCTGCTCATAAACGATCTCTCAATATCATCCGGAGGACCGAATAATATATAGATCATTCCCATATCATTTCTCCATCCAGGTGCAAACGATGTAAAATTTTCTATGGCGTATGCGACCCGGTTGTAGTATTGATCCATGAGTTCATTCCCGTCGGTTTCAGGATTTGGATCTCTTTCACTCCAAAAATGGAAGAATAATTCTTCTCTTTCGTCTTTGGGCGTTTTTGATAATTGTTTTAACTCTTCAGAGGTCAATATATATTTCATTTGATCAATTGCTTCATCAATATCACGAATGAATGTAGATACACCCGGACGTTTGACTTTTAATTCTAAATGTTGTTCTTTTGTTTCTCCGTTCTGCTCTAATATCACATCTAAATTAACTCTTAGTCCATGTACATCTTCAATGGGTAGTTCTAGTTTTTGTTTAAAAAATTTAGCAGAGTTATTATATGTTGAATCCATTTGGATAATAATCTTGTCTTTTTTATCGCTTAATCTCAAGTGGATAGAAAAATTATTTGCTGCAACCTTTCCTGATATATGAACTGGCACTGTCGATTGCTGGGAATTAATCTCATTCTCGAAACTGGGCAGCATCTTTTTTCCACCCTGCCAAGTGCCTTTATACTGATTCATTATTGCTGGCGGATATAGTACAAGATTAGTATCATACTTAGATAAATCGATCAGTTTCTCTTTTACACCACTATTCCTTGTATCCAAATCAAAAAGTTCGCAGACTACTTTGTATTTCTTTGGTTCAACAGAAAAATGATGATTGAGATAATACCAATTCGTCCGACTAACCGTTTCTAAATAATCAACAGCTGTTAATATTTGAGATATTGATTTTGTTGCAATCTGTTGGCCCTCCTCGTCCAGCAATAAAATGCGTGCTTCAAATTGCGATTGAAATCCTCCTTCAACCTTGATAAACTGCAGCGCGTAGCTTGGGATCATAACGTAAGTATTTAAAATAATTTTATCGGAGTTTTCATCAGCAACAGGAGCAATTGTAATGTGAAATTGCTCTACATTACTTGTTTTAAGATTTTTTCGAGATGTTCGTGGATTTTGGGTAAAACAGAATTGAATCGTAAATAATAAGACGAACAGTGTTTTTAATATTTTCAATCTTTTGTCCATTTGAATTTGATTAAACCGTTTGTCGTAGCGAGCCATAAATAATTCTCATCTACTTTAATGTCATTGATCATACCAAGAAAATTATATTGATAATCACGGATGAATCTATCGTTTATATCGTAACGGATGAAACCATCATTAGTTGCCAGAAAAATATATTGATTAAATCTAGCCATTGCTTTGATTTCCTGACCAGCAAATACAGAAGCGTCCACTAATTCGGACCACGTGTTTGAATTGATATTAAATTCCCAAACGCCTTGTTTCGTGCTGACCATAACATTATCATTATAAACTTCGATCACTTTGAATCCTGAAAGAACGTCTTCGATTCCCATCATTTCACCTAATGCTCCGATATTTTTATGACTCATTAATTTCTCATGGGTTAAATCAACAATATTTAAGTTATAATCAGACGCAACCCAAAGTAAATCGTCCTTCAGCTCAATATCATAAATATATCGATGAGCAAATATTTTTTCAAAATTGTTTTGACGCACACGCTTATCATTCTGATTCATTTGAAACAGTCCGGATGATGATGCGACCCACACATATTCGCTGTCGGCAGTCATATCGGTTATCACCTGGCCGTAAAATCCTCTAGTTTCATCCAAAGTCCGCCAAAAATCTTCCTTTTTATTATAGACTGTAATCATATTATTTCCCCCATACCAAATTTCTTCATCCAAGAGTAGTGAACAATAATAGGAACTGGTGGTCAAATTAATATTGTTTTCAAAACTGTCTATTTCAATCAATTTTCTACGAGGGTCAAAATATGTGAGCCCTTGGGTTACAATTGAACGGCGTCCTCCTAAATAAAAACCATTTTTACCCATAATAAACTGGGTATCCCGATTACCAAGTCCGGCGATGATTGGTTCTAATAGTTTCATTTGATTATTACCAATAAATATGGTACCATCCTCCACACCAAGAACAATATCTCCCTCGCGCCCAATATGAAAAACAGTCGTCCGAAGATAATTCCCCCATGGATCAATATTACTGTCACCCACCATCATCCAACCATCAGTCAGAGTATATTCATTCAACACATTTGTTGAAAAATTTGGATAATGTATACTTTCACTCCATTCAATACTATCTTCATCAGGATAGGGAAAAGCGCCAAGAAATATGCCGGAGATATGATCCAGCTTGACGAATGAAGTCCCTATCTGAACCCAGATGTAATCTTTCGACGAACCCATTTGGACTATTTTACTATTAGATGGTAAACCCCATTCATGAATGCTGCTAATATACCAGTTCCCTTCTCGAGAATGACTGGAATGAATATAATTTTGGGTAATAATCCATAAATTTCCCGTTTGATAGTCAAAATGAACAGCGGAAACTGTATTCTCCTTTAAACCCTGAGCCATAGTGATTGAGTCATCATAATCATATCCATAGCGGTTGATTCGAACCACACCGCCGAATTCTGTCCCGATGTATAAATAAGAAAATCCTTCTGTCACAGACGTAATATCACCTAACTGTGTATACAGGATCCAGTCAAAGGGATCGTAGCGATTATCTTGCTGAGCCTCCATCTGATTAAAAAGAATGGGAATCAACAAAAACATAAATATTTTTTGAGCCATAATGGAATGTAATTTAGGAAGTAAAAAAGATTATAATGGATATATAACTGATTGCCATACAGTGCGGCAGAGATGATCGACTGGTATGGATAATTGTGAATGTTTGTTATTAAATCTCTTTTATTCTAACCATCTTCTATTCACCAATTTGTTTCGACCATTTTACCCGTCTGACAGTTGGGAGTAATCAAGAATGATGATGGTTAATTATTTCTTTTAACATTCTCAAATTAATTGGAACAACACCCACTTCCTCGCAGACTCTCCCGGCAGCGAGGTTTGCGATTGTAGCTGCTTCTTGAGGGCTTGCACCTGCTAAATCCGATAAAGTATACACCGATATGACTGTATCACCTGCACCGGAAACATCATGAACTGCTCTTGCTTTTGTCGGTATCTTAAATTCACCATCCTTAGCGACAAGGAGCATCCCTTCTGCTCCAATGGTAATTAGTAAATGTTCAACATCTAAAGTCTTCCTTAATTCATTGACAGTTTTTAAATCAATATCCTTACCAGTGGATTCTCTGAACTCTATGGAATTGGGTTTGAATAATCTTGCATGATGATATTCATAAAAATGATCAGTTTTAGGATCAACATATACAGGAACATTGTGTTGAGATGCAAAATCTAAAATATGGTGTATTAAGTGTTTAGAGAGTAATCCTTTATTATAATCCGCCAGGATAATGCCATCTACATCCGGTAATATTAAGGAAATAAAATTTTCTATGTATTGATCGGATTCTTTCAGGATCGGCTTTAGAGATTCCATATCAGTTCGAACGACTTGCTGCCCTTGAGCGATCACTCGGGTTTTTACAGTCGTATCACGGTTTTCTTCCTTCGCAATGCCGTCTACATTTATTCCTTTTTCTGAGATGATATTTAATAACTGAGTTCCTTGAATATCACGACCAACTACACCAGCCATGGATACTTTTGCAGAAAGTGAAGAAAGATTCCATCCGACATTGGCGGCTCCACCAGGATTATGGGTAACATGTTCTACAGAGACTACCGGTACAGGGGCCTCTTGAGATATCCTGCTTGCCGTTCCCCACATGTATGAATCAAGCATAATATCCCCAACAACCAGAACATGTTTTTGACTAAATTTCTCGGCCAGTTTTTGAAATTTAGTAATATTCATAACGTCAATCATCCAGGGATTTTGAATCTGATGGCAGAATCAGAGCCAGAATTAAGTATAATAAAATTCCAACCCCCGCACTCATAAAAGTCGCATATATCCAAATAAATCTTATAAATACAGCGTCTATCATCAAGGATTCTGAAATACCGCTGCATACGCCGGCAATTTTACGATCTTTTTCAGATAAATGCAGAGGCAGACCCGTTCCGTCGTTAATCATAGATGAAATATCGTTTCGCTTTGAATATAATAAATAAAGTCCAAATCCCAGGATTCCAATTGCAAGGAAAATGTTGATCCCGCTGTCCCAGAAGTTTGTCCACGCATTGATAAGAATTTCATTATGTTGGAAGAAAAGGATAATTCCTACAACAACAAGCAAAGCTCCCCATAAAATTGTTTTATCATCTTTTAAAATGGATGTTTGATATGGGTGCTCTTTGGACATTTCAAATTCATCCGGAATAATAATGACTGCCATGATATAAGCCAAAATTCCTGAACCGCCAAAAAGTGTGAAAAATATCCAAATTAATCGAACCATTGATGGATCAAAATTGAAGTAGCGGGCAAAACCACCGCAAACGCCTGAAAGAATGCGATCGTGTTGTGTTCGGTAAATTCGTTTCATAAGATATTGAATTTAATATGAATTGTAAAGTTACTTACATATTCAAATTAATTTTTCCAGTTGTGAAATTAACTGTTTGAATTATTTTTTTTTATGTAAGCGATTGTACCTTTTCTGAGTTCTTGAGCGAACTTTTGCAATATGTCCATTATCCATAAATACCAGCACTGAAGAAAGTTGTTGGATTCGTTCACTATCCGTACCGGATAAAATAATTGTCGTTCCAAGATTACGATTCATGTTTTTTAATCGACGACCAATATCACGTTCCAAATTATTATCCAGTAAGGCTGCATAATTATCCACAATGAGTACTCTTGGATCACTTTCAATTGCGTCAATCATATTAATCCAGGAAATCTCACCATTTGATAAAGTGGACATAGATTGATTCCACATAAATCTTCTGCTTCCGATATTAAAATATTTCTTTTTTATTGTTTCAAACCGCTTTCCATGTCTGCCTGAGAAATAATTGGAAACATTTACATTTCTTTTTTTCACGTTCATAGTGACATAATTTATTTCTTTTGGGGGGGAGGGTTTGCCGAACCAATTTGCCTTAAACTCCTTACTATCATAAATAACTGACCCTTCAGACGATATTTCTAACCCAGCCAAGTGTCTTAAAAGAGATGTTTTTCCTGATCCAACCGGTCCTATTATACCATAAATAGTTCCTCTATGGATTTGTAGTTTCCCTATTTGGAGTATATATCGATCGTCAAAAACCTGTTTTAGGTTCTTAACTTCGTAAATTAGTGTTTTTTTATTCATCACTCTTTCCTTTCATTGAGCGATGAATCGAAGGTCTAAATAAGAGTTTTTTCTTCTAAATACCGTTCAGCGTCGATGGCCGCCATACAACCACTTCCGGCAGCTGTAATCGCCTGGCGATAATAATGGTCTTGAACATCGCCACAGGCAAAAACTCCTTCTATATTAGTAGCCGAACTTTGATTTTTTGTAACGATATATTTTTTTTGATCTAAGTGTATTTTTTCCTCAAATAAACTTGTATTTGGGAAATGACCAATGGCCATGAAAATACCATCACATTTCTCTTCTTTCGTTTCATTTGTGACTGTATCTTTTAATGTTACGCTTTTTACTCCGGTTTCAACGGACCCGTGAATGTCTGTTATGACCGAGTTCCATCTAATGTTGATTTTCGGATTATCAAGTGCACGCTGCCGCATTATTTTGGAAGCGCGCAGTTCATCCCGTCTATGAATAATATGAACTTCAGAGGCAAATTTTGTTAAAAAATTCGCTTCTTCAACTGCGGAATCTCCACCACCAACAACGAGTACTTTTTTATTTTTAAAGAAAAAACCGTCGCAAGTTGCACAAGCTGAAACACCATGTCCCATTAGTTTTGATTCTGACTCGAGGCCCAATAGCCGTGCTGTTGCCCCAGTGGCGATAATCACACTCTCTGAAGTGTATTTCTCATCACCAACCCAAATAGTGAAGGGACGACTGTCAAAATCCACATTTGATACATGTTTAAAGTGACATTCTGCGCCAAATCGCTGTGCTTGTTTGCGAAATAGATCCATTAATTCCGGACCCATAATTCCATCGGGAAACCCAGGATAATTTTCTACATCCGTCGTGATCGTCAGCTGTCCGCCGGGTTGACTACCCTCAAATACAAGGGGTTGAAGATTTGCTCTAGCCGCATAAATGGCTGCGGTCAATCCCGCAGGCCCGGATCCGATGATAATGACCTTACGATTCATGATTTATACTATTAAATTTATAGAATTGCGTCTAAGCGCTTTGTTATTTCCTGCTTAGGGACTGCCCCAATAATTGAGTCAACCACCCCACCTTTATTGAAAATAAGCAGATTGGGGATACTGGTAATGCGATATTGCATCGCAATTTGATTATTGAGATCAACGTTCACTTTACCTACTTTTACTTTACCATTATATTCCCCTGCAATCTCTTCCACTATGGGGCCTATCATCTTGCAGGGACCGCACCATTCAGCCCAAAAGTCTACCAACACTGGCTTTTCAGATTTTACAACCTCTGCATCAAAATTTGAATCGGTAAACTCGTACATATTTTCTGTCATTTTTACTCCTATTGGCTCAAAATACATTCAAAATTAGCTCTTCAATTTAGAGCAATTATAAAATGTGATTGAATAAAATTTTAGAAATTTTTCATTAGGCCTTAAGCCATTTCCAGATTTCAGGAAAGGTTGCTCTTTTTCCAAACATTAATAAACTTGTTTTAAATATCTTGCCCGCCAGGTGCATCATAATCCAAATACATGTAATCATGATCAATAAGGTGAGGATTATCTCCCATGTCTCAGCAGCCTCAATTCCAATGCGTAGTATCATCATAAACGGCGTCATGGGTGGAAAAAAAGATAATACTTTAGTGATGAGCGCGTTAGGGTTTGCCATAAAATAAAACGATCCAATCACAGGAATCATAGCGATAATACTGATAATACTCATGGATTGCTGAGCATCCTGCTCCGTGTCGAACAAAGTTCCTACCGTGGCATAAATGGAAGCGAAGAAAAAATATCCAGTAATGAAATACCCAAAAAGGACCGGTAATTCATTCATTTGTACCACTTCGAATCCCTTATATAATCCAAATCCAATACCCATTAAAACATAAACAGTAATCTGTACCAATCCGAGAGAACCCAAACCTAAAATTTTCCCAAACATAATTTCTTTCGGAGATACGGTTGATAATAACATTTCAATCATTCGATTAGTCCGTTCTTCCATCACACTGCGCAAAAGTAATTGTCCGTTAATAAAAACTGCCATCGCCAAGAGGAATACAAAGAAAAATGGACCCAATAACACCATCAATTCATTCCCCTCCGTAACTTCCCCTTTTTTATTAACTTCAAACAATGCCATGTTAACTCGACGTCCGAGTTCATGAGCGAGATCAGCGTCTATACCTTTGTCGGCTATTCTTTTTGAGATAACCGTTTCTGAAAGAGTCTGATTTAACTCCTTTATCATAATAAAATTGCTTATCGATTTTGCGAAATAAGTTGCATTGGACGAAGCCAATATATCATCCGGAATGATCATGATTGCGTCGATTGATTTTTCCTGAAGGGCAGTTTTAGCATCATTTTTATTTTTGTAATTTGTAACCCAATATTTTGATCTGCCGCTTTCGATGAAATATTTATCCAGAAGATTCTTTTTAAAACTTTGACTGATAAGGGAAGTTTGATCCACAATTCCCAAGTGAATTATTTCATCTGTCCCCTTATCCATCAGTAATGAAGGGATAACACTGATACTGATTATTAACAAAGGCATTAATAAGGAAATAAGGAAGATCTTAGAGCGCAATCGTACAACAAACTCCCATTTCAAAATATGGAATACTCTTTTCAAGATACACCACGCACTTCTTCAATAAAGATTTGCTCTAAAGATGGTGTACTTTTTTCGAAAGAATGAATCGATACCTTTTCGTTCAGCCAATGGATAAAATCTTGCGATGAACCTTGTAACTCACCGGATAGCTCATCATTTTCTATGATTGGATCCGGAATAAAATTACTGACTTCAGCTTTTGTTAAAGTCCCTTCATATTTTACAGTAATTGTATTATTCCCATGTTTTTCTTTAATGTTCGATAATGGTCCGTTAACGATTACTTTTCCCCGATCAATTAAGCAAATATTTGAACAAAGACGCTCAACCTGCTCCATTTGGTGCGTGGAAAATATCACGGTGACTCCCTCCTGGTTTTTTTCTTTTATTATTTCTTTTAACAATAGTTGATTTATGGGATCCAAACCGGTAAATGGTTCATCGAGAATCACAAATTCAGGATAATGAAGCAACGCTAAAATGAACTGTATTTTTTGCTGATTTCCCTTTGACAATTCTTTAATTTTTTTATGTGCTGACTCTGCGAAACCAAATCGATTAAGCCATTTATCGATTTCATCAGATATTTTTTTATCATTTCCGCCGCGAAGACGGCCAAAATACATGAGGGATTCTTTTAATTTTTGATTTTGATATAATCCTCGCTCCTCCGGCAAATACCCAAATTTTCTCCGGTCGTGTCTTTGGATGGGATGGTCATCCAAAATAATTTCACCTTCGTCCGGCTCAAGAATTCCCATCATCATTCGGATAATAGTAGTTTTTCCGGCACCATTTGGGCCTAGAAGCCCATACATTTCACCTTTTTCTATATTGAAAGATACTTCATCAACCGCTTTCACATTTTCAAATGATTTGCTTATACGATTTAGCTTCATTTGTTGGAAATTTCAAATATCGTTTTTCCATCAACCTCATTCGGAATTGGTATATTTAATAGGGATGCAATGGATGGAGCAATATCGACAGTAGCGATTGGTCGTTCCACCTTTTGGGGTTCCATCTGAATATTTGAAAAAACCAATGGTACGTAAGTATCGTAGTCATATGGAGTCCCATGACTGGTACCATAAGGATATTTATAACAATAATTTTCCTTCATTAAAATAAAAACATCGGCGCTTTTTTCCGGATGGATCATATTCTTCATTCGTCTTTCGAAAGAATTCAATCCATCCATATTTAATATTTCTTTTTTTGTAATAAATCTTTCAATCCCTTTCATATCTTTAAGTTCAGTCTCAATGATTTCCAACCCAGCCTTTTTCTGTTTTTCACTATATTCTTCAGGAAAATAAAAGCCACCAGCTTCATACATAATCTCATTATTGGTTTTATGGGTAATATTATCGATTCTTTCTCTGGATACATGAGTATTAAGACGGCCTGCATCGATTCCTTTTTCTTGTAAATATTCCGGTAGAGGCATCGTCCCATGGTCGGAACTCAATACAAACATCACATTTTCCAGCCCGATTTCCAGATCAACTTGATGAATAAATTTCATTAAATTTTTATCTATCCTCATGTAATAATCTAATATTTCATGAGAATGAGGTCCGTTATTATGCCCGATCCAATCAGCTGCTGATAATCCGATACATAATAAATCAGTATGGTGATCTTCTCCAAGTTGTTCATTGTTTATAGTTCGTTCTGCCAAGTCCAAAACAATTCTGTCAAACCAAGGAGTTGCTGCGATGGTATTGTTCACCTCTTCAGGTGATTTATTTTTCATGCTAATCGGTAATGTTGGAGAATATGGATCGTTGTCAAATAAATCATATTCGCCGATAAAATTGTCGACGGTTCCGAATTCTTGATAAAATTCGGGAGGAGCAAAATGATCCCAAACCGAATCGCGGTAGGTCAAAAAGTTTAAATTTTGGTTGAAGTCAACTAACCATTCCGGCAATTGATTCGCATAATAATCAGACGAAATAAAAGATCCATCATAATTATAATAAATAGCCAAGTCAGGATTCTTTCCGCCTAATAATACGGCCGACCTGTCTTTACCTGCCACTGTAAACACTTTTGATTTTGAGTCTGCCTTTTTCATCCAGTCGCCAACTGCAGTTGCGCGTGTTTGCCTATATGATCTGCCCTTTCCTTCTCCGCCTATAGATATTGCTAACGAATCTTCTACACAATAAATCGATTTTCTTAATTCACGGCTGTACCAGGAATTTCCCAATACACCGGCCGGTCCGGGATATCTGCCCGAACCTAGAACAAAATGCCCAACCCCCGTTACGGTATACCCATGTTCATGATGAGTGTTCCGAAATTCAATACCATGATCCAAAAGCCACTTGAATCCTCCTGTAAATTCACTTTCAATTCTCTGAAACAGCTCTCCCGGCAATTGGTCGATTACAATATAAATAATTAATTTTGGTTTATCAGGGAACGGACTTCCATAACACCCCCATGATAAAAGGACTGCCAGTGGCAGCCATAACTGCTTTTTCATTATTTTACCTTCAAGAATCGTCGTTTACCAACTTTAATCACCTTATTATCTCCAGGGTTAATCGTTTGATTAATATTATCACAGGTTTTTCCATCTATTTTCACAGCATTTTGTTTCATCAATCTGCGTGCTTCACCCTTGCTCTTTGTTAAGCCTGAATTCGCTATGATATCCACGAGTGACGTTGTTTCTTTAATAATATACTCGTCTACCTCATCGGGAACATTTTTGCTTACAATCACATTATCGAAATGGTTTTCGGCTTTTTTTGCAGCTTCCTTATCATGATAGAGTTCGACTAATAATCTCGCCAACTCTCGCTTTACATCTCTTGGATTTGTATTTTTGTTGGACAACTGCTTCTCGATAATCTTAACTTTTTCTTGGTTTGCATCGACCGCTAATAGGAAATATTTGGTGATCATTTCATCAGAAATCGACATTATTTTTCCATATTTATCTTCCGGAGAATCCATTAAGCCGATATGGTTTCCATAAGATTTGGACATTTTTTCTACCCCATCTGTACCTTCCAGTAACGGCATAGTGATAATGCACTGAGGTTCCTGTCCATATTCACGCTGTAAATCTCGTCCAACAAGAAGATTAAATTTCTGATCCGTACCTCCCAGCTCAACATCCGCTCTCAATTCAACAGAATCCATCCCCTGAGCTAATGGATATAAAAATTCGTGTAATGAAATGGGTATTTCCGATTGATATCGTTTCGTAAAATCATCCCGTTCCAGCATTCGGGCGACGGTATAATTACTGGCTAATTCAACCACATCACTAAAAATCATTTTATTTAGCCAATCGCTATTATATACAATTTTAAGCGTTTCTATATCAAGTATTACTTTTGCTTGATCCACAAACGATTCTGCATTGGCTCTCGCCTCTTCCAAAGTGAGATTGGGTCTTGTTTTATTTCGACCTGACGGATCACCTATCATAGCGGTAAAATCGCCTATAACCAGAACTGCTTGATGTCCTAAATCTTGAAAATGACGCATTTTACGCAATACGACGCCATGCCCAATGTGGAGATCAGGGCGGCTTGGGTCACATCCTAATTTTATTATGAGTGGTTTATCCTCATCTAATGACCGTTTTAACTTGCCGATCATTTCTTTTTCAGGAATGATTTCCTTCACTCCCCTTTTTATCAATTCAATTTGTTTATCAACGGAAATAAAACTCATCTTCTCCTACTCATCTCTCTTTCAGTGTCTCGTTTAATATCCCGTTCTTTAATAACTTCTTTTTTAGCATATTGACGTTTCCCTTTAACGAGAGAAATCTCAACTTTTGCTTTTCCTTTTTCATTAAAATAAATCTCTAATGGAACTATGGTATGCCCTTTCTGGGCAAAACTCTTATATAGTTTTTGTATTTCTCGTTTATGTAGCAGTAACCGCCGTTTTCTCAAAGGCTCGTGGCCGGAATAACCTGTGTGTGAGTATGCACCTATATGCATACCCATTAAGTGCGCTTCACCATCTTTCACAATCACATATGATTCTTTAAGATTCGCCTTTCCTTCGCGCAAGCTTTTCACCTCACTGCCAACCAGTTCGATTCCTGCCTCAAAACGATCAAGTATATGATAATCGTGAAAGGCCTTTTTATTCCGTGCAACAACTTTAATATCCATATGAAGAAAATTGACGGGTAAAATAGGGAATATTGGTACGGGTATACAAGTTTAAACCTTGCAAAGATTCGACGATAAACGTTAATATCGCGCGCTATTTTATTGCCCGGGTGGTTCGGACTCAGTTGATATTGTTAGAGTGACAGTAATTGTATATGTTTTGAATCGTGTTAATTTTAATCTAAAATTGAGGAATTGGAAAAGCTGCGGCGTAATTTTCCGAGTGGGGAAAATTTTTAAAATGAATACATTTGAAATTCATACCTTTCTAAATTGTGCACTAAACCATTGCAGGATACCCCCCATTTTTTTTAAAACGCGTCCAGATTTAAGATTAATTGTAAGGAATTAACAGCTTTACAGTGATGTCTTTTTCGGTTTTTTCTTGTTCCAGACAGACAGATATGGGCAATCGCAGCCAATTTATAGTAAATAAAGCCTGATATTTCTTCTACTTTTCTTCGATACAGAAGATTTAAGCGGCTCAATAAATTCATATTGTATCCAAACGGTTTCAATTTTGTAAAGAGAAAACCCGCCATCACAAAGACCAGTGCAATAAAGTTCTTCAGTGCTTCGTATCGTCTAACACAGATTTTCTCTAAATGGAAGTCTTGTTTGATTTGGCGATGGACTTCTTCAATTTTCCATCGATGACCGTATCCCTCAAACACGTTCTTTAACGCATCTTCAGGTGTTTGGCTATTCTCCGGCAGATAGGCAAGGAAAAAGCTGAATCCGCCGCCTTGCCTGTGCAGACTGATCAGCCATAACAAATTCCCTTTGTAAGGACGGTCATCTTTTTCATAAGGCAAGCCACACGACACGCCCCACCCTGATATGTGCGAGTAACCAAACGATTATTTTTTTTAGATACTCCCTTTATTGTAAACGATTTGTCTATCTTACTTGCTAAACGGTGTACATTTTGGCGTTTTCCTTTATATAAAATATCACGTTTCTTTTTTAACCGGGTAATGAAATAGATGTTCTCATCCAGAAATGGTTCATAGAGTATTCGCCTGTCACAGCCACGGTCAAAAACAGTAATAACATCCTTACGACACATCGGATGCACTGCTTTAATTCCTTTGAGTATCTTCTGGTTTTCACTACTGCTTTCTTCGTCAAGGCTATATAACTCGGAATACGCCGGTATGATTGAACGTCCATCATCTTTGATGCCTATAATATTTGACCACCAGAAACCATTTGTTGTTTTCTTTTCAGATCCATTCCATACATGAGCTAATCCTTCCATCTTCTGTGCATAAACTTTCTCGATGTCACTGCCATCCCAAATCAAATAATTACACTGATAAAGATTTCGTTTCTGCAGAGACAAATTTGCTTCCATCAGTTCATCCGCTAACCCTGCTTGTCCTAAATGACGGGACAGCCTTCCCGTTGTCTTCTTCAACGTAATAGATTCACCTAAAGAACGCCCTATTTCTGAAAGATAAACCTTTCCTGAAGCCAGCATACCAAATATCATTTGATGGATAAACTTTACTTTTGATTTAGAAAAATGATAATTTAAACGATGTGTATATCGTGAAAGTTTTGATTGGATTGCTCTCGTTGCTATTGTAGTATTCATCAGGCTTTCTCCTTTGTGTTTGTTTCAATAAATATTATTAACATTATTGGAGAAAGCCTAAGTTTATTTTTTCCAATATTTGTATGCATTCTCTTTCATTAACCTCTCGATGTAAAACCTCTATATCTTTGGTATCTATGTCTAAAAATTATGGGGGGTGTCAAAAAAAACCATTGCTATTGTTAAATTAATAAAAAGCTTGTAACTTTGTTTTACTAGTATGTAACTACTATTTTTTTTAAATAATAAAAGTAAGGAGAATGTTATGGATTACTATTTTCGAAACTATCGGGTATACATATTATCATTTTTATTACTTATGTTCCCTCTAACCTCCCTCAATTCGGAAGAGTCATTTTGTGAATCAGATTTTCAAGAAGGAGTTTTTCCACGTGATTGCAGAGATTTTATTAATGATTGGGAAGATGTTATTATTCGTGTCAATGTTCATATAATTCGTAATGATGCCGGTGGTGGTTCTCAAATTGTGTCGGACGAAGACGCCTTTTTAGCCCTGAATGTGTTAGCCGCAGATTATGAGGATCATGATATTTATTTTTTCATCGAAGG
>JBHHTW010000013.1:0-57968 GCA_046861385.1 Fidelibacterota bacterium | reverse complement strand
TCGGCTATTTGAGAGCGGCATGAATTACCGGTGCAAATAAATATTACTTTAGTCTTTTCCATAAGGATAAAATTTTATCTAATATATATTACTTTTTTACTAATGTAAATCAATTTCCCGTTATTATTTCCATTAAATAAAATAATGTATCTACCTGAAGCTACCATTTTCCCGGGGCAAGTCTAAAAATGTTCTGTAAAATAGGTCAAAGGGTCACCGCTTTTCCGACCGCATTTTTTATTTTTATAGTAGACTGATTTATGTTTTTGGTTTATTAATCCCGCGGGGAATATTTATAGTATTATGATAAATATTTGACTTCTAACGGAGTCAAAATAAAGGAACTATTTACTACTCCCGTTGGAAAGCTCAAATCGTTAAGCGCATTGCCTGCCTTTGCCTTACCGGTGAATGCCTCCCTCAATGTTGAAGACGAAAAGCGGTTGTTAGATTGAATTCTTTAATAAGATTCAATATCAGAACTGAGCCACTCCCCAGGCGAACATGACCCCCACAAAGGTGAGCATCAGGGGCCAGCCGGTATTTACAAAACGGCGGGCGTCTGGGTTTTCAAATACATGAACCTGAAATTTATGGGTTGTTGCGGCTCCCCGTTCATCGATGGCGGTAATAATAATATCGTGAGGACCCACCTGGTTATTCCGGGGGCGCCATTTAAAAGAACCGGTCTTTTTATTAAATGAAGCGTATTTCGGAAGACGAACAGACCGAAACTTAATTTTATCATTATTCAAATCCTCAGCCACCACGCGGTATCGATATTCGTACCCGGTCAAACCTACAGGTTTTGGGGTCGAAATAATAGTGGGCGGTATATTAACGTTGATGCGTCCCGTTTGGGTGTCATCATGATATCCATCCGAGATTGAAATTGTAAACTCATGCTTATTAATTTGTGAAGATTTAGGTATCCAAACCACCTTGCCCGTGTTGGACATCTGCATGCCCTGGGGTCCCTTAACTAATTCATAATGGAGATCGGCGTCCTGGTTCTTGTCTTCAACCTGAACCTGATATTTATACAGTTCTTCCACAAGCGCCAGCTTCGGAGGCTGGGATACAATGGTAGCGGGATGATTTACATAGAGTTCAAAGGACTGTTCATCTTTTGTGTAACCATCCGAAATCACCAATTTGATGGAGAAATTGTCGTATTGATCTTTTCCCGGAGTCCAGTGAAGAGTGCCGTTAAACTCGTCCACTTCCATCCCATCGGGAAATTCCTCCAATGTATATCGTACCGGACTCAAGCGCTCAACAATCACTTTTGGCGGTTTACCTTTTGAGCCTTGGAAAAACTCCCACAACACATCCTTAATATTGACGATCCTATCATCTTTTTCTTCAATAACAATCACAAGCCGGTCATCCTCCCAGAAGATTGAATGGACATAATGCTTCAGGTTTAACCTGCTGAATTCTTCCGATTCCATTTCTCCCTGGCTAGTGAGATAAACCTCCTCTGCGGCATTCCACTCACCAACGTATCGATCCACATTTTCCTTATATACATCGTCAGCAATATTTACAGAATATATTTTGGCTTTTTCTATATCGTTCAATTTTACAATATGATCATAGGGTAAAAGTGTCCCTTTATTCAGATCTGTTGTCATAATTTTGTATTTATATTCTTCTCCTACTGTTGCCTTCATCAAGGGGATGGAAACAATTTTAATAGGAGAATTAATAAAGAAATCTGACTCGATCGTACGGACATCATATCCGTCATCCACCTCTAATTTTAAATGACCAAAGTCCATTTCGTTTCTTGCGGGCTCCCAGCGGAGGCGACCGGTAAATGGGTCCATACGCATACTTTCGGGCATCTCTATCGCGGTGAATGTGAGCGTATTATTCATATTGGGATCCGTCACTTCCAACTGGAAATCCCATACATATCCCAAATTTACTACATTCATTAATGGGGGCGCCCGTTCTACAATCGGCGGATGATTTACATATAAAACAACGTTCTGTGTATCAGCTGCAACGCCGTGGTTCGCGATGACAGCGAAATTCTGTGTATCAATTTGTGTTTCAGACGGTGTCCATTCAATCAATCCAGATTTAGATAATGACATTCCTTCCGGGTGATGAAGCAGGATGTATTTTAATTCCTGGTCCAGTTCCGGCCGCCATACAGCCACCTGATATTTAAACAATTCATTCACCCGAATGATGGAATCCGGTTCCGAAAGTATTTTCACGCCCGCACGGGCAAATAATTGAAATTCCTGAACTGTTCTGTCAAAGCCATCAGTGGCAGTTAAACGTACATGATAAATATTCACATGACTGCTGTCTGTCTGCCAGTACAAGGCGCCGGAGGAATCCATTTCCATTCCGTCAGGACCTGTTTCTAAATTTATCTGAATATTCGCATCGGAATTATTGTCGTTGATGACCGGTTGATAAGTGAATAAAGATTGTGCCACAAATTCCGTTTCCATGGGTTCCGAAATAAATTCCGGTGGATCATTGACGTATATCCACAATCTCTCATCATATCCCTCCAGCTGTGGAACTACTTTATAAGTTAATAATGAATCTTCGTCCACAGATTCCAATTCCACCTTTTCGCTGGTTTTCATTTCGACATGATAGGATAATTTGTACGCGCCTAATTGTTCTCCGTCCGGAACCCATTGAATAGATCGTGTTTCGTAATGGAAAAACATGCCTTTTGGCGGTGGTATCAACCAACGGAAACTATAAAATTTTTCCGCTTCATCTTCCGGAATGGAATAGACAAACAGCTGATCGACGGGTAAAACGTGCCTGGGAAGAATTCCAGCCGGAAGGGGTTGTCCTATAGACTTGATGGGTTTGATCCCCTTGCCCCCCAAATCCATGCCAACGATTTCAGGAAATAGTTCTAAGAGATCCACAGGTTCAACCAAAGTATCTTGCACAGAAGGTGGCTCCACAGGAGGAGATAAACCAAGATCGGTCAAAAAGATAGATGTGGTTTCTCCATCCCAACCGGAAGCAATTGACGTTCCGGAATATATTCTATTGGTTATCATTGGAAGAGTAGAAAACACCTGGACTTCCGCAGAGTCTACCGTAAGCGTAAAATATTTTTCACTTTTTTCATCCGGCGTTTTTGCTCCGAATGAAAGGGTAATCATATTCATCTCACCAGAGACCAATAGTAAATCACTAAAACCGTCATGATTAAAATCCGCCGCGCGCACATCAGAGAGCGGACCGGCGTCATTGTCAATTTCATCAATATCCAAACCGGCATCGGACAACGTGAGAGCAACCAAATGACCGCTCTGAAAAGGAACGATAACATCCGCAAAACCATCACTGTCCCAATCGGTTAAAGTGATAGAATTATTGATGAAACTGTTTATCCCTGGAATGGTTTTAACGACAGCTTTTGATTCAATAAAAACACCTTTTTTATTTAAAAATGGCTGTGCTTTCATCACATTCCCTTCTGGGCTGAAACTAATAATGTCATCATAACCATCGCGATTAAAGTCAATCACTCCACCATAAACAAAGCCCGATCCAAATCGCATCGATTCAGGTTCCAAACGTGTGGTTATTTCCAATTCACCATTCCTATTGATATCCACAATCGCCAAGCCCCGTACGGGACTGCCTAAGGAAACCAGTAATTCCTGGTCATCGTCATTGTCTCTATCCAGTAAAACAAAATTGTGGCAGCGAAGAAAGGTGTTTTGCTCGGATAAATTTAGTGAACCGGTAGGCTCTTCACTGAAGCCGGCGCCATCCCAGGAATAATAAAAAACAATTGGATGCAGTATTTGCTCTTCTGTTCCGTCCGTCAGATTCATAACGGTTATGAGTTCCGGCATACCGTCGCCATTTAGATCACCGAGTTTTATTCCAACAAAATTACCCAAAAGACCATCCGGGGCTGCTAATTCCCAGTTAAGCTGCTGATATCCGTCTCCGTCAATTTCATAATATCTCAGCATGGAAATAGAATATCCATTTTCCCGGCCGACCTCAACCGCCCCAAATTCAAAAAGACCGTCCTGGTCCAAATCGAAGGTTCCTTCCATGTGAATAATTTTAAGGTCTGCTCCAAAAAGAAGGCTGAACATCAATAAAAACCGTATGATAATCTTCATCATTGCATTTCTGCTCCGCCGGAATCTACAACAACACTTTCAACACCTAAATATTCCAGTCTCTTGAATTTCATTTCTCTTATTTGATTGAGAGAGTCCATCTCAACGTTTGTTTCTGCGCTTACACTCAAAAGATCAAATTCTCCGGAAAACGTCATTGAGGTCCTGATTCTTTTCCCGCCGGAGCTGTCTACCGTTACATCTCCTCTAATATTCCATAATTCCATCTCTGACATCTCGATAGAGATCGTGTGTGTGTGTCCTCCATTCGGAGTCAGGATTGATATGAAAGAAGATTGATTGGATGTTTGATTATTTTCATTTTCGTATAACGAAATACCTTTGTCAGACTCTCCAAGGCGCATTGACTCAGGAAATCCATTAAAATGATACTCGGGATATGTCTGCAATTCAGATTTCCAATTCTCCGGATTCAAGCTGATAGTTGTCGTATCCAATGAAGGTTCTATTCGGGCTTGAATTGTATTTTTATTAAGGTCATGATTGATAATGAGCTTCATCAAATTTATGATACTATCTTGATTGGATGATGAATAAGAAAAGTTTACTGATTTATTTTTTTCCACACTACCAAGATTTGCAGAAATTGAGTGGGAAATCTGGAAATAATTTGGATGTGGAAATTCTTTTACTATTACATGAAAAGAGGGTACCCCGTTAAAGATAAATCGTTTTTTACCTTCTTTTTTTTCAGTGGTCTGAACCATAATCATATATGGTTCATCTCTGGGCGGATTATACACAATTTGAGTTTTTGCAGTATCATTTACGATCACTGCATATACTTGTTCATTTTCCTCAATAACGGGGACCATGCGGTAACGATCTCCAAAAAGATCAACATCTGAAATCAATTCATCTTTCAGGCTTTTTTCAGCAAAATATTTAAATTCATGAATTCCGAGTTGGCTTCGTGAAGGCGCCCATGTTATCAGACCGGTTGTAGGATCGAAACGCGCTCCGACAGGAGGAGGGCTTAACCAGTGAAAACTATAAAAACCGCTTCCGGTACCCGCAACCGCCCTATAAAATAAGGTATCACCGAGATATAAGGTGTCATTGGGAATAATAACAATAGATTCCAATTCTACACCGTCGGAAATGCGCTGACTCATTAATCCGGATTCTACCCGGGATATTAAAACGTTATTGATCGTTTCCGCGGAGGCGGTCTCAGGAACTACAAACAATTCTTTCCTGCTAAATTTACTTAAAGTCAACGTGAGATTATTGTCCACGAAAGCCAGAGTTTGTACTACTCCGTTCATAAACGGCAGTTGTAATTCGTCTGTGTGATCTCCATCTAAATCGGTTTTATAAATGGCTGGTCCAGGTAAGTTGGTGGCGTTATTCAATGGGAGTGATTTTTCTGCGATGATCACCGGTTCCTTTTCCAATTTAAACAAACCAGTATTTAATAAATTACCTTCGTTGGAAAACACTGCCAAGTGGGATTCGCCGTCAACATTCATAAAACGCGCAAATAGATGTCCAATGCCATTATGTAAACTTTGAGGTAATTGAACATTGATTGTATCGGTGGTGCCGCCATCATTAAACTGCACAAAGAAAACTGTTCTGGAAGGATTCCCAAAGGCAATGGAAAGCCTTCTGGAGGTTGACTCATAATCACCATTATTTGGATGCATCAATTTATTTTTGATTAATTCAACATCAACTAATTCAAATTGGGATTGGCTCCAGGAAAATAGTTTTAGCCATTCTGTGTTTTTCGAAAGGAAATCCGGAGAATATTCTGTCAATACAATTAAATCGTTAATTCCATTGTTTTGTAAATCAACTATAAACGCATCCTTAATGGAATAATATTCCGGAGTCAGTCCCCAAAGCAATTGATGTTGACCTTCGTCATCTATTTCCACAAAACGAAGACGGCTTTCATTAAACAGCAATATTTCGCTCCTGCCATCTTGATCAAAATCAAATGTGCCTTTTACAAACATATGCTCGGAATAGAGTACAAAATGAAGAAAAATGGTAAAAATGATTCCACTTTTCATAATGTCTTTCTTCCTATTAATCCTTACCTCGATTGTCGTTTTACTTTATAAAGATGATTGCTCGCTCTGCTAAAACGCAGAATAAGCTATATTCATCTACATCTACTGAATGGGAATATAGACTTTCACCCTCGAAAAATACAAGGAAAAGGCCCTATTTTACATTCAGAATTGTCTAAATTCGGCGCAATATTTCCTTTCCAAATTTAAAGAGTAGAAGACTAAATTGGACGATGCGATGCAGTCTTATAACGAGTATAGTATGAAGAAAATTAAAATTCTAATTATCCAATTAATTCCACTATTGCTTTTCGCCCAAAGCGATTTTTATCCAATCCAGGATTATTACGGCGGCGGGATCGGTTACAGTCCCACATACCTGTCTTTGGACTCTATTCCGGGTTCTTCCCTCATGACAAAAATGGGCTTAAATACTAATAATTTTAACAGCCCCTTCATTATTCATGGCGGAGAGGGATTTACGCAAATATCCGGAAGATGGCGTCTGGGTGGATACGCCGGTATCGGTTCTTCCAGTATCAGCAATATTATGGATACATATTTATATAAGGAAATGAATGATTCTCTTGGTATTCAGACTGAAAGCGATACTGTTGGACCTGTGATTTCTCAATCAACAGTAACAGCCAAATTTTCATTTACACTTGGCGCTGTTTTATTGGAATATGTTGTACCTGTTTTCCGGGATCTGGAGATTTCCGGCGGTGCTATGCTGGGAATCGGCCGGGTGAACGTGAGCATTGACCAATATACGGGAGAAGCTAAGTGGAATGATTTTTATTCCAATTTGTATGGTACCGTTCAAGATGGTAACGTTTATTATGAAATTCCAAATGATTCCAGTTTTAATTCAAACTACTATGACAATAAGTTAACTCCAGTTAATAAAAGCGGAGGGCTGACTGATTTGAGCGGCACTTTTTTTAATTTCCAACCCTATATAGCCGTTAAATGGCAAATCATGGACAGAGTCGGACTCCGTATGAGCCTTGGCTATAATCAGGGAACCATTGGTGCCGGAAAATGGAAACTAAATGACCGAAAACAAATTGCAGATTCTCCAAAATCAACTTTACAAGGATTAGCGATACGAACCATGTTTTATTTTGGATTATAAATACATTCTCATTTCTTTTTCTATATCAAAACTCAATTAAATGAAAAATCGATTCATAAAACGCTTCCCAGTTGTACTGACCGTGATCATGGTCGTCTTTTTAGCTGCTATACCATTATCCCAATTTCTATATTCAAAAAATCCCGCAAATATTCTAGAAGAAAAGTTTAAAATTCTCAATCAAATTCTTTATTATATCAATCAGCTATATTATGAAGATGTGGACATGGATAAACTTTTGGAAGGGGCGTTCGAAGGTATATTTGATGAATTGGATCCCCATTCTGTTTATATCCCGGCTGAACAACAAGAAGAGATTGGTGAACTTTTCCGTGGTTCGTTTCAGGGGATTGGGATTGAATTTGACATTTTAAACGGTTACATAACAGTTATTTCACCCGTGGCAGATAGTCCGTCTGAGCGGGCGGGGCTTCTGCCAGGGGATCAGATTATTGCCATTAATGGCGAAGACTCTTTTGAAATAACAAAAAAAGATGTCTTTAAAAAGCTCAGGGGGCTAAAGGGGTCTTCTGTTGAAATAACCATTCGAAGAATTGGCGGAGATGAATTCAATGTTACAATTATTCGGGATGATATACCAATCTACAGTGTCCGGGCGGTGTTGATGATCGATGATGAAACCGGTTATATTTGGTTAACACGTTTTTCAGCCACGACGGATGAAGAAGTACGAACTGCCTTAAATCAATTAGAGGCACAAGGCATGAAACGGCTGATTTTTGATTTGCGAAATAACAGTGGAGGATATTTAGAACAAGCCGCGGCCATCAGTAATTTGTTTATTGCCCATAGCGACACATTAGTGTTTACAAAGGGGAAAAGTATTCGTGTGGAACAAGTGTTTATTTCCGATCCCAAAAAAGGCAGAGAAGATTATCCCTTAATTGTACTCATCAATCGCGGATCGGCGAGCGCAAGTGAAATAGTGGCCGGGGCGATTCAGGACTTAGATCGCGGACTGGTTGTGGGTGAAACCAGCTTTGGAAAAGGACTTGTGCAAAGACAGTTACCTCTCAATGACGGATCAGCAATACGCGTGACCATCGCCCGCTATTATACGCCCAGTGGAAGGTTGATACAACGCCCATTTAAGAATGGAGACGCAAGAGATTACTATAAAGAATTATATGTCCAGGATCGTGAATCTGTTTTGGATTCATTGAAAAAGCTTAGACCAAAATATGCAACCAGGGGCGGGCGCGAAGTATATGGCGGAGGTGGAATCACTCCCGATATTTATATTCGCTGGGAACTTGATTTGCAAAAAAATACTCAAAAATTATTATCGAGCCCAAAACGACCCTTTTTCAACTGGGGTTCTAATTATGCCAGTTCCCACAAAGATGAATTTAGTCTATTCGAAGACTTTAAGCATAATTGGGAGCTTAACGATAATGATTTCTATAATTTTATTGAATATACTCTAAGTGAAGGAGTAGAAATCAATCAGGATGAACTGGAAATAGATAAAGCATATATTTTAAAAATGCTAAAATCAGAAATTGCAGGTGCTTATTGGGGTAAAGATGAAGCAATCAGTATCCGTCTGACTTATGATAACCAAGTAATGGACGCTTTAGATTATTTTAACGAAGCGGCTGGATTCATAAATTATTCTCAGTAAATTAATATATTGGATTTATTGACATTCCAGATGGTAATTAATAAGTTTCGCTTCGATTTTCCGAGGTTAATACTACAAAATGAACAAACGGAGGACTAAATGCTAGTCGAATATTTCGTAAATGGTGGTCCCTTTATGTGGCCAATATTATTGTCATTGATTTTTGGGCTTGCTTTTGCAGGTGAGCGTTTTTATTCACTGATCATGTCATCAATTAATGCACAAAAGTTTTTCGATGATGTTAATGACACATTGAAGAATGAGGGTGAAAAAGCCTGCATGGAGCTTTGTGAAAAAACAAACGGTCCTGTAGCTGAAATTTTTCATGCTGGTCTTTCTCGAATTAACAGAGGTTTAGAAGAAGTTGAAAAGGCAATTCAAAACGCCGGTTCCTTAGAAATGTCTTTTCTTGAAAAAAACATGATTTGGCTAAATGCTGTTATTACCATTGCTCCGATGCTTGGTTTTACAGGTACAGTCGCCGGGATGATTTCTGCTTTTGATGCTATTGCTGCTGCGGATGATATTTCACCCGCTGTTGTTGCCGGTGGTATTTCACAGGCATTGTTAACCACTGCTTTTGGTCTGATTGTCGCAATGATTATCCAAATTTTTCAAAACTTATTTGTTTCCAGAATTGATAAACTGGTTTTGGAAATGGAGGAGCATTCAATCCAATTGGTTGATAAACTATATGAAATGCAATTAAATAAATAATTTCGAGAATCAAAGCGAATGAAAAATAAGCGTCGATTCAAAGGGGGTGAAATCCCGACTTCTTCCATGGCAGATATTGCCTTTCTTCTGCTCATTTTTTTCTTAGTGACAACTACGATAGATATGGATAAAGGGTTGGGTATCGTACTCCCCGCGGAGGGTGAAGAGATAGAAATAAAGAAAGACAATATCCTAAATTGTCTTATTAATTCAAAGGGCGATGTTCTTTTGGGCCGTGATCCTGTAAGAATAAGTGATATTAGTAAGGAAATTCGTCGTAGAATTGCGGAAAATGATAAGCTGATTATTTCTGTGAAGGCTCATGAAAAAACAAAATATAGCGACTATATTTCTGTGATTGATCAGCTAAAAATGGCCAATGCAAAACGAATATCCATTGCTGAGTCCGACTAATGAAAGTTCAACGTAAGACGAAAATTTCAAGCGACATCCCAACGGCATCGATGCCGGACATTATATTTATGCTGCTGATATTTTTTATGGTCACAACCGTTCTTCGTGAATATGATGGTTTGCCTGTCGAATTACCCCGGGCAAAACGTATTGAAAAATTAAAATCCAAACGTCATACTGCTCATGTCTTTGTGGATAAAAAAGGCTTGATATCCATTCAAGATAAATTGCATAATATAGAATCTGTACGTCATGTAATGTATGAGATTCGTTCAGCTGACCCATTATTAACCGTCTCCCTAAAAGCAGACAAATCTGCAAAAATGGGACTTATTTCTAATATACACAATGAATTGCGGAAAGCTGATGCATTAAAGCTTAACTATTCTACGAAAACAGCTGTTAATTAAATCATGAGCGATTATACACCCCAACTGAAATTTAACTATTCCTTAACGGTGAGGATTGCAGGGCTTGTTGGAATATTGATCATTACATTTGGTTTTCTGTTTGTTCCTCGAAGTTTCACAACAGTTGTATTAGAAGATGCGAATCAAATTATCATCGAACAGATTGATATTCCTCAGACACAGCAATTTGATTTACCCCCGCCTCCGGCAAGACCTTCTGTGCCGATTGAGTCGGAGTCTGAAGACCTTGCGGATGACCTAACCATTGAAGAAACGGATTTAGAAAGTTTTGAGGCTTGGGATGCGCCGCCGCCGCCGCCGGAAGGACCGCAGGTAAAATTCATTCCCTATGATGACCCACCAAAACCGTTATCGCCTATTCGCCCGAAATATCCGGAAATCGCCCAGGAAGCCGGCATCGAAGGAACGGTTATTGTTCAGGTTTTTGTTGATAAAAAAGGACGAGTAAAAGAAACATCGATTTTAAAAGGTATCCCAAACACCGGATTGGACGAAGCCGCAATTGAAGCGATTCGAAGAACACGTTTTAGACCGGCGAAACAGCGGGAACGTGCTGTAGGGGTTTGGATTTCAATCCCGGTTAATTTTAGACTTAAATAAAAAAGCCCCGATATTCCGGGGCTTTTTTATTACCTATTTCACTTATCTTAAAAACTTGATTTAATAAATTCCCTGTTTAACCGCGCAATGTGTATAATCGATATTTCTTTTGGGCATTCCACTTCACAAGCTCCCGTATTGGTGCAATTACCAAACCCGGCTTCATCCATTTGAGCCACCATATTATTGACTCTGGTTTTGCATTCAGTTTGTCCTTGGGGAAGTAATGCCAATTGAGAGATTTTTGCAGAAACAAATAACATCGCAGAGGAATTTTTACACGTAGCCACACAAGCACCACAACCGATACATGCGGCGGCATCCATGGCCTCATCTACGTGTAATTTTGGTATAAGAATTTCATTTGCATCGGGGGCTCCACCTGTATTCACGGAAATATAGCCGCCCGCTTCCATTATACTGTCCAGGGAAATTCTATTCACAATTAAATCTTTTATCACCGGAAATGCTTTTGCGCGCCAAGGTTCGACCGTGATTGTTTCTCCATCTTTAAAACTGCGCATGTGCAGCTGGCAGGTAGTAATACCCGTTAGTGGGCCATGGGCTCTGCCGTTGATAAATAAACCACACGTTCCACAGATCCCCTCACGACAATCGTGATCAAAAGCAATGGGCGTTTTTCCGGCCAATACCAGTTGATCGTTCAACATATCCATCATTTCGAAAAATGACATGTCTTCCGATACATTTTCCACAGGATAGGTTTCAAAGGATCCCCGAGACGCCGCTTTTGGCTGCCGCCAAACTTTTAACGATACCCTCATTACTTGTAGCTCCTGGTGGTTAATTCAACATTATCGAACTCAAGGGTTTCCTTGTGTAATTTTGACGGTTTATCCTTGCCTTTATACTCCCAGGCGCTCACATAGGTAAATTCTTCATCGTTGCGTTTTGCTTCGTTTTCTTCAGTTTGGTGTTCTTCCCGGAAATGTCCACCGCATGATTCCTCGCGATTTAAAGCATCACGAGCCATGAGTTCTCCCAGTTCCAGAAAATCTGCAACGCGACCGGCTTTCTCAAGTTCTGGATTTAGCTCATCTGCTGTACCGGTAACTTTAACATTGTTCCAAAATTCTTCTCTAAGTTTTGGGATTTCATTAATTGCTTTTTCTAGACCTTTAGCATTTCGAGACATACCGACATTGTTCCATAACATTAAGCCAAGCTCTTTATGAATATCATCCACGGTTCTTTTACCGTTAATAGAAAGAAGCGTTGAAATATTATTTTTTACTTTTGTTTCAGCTGCAGTAAAGGCCTCGTGGTCGGTGGAAATATGTTCACCAAGTTTCCCGGTTAAGTAATCACCAATCGTATAAGGCAATATAAAATAACCATCAGCAAGTCCCTGCATCAAGGCAGAGGCGCCCAGGCGGTTGGCTCCATGATCAGAAAAATTTGCTTCACCTAATATATACAAACCCGGGATTGTACTCATGAGGTTATAGTCCACCCATACTCCACCCATGGTATAATGTATTGCTGGATAAATTCGCATGGGAACTTTGTAAGGATTTTCACCGGTAATTTGTTTATACATATCAAACAGATTCCCATATTTCTCTTTAACAACCTCTTTACCCATTCGTTGTATAGCATCTGCAAAATCCAGGTACACCGCCAGCCCCGTCTCGCCAACTCCGTTCCCTAAATCACACATTTCCTTTGCTCTACGGCTTGCCACATCTCTCGGTACCAGATTGCCAAAAGATGGATACAGGCGTTCCAGATAATAATCCCTTTCTTCTTCGGGGATTTCGGTTGGATGACGTTTATCGCCTTTCTTTTTTGGCACCCAAACTCTGCCGTCATTCCTCAAGCTTTCGCTCATTAACGTTAGTTTAGATTGATGTTCGCTGGCAACTGGAATGCATGTTGGATGGATTTGTACGAAACTTGGGTTTGCAAAAAAGGCTCCTTTTTTATGGGCTCTCCAGGCAGCCGTTGCGTTGCTTGCCATGGCATTCGTAGACAGAAAAAACAGATTGCCGTATCCACCTGTTGCCAGAACCACCGCATGAGCGGCGTGAGGTTTAATTTCTCCGGTGATAAGATTCCGTGTAATAATTCCTTTTGCTTCACCATCTATCATTACCAAATCCAACATTTCATGTCTTGGGTGAAACGTTACTTTTCCAGTATGCATTTGACGCACCAAAGCGGAATAACAACCTAATAATAATTGCTGACCTGTTTGCCCTCTAGCATAAAACGTTCTGGAAACCTGTGCACCCCCAAACGAACGATTATCCAAAAGTCCGCCGTATTCCCGGGCAAAGGGCACTCCCTGGGCAACGCATTGATCAATAATATTATTACTAACCTCAGCCAAACGATAAACATTGGCCTCTCTGGAGCGATAATCTCCTCCCTTTATTGTATCATAGAAAAGCCGAAAAATACTATCACCGTCGTTGGGGTAATTCTTCGCTGCATTAATACCTCCCTGGGCTGCGATACTATGGGCTCTGCGGGGCGATTCGTGGTAAGAAAACGCCTGTACATTATAACCCAACTCAGCTAATGAAGCCGCAGCTGAAGCTCCGGCCAATCCGGTTCCCACAACTATAATGTTATATTTCCGTTTATTGGCTGGATTTACAAGCTTCAAATCAAATTTTTGCTTGGTCCATTTTTCTGCCAGGGGTCCGGCCGGAATTTTACTATTCAGCATATTAATGCCCTCCTCCCAAGAATCCAAACCACACCGCAATTGCAAAAAACCCCATAGGTATAATTAGCCAAAAGACCATCGCCGCTGTTTCAATTAGTCTGCTATATTTATTGTAACGGATACCGAAGGTTTGAAATGCAGATTGAAATCCATGACGAAGATGGAATCCCAGCAAGATCATAGCCACTGAGTACAAAGCTGCGATAAGCGGATTACCGAATCCGACAGTCTTGCCCATAACAATATTATAAAAATTTCCTTCATCATGCTGTGCTTGAAACAGATACCAAAAAGTGGATAGATGGGTTATTAAAAAAATGAAGAGGATGCTTCCGCTTAAAAACATATTTCTTGAAAAAAAACTTGAATTTTCATTCGCTGAGTTAACTGTATATTTTTGAGTAATCGCTTTTCTGTTTTCCAATGTCAACTTTGCCCCAAAAAAAATGTGGTTAAGAAATATCAGCGCAAGAATGACTTCGATGGTTCTAACTACAGGTTTAACGCTTGATAGTGTTTTCACATAAAGATTAAATGCGTCGGGACCTGCAAAAAGAAATAAGTTTCCAATAATATGAACAATCAAATACAGGCATAATAATAACCCCGTCGCTGCCATAAGAATTTTTTTACCAATTGAGGAACTAAATACAGATTTGAAATGGGTCATGTTAATTGTCGCGAATCATAATAAATATTAAGGATTAAATTAAAAACTTCTCTCTTTATTCTGAATAACTTAATAATTAAAATTTCCTCAAGCCATTAACTATGATATAGGTCGGGTATTAACCATGTCCGGCCAATGTTCCGCCTAAATGACCGCCATACAATAATGTAATGACAGCAATCAAACCGACGATTAAATACCACATGGGTGGTTTATTTTTTGGTGAGCCTTGAAAATATCGCCAGAACCATAAACTGATAAATATGGCGCTGGCTATTATTTGGACCATTCCATGTGTCTTATATATTGGGAATGGATTTGACATGTGTCCGTACACCGTGTCTGCAATCACCCCGGACAAGATAGCCGCAACCGACCCTAAAACTCCTGTTATTAATATGTACCAGCTTGTTGAAAAAAACTGTTCTTTTTTGAAATATATGCCAGCCAAATCGAATACGATACTCATAGTTAACAATGCCATAGGGAAATGAATCATTTGCCTGTGAAAATGTTCGATATTAATCATTCTCTCGTTTCCTTAATATGAAGTCTTTTACGGACTTACTCTGTTTAGCAAAATCTTCCTGAACCTGAAGGGAGAAAATTCCCTTTGAAAAAATATCGTTTGTGAATGGTTCAATATACCTTTTTTCTGATGGAATATTCAGGCGGCTCGCCCTGTTCTCAAGACCTTCGAGCGCTAATTCCGCAAACCATTCCAACCATTGCAAAATAGACTTTTGTTTTGGACCGTCTTGTTTTATATCAATCGAAAGGGCTTTTAGATTCATTGCCGTCCGTTCTTTTATCGTCCAGCTTGAAAGTGTTTCTAATAATGATTCTCTGATTTTTCCTTTTTCCATCAACCCTGTCCAATAAGCTGCCGGAGCTAATTCATATCCATGTGGTGGTCTATCCGGTGAACGAATTTCCAAAACGCTTTTGAAACGATTATGGGTAAATATTTGGTGGAGCGCTGTTTTAATATCGTCATACTTTATCTGTTTTTTTTCTTCTATTGCCGTCAGCCATTCACCAATGGTGCCGTTAAAATATCCCACTTCATTTTGTTGATCCGGAGTTGTAAAAATAACAGGAACATCCAGAATATATTCAGCGAATTGTGATATTAGACCGTCGCTATCATTCATTCCATGATCCATAAAATAACCGCAACGCGGAGAATCTGTATCCGCCCAGATTTTATACCGAATATTTTCATATCCGACGGGTTGGCTTTTCATGAATGGCGCATTGGAAAACATCATGGCGGCAAAAGGGCTGATACAATCGGCAATAAATCCACATTCTTCTGCATCTTGTTTATCAAGCAAATCAATATTTATTTGAACACTCGCCGTATTACGCATCATCCATGGGCCGAGTGTTCCCGATGACGTAAATCGTTTGTGCATCAACTGGTATTTTTTCTGATTAATTAGTTTAATCTCATTTGGCCCATAAACAGGATCAAGGCTTAAATCTACTACCGTTAAATCATTTTCCGAACACACTATTTTAACTGCATTTTTAATTGTGTTTAATTCATCGTTTAATTCATGAATCGTAACGGCCGGTTTGGATGCCCATTCCACCTGGCCGCCCGGCTCCAGAGAGCAGGTTACAAATGAATGATGATCCTCGCATTCAGATGTAATCCTATCGATAAAATCTAATGCTGAAAATTCTTCTTTGGAATCTACCGGAATTCGTTCACCGCGTTTGTTATAGATAATAGATTCTACTTCTACACCAATTGCCCTGTTTTCTTTATGGGTACATCCTGATAAAATATATTCTTCTATTTTTTCAATCAAATTATTCAATTTACCCGCCTTGCATTAGGTATCTATTTCTTCGCTGTCCCAAGAAAGTTCTTACATCTCTTTCTTTATATAAGTTTATGTTAGAATTTTTATGTCGTTTAACATCGGGCTGAAAATAAAACAGCCCTCTCAATTAGCGAAGGCTGTTTGTAATAAATTTATCCTACAAAGATCTTATTCTACCATGTCTCCACCGCCGACTAAGTCCGACAGATTGAAAGCTCCGTCTTTTTCCATTTTTTTCGCGGAGGATACAATTTGTTTTCTTGCATTATCAACTTCCCGCTTGGAAACAGCCCCTTCAACCGGTTCATACATAGCCTGTTTCTTTTGCGGTAGATTTTCGATCACCCGATTCACAACGTCTTCCGGCATTCCTTTCAGCGCCATGGCAATGGAATCCAGTTCGACAGAATTCATTAAATCGCGTAACGTGCTGTCGGGTAATACTTCGAATATGATCTCCCAGGTCAAATGATATTTTTTAATATCATCTGCTAATTCCGGGTTTTCTCGAGAAATATTTTCAAGAAATAATTTTTCTTCCTCCGATGATAATCCGCCAAGAATGTCAGCAATATCTTTTCCTCCGCCCCGGGAGAAAGCAACTGTTTTGGGTAATAATTTGGATTTTTTCATTAGGTCGGTTGCAACGCTTACGACCGCTTCAAGTGGAATATCCTTTAGATTTCCCATTTCCATAATGATTTCACCTTTTGACATAGCATCGAACCGCTCCACAATTTTCATTCGTCTTTCTCCCGGAATCTGTGCCAAAACAATGGCGGCCACTGATGCAGATTCTGGTTTAATGAGCGCAAATAATTGTTCATCTGTAATATCGTCTAAAAATGAGAACGGTTTTTTGGGTTCGTCAGAATTTTCATCATAAAATTTTTCACTGACAAAACTGAAGTAAAATTCTTCCATAACTCGTTTTTTTATTAAAAATGAGACATTATCCAAATCGCGCATCGCTGCTCGTACTTTTCGAATTTCAGTCTTTGAAAGATCTTTAACAAGAGAGAGAGCTAACCCCTCACCTAAAACGGAGAAAAGAACGGCTGCTTTTTGCAGACCGGAAAGTCTATTGTAATCTGTAATCATATTGTTACCTTACTTTTTCTTTTTTTTCTTTTTCTTTTTACCGCTATCTTCTTCTTCAGCTTCCACAGGAGCAGCCGGTTCCGGTTCTGGCGGCGGCACATCGTCTTCCATCCATTCTTTTACAATTCTTGTGGCAGTACCCGGTTGCCCAACGCTCATGGAGACAACGGCTTGTTTCATATCAGAAACTTCGCTTTGCAGAACGGCAGTATCTTCAACAGGTCGGGGTGCAGGTGCAGATGGCGCCGGTTGGGTAATGGGTGTCACTGGTTTATTTTTACTTTTTTTTTTCCGAGGCCGAGGTGGGTACATCCACGGGGGTGGAAGTTGCTGTTTTTGTTTATTTCCCATCATTATGATTATCAGCGCCACAACCAAGACGATTACCAACGCACCCAAAAGGGAAACGAAAACAACCATCATTGTAGAAGGCCCACCGCCCATACTGCGATCAAGATCGGATTGAACCGCATCAAGCATGGCCAGTTTTTCAGCAATTTTTACATCCAGCGATTCTTTCTCGCTGATTTTTTCACCGATGGCATTTTGGGCCTGTCCAACTTCATCCACCGAAACATCAGAAGAAGCCATCATTGATTTTAAGTCATTGATTTCTTTGTTTAACTCTATAAGTTTTAAGGAATCACGTCTTAACATCTCTCTTTTTTCTGTTTGATACGCACGATTTCTTGCTTCTGATTCCAGATTAGTGAGTTGCTGCTGGAAATACAATTTATCTTGCTCGCGCCTTTCTTCTTCCTGAGCTTTATAGCTATCCAGTTCATCTTTCCAGTGAACAGAACCGTCGCCTGATTGCTGCTGTTCCAGAGATTCAAGTTTTTCAGCAATATTTTTTAATAAAATCTGTTCCGCTGTTTTTTCGTCTCGTCGTTCTTTAAACGTAGCTGTCATAATACTTAAGGCATCGCCCCGGGCTCTATTAAAACCGGAAGAAACCATAACGACTTGACGTATATTTTCAATCAATTCCGGAGCGGCTCCTTCCTGTAAAATAATACTGATATCCAATTTTGTAATTATTGCTTTCGATGGGCGGCGACTCGTTACAGTTCTTGATAATATATTACTCTTTTGACTGGAGCTTAAAGAAGGGGTGCTTTGAGTTAACATTTCAGGTTCGGTTCCGGTTTCTGCCGCGTAAGCGTCTCCACCATCTGATTCAAACTCGAATCCGGGGATAGGCAAGCCGCTTGATATACCGGAAGATCTGTCAGAAGAAGGCTTTTCTAATGATTGTTGTAAATCCGATGATACATCTTCTAATACTTGACCTGACGGTGGTTGTTTTCCTTCTCCCATGATGGTGATTTGTTCTTCCGTACCATCACTGATTTCAATATCGGCTTTAACATCGATAACATATTTTCTGTCATCAATAATTTTAGATAAAGCATCAGTTATACGCTGGCGCAAATCATTTTCAACCATCAATTTCTGGGCTAAATAATTATTATTCTGTCCCCAGCTCACACTGAGGCAAAATATTGCCAGTATAAATGATCTACAGTAAATATTAACTTTTCTCATGATAGCTCCTTTGCTTATCGAAATTTTTCTCATAATTCATTTGGCTATGAATTGCTCTCGCTTTCATCTCCACCGGCCCTGCTGTAACTTGGAGCCAGGAATGTAATTTCCACACGCCTGTTTCTGGATTTTTGGTCCTGTGTGTTATTATATTTCATTATCACCTCAGCCGTAATTAACTCATGTGACGCGCGATCCCGCGGAACATATTCGCCATAACCCACTGCTTCCAATCGAGTGGGGTTCACCCCCAGTCTAATTAATTCTCTTACAACCGCCGATGCTCTGGCAGACGACAGCTCCCAATTTGTGGGATATTTGACTTGTAATGCTTCAGGTAGTTTTTCATTGTCTGTATGTCCCTCCACAGCTATCTGGAAATAAGACTTCTCTATGGTGGGTACAATTTTTGTCAATATATCAACAATCTGCGGTTTTGTTTTTGCTGATCCGGAGGCAAAGCTTATATCAGATGAAATTCCAATGGTTACTCCTTTTGGCCCGGTAGTAACTTCAACCGGTGTTTCTCCAGTTTCAGAGTCTTCTTGCATTTCTTTTACCATTTCCTGAACTGCTTTCTTAATGTCCGCTAAGTTCATAGCCTGGCTTTCCTTTTTTATCTTACTACCCACAGACTTACCCATGGCATCAGCCATTTCCTGCAACTTTACAGGATCAATTGTTGATATAGCCGCCAACAGAACGAAGAACGCAAACAAGAGCGTCATCATATCAGCAAAAGTTCCAAACCACCCGGGTAGACCTTCGTCTACAAGGGTTTTTCCTTGTGCGATGCCTGCTTTATAGGCTTTTTGTTCTTTAGCTGTTTTTGGCATTTAATTAATCTTCTTTTTTCCACTCCTTAGGAGGAATAAAGGAATTTAATTTTTCCCGAACAATTAACGGGTGCTTCTTCTGATGGATTAATCGCGCTGCTTCAACAAGCATCGCTTGCATTGTGCTGGTAAAACTAATTCTTGTATTTAATTTTTCACTCATGGGTAGAAAAAACAAATTCGCTAAAACAGCGCCATAGAATGTAGTAATCAATGCTGCTGACATACCGGGACCAAGCGCATCTGCTCCGCCTTCACCGCCAAAACCAGATAACATAATTACCAACCCAATCAGTGTTCCTATCATCCCCCAGGCGGGCGCCATGGTACCCATCGATTTAAATAACCCGGCTTGTGTTTTTTCGCGAATCTCCCTATACTCAATGCGGGTTTCCAGAATCTCGGTCAATTCATCCAACGAATAACCGTCCACTACCATTTGTACGCCATCTTTAAAAAATGGATTTTTTACTCCATCTAATGCTTTTTCTAATTCAGCCGCTCCTTTTCTTCCCACTTCAGCTGTCACTACTGCATCATCGACAACAGTGCCCAGTTTCAGTTTTCCACCTTTCAGCACCGCACCCATTGCCGCTCCCAGCTGTAAAACATCGGATAAGGGGAAAGCGACAGAAACGGAGGCAATCATTCCTCCCACAACAATCGCAAAGCTTGAAGGTGATACGAAACCTCCCATACCGGCATTTGCAGACGATGCAGCAAGAAATATTCCGCTGAAAATAGAGCCTAAACCAAGTATTATTCCTATTAGTGTTGCAATATCCATCTATTTACTCCTCTACTACACTCGTCGATTTTAAACGGTTTTCGTGTAGGGCTTTTAAAATGTTTCTGACATCATCATATTCGGGATCCATGCGCAATGCTAGATTCCAGTTGATGGTTGCTCGTTGAATATCTCCAAGTTTATAGTATATAGATCCTCGACGGGCATAGGCTAAAGCCAGATTCGGGTTTAAGTCCAAAGCAGATTCCACCTCTTGTAAGGCTGCTCTGTAATCCCCGGAATAAAAATATCTTAACGACCGAGACAAATGCCGCATGGCTTCGTTCATGTTTTTTTCATCTACATTACGATTCAGTTTCATTGCCAATAATGAATCCTCTAAAAATTGAGATTGCTGTTGGATAGAAGCCAAGTTAACCATCAGGTTGCGCATTTCGTTTTTCAACATCGTCATGGAGTCTCGGACAGTATGAACCGCATAATCTGCAAGCGCTAATGTTGAATCCGCTGACGAAGAGAGTGATTCATATTGACCGGTTCCCGGAAGTTTTAATTGTGAGCCGGGAAGGGGCGACGGTCCTCCAAAGCCCTCTGACGATGGAGTGCGTCCTGTTTTTGGAACTGCCATATCAAAGCCGAGGGTGACCCCTGGATGCCCTTCCCAATAACGGGTTTTGAAATCTGGAAGTTTTTCTATGTGGGTGAACCCAAGGTTCAGGCGATAATCCGAGGTAAGGGGGATGCGGAGTCCCACATTGATGCCTGTACCATCAAATTCACCCACAATATCAATACCACCCCATTTTTCCAAGTATGGCGTGTTCATTATTAACCCCATAAAAACACCTGCCTGGGTTGTCGTATTGTTCGATGCTGTACTAGTGATCGCGGTTGTTGTATCAACAAGTGTGTCCGCTGGAGAAAAACCTCCAGAGCCAAAACCCATAAAGGTACTTAAATGATATTTCCCGAGATTTTTCTCGCTGCTGACGACAGCAAAAAAGGAAAGTTCCTCGGGGTTAAGGCTTAACCCGCCGCTTTCAGCGTTTTGAAATACGATGTCTTGGAGACCAATTGAAAGAGAAATATTATTATAAGTGTAGACTCGTTGCTGTATGTGAAATCCAAATTCTACAGGAGGAGTGTATCCGGTTGTTCCCAGCAAAGCAAGCGCCGTTGTATCGGCTGTTTGTACAGATGAAAAACCAAATGTGAAGTTTTTCCCAAGTTCCATATCAAAATAAATACCCTGGGCGGAATTAAACGGATTAAAATTGTGCAATTCTGTCCCAAAACCAGTACGGAATAAATAGGGCGCTTTCTGAACGCTTGATGATGGAATTTTCATCATAAAACCCGGGCGTGTATATGCCACGCGTGTAGCTCCAAACAATAAGGATGTAATTAGCAATAATATTGATATAAAACTATAATTAACTTTTCTCACTGTAAAGCCATCTCCACTCGTTTTAGTTCCAGACTTGCCAAGCGAGTATATTCACTGTTGGGATACTCTTTTACCACCCGGCTGAATGCTTGCATTGCTAAATCTAATTGCCCGATTTTTTTATACAGCAATCCTTTTTTTACCAACGCATCATCAAGACGATAAGAATTTTGATTTTCTATTAATTTGTCTAATATTTCAAGCGCTTTTTGATCATTATGGATTTGTTGATACGCATCCGCTGTCCAGTACATTACATTATCAATTGTTTCCAATGATGCTAATTCCAAATGTAACTTCGCAAAATATTTCAAAGCAGACGCAAAGTCTTCCCTCTGATATGCAAAAACGCCTGCCATGTATGTCCGCTGATTAAAAGATTTATCGGGAGAAAGGGGTTCGATATGTATACTGGCCACTTCGGGTAATGGATCAATTAATATGTCATTTTCTGGAGAAGGGGGGGCGGGCGCTGCCACTATAATGGGTTTTTTAGGTTCGTTATTGATTGATTGATAGTTCGTTAATACAGTTTTTAACTCTTTGTTTTCAGCCCTTAGCGCCATCAGTTCATTTTTAAAAGATGTCTCCATATCAGAAATACGAACATTAATCCGTTCAATTGCACTTAATAATTCATCGGATGCTGCCATATAAACAGACCCGCTATGAACCTTTTTAATCCTAAAATTTACTTCTCGAGACGGGGTCTCTATAAGGCGGGAATATGTTTCTGAACCTGTTTCAGGCTCAATAACTATTCCTAGATCCAATAAAAATATTTCGGAGAGTGATGATGTCTGCCGTTGAGCAATTAAAGGGGTGGAAAAAATAATTCCAGCACTTATATAATATAAAAGCCAACGTGAACTTTGCAGTGCCTTCACTACTGGTATTCCTCCCAATCTATGACATAAGAATAGCCTATAAATGAACCAAAATCGTTGGGGATAAAAAGTTCGAATGCCCCGTTTGAGCCCGGAAGAAGCGTCGCGTCAGTTGTAATTCCAGAATCAAAAGTGTGGTAAGTTCCTCGGACAAACGTGGTAAGTGTTTTGGTCTCACCGCTCCAGTTTTTACGGAAAACAAAATCAACCTTTACAAAATCTGCCCGGCGTCCACCGATATTTTTAACCTCTCCCGTGAAAATGATGGCGCCCTGATTGTCTTTGCTTTCACTGATGTTTCCAACTAATACACAATTTGCAGAATATTTTTTTCCCGCTTTGCGATTAAGCGGATCTGCAGAAGTATACTTGGGTTCTGCCAGTTTTGGCATCGGAGGAGGAGAGTAACTGTCTCTGATTTGCTCTGGAACGTATTCCTGAGTTTCTTCTGACACAATATTATCGATTACTCTAACCACCTTTTTTCTCTCAATGATTAAATAGCCTACTAATGTTTCTACTTTAAGTGTTTCTTCGTCCTGATAGACAATTTTTCCGAAAACGGTGCTTCCATTTTGCAGGATAATTTCTTTGGAATAAATGGATAGAGGATTTACCCACATTTTACTTAACGCTTTGAGATCCTCCAATTCAGAGTTTAAGTGTTTGATTTCAGCGCCTAACTTTTTCAATTCAAAACTGATCTCAGTCGCCACATATTCAGGGGAACTTCCGGATTCAACCGCCTCTTCCGGTACCGTTACAACGCTGGTGATATTAGTGGGGGATTCTTCTTCAGTATTTGAATCGCTGACGGATAACACCAGTGCGATATCTTCAACATCGGTATCCGTGACTGTTATGGGTGTATTTATAGATCCTTTGGCTCCGGCATCTACTTCCAGGGCGTAGTCCCCAGGAAGAACATCTTTAAATTTGAAACTTCCGCCCCCCATGCCCATACGCGGTTTTGACGTGTTGGTTCGCTGAGATTCAACGCCGTCTGGCGTGAGAAGCAGAACGGTTGCACCGCCAATTTTATTTTCATTAGCATCGACTAAAGTTCCGCTTACTTTATAATCTTTCGCAAAAAGAATTGTATTACATAAAATAAGAAATAGGCTAAGAATAGCATATCTTATTAGCGATTTTTTATTCATTTACTTACCTCGGTTAAGAATATCAAAGGCTAATGTCTACCTTGGACAGACAAGTTTACTTCCATCTTTTATCAAGTGTCAAGCAGAAATATTCAATGAACTTTAGGGGGGAGTTCCGAGAATAAAACCCTGAATTTAATTCTATATGCTGGTGAATTATATATTCGATTAATTTTATTGGTTTTATTACTTATGTAAGGATTGAATGGTTTCGTCATAAAATTTATACTATTAGAAATTTCTCTACTAAAGTAAGTTCCTCTTGTGACTAGTTCCAAAAATCCTCTAAGGTTTTTTGGTGTTTTTTTACTAATTCTAATCTATTTTGAGCATCTTGTTTCAAGGGGTCTGGAAGAGGCAATCCTAATGCTTTTTCATATGCTTCAATTATAAGGTCAAAATCTCCATCATCTTTTTTCTCATATGTGCGTCCCATCCAGTAGTGCGGGTCTCCCTTTGCCGGGTCAAAAAAGGCCGCTTTTCCAAAATTCTCCATGGCTTCCCATAGTGCCGACTTACTTCCTTTCTTGAATCGGCGAAGTCCTTTAATCATTGCTAAACCGTAATGTGCTTGTTTATTTTTATTATCTAACAACAACGATTCATTGAACTGTTTTTCAGCTTCCTCTAAGTCCTCCCGCCTTAATGCCTCATTGCCTATTTTATTATGGGCATTAATCACCGCCGTTTTTACTTCTTTCGATACAGAGCTGCCGGCAAGTAATTCGTTTTTCCTGTTGATAACAGCTTCAGGATCTGTTTCTGAAAGCTCCTTAATTGACGGTGCGCAACTAATCAATAAACAAAAAATGAAATGTAGTATATATACATGAGCGTTTTTTTGTCGGATTATTTCACCGGCTTTGTATTTTATTGTACGAATCATATTTATATTTGGATTGCTAACCACGATAAAGTTTAAGTCTGTAAAATGTAATATTCATCAATTACATATTTTCGTTTAACCAATTTTACAGCGTTATAATACCCCAGTCCAATATTATTACGGCACCAGTACTTATAAATATGTTTTCTCATAAAGGGTCCAAGTTGGTAACTAAATTATTCATGTATTTGTATTCTTACTTATTATTTTTATAGTCATCATAAATAGTTCAATTCACCAGAGCCATATATATGTAACCGATCGGTTCTTCATTCCAAGGTGATAGTCCCGGGGGTTTCCACAGGCTGATCGCATATCAACGCTTTCACGATGAAACATATCATAATTCTCTCCATAAATGACACCTCTGAATCTTCCTTCCTGATCTGCGCACCAATCCCGAACTGCTTTCCTCAAAGCGCCTTCTCCGTGGCCATGGATGATTTTTAATGCGCGAATTTCTCCTTCAAACATTGCTGTGCTCACCTCTGTTTCTAATACAGACAATGCACGATCTAAATGATAGTTTTTATGTCCAATATCTATGGTTTTCAACATGTTCAAATATTATTTGTGTCAGAAAAAACTAAATTTTTTGTGAGGTATATGGATTTGGATTCCCTGCCAAACCAACTTGTTAGCCTGTCTTTCTCTGGTTTGGCTCCAGTGTTCTTTTCCCATTTTCCATCAATCATCTATCACAATTACCTTATATCTATGAATAATTCTACTAAAAATTACCGCTTGTTTGCCTAACTTGTCTTTAAATAAAAGAGGCTAAATGCGCAAGATAACCTTAGGAAAAACCAACGCAAAAGTATCTGTTATTAGTTTGGGTACCTGGTCTTTTGGAGGTGCAAATACCAGCGGCAAACAGGCTGTCGGATGGGCTGGACAATCTGATGATGATTCCAAAGCGGTTTTAATCAAATGCTGGGAAAGGGGAATTAATCACTGGGACACGGCAGACGTCTATGGGAATGGTCGTTCTGAAGAAATAATTGGCTCTATTTGGAATGCCGTTCCCCGGAATGATATATTTTTAGCCACTAAAGTCGGTTGGGATCGCGCTGGAGATAATCGCTGGTACGATCCAAATCATATGCGGCGCAATATGGAAAGATCTCTCAATTTTCTACAAACGGAAACTGTGGATTTACTTTACCTCCATCATTGTAATTTTGGGGGAAATGACGAATATTTTGACGACGCTATGGACGTTATCCGGCGTTTTCAAGAAGAAGGGAAAACACGCTTTATTGGACTATCCGATTGGGATTTATTCAAAATTATGAAATTCATTGATCGCGTAAATCCTGAAGTTGTGCAGCCTTACCGAAATGTTTGGGATGATACATACAAATCCAGCGGTTTAAAAGAATATATAGAAAAGAATAATTTGGGCGTCTGTTTCTTTTCTCCCCTGATGCACGGTTTATTAACAGGGAAATATGCCTCACCCAAGACTTTTGAACCAGGTGACTTTCGGGAAAATATTAACGCTTTTAAAGATCAGACTATTATTGACAGAATCAAAAAAAATACCGACCTGCTCAAAAACCGGTTTTCAGAACACCCTTTTCCGGTGATGCATGGCGTTATTGATGCGCTTATTTCAGATTCAGAAAATAGCTGTGTTTTACTGGGTCAACGCAATGTTCAACAGGTGGATACAGCTCTATCTCTTGGTGGTCCATTAGAGAAAGAAGATGTAACATTTGTAAAAAACTTATACATTCATTAAGATGAAAGACCGAAAAATTATATCTATCAACCCTGCCACCAAAGAGCCCATCGGTTCTGTTCAAATAACGTCTCGCGAGAATCTAGAAACCGCGTTTGACCGGGCAAAAGAAGGTGCTTTGGAGTGGGCAAGTTTACGCTTAACCCAACGTGCCAGGAAAATCCGTTTGGTGAGGAAAATGCTGGTGGCACATATGGACGAATTGTCAAAACTTGTTGCCGCCGAGACAGGGAAGACCCATTGGGATGGTTTTCTGGAAGTCTTTACCACCGTAGAACATATGCGTCATGTGGGTCGCCATGGTCCGGAATATTTGAGAACAGAAATGCGTTCTTCCGGTCTTCTAATCAATAAAAAATGCTACGTGAATTATGTTCCCCACGGCGTAGTGGGTGTTATTAGCCCCTGGAACTATCCTCTCATTTTGACTGCCGCGCCAGTGGTTGAAGCATTGATGGCCGGGAATGCCGTCGTATTGAAACCGTCTGAATTCACTCCCCTTACCTGTGAATTGATGACCAATCTTTTCCTGGATGCAGGGATTCCTGAAAATGTTTTGCAGACCGTATATGGATTGGGAGACATCGGCGCTGAATTAGTGAATAGCCCGAAAACAGACATGATCTGTTTTACAGGAAGCGTGGATATTGGGAAAAAAATTGCGGTTGCCTGTAGCAAACACCTTAAACCTGTTGTGCTGGAATTGGGCGGAAAAGATCCCATGATTGTTTTGGAAGACGCCAACCTTGAGCGGGCTGCCGGTGCGGCCGTGTGGGGTGGATTTAGCAATTGCGGACAAACTTGTATTTCTGTCGAAAGAATCTATGTAGTAGACAAAGTGGCCGATGAATTTATTCAGTTGGTAAAAACCAAAACGGAATCTCTTGCCACCGGACCAGACAAAGATATTGATGACATTGGCGCGCTAGTAAATAACCGGCAACAGGAAAAAGTATTGGGACAGATCAAAAAAGCTGTGGCAAGTGGTGCAGAGGTTTTTTCCGGTGGTGAAGATTTATCTGCCCTGGGTGGTTATTTTATTAAACCAGCTGTGTTGGAAGTTCATGATGATCGATCCGGCATTATGACAAAAGAAACCTTCGGGCCCGAAATCTGCATCATGCGAGTAAAAAATGAGGCGGAAGCTATTGAAAAAGCGAATTCAACCGGATATGGATTGAGTGCATCCATTTTTACAAAAAAGAAAAAACGAGGTCAAATTATTGCCAAAAAGATTCGTGCCGGTTCGGTGTGTGTGAATGATGTAATTACCAATTATATTATACCTGATTTACCCTTTGGCGGTATGGGCATCAGCGGTATTGGCCGGGTTCACGGCCCGGAAGGATTGAAAACCTTTAGTCAGGTACAGTCGGTATTGTTGGATCGGTTCGGGATGAAAAAAGAACCCTGGTGGTACCCCTTGAATAAAACTATCCAATCTGTATTCCGGGGTTTTACAAAATTGTTTTATGGTTAACCTCATTTCCTCTGGCAGAGGCGATGGGAGGTCTTTTAAATTTGGTTTTGTTTTGAATAGCAAACCATCAATGGATAGCCATTGGAAAGCAATCAATATAACTATAGGGCACTTTAAAAAATAAAACAAGCAGCTTAAAGGAAATCCGATTTGCTTCAACCCTTTACCCTCTTCTTGTTTTTCTTCCCTAATTGCGGGGCAGGCTCCCGAAGGACCCATGGGAATGTTAAACAAAAGGAGGTCTATAAGTATACTTTTGGTTTCATACAAATTCTATCTGCCGGAATAATATTGTGACTACAAAAAAAGCTGGGATTTTATCATTGCTCATGTTGTTTTTAACTGTCCCTTGGATGATTTCATCTTCCGAAATAATTTTTGGATTTCCGGCCTGGGCTTTTTATTCTTTTTTAGCAACCGTTTTATATTCATTATTGATTGCTTATTTATTTCAAACTACTCACTTTCATAAATCTAAAAAATCAAAATGAATCCTGAACCGCTTATCGGACAGGGAGGGCTGTGGTTTGTGGGGCTGTATCTATTATCCTTGATTGGTGTTGGTATGGCGGGGAAGAAGGCTCAAAAAGAAAATTCCTTATCTGATTTTTATTTAGCCGGACGAGGAATGGGCCTTTCTGTATTGTTTTTAACACTGTACGCTACGCAGTACAGTGGCAACACGTTAATTGGTTTTGCAGGAAAAGCGTACAGGGGTGGCTATGAATCTATTGTTATGGTTGTTTTCATGAGTTCTGTTGTGGGAGCCTACTTAATTTTTGCTCCAAAACTCTTTAGAATGTCCAGGAAAAATAAGTTTATAACCATTGGGGATTATATCCATTATCGGTTTAATCATTCATTGTTAACTTATTTAATTATTATTATCGCTATGATTGCTTTGGGGAATTATATCCTCACCAACCTGAAAGCCATTGGTTACATTGTCCAGGCTGCTACCGGGGGAAAAATCGGCTTTTCCCAAGGAATAATACTTCTTTCGTTTATTATGGTCTTTTATGAAACGCTTGGAGGAATGCGTAGTGTTGCTTGGACAGATGTCATTCAAGGCGTTTTATTATTAGCAGGTGTTGTTTTTATTTTCTTTGCCATTCAGGTTCAGTATGGCGGTTTCGCTGAAGCTGGCCATATCATTCAAAATCGTCAACCTGGAGCGTTTTCTCCACCCGCCTGGCACGAAAAACGACTATGGTTCAGCACCATTCTTTTGGCATTTTTTGGAATTTCTGTGTATCCCCATGCTATTCAGAGAATTTATGCAGCTAAAAACGAATCCACATTGATTCGTTCGTTTCAAATTATGGTATTTATGCCTCTTTTTACTACATTATTTATGGTGGTTGTTGGCTGGGTAGGATTGGCTCATTTTCCTGGTTTAAGTCGAAGCGGCAGCGAGCAGATTACCATGATGATGTTAAAAGATATTAGTCAAAAAATGCCCATGATGAATGCATTAATTGTTTTATTTCTTTCAGCGGCCATTGCAGCCATTATGAGCACTGTTGACTCAGCTTTATTAGCGATTTCATCTTTGGTCACAAACGATTTATATGCACGCCTTAAGCCGGACACACCGCAAAGGACTTTAACAAAAATCGGTAAAATCGCATCTTGGGGCATCATGGCAGTGGCTGTATATCTTGCGATTGTTGTGCCTCAGACCATTTGGCGGATCATGGAAATAAAACTGGAACTTCTGTGCCAGATTGCACCGGCCATTTTTCTTGGTCTTCATTTTAAATCATTAAAAGGAAATGCGGTCTTTTTCGGAGCGATTGCCGGAACGACTCTGGCTTTGGGTATTATGCTGCTCAATTTTTTTATACCCTCTTTCCCGGTAAAGCCCTGGAATATCCATGCAGGAATCTGGGGTTTATTACTCAATGTTACTGTTTTAATGCAGGTTCAATTCAATCAAAAAGAAAGATAAGTTGAATATATTTGGATTCACACTTTCAGTTCAGTTCATTTTTCTGTAATCTTACCTTTCAAATTTGATCTGTTTTCGTGACGTTATCCACAGCCTTACCAAACCAGCTCCCAATCATTCGTGATTTCAAAACAGTGTAAAATTACCACAATAGTCGGCGCCCAGTGGGGGGACGAAGGAAAAGGAAAAATAACCGACTTTTTCGCCGGTGAATCCGATTATGTTGTCCGGTTCCACGGGGGAAATAACGCCGGTCATACTGTTATTGTCAACGGTAACACGTTCAAACTTCATCTGATTCCATCCGGTATTGTTTACGACGAACCGATCAGTATCATCGGCAACGGAGTGGTGGTAGACCCCAAAGCACTGTTGGATGAGATAGCCTACGTGAAACATAAGGGCATAAATCCGAAGCTCATGGTCTGTGACCGAGCTCATGTGATCATGCCTTACCATATTATCTTGGACGGAGCCCTTTCCGGCCACCAGGGTTCTTTAGCTGCCGGCAGTACACGGCGGGGAATTGCTCCCGTCTATGCTGACAAAATGTTTCGCAATGGTATTCGGATGATTGACCTGCTTGAACCAGCGGTGTTTAGGGAAAAACTTGAAAAAGGGTATCACTTTTCCAAGGGGCTCATTGAAAAATCTCTCGGACAGTCTTTGAATATTTCATTAGATGAAATTTTTAATACATATATTGATTATGGACAACAATTAACGTCTTATATCTTCGACACTTCCGTTGAACTTTACCACGCTCTCAAAACAGGAAAGTCCATATTGTTTGAAGGCGCTCAGGGAATCAGTCTGGATGTGGATCACGGTATTTATCCATACACAACCTCCAGCAACACCGCGGCAGGACATATATCCACCGGGACTGGTGTTGGTTTCCGGGATATTGACCACATCGTTGGAGTGGTTAAGGCGTACTTAAGCCGCGTGGGAGAAAGCCCCTTACCTTCTGAGCTTCACGGCAAAGAGGCAGATTCCCTTCGTGAAAAAGGCGGAGAGTTTGGCACAACAACCGGCAGGCCCCGCCGCGTAGGCTGGTTGGATTTGGTTCAGGTGCGCCAGGCAGTCCGTGTTAACGGACTCACAGAAATTGCCTTAACCAAATTGGATATATTGAACGGTTTCAGGGAAATTCCTGTTTGTGTGGCCTATAATGTGGATGGAGAACACATCACCGAAATGCCTGCAAGTCTGACTCAATATCGTAATGCTAAACCCATTTATGACACGCTTCCAGGTTGGGACGCATTGCCAGAGGATATTTTGGAGGTCGGTTACAAAGCCCTACCGGATACACTGAAAAATTATATTTCCTTTATTGAAAAACAGGTGGATTGTCCCGTTAAAATTGTTTCCATTGGCCCCCAGCGCCATGAAACGATAAGCAGATAAATGCCGCGGAGACACAGAGAACCCAAAGGATTATATGGAATAACCATAGATAATTTCCTGTGCCCCCTGTGCCTTTGCGGCAAATAAAATGACCTTCACAAAAGAAATAATCGACTTTACCGGACTTGCCGATACCGAGATTCAATCTAATCTGGCTGAGCTGAATATACCCCTGACGGTCGAAGAAGCCCTTAAAGTTCAACATGAGATGCTCGGGAGGGCGCCGTCGTTGGCAGAGCTTATTTTATTTTCAATTCAGGGCTCTGAACACTGTAGTTATAAAAGTAGCCGTTCCCATTTAAAGCGCTTTACCACCGCCGGACCCGATGTCGTTCTTGGGGCAAAGGAAGACGCGGGCGTTGTCGCTGTTACCACCGATAACGACGGACATCGCTGGTGTATGGTGATGAGCCACGAATCCCACAACCATCCGTCTCAGATCGTCCCCTACGAAGGGGCAGCAACCGGCGTCGGAGGCAATGTCCGGGATGTCCTCTGTATGGGAGCAGAAGTCATTGCCTGTACTGATTCATTTCGTTTTGGTGAAATAAAAAACAATAAAACCAAATGGATTCACGATGGCGTCGTAGCGGGTATCGGGGGCTATGGAAACCCTTTGGGGATTCCCAATATCGGAGGCGATATTTACTACCATAAAGGGTATAACGAAAATTGTCTGGTCACGCTGGTTACCTTAGGCATTGTCAGAGAACAGGATATTATTCATTCCTACGCCCCTAAAAGTGCCGACGGTTATGATCTCGTCCTCGTTGGAAAACCCACAGATAACAGTGGTTTTGGCGGTGCCAGTTTCGCTTCCCTTGAGTTGGAAGAAAGTAAAAAAGACCAGAACAAAGGAGCTGTACAAGAACCAAATGCTTTTCTGGAAAGACATATTATTAAGGCCACATATGCATTGTTTGATAAATTAAAAGATAACGGACTGATTTTACAAGTTGGATTTAAAGACCTGGGCGCGGGAGGCGTCGCCTGCGCCAGCGTTGAATTGGCGGACACTGCCGGGTATGGGGCCGAAATATGGATGGATCAAATTCACACCGGGATGGATAATCTCCATCCTTCCGTTTATCTTTGCAGTGAAACTCAGGAACGTTTTATGTGGGTCTCCCCCCCCGAAATAACACCAATGATTGTTGAACATTATAATACGACTTTTGATTTTCCCGAAGTAAGCGAGGGGGCCAGAGCATCTGTCATAGGAAAAATTCGTTGTAATGGCCAATATATTGTTCATCATGGTTCGGAAAAAATCATCGACGCACCGGCATCTGAGGTGACTCGTGGATTTTTGTACCACCGCCCTTACGAACCACGGAAAACATTATTTACCGAACCTGATTTGCCAAAAAAATCGGACTTTAGTGATATATTACTGACAATTCTTTCCCATGAAAATATTGCCAGCAGGGAGGTCGTTTTTGAAACATACGATAAACAGGTTCAGGGCCGTACTGTTGTGGAAGCGGGGGCGGCTGATGCTGGGATCATGGCTCCTTTTAATTCTGAAAGATATCCCAAAGAAATTCGGAATGTCGGAATTGCCCTTTCTACCGATCATAATCCACGTTATGGTTTAATCGATCCATACTGGGGAGGCGTCAACGCTGTGGTTGAGTCCATGAGGAATGTGGCCGCTGTAGGAGCAACGCCCCACGCCATTTCCGATTGCCTGTGTTTTGGCAATCCGGAAAAACGTCACCAAATGTGGGAATTCGTGGAAGCGTCGCGCGGCGTGGCAGATGCGTGTCATGGTATTCCACTTAAAGGTCATCCCGATCATCCAACTCCTGTTATAGCGGGAAATGTCAGTTTCTATAATGAATCCAAAACAGGGTCCATTCCCCCCAGCCCCATCATCAGTTGCCTGGGGCGGATCAAAGATGTGAGTAAAACAATTACCATGTCCTTCAAAAAAACAGATTCCATTCTACTGATGGTCGGTGAAAGAAAAAATGAGCTGGGTGGAAGTATTTATTATGGCCTTTTTGAAGAATTGGGAGCCAATGTACCCAGACCGGATTTTGAAGAAGTAAAAAAGCAGATATATGCCATTACCGATTGTATTGATGACGGGTTGATTCTGTCTTGTCATGATATTTCTGATGGGGGAATCGCCACGGCAATTGCTGAAATGACCTTTGAAAATGAAATTGGATGTAATGTGATTGTTCCCGGACATTTTTTGATCGATCAATGGCTCTTTTCGGAAACAGGTGGATTTGTGTTAGAAGTCAGCCCGGGGGATGTAGCCGGTGTTCAAACAATCTTTTCAAGACACCATTTGGAGGCAATGGAAATTGGAAAAACGGTTTTAAGTTCTTCTTTGGTGATCAATGATGCAATCAATATATCTGTTCGTAAAGCGAAGGAAGCCTGGGCCAATGGATTACGTGACAAACTATAAAGCCAGAGAGACACAAAGACCGTAGAGAAAAATATGAAGGTTTTAATAACACTATTTATTTTAATTTCATTAATACCAGGTCAAAATACAATAAAACACGATTCCCAGGACTTCCTAGAGCCCGTTAGAATGAATCAAAAACCTACGGGATTATATTATTATTCAAAAACAGATTGTAAAAACAACATTTTCCAATACGCTGTGTTCTGTTCCTGCCCGTCCCTTTTTACTTCTTTCAAATGTGGCGGGCGGGCGACCCTGTGGCTAAAAATAAAATGAGTAAATTGGACTACAAATCATCCGGTGTGGATATTGATGCCGGAAACGAAGTCGTGGAGCGCGTCCGGGAGAATGTAAAGTCAACCTTTTCCTCTAATGTCCTAACCGGGCTCGGAAGCTTTGGTTCTCTTTATGATTTAAAACCGCTGATGGAATCTTATAAACATCCGGTTCTGGTTCAAAGCATTGATGGCGTTGGTACCAAAACCATCATCGCAAAAAAAATGGGTAAATATGATACCATCGGCATTGATCTTTTGAGCGCCGCTGCTAACGACATTCTGGTTATGGGGGCCCGGCCGCTCACTTTCCTGGACTATATCGCTAATGATAAACTGAAGCCGGAAATCGTTGAAGAAATCGTCAGCGGAATGGTGAAAGCCTGTCAGGAAACAGGTGTTTCTCTCGTGGGAGGAGAAACAGCCGAAATGCCGGACACCTACCTTCCGGGGGAACATGATCTCGTTGGTATTATCACCGGTGTAGTTGAGAAAGAACAGATTATTACAGGCAATTCAATTTCACCCGGCGATATCGTGCTGGGTCTTCCTTCCAGCGGATTGCATACCAATGGTTATTCTTTTGCCAGAAAGCTCTTTTTCGACATTGGGGGTTTTGATGTAAATGATACAATTCCTGAACTTGAAAAATCTCTCGGGCTGACATTACTTGAACCACACATTAATTATACCAATCATGTTTTTTCGGTCTTGAATAACAATATTGATATTAAAGGTATTGCCCATATTACCGGTGGCGGGTTGGTTGAAAATCTTCCGCGGATTCTCCCGGACCATTGTGGCGTTGAAATTCAAAAAGATACCTGGCCAGTTTTGCCCGTTTTTGATGTCATGCAGTCCCTCGGGGATGTGGATGATAATGAAATGTACCGCGTGTTTAATATGGGAATCGGGATGGTCTTTATCGTTAAGCCCATCAATATCAATATAATAAAAGATGAATTGTTAAACTTGACGAAAGTTTACGAACTTGGTTTCGTGGTGAATGGAAAGAAAGATGTTACAATTAAATAAATTAGCCACGGAGTATCAGAGAACACAGAATAATAAATGTTTTAAACCTTTGTGTTTTCTGTGATTTCTGTGGCCGACATAATTAATATTGCCATCATCCAGTTCCCCGGTTCAAATACGGAACGGGAAACATTCATGGCCTGCCGGCGGGCGGGATTAAATCCGGTGGAGTTTTTGTGGAATGATTCGGGTGAAAATTTATCTGAATATGGCGGCTTTATTATTGTCGGCGGTTTTTCCTACGAAGACCGCTCCCGGTCCGGCGTAATTGCTTCATTAGAGCCCATTATGCAATACATTAAACTGGAATCGGAAAAAGGGAAACCGGTTTTGGGTATTTGTAACGGGGCTCAAATTCTGGTGGAAAGCGGCCTGGTCCCCGGCCTTCCCGAATACCGGCTGGGTATTGCCTTGACAGATAATATGCGGATTAAAGGTGGACATTTGCTGGGGGTGGGGTATTACAATGCCTGGGCAAACCTGAAAATGGGTGTAACACCAACCAGATGTGCATTTACCCGGTGCTTAAAAACAGGTGATCAAATGTATATTCCTCTGGCCCACGGAGAAGGACGTTTTATGGTTCCAAAGGAGTTGCTTTCCGAAATGAACCGTCTGAATCAAATGGTCTTCAAATATTGTGACGACGATGGAAATATTATGAATGAATTTCCCACCAATCCGAATGGATCCGTTGCAAACCTGGCTGCTGTTTGTAATCCGGCAGGCAATGTGATGGCCATCATGCCCCATCCGGAACGATCCGAAAAAGGAGACGGCATTTTTTCTTCCATGAGAGAATATATCGAACAAGGATGTCTCCCCACAAACCACACCCTCCGCTTTGACCATCCCCATTATGACATAAAAAAATATGATCCACAGAAAGATTCGACTGAATGGGTGATAGATTTGATTATAACAGACAATGAAGCCTCTTCCGTTCAGAGTGCATTAAACCGATTGGGTTTTCATGTGGAGATTACCCGTCAAACCCACTGGGAAATAGTTGTAAATGGAAAAAAAGATGTCATTTTAGATAAGATTAAAGCATCGGGAGAACTGTTTAATTCCAACAAAGAATTTGTCTCCGAAACGATTCGCAACGATAAAACGACATCTTATCTGGTAAGACAAAAAGAAGATATAGTGGGACGGGCTAAACTGGAATTTTTAACCAGACGATTTGAAATTGAAGGTATTTCTTCTATTCAACATGGAGTTCTCTGGAATATAACGGTGAACGGCGGTAATATTAAGGTTGTTTTAAAGGACATTTTGGATACACATATTATGTTCAATCCCATATCACATGAATGTTATCAAATTGATAGATCGCTATAAAAACCGGATTCAATCAGAGCGAAAGAATACGCTGGTTGAAACCCGTTTGGCAGCAGGGGTCAAACGGTCGGGTAAAGTCCGGGACCAGTATGATATGGGCGAAAAAGTTGTGTTAATTACCACCGACCGTCAAAGCGCTTTCGACAGGGTATTGGCATCCATTCCTTTTAAAGGACAGGTCCTTAACCTCACCAGCTCTTGGTGGTTTGAAGAAACAAAACACATTATACCAAACCATGTATTGGAAATTCCCGATCCAAATGTCACTATCGCCGAAAAATGCGATGTTTTTCCCATCGAGTTTGTGGTCAGGGGCTATATCACCGGCAGTACCAATACATCCCTTTGGACCGTCTATAATCACGGCGATCGGGAATACTGCGGAAATGTGCTTCCCGGCGGGTTGGTGAAAAACCAGAAGCTGGATTCAAATATGCTCACCCCAACCACCAAAGAAGAACACCATGACCGCCCCATTTCCCCGGAAGAAATTATCAGCGAAGGCTGGTTGACACAGGAAGAATGGAATTATTGCAGCGAAAAAGCGTTGGAATTGTTCGACTTTGGTCAACAAAAAGCCGCTGAACATGGTTTAATTCTGGTAGATACCAAATATGAAATGGGCAGAAACGCTGATGGAAAAATTGTATTAATTGATGAAATTCATACACCAGATAGCAGCCGCTACTGGATACGGGAAACATATGAAGAAAGAATGGCGTCCGGATTAGAACCCCAGAGTATTGATAAAGAATTTTTGCGACTTTGGTTTGTTGATCACTGTGACCCATACAGCGATAAGACTCTACCGGAAGCGCCGGAAGAACTGGTGGTTGAACTCTCCGGCCGATATATTTATTTATATGAAACCATTACAGGTAATCGATTTCCTTTTCCGGATTCCATCAAACCGGTCCAGGAAAGAATTCTGGAAAATTTGAATGGTTATTTTTAGCGGCAGATTCACGGGAAATACCTTTTCTAATAATATTATTCTTTCCGATCCTGACGTCTCTTCGGCAAGAAAAAGGACATAATATGAAAGTTGTTATTATTATGGGTTCATCTTCAGACAAACCCCATGCACAAAAAATAACGAGTCAATTGGATAAATATAATATTCAATGGGTACAATATGTTGCATCGGCTCATAAGCAGCCGTTGAAGGTGCTGGAAATACTGGAATCTAACCAAAACGAAAGCAATCTCTTGTATATAACGATCGCCGGTCGTTCCAATGCACTCTCTGGATTTGTAGCTGCCAATTCATCTTTTCCCACCATTGCCTGTCCGCCTTTTTCTGACAAAATGGATATGATGGTCAATATACATTCCACGTTACAAATGCCAAGCAATACACCTGTTTTGACAATCCTTGATCCTGGAAATTGTGCGCTGGCTGTGAAGCGGATATTCAATTTATAGCCACTGAGTCACAGAGAACACAGAAAAATGGTAATAAATAGAAAAATAAAAATGTTAATTATTCATTTTCGGACACCGTAAACCTGTGTCTCATTCTATACACAATATTTCTCCATTAGATGGCCGTTACGCGGATACCCTGACAGATTTGTCTTCATCTTTTTCAGAATTTTCTCTAATGAAATACCGGATGAAAGTGGAAATTGAATATTTAATTGCACTGGGGAATGAGCGGAAAATATCCGATTTGAAACCTTTTTCGGATTCTGAACAAAAGCGTATCAGAAAAATATATGGATTATTCAACCCGGAAGATGGTGAAAAGATTAAAGAAATTGAAAAATCCATTAATCACGATGTTAAAGCCATTGAATATTTTATTCAAAGAAATGTGAAACAATCGCTTCACCCGTGGATACATTTTGCCCTCACGTCTGAAGATGTCAATAATCTCGCCTATACCCTCATGTGGAAAGAGAGCCTGGAAAACATCTATCTCCCTGCCCTGAATCAGATCAACGGTAAACTCAAACGGCTGGTGAAAAAATATCAATCGATTTCTATGTTATCAATGACCCATGGACAACCGGCAACACCGACAACCTTTGGAAAAGAAGTCGCAGTGTTTTCCAATCGATTAGGCAGGCAAATCGATCAAATGACTACCCACGAATTCTTGGGGAAATTTGGTGGAGCCACCGGTACATGGTCTGCCCAGGCTGTGGCTTACCCCGAAGTAAACTGGATAGATTTTTCGAAAAAATTTATTCAAAAAATGGGCATGAAACTCAACCCCATTACGACGCAAATTGAACCTCACGATTCTTTGATTGAAAGTTACCATCAAATGATTCGGGTTAACGCCATTCTCATTGACTTTTGCCGGGATATCTGGACCTATATCAGCCGTGGAGTGCTTGGTCAGAAAAAAATATCCGGAGAAACAGGTTCCTCCACCATGCCCCATAAAATTAATCCCATTCAATTTGAAAATGCCGAGGGGAATTTAGGAATTTCAAATGCACTTCTGATTCATTTTACCACCAAACTCCCAGTGTCCAGAATGCAGAGGGATTTAACCGATTCCACGACTATCCGAAACCAGGGAGTCGCCATGGGTCATTCTTTTTTAGCGTTGGAGAATATTTTAAAAGGATTAGATCGAATCACGATTAATCAAGAAAAAATCTCTGCTGAACTGAACGATCACTGGGAAGTGTTGGCTGAGGCAATCCAAACAATGTTACGGAAGGCCGGACAATCTGGAGCATACGAACAATTGAAAGCGCTGACCCGGGGCCAGAAAATGGATCAAAAAATTTATCTCGAATTTGTTTCCGGACTGGCCATTTCCGAAGATGATAAAACAACGTTGATGGCTCTAAGTCCGGAAAATTATATTGGCCTGGCGTCAAAACTGGCTAATTTAGTTTAAAGACTGTGATGTAACAATGGACAAAAATACATTTTATACTGGATTAATCATGATGAAATCGTTTGGGTTTTCCTCCATTCCAACTCCCTTGATCCCCGGATTAATCTAATGTGCGGTATTGCCGGAATATATTCCCATAAACCTGTAGCGGCAGAACTCTATGACTGCATCATTAACTTGCAGCATCGGGGACAGGACGCCGCCGGTATCATGACATACAATGACCGGATGCATAAGGAAAAAGGGATGGGCCTGGCAAAGGAAGTGTTCAATGAGGTCAATATAGAACTTCTGACGGGTAATGTAGGTATCTCTCACAACCGATATCCGACCCATGGCGGATTTGGGCATGGTGAAATTCAACCTTTCTGGACCTCTGTTCCCTATGGCATCGCGCTGGCTCATAACGGGAACCTGACCAATTATAAAGACCTCGCCGAAGAAATCACTCAAAAAGATAGTCGATATTTGAATACCACATCTGATTCGGAAGTGCTTTTACACTATTTCGCCGATCTCCTTCACACCAACAATCCTCCTGAGGATAGTGAAGAATTTTTCTACCTCCTTTGTAATGCAGTAACCAAAATATTTAAACGGGTCCGGGGTGCTTATTCTGTGGTAAGCCTGGTGATTGGAAAAGGCCTGGTTGTCTTTCGCGATCCCCAGGGAATTCGACCCTTGGTCAAAGGAGAGCGATCTAATGGAAATGGGGGGAAAGATTATATTTTTGCATCAGAAAACACCATGTTTTATGCCTTGGGTTTTGAACCAAAAGGAACGGTCCTTCCCGGAGAACTTATTTACGTGGACAATGACGGCAAGGTGTTCAATAAACGGTTGGTCAAAAAAGAATTCAATCCATGCATTTTCGAATACGTATATTTTGCCCGACCAGACGCCACCCTGAATGATGTCAGCGTATATCGGTCCCGCTTGCGGATGGGGCAAAACCTCGCCGTGGCATGGCAAAAAAAATACCCGGATAAAATACCGGATATTGTTATTCCGGCTCCGAGCACGGCCAATACGGCGGCTCTTTCTTTCGCCCATGAATTGGGGGTTCGGTATTCGGAAGGATTATATAAAAATACGTTTATCGGTCGTACGTTTATTATGCCGGGACAGGCGGAGCGAAAAAAATCGGTTAAGCACAAACTGGTTCCCCAGGAAACAGAAATCCGGGATAAAAAGGTGATGATTATGGACGACAGCATCGTCCGGGGAAATACCAGTCGAGAAATTGTACGAATGCTAAAAGATTTTGGCGCCAGGGAGGTCTATTTTTCTGTGGCGTGCCCACCGGTAAAATTCCCTTGTTTTTATGGAGTAGACATGCCCACAAAAAGTGAATTAATTGCCGGAAATATGAGCGAAAAAGACATTGGAAAATACTTAAATGTTGATGCATTGCTCTATCAACAAATCGAGGGCCTGGTTGAAGCCGTCACTCGAAAAGGAAACCACCATATTGATCAACCCTGCATGGCCTGTATGGACGGGTATTATGTGGCCAATGATATTGATGATGCAAAAATTTCTGAAATGGAAACGATGAGGAATTATGATCGGAATGGGAAATAACTGCGATAAAAAGAAACCTCAAAACCCGGTGGGTCTCGGCTTGGTTTTTGGTGCTTCTTTTGGTGTCTTGATTGGCGCCGTGATCGGCGCCGTAACCGGAGATGCCTCTTTTTGGATCGCCATTGGGGTTGCCATTGGACCTTCCGTTGGAATGACCTATGCAATGATGGCTGATCTAAAGAAAAAAAAGGATAATGATGTACAATCAAATTAACTCCTTATGACATTCAGTGTTTTTGCCATCGTACAAACTGAAAAAAAGATTCAAAAGAATTTGTCAGGCGAATGAAAAATAGAATATTGGTTGTTGGTTCCGGTGCCAGGGAACATGCGATTATTCGCTCCCTGGTTCAGTCTCATCAGGAAAAAGAAATTTATTGTCTGGCTTCGAATTTGAATCCAGGTATTGCAGAATTGTGTGACGAGATTTTCACGGGAAGGATTGACGACGATAGTTTCGTTAGAGACTATGCTAGGGAGTCGGGCGTTTTCTTAGCCGTTATCGGGCCGGAAAACCCGCTGGCACAGGGTGTGGCCGACGCCCTCTGGACAGAAGGAATCGGGGTGGTTGGACCTAAAAAAGATTTGGCGGCCATTGAAACATCCAAAGGATTTACCCGGGACCTGATGAAAGAATACAAGATCCCCGGAAGTCCTGAATACAAGCGATTTAATTCCATGGATGGCGTATCGGAATATTTGGAATATTTGGGTGAAGACTATGTCGTGAAATACGATGGTCTTGCCGGTGGAAAAGGTGTGAAGGTGTCGGGGGACCATCTTTTTTCCCACGCAGACGGGCTGGCTTATTGTGAAACGCTGGTTCATTCAGGAGGTGGGTTCGTTATTGAAGAGAAACTGGTCGGGCAGGAATTTTCCCTAATGAGTTTTTGTGATGGTATCCATCTACAACATATGCCAGCGGTTCAGGATCATAAACGAGCCTACGACGGCGACACCGGTCCGAACACCGGCGGAATGGGGACATATTCAGACGCCAATCACAGCCTGCCCTTTTTGAACAATGAAGATATTGCCCAGGCCCGGCAAATGAATACTCTTACGGCACAGGCTTTACATAATAAATTTGGAGAAGGGTATAAAGGAATTCTGTATGGCGGTTTCATGGCCACCGCTGATGGTGTAAAATTGATTGAATATAACGCCCGGTTTGGCGATCCGGAAGCCATGAATGTTTTATCCATTTTGGAATCTGATTTGATTGATATTTTCTGGGGAATTTCCGACGGAACTCTTGATACAATTGACATTCAATTCCGACATCAAGCCACCGTGTGCAAATACGCAGTGCCGGAAGGTTACCCGGAAGATCCGGTGAAGGGAAAACCGATTGATGTATCCGGTGTAGAAAATACCCATCATTTGTTTTATGCTTCTGTGGATATTCAAAATGGCCATCTGGTTGAGTGCGGCAGCCGAACTGTCGCAGCGGTGGGCATTGCCGATAATATTACAGAAGCAGAAAAAATCGCCGAAAAAGAAATATCTGCCATTAAAGGGCCGTTATTTCACCGGACAGATATCGGAAAAGACAATCTAGTGAGCGAACGTGTGAATCACATGAAAATGATCCGGACATAAACCATTGATTCGATTAGGAATTCTCGGTTCAACCAGAGGAACAGATCTTCAGGCTATTCTGGAAGCTGTTGACGATGGTTCTCTGGATGCTTACGTTTCCGTGGTAATTTCCAACCGGAATAATGCCTATATATTGGAACGGGCACGGAGCTTCGACGTACCGGCTGTTTGTATTTCCCATAAAGGGAAAAGCCGGGAAGAATTCGATAGTGAAATCACTACCGTTATGAGAAAATATCATGTTGATCTCATTTTACTGATTGGATTTATGCGCATATTATCTGCCGAATTCTGCCGGGAATGGCAGGATAAAATTTTAAATGTCCACCCGTCTCTTTTACCGAAATATGCCGGCGGTATGGATACCCATGTTCACGAAGAAGTGTTGAAAAACGGAGACCGTGAAACAGGGTGTTCCATTCATTTTGTTACGGAAGAGGTTGATGGCGGCCCTATCCTTGTTCAGAAGAAATGTGCTGTAGATCCCAAGGATACGGTGGAGAGTCTGAAAGCAAAAGTACAAAAGCTTGAAAGCATGGCATTTATAGAAGCAATAAATATAATTCAAGGGAGTGAAATTAGAAATGGTTAACGGCTTTTGCCTTTTTTCTTTAACACCAAAAATATTAACACTTTAATACTATGTTAGAAAATCCAACGCTCCACCAAGAACCCATAAAAATTAAATATGCCCTGATATCCGTATTCAATAAAACCGGTATTACTGAATTCGCTCGAAATTTAAATAAATTCGGTGTCAAAATCATCTCAACCGGCGGAACAGCCAACGTCCTAGAGAAGGAGGGAATCCCGGTCATTGATGTGAGCGATTATACCAGTTTCCCAGAAATCATGGACGGACGGGTCAAGACACTCAACCCTTTGGTGGCCGGGGGTATTCTGGGATTGAGAGATCAACATTCATCCGATGCAGATGAAAACAATATCCAGTGGATCGATTTGGTAGTCTGTAATCTTTATCCATTTTCCGAAACCATTTCCCGGGAAGATGTCGATTTCGCTTTTGCTTTAGAAAATGTCGATATTGGTGGCCCCACCATGATTCGAAGCGCCGCAAAAAATATGGGGTGGTGCGGTGTTATAACAGATCCGGCTGATTACCAGCTTATTACAGATGAGATGGCTTCGACACGTCACCTTTCCTTTGAAACGCGAAAATACCTGACAACCAAAGCATTCGCCGCTACGGCTCAATACGATAGTATTATTCATACATTTCTGAACGAGGAGCCCTTTCCAATCAAATTAACACCGACATTTGACAAACGCTCAACACTGCGATATGGAGAAAATCCCCACCAGGAAGCAGCTGTTTATAAAATACCGGGGAGCAGGGAAAATAATATTCTGAATGCAAAAATTCACCAGGGGAAAAAACTCTCTTACAATAATATCATGGATGCTGACGGCGCCCTGGCTTGTCTGAGGGAATTCAGTGATACGGCTTGCGTAGTTGTGAAGCATTCCAACCCATGCGGTGTGGCTGTGGGCCACCATTTACTGGATGTTTATACCCGGGCATTTAACGCAGACAGTCTGTCTGCTTTTGGCGGCGTTATTGCTTTCAACCGGGAGTGTACTTCGGAGGTGGCCCAGGCCATTTCAGGTGTTTTTGTTGAAATTGTACTGGCCCCTTCTTTTGAACCGGGGGCGCTGGCTGTTTTTTCAAAAAAGAAAAATCTCCGTGTATTGGAAATAGGAGAGATTACCCCCGGCACCGAAAAACGGGAAGTCAGAAATATCGACGGAGGTCTTCTTGTACAGGAAACCAATCGGAATATGCTAACGCCGGATCAACTAAAAATGGTCACTGAGGCAACCCCGACCGATGATGATTTAAATACCATGATTTTCGGCTGGAAAGTATTAAAACACATTAAATCAAACGGTATTTTGATCGTCAAAAATAATACAACCGTTGGGGTCGGGGCAGGTCAGGTAAGCCGGGTGGACTCGGTGGAAATTGCCCTCCGAAAATCCGGTGAAAATATTGAGGGATCTATTCTTTGTTCAGATGCTTTTTTTCCTTTCAGAGACAGCATTGATAAAATTGCCGGTACCGGTATCAAATCAGTCATTCAGCCCGGCGGTTCCATCCGGGACAAGGAAGTCATCGACGCCTGTAACGAACACGGAATCGCCATGGTCTTTACTGGCGAAAGGTGTTTTAAACACTAGAATCAAACCATGGCTGCCTGTCATAACGATTATTATCCTTTGTTCATCTAATTGTTAATACCTGGGGACAGACGGGTCTATTTCTATTGACCAGCCATCTATTCCCCCAAGAACATTGATCGCATCAAAACCGGATCTCTCCAGAAAATGACAAACCTGAACCGATCGAACACCTGTGTGGCAAATAACGACCACTGGCATTTCCTTTTTTAATTCTGTTATCCTGGCGGGCAAAAACCCCATGGGAATATGTATAAATGGTTCAATCCTGGCATAATGCACCTCGAATGTTTCCCTCACATCCAGAAGAATGAATGGTTCCCGATTGTCCCATTTCTTTTTTAATTCTGTAACTGTAATATTTTGCATTGTGGTTTATGATATGTGATTTTATCCGTTCTTTGTTTTACCCTGAGGATTCTACCTGTTTTCCATCGATATAAAATTCCAACCTGTCTGTAATAATGCCATCAACTCCCTGTTTTATTAACCAGTCGATTCCCGGCTTTGTATTGACTGTCCATACATTGATTTTCATTTTTCTTTTTCTGGCAAAATCCATCAACCTTTCTGTCACCAGCCGGCTGTCCGGGTGAAGAAAATCTGCCCTAGAACAATGAACAAAGGGAATCATGAATTTTTGTTCTACGATAAACCCCGTCAATATGGATGGGTGAAGCCATTTGATAATCCAAAGTGAAAAAGGATTAAAGCTCGAAATCATTACCCGGTTCGTCAGCTGTTTTTTTTCAATTATGTTTGCTACCCGTCTTGCTGTTTTAAAATCAAAAATAGTGGATGTTTTAATTTCAATATTGACCCTCACCGGTTTTTTAATGCTGTCCAGCCCTTCTTCCAGAGTAGGAGTTTTACTCCTGTCGTTTTTTAAATTTTCCACTAAATCCCGATAATTCATTTGGTGAATGTATCCACGACCCTTTGTTTTTCTCTCCAAATCAAAATTATGAGAACAGACCACCACGCCGTCTTTGGTGGAGACAACGTCCAGTTCTATGGCCGGCAATCCTTTCTTCCAGGCGTCGAGATAGGAAGCAATCGTATTTTCAGGCGAAGTTAGGAGAGAACCGCGATGAGCAAACCACAATGGATTTCGAATATAATAATCTTCTCCTTTATCCGGATGCCAGGTAAAATATTGAACAATCAACAGGCAAATAATGCCCGCAACCGTGATGGATAAAATCATTCAGACGGTATTAACACTAAATGTTTAAACGAATCGCTTTCCCGAATAAAGTTTTCATCAAAGGCTGTGGTTCTGTATTTCCCTGAAATAAACATATCGGCCTGATCGTCATAGTGAGGACTGTTTGGTCTTCCTGATTCTCCCGCCGGAAGGATCATTTGGGTGGCGTTCAAATCAGAAAAATCCACTATCCGCCTCATGGACGGCCCCACAATTTGATTATAAGGTTTCGAAATATCATATTCACCATTATTAACCGTCATGGCCGATCCTCCCGATTCAAAGGGGCCGACATTTAAACCGAAGATCCAATCCAGCGCTTTTATTTTTCCCATGTTGTGAGGGTAGGTCAAATGATGAATTTTTCCCCAGGACCAGGTGGCAGGATTTTTTCCAACCTTCTTTTCAATTTCATCTACTGCTTCCACAATGGATTGATAAACCACATCGTCTCTTGATTCCACCACGCTACCCGTTTCAACATTATCAAACCAACTGCTGGTATTGTTTTTGATCGTAGAGATCAAGTTCCGGGATGCAAAAAGGGTCAGGTTGGTTAATCCTTCCATGAGTTTTGGATTGATCGCTGAAAATTCATCCTGATAAATATTGTAAAACATCCGGTTCAGGGTTACATGAAAAACGAGCGCTTCGGGAGATTCTGCTTCTTCCCTGAAATCCCAGTTTTTTAACAGGTTGAATGCTGTTTTCAGGTTTCCCGTTTCATTTCCCTTTTCTGTTCGTAGGATATAGGGTGTCAATTCCCGGGCAAACGGTGATAGAATATCCCGTTGAATATTTTTCATATCTTCCAGAGAAATTTTATTTTTTTCCTTTACCAGGTCTTCAATCCGCATGGCCCGGCTGGGGTCTGCCCACATGTTGGAAATATAATAGGGATATGAATCATCCACCGTTTTCTGATTAGCCGTCACGATGTATCCTTTCACCGGATTCAGTAAAAAAGGCATTTCATCGAAAGGAACGGTCCCTTTCCAGTCATATTCAGGTAAATGCCCCGGCCGGGGCAATAAACTGTTTCCATCTTTTCTGATGGGCAATTTGACTGCCGGTCTCCAGCCTATATTTCCTTCTTTGTCGGCATAAACCATGTTTTGTCCCGGGATGGAAAAGTCTCGTACAGCATTGGTAAAATCTTCCCAGTTCTTCATGGTATTTAATTGAATTAAAGCAGATAATTCCAGCGTCTCCCACGCCCCCGCCCAAGACATGGAGACAGCCACATCGCTGTTTTTTAAAAAGGGGTGTATATCGCTGATAATAGGGCCATGGATTGTTGACCGGATGACAATGGTCGTATCCCTGCCGTCGTGAAGGGGAATAGTTTGCTCTTCCATTTCCATTTCTTTCCATTCGTCACCATACAAGTACAGGTTTGGATTGTTGGGATGAATTTTCTCAACGAAAAAATCCATATCATCGGCCATGACGTTGGTAAATCCCCAGGCACAATTTTCATTTTGTCCGATGACTGGCACAGGAAGGCCAACCAAACAGACACCGCTGACATCGAACCGGCCACCTTTTATATGCATTTCATACCAAACGCCGGGCTGGCGGAATTTCAAATGGGGATCGTTCATTAATAAGGGTTTTCCGCTTTCGGTCCGTTTGCCGGAAATGACGGCATTGTTTGACCCGATGGATACACCGTTGGTTCCGAGGATTTCCCTGACGCTTTCTTCCCTGTCCCACACCGCTTCTGAAAATGTTTCCCAGAATTTTCTCATATCCATTGAGGCAATGGTGGGAAGATTTTTTTCATAGGCAGGCATTAATTCTGCTGTTTTATCCGGCCCGTAGTATTGTTCCACCAGCCCGAACATGATTTCCGATTTCCAGGACTGTTGCAGGTCGTGGGCCATCATCCGGCCATGGCCGGCGAGATCAGAGGGCAGCCACTTAATGGGTTTTTTACCCAGTATTTTAAATTCGGGGGGTACCCGGTTTCCAATTTCGTCAATATATGCATTGATTCCGTCACAAAACGCCTGAGAGACCATCATGGCTTCTTTATCGTAGTTTTGAATGATTTTCTTTGAAATGGTTGGAATTCCCCAGGTTCTGAGATAAATGTCATCCTCGAGAGATCCGTCGCCGAAAAAGTCAGCCAACTCTCCACGCACTGCCGACGCGATGGTGCTTAATTGAAATAATCGTTCGCGAGCAATAATATACCCTGAAGCAAAAAACAAATCTTTTTCATTCTGTGCAAAAATGTGAGGCACACCATAATCATCAGTAAAAACATCCACTTCTTCTGTGAGTCCGGGTAATTTTTCATGACCGCTATAACCAGGCAATGGCGGGAAAAACGTCCATCGGAAGAAAAGATAGAGTGCAATTAGTATAAGTAGCGTTACCCGGGTTGTTTTGGCTTTCATTTATAATTCCTTGTTATCATCTGCAAAGTTAATACGTCCATATCCATAAGATAAAAAGAAAACCCTCCAGGTGCACGGAGGGTTTTCATTATAAATCACTAAAGCTTTATATTTCAAACAGATGCAGCAAGATATAGTTACTTATATTTCATATATGGATTTTACTATAATATGCTTCCGGCGTCAATTATCACTATTAAGTATTTTTATGGTGTAATCACTGGTATTTTTATGGTGTAATTACTGGTATTTTTATGGTATTGTGGTAGTTTTCCACTACTTAATAGCTTTTTACAGGTAATTTTTGCCCGTAGGTATGAAAAAACATATTTTAGTTTTGTGCCATTTGTTCTTTGGTTTAACCTTTGTTGTTCGTGCTCAAACAATAAACCTGAACCAACAGGATATTTATGTCCGGAAAGGGTTCGACCACGCATGGATTGAAAATATACCCACCGAAACCAGCAGTTGGCTGCATATTCCAGGCAAGGATGGCCCCCGTTCTCTTGTTATCAGAAAGCTCGGGTTAAAAAACACTTCCGCACATCGCTACTTATCGTTTAAAACCTGCCCTTCAGAATCGTTTACTTTTGTAACCTCTTTCACGATTGAAACAAATTCATCCGAATTACAACCCATGTCCCTTTTCCTAAAAAGCATTGCATCAAATTGGGAGATTTTCTTGAATGGTATTTCCATTGAAAAAGAACTTCACTATAATAAAGAAGGGGAAATTATACCAAAGCGCGGAAAGGGGCTTCATGTTTTAATCCCTTCAAATCTAATACAAAAAGGTCAAAATATCTTGGGGTTCCATATTATTGCTGATCCTTCGATTTATGGGGCTGGGTTTTATTATGGCGAGCCTTATACCGTTGGTCCAACAAAAGATTTATTATCCTTAACGCTACGATTTTTTTCTATCTCTCATTTTGCAATCTATCTTGTGATCGCGGCTATGTGGATTTATTTATTTATCCGCCAGCCAATACATTACCGTCTTGACCTTTTCTTTGCGATACTTGCTTTCTCTTTTGCTGCTTATAATGCCATAAAAGCATATTATGATCTTAATGGCGGTGCGTTTGGTTTTATTTCGTTTAGATTGGAATATATTTTTGTTTTCTTCATTGCTCTTATGTTTGCATTGGTTGTAAATATATATCTAAAAAATAAGATTACAATAATTATTAAAACGTATTGTAGCGTCTGTTTTTCTTTTATGGTATTATCTACTGTAGCGCCACCCAGTTTCTTGTTTGATCTCTTAAGAACCTGGCAATTTTCCCTCCCTCTTATCTCGGGATATTTAACATATTTGTCCATTAAGGGCTTGCGGATAAATATGAAGCCCTACAATAATGATTCTGACTTGCCTGATCATTGGAAAAAAATTCCCGTAAAGGAAATCGCTGTTGTTAGTGTGTTTATTACGATTTTACTCCTGACCGTTATGTTTGAAGCAATGGATTCTCTTCTATGGAAACACGGATTAGTTGTAAATCGTTACGGTTTTTTAATATGGACGTTTGGAATGTCCGGAGTTTTTCTCAATCGATATATAAATGCCAGTAATAAAGTTGAACAATGGAATGAAACTCTTGAAAGGGAGGTCTTACAACGAACCGGTGAGCTAAATAAACTCAATGAGGACATTAATACTATTTTTTCAACATCAGGAGATGGGATCGCAAAATTTTCATTAGATTTGAAGCTCCAGCGTTTTAACGATTCGTTTTGCAATCTTTTTGGTTACACGCGGAAAGAGGTGGAAAATTTAGAAATTCAAACATATTACGACACGGAGGACCTCAATATTGTATTGGAAAATCGTGCTTTGGTTTTAGAAAAGGGCTATGCTTCTTTCCGTATAAAAGCAAAGCATAAAAATGGTCGGTATATTTATTTGACAATAACCGGCGCAACCATAAACAATAGCAGTGGAGATCCCACTGCGATTGTAATCAATATGAAAAATATTACTGGTGAGGTAATGGCGGAAAAGAAAATATTAGAGGCGAAAGAAAATCTTGAGGCAATTTTTACCGCAATACCCGATCTATATTTCCGATTAGACAGTGTGGGAACTTACCTGGACTACTACGGACCTGAAAATTTGCTTTATAAACCAAAAGAAGTATTGATTGGCACAACTGTGGTTGAGAGTCTCCCGAAAGAGACATCTAAAAAGATAATGAAGGCACTGAACACCGTTATCAACGAAAAGCGGCGTGTGACGATCGAGTATGATTTGGAAATTCGTGGTAAACAAAAGGTTTTTGAAGCGGCAATATTACCTTTTCATGAAAATGAAGCCATTTCCGGAGTGCGAGATATTACCGATAGAAAGAGCGTAGAACAGGACCTTCGGATCAGTGAAGAACAGTACAGGACACTGGTTGAAAATATGGAGGATATCGTATTTATAATAGATCCTGATCACACAGTCCTTTTTGCAAATTATTCTATGTTAACGTATCTCGGTAAAGGCTCTCGTGAAATTGTTGGACAACAATTCTCGGATATATTAAAGGAGAAGGGAACACCGGTAATTGAAGAGACTCTTGACCGTATTATTGATTCTGGGCAAGGAGAAAAAATCGATGTTCAAATAGATTTTGAACAATTTCCGCTTTGGTTTGAATTCTCATTTATTCCTCAACCAGATGAAAGTAAATCATTGTTTTCTATTCTATGTATTGGACGAGATACAACAGAGAGAATCCAATATGAAATCGATTTAAATGAAAGTATTAATAAATTGAGACAGCAAAGAAAACAGCTTCAGCGTCTCACAAACGAGATGGTTCATGTTCAAGAAGGTGAGCGAAAAAAAATCAGTTTAGAGCTCCACGATGACATTGGTCAGGCAATGACGGCCATCAATATGACGCTTGAAAGCATCCGGACTGATGTTTCAAATGAAATAAAGCTCGAGAAAAAAGTGAGAAACTGTCAAGAACTTGCCATAGAAACTGCAAAAAAAATTCACCGGTATTCAATGGAGCTCAGGCCGCCTGAATTGGATGATCTGGGTTTATTATCTGCTATTAAATCTCATTCAAGAAAGTTTTCTGATCGCTCTGGTATTCGTGTCAATATCAATGGCGATATTATTGTTGAGCAACTGGATCCAAATATTAAAATTGCATTTTATCGTATCTTTCAAGAGGGGTTAAATAACGTGGCAAAACATGCTGAAGCATCTGAAATAAATATTAATTTTATTAAAGAAAATAGCTCACTAATTTTTGATATTATGGACAATGGAAAGGGGTTTGATACCATTGAAATGGAAAAAAATATAATCAAAACTCTTGGTTTGGTCGGCGTTGGAGAACGCGTTAAAGCATTGGGCGGGGATTTTAATATTGAGAGCGAACCGGGGAAAGGCACTCGGTTAAACATAATTATACCGATAAAAAACATGGATATTTTATGAAAAATAAGCGTATTCGAGTATTATTGGCCGATGACCATGCGATCGTTCGCGATGGCATCAAAATGTTACTTTCAGAAGAAAAAGACATCAAAGTTATCGCTGAAGCAGAAAACGGGGATATGGCAATCCAAATGGCGAGAGAACACTGCCCGGATGTAATATTAATGGATATTTCAATGCCGGTTTTAAATGGTTTGGAAGCGGCTGAAGAAATTTTACGAACGCAAAAAACTAAGGTCGTTTTGTTATCTATGTACACAGACGAAGAATATATATTAAAGGCAATACGGTGTGGCGTTTCGGGCTATCTTGATAAACAATCAGCCGCACCCACCGTCATCAAAGCAATACGATCCGTTATGGCTGGAGAAGCTTATTTTACCCCCTCCATATCCAAAACTGTTCTTAAGGCAGCAACAAACAGATTTGATAAAAAACTTGGTTCGTCGCGTTTTGATTGTTTAACAAAACGTGAAAAACAAATACTGCAATTAATCGCAGAAGGAGGAACTTCAAATAGTATTTCTGAAATGCTTTTTATCAGTAAATCTACAGTTTATAAACATCGACAGAATATTATGAAAAAAACAGGTGTCCGAGAGATCGCAGGCCTTACGCGTTTCGCTATTGAAAATAATCTTGTAAGAAATTAACAAGTCTTTTACGGTCGTTGGTTCAAACACAAAATCATCTGTAAAATCTCCACCAAATATTTAATACAAATTATGATTTTAACCTTTGCAACCATTGTCGTTTTAATAACTGTTTATTGTTTCATCCGCGATGCAGGCTCTCAGCAAGTAATCAACAGTCGGTTCAAATCTTTTTACTTCCCGTTTCAAGCTGAAACAGTTGTTCAACACGAATATGTTTCCAAACCGGATACTGTCTGGAAGATGTTAATCCGTTTTGAAGATTATTGTCTTTGGTTTCCCGGAATAAACAGGGTTTTACCGGTCGTAGATCAACAAAGATATGTTCACCAATTTTCCTTTGACATGTTTTCTTTTGAGCCTGGGGCTTTTTTTAAGATAAGACCAAAATCTTTTTTACCTTGGTATAAGGGGCGCATCATTGATATGGAGCCGAATAAAAGACTGGATTTGGAGATGCGATTCAACCCGGTCAGTCTAGAGCGGGTTACATTTGAAATAAACCAGACCCCTCGTGGTACTTCAGAGGTGATTTGCCAGCGTTCCAGCCGCGGCTTGTTTTCTTTTTTAACCACTTGGGGCTTCGCAGATAAAGGATCGTTAATACTGCATAACCTCTCTTTTTTACTTCAAGACAACCAAGAGGAAATAGAGAATAATTACGGTGGCGAACCAGATCAAAAGTCTGCGCCTCAATTAAATAAAGAAACTATTATTGCTCAAGCTGTCCAAAAGGGGCTGGATGGAAATATGGATCTCATTAACGCCATTCAGGACAAACCCACGCGCGGGACGGCTAAAGCGGCGTTGGTTAAAGCGAAGCGATTAGGCAAAATGCCTGACCGCTTAACCGCTGCCCTAAATGCAAGCCCAAATTCTTCGGAGGCCGAGCTCACGTCAAACAGCGGGACTGAAACTGAAGAAGAGATGGTTAATAGACTGGTGGTTGCCGGATTAGAAGGAAATATGGACGAAATTAACGCATTGGAGAATAAAGCTGTTCGGGGAAAGATTAAAGCTGCTATCGTTCGGGAGAAGCGAAAAAAAGCATGATTTCTTATTTTTTTATCCCTTAGTTAATTATTACCAAATCACACCTTTTTTCAATGAATAATTCGGTATTGGAATTGGGTAATTCCGTTTTTAATCGGGATTGTTAATTCCAGCGATAGCTTGAATTCAGATTTTAATCCGACAAATAGGGGAACCCCCTTCCCAAAAATGTATGGATGAAATGTTAAATAAAGATGGGTTAAAAAGGGTGCAAAGCGGGTATTCGTTATTCCTCCTCCTGCAATAAAACATTTCGCTGATTTTAGTTTGCTTATTATTTGATCGGGAACGTCGTTTCTGTGAACTACAATTGTTTTTCTTCCCACCAGGCTATTTGGCATATTTTTAAAGGTGTTTGAACCTACAATTACAGGAAAACCCATTGTCTGTTTTTTAAAAACATTCAGGTCCTCTGACCAATCAATCGTTTCGTGGCTATGTCTCGCAATAAAGCCGTCCGCTGTTACAGCAGCAATTAATATAACTTCCATTTAAATACGTTGATTGTAAATAATCAAACTCTGTTTTCTATTATTTAAATTGATTGATTTTACTTTGAAAGCGGTTTACCGTTTTTATCGATTGATCCCGCAACAACCATGACCAGTTTATCCGGTGAAATATATTTTTTTATGGTTTTGTTGACTTGGTCTAATGATACATTTCTAATAATAGTCGGATATTGATCCAACATAGAATCTGGATCGCCACGTTCAGCATTTGTTAATATTTGACTTGCCAGACCTCCGGTCGTAGCAAGTCCAACCTTATATGAACCGATGATGGTTTCTTTTTTTGCTTTGAGCTCTTTTTCAGTTATATTTTTAACCCACATTTTTATTTGTTCAATAGCGGCTTTTTTTCCCTCTTTTAGCAAATCAGGAGAAAATGTACCCCATACGCTCCAATAACCATCCGCGCCATCATTTACACCTTGAATACTTGAATATATACCATATGTTAAGCCTTTTTCATCCCGAACCGACTGCATCAGTCTGGCGGAAAAGTTTCCGCCCAAAATATAGTTTCCAACCATTAGCGTATAGTAATCAGGGTGGTCTCTGTCAATTCCAATAGGAATACCAAGAAACATATCTGCGCTTGTTTTATCTTCAATCGTTACATATTTTGTCACTTTATTAACCTGGTTTGCTTTGGGTGTTTTCGCTGGTATAAACAGATTGGATTGTTTCCACTTTCCAAAGGCTTTTATCAGCGATAATTCTAACGTCTTCTTATCAACATCGCCTACTGCCACAAGGTTCATATTTCCCATTCCATAGTTTTTGTGAAATTTCTTTAAATCATCAACGGTGGTTTTTTCAATATCTGAAATTTCATCTTTGATTGGGACAGAATAATTAGGATGTCCCTTTGGGTATAATAATCGCTTGAACGTCCCCGCCGCTCTGGTTTGTGTATTTTCGTTTGCTTTTTTTAAGCTTCCTATTCTCCTCTTTTTCAAGTTTTTGAGATCAGCTTCCTGGAAAGCCGGGAACATTAATTGTTCTCCCAGCAGATCAATAACAAGAGGAAGGTCTTTTGTTAAACAATGAGCATTAAATCGTACACGATATTTATCACTAGAGAAACTTATGTTCGCGCCGACTGATTCAAGCAATTCGCTGATTTCAAATTTTGTATGTTTTGTTGTTCCTTCGTCTAACATATCTGCTGTTAAATCAGCTACGACTCTGTTTTCTGTCCCGCTGAATTGACCGCTGCCAAGTATGCTCCCCGTCAATGTAACAACGTCCTTGATGGGCGTTTTCATTGTTTTTAGCTGTAGTCCGTTTATTTGCGTTGACGTTATGATCTCTGTAGAAAGAGATTTGGGTTTTCCCAATTCATTCCTTTTTTGTGATTGCTTCCTTCGGTTCTTTTGGTTTCTTTCTGGTATGCCCATGTTTTCAGGGCGCACGTTAAGTGGTTTGTTAATTTTAGCTGACCCCGGCTTATCTCCTTTAGAGGCTCCTTGGTTTTCAGGAATAAAATATCCAGTAGTGCTTTGGGTTTCGTTTAAATATTTGTTTGCTACGCGTTTAATGTCTTTAACCGTAACCGCCATTATTTTTTCTTTATAGGTAGTATAAAATTTCCAATTCCCAATAGCGATAGCTTCATTTAATGCAGATGCAATGGAATAGGAACCGTCTCGAGAAAAAGCCATTTCCGAATTTATTTGTGCTTTTGCTCTTTTTATCTCGTTTTTGGCTACGCCTTTTTCTTTAATTATTTCATATTCATCCAGTACAATTTTTTCCACTTCAGCGTGATCTGTGCCGGGCGTCATAAAAACATATGTGACAAACAAACCATTATCTTTAAATGGGAAATCCCACATAAACATTCCTGTTGCCAATCCTTTATCTACAATTTTTCTATATAAACGACTGGACTTACCTCCGCCAAGTATTTTAGATAAAACTTGTATGGAATACGTATCTTCCTCTAATCCCGTTGGAGATTTGTGGGCGATACCTACGATCCCTGTTTCTCCAGCTCGTCTAATCGACAACCTGCGGGGGCCCTCTTGTTTAGGTTCTGTTGTATACATTTTTGGAATTTTTGCTGGACTCATTTTATGCTTGCCAAAATAATCTTTAACGAGCCTTAGTGCTTTATCTGTTTCAAAATCGCCAATAATAGTGACCGTGGAGTTGTTTGGCCAATAGTATGTATTATAAAACTCCTTCAGCCTTTCAGTGGATACATTTTCAATATCCGATCTCCAGCCGATGGTAGAATGATGATACGGATGCGCTTGATACGCTGTGGCCCAAATGTTTTTATCCAAAACATCGAACGGATCATTTTCCCCCCTTTCAAATTCATTCCGCACCACTGTCATTTCCGGCTGTCTGTCTTCGTCGTTTATAAAGGCATGGCGCATTCTATCTGCCTCGATAGCAATTGCTGTTTCTAAATGCTCGCTTGGCAACAGTTCAAAATAATTGGTCCTGTCCATCCAGGTTGTTGCGTTAATTCGGGCGCCAACGTCTTGTAAGACCGTCCAAATAGCTGTCCCTTTTTTCTTATTAAATTTGTGAGACCCTTTAAACATGAGATGCTCTAGTAAATGTGTGGATCCGGTATATCCAACAGCCTCATTCCTGGACCCTACATGATATGTCACCATAAATGTTGCAACGGGTGCGGAATGGTCTTCCATTAGTAAAACAGTGAGGCCATTTGATCCCATTTTATATTCTTCAATTCCACCTGAAGACTGCACATATTCAAACCCATTAACTTGGTTTTTTGCCATAAGTAATTCCTATACTAATTATGATTATTACTAATTATTGTAAATATTTATTATTGATAGAGATGTCAACTCACTAATAAATCTGTAGTTTTCAAGATGAAGGTTACGTAGGTGACTTAAGTTTTTCTGATTATGACTTTGATTCTGCTTCTTCCTTTAACGTTCTCCACGAAGGAAGAAATTGGCCCGTTTTATCCATGTAATCTCTATATTTTTTTCCAAATTTATTCAGCATGTATTTTTCTTCTTTTTGGACCAGACGCGACCAAATTAATGAAACAGGAACGACCGAAAACAATAAAAACCATGATTTAAACCATAGGGCTATTAATGCTGTAAAAGAATAGATAAGGGAACTATATAAAGGGTGCCGGATATATTTATAAGGCCCTGTTGTTACCATGGTTTCTCCTCTTTGTAGAGGGTTTAAATAGTATAAACTACCGATTAATAAATAAACACCATCGATTGTAAACATGACCGCCAAAAGAATTCTAAACATTGGATTAATGTTCATTTTTGGAAATGAAACCTGATTTTCTAATTTATACACACTAATCCAAAATAATATTGTGAACAGAAACCCAACGGGGCCGATGCAAAAAATTCGCCTTAAGTCGCGGAAAATATTTTTATACTTAATCACCATTGCTAATAATTACTTTGATCAATTTATAATTCAATATGTTTCCAGTCACCTTTTTTCAGTTTCCGCCACAGTATAATTGAAAAGAAAATCAGATAAAGAGGAAACATCAGCCATGGACCATAAAAACCAACGCTTAAAATGATACCAAACAAATAACTGGATGGTAATAAAAAGAACCAGATAAGAGAAGATTCGACTACCGCCGGAAAAAAGGTGTTTCCAGCCCCCGACAGTGTAAACCATAGCGTCATTGCAACGGCATCAACAAACTGAATAAGCCCCAATACGCGCAAACCAAAGGTTCCATAATGAATAACGTTTGGATCATCAGTAAAAATTGAGAGAAAGACTTTCGGAAATAGAAAAAACAATATTCCCACAGACCCCATAATGATCTCGGCCCATCGAATAGATTCGTAAATACTTGTTTCAGCTTTATC
>JBHHTW010000072.1:0-4132 GCA_046861385.1 Fidelibacterota bacterium | reverse complement strand
GGACGGTCGTTTTTTTTTAGGAAATAGTTTTGGGACGGAAGGAGAAACTATCGGTGAAGTCTGCTTCAACACGGGCATGACCGGCTATCAGGAAATCCTCACAGATCCATCTTATTGTAAACAGATCGTAACGATGACGTCTCCCCACATTGGCAATTACGGTGTGAATCCGGATGATATTGAATCGGATCGTATTCAGGTGGCCGGATTCGTTATTAAAGAAGAATCTGCCACTCCTTCAAACTGGCGGTCTACTCAATCTATTGGAGATTATTTACAGGAACAAAATATTGTAGGAATACAAGGAGTTGATACGCGAGCGCTCACAAGACATATCAGAAACAATGGCGCTATGAACGGCATTATTTCTACAGTTGATATGGATAGAAACAGTTTAGCAGAAAAACTGGAAAAAGCGCCGGACATGAACGGTTTGGACTTGGCTAAGGATGTAACCTGCCAGGATGAATTTCACTGGTCTTCCTTCCATCATTCCTCCCTTCAATCAGCCCAGCCGACTCCAGGAGGGCTGTCAGGCAAACCTGCTCAAAAAATTGCAGCCATTGATTTCGGGATCAAATACAATATACTTCGCTTGTTGGAAAGGGATGGGTGTGATATTACTGTTTTCCCCGCAAGCGTCACTCCAACAGAAATATTGAACTTTGATCCGGATGGTGTGTTTTTAAGCAATGGACCCGGAGACCCGGCAGCTGTCAAATATGGTATTAACCTGGTGAAAGAGCTATTGGGTAAAAAACCCATTTTTGGCATTTGTCTGGGGCATCAGATTTTGGCTTTGGCACTGGGAGCAAAAACATTTAAACTAAAATTCGGTCATCGGGGAATGAATCATCCGGTAAAAAATCTGGAGACGGGCAAGATAGAAATTACCAGTCAGAATCACGGATTTGCTGTAGATTTGAACACGATCCCGAAAGAAGTATCTCCCACTCATATTAATTTGAATGATAACACATGCGAAGGAATCCGTTGTCTGAAGATGCCAGCCTTTTCTGTCCAGTACCATCCGGAAGCCAGTCCCGGGCCCCACGACAGTCGGTATTTATTTCAACAATTTATCGAACTGATGGATAGCCGCAGAGACACGGAGGACACAGAGAAGACAGAGAAAAATAAATGATGAATATGGATAAAAAAGAAAAAAAAGAAAATCAATATCCGCTGAGACATAAAGATGCAGAAAACATTGAAATGGAATTAAATAAAATAACAGAAAAAATTATTGGTTGTGCAATTGAAGTACATAAAAAACTTGGCCCTGGTTTATTAGAAAGTGTTTATGAAAAAGCATTATGTATCGAATTAAGAATTGCTGGGCTGAAGTTTGAACGACAGAAATCGTTGCCAGTTTTGTATAAAAATGAATCGATAGGGGAGTTTAAAATTGATATACTTGTAGAAAATAAAATTGTGTTAGAGTTAAAAAGTGTTGAAAGACACGACCCAATATTTGAAGCACAAATTCTTTCCTATATGAAACTGGGAAATTATCCATTGGGCTTGCTAATTAACTTCAATTCCAAACTTCTCAAAGATGGAATTAAAAGATTTATTAATAATTAAAACTCTGTGTTCTCCCCACCTACGTACCTTCGGTGGACGAGTGTGTCTCTGTGGCAAAAATAAATGATACTTGAAACACAAAATCTGACAAAATCCTTCGGTTCCCGGAAAGCGGTGGACAATTTATCCTTGGAAATCCCCGAAGGATCGGTGTTCGGATTTTTAGGTCCAAACGGCAGCGGGAAATCCACTACCATTCGCATGATGACAGACTTGATTCGACCGGATAACGGTGAAGTTTTTATTCATGGGAAGTCGGTTCAAAAAAATCATCAAAAAGCATTTTCAGAGGTAGGCTCTTTTATTGAGCGGGCTGATTTTTACAAACACCTTTCTGCCCAAACCAATTTGGAGATGCTCGCCAGAATGGATGGCGTTTCTTCCGAGCGAATTTCAGCTGTATTGGATCGTGTCGGATTGTTGGATCGAGCGGATGATAAAGTTAAAAACTATTCCCAGGGAATGAGGCAACGGCTGGGTATTGCTCAAGCATTATTGTCGAAACCAATATTGCTCATTCTGGATGAACCCACCAATGGACTGGACCCCCAGGGAATGAAAGAAATCAGGGATTTAATCCGGGAATTAAATTCTGAAGGAATCACAATTTTTATATCATCCCATTTATTGGATGAGGTTCAAAAAATATGTTCCCACGTTGCCATCATTCAGGTTGGCAAACTAGTTGTATCGGGGGAAATGAATGATCTATTGGCAGAATCCGATATTTTTACCACTGAGGTCCGGGTAAATCCTCTAAAAAAGGCAAAAGATTTATTGGATGGCATGGAATGGATACACCGTTGTGATAAAAAATATGGGTCTTTATTTGTGAATGTTTCACAGGATAAGTTAGGAGAAATGACAAAAGTATTGGTGGACAATCAATGCAATGTGGAAGCCATGATACCCAAAACATCTCTGGAAGATTTATTTTTATCAAAAACGGTTAATGAATAAATACAAATGACTGGATTAATCTATAATGAACTATTAAAAATCACCGGTCGGTGGCGCAGTTATATCGGCTTTATTGGTATCGCTATCCTCATGCCCTTAATCCTCTGGGGATTCTCCTATGGTGGCGGTGAAATCCACGAACAATATGTAAAACAGTTGGGAAACAATTTTATTGTAGTCGGTTCCATTTTCAATGCATTCCTGGCCACTTATATTGTAATGAATGCCTTTTGGATTCATATGCCGTTTCTGGTGGCATTGGCCGCAGGAGATGCGGTGGCTGCAGAGGGAGCTGCAGGAACATTTAGAATTATATTAACCCGGTCTACCAGTCGGATGAAAATATTATTCGCCAAACTGTTTGCAACATGGATTTATACCACACTTCTCATATTATTTTTAGCATTCATGTGCCTCGGGGTTGGAACACTTTGGTTGGGCAGCGGCGACCTTATCGTATTTGATAAGGGAATTCTTATTCTGGAACAGAGCGAAGCCTGGATTCGCATGGCACTATCTTTCGGATTGGCAATATTAGTTATGGTTGTGGTGGCGACCCTTTGCTTTATGTTTTCAACGATGGTAAATAATGGTATCGGCCCTATAATCGGCGCCATTTTTCTTATTGTGATTGGATATATTATAATGGCAATTCCGTTGGATATGTTTGAGAAAATGGAACCATACATTTTCGTTACCTATTTTGATGTATGGCAGCAGGCATTCAAAGATCCAATCCCCTGGGATAGGATTGTAAAAAGCCTGGGAGTGCTTGCGCTCTATACCTCCGGATTTATTGGAGTGAGTATTGCTGTCTTTCTGAAAAAGGATATAAAAACATGAATAAAATTCGTTCAATAATCCCATCCCGAATAGGCGCAGGATATTTTATCCTTATATTGGTTTTCACTTCGATCCTGTTTGGAAAAACACCCACGGTTGAAGCCATTCAGGATAGTTTAATTAGCCGGTTCGACCGTATTGAAGATTATGAGGTTAATATCAAAATTTCCGTAAAAATGACGGGCTTACGAATGCCCAGAAAAAAGATAAAATTATTTTATAAAGCACCGGATAAACTAAAAATAAAATCCAAAGGATTTGCCATTGTTCCCAAAACAGGGCTGGGGGGCTCTCCTGAAAAGCTATTGGAAATGTTGCAATATATTAACGTACAGGGTCAAACAACATTAAATGAGCGTACCCATTGGTTACTAACCGGGTCTGTCATTCCTGATTCCATGGATATCCCGATTGAAGAGGATGATTTTCCCAATGTAGTCATGAAAATCTGGGTGGACGGAGATACTTGGGTGATTAGTCAGGCAGAAACCATGATTGATTCGCAAAAAGTATTTCAATTGGTTTCTGAATATTTGGTAGTTGATGGTATTTCTCTTCCTTCAAAGACCACTCTCTCTCTTGGATTTAAAGGGTTAAAAAAATGGTCTATGAGGGAACCCTTTGGAGGCCCTGGAGTAGATCGAAAAGATTTTGAACAATTAGCTGAAGAATCAGGGTTGGATCCGGATAAAAAGGAATTTGCTGGAACCGTTATCATGAAATTTTCAAAATACAAAGTGAA
>JBHHTW010000041.1:0-16744 GCA_046861385.1 Fidelibacterota bacterium | reverse complement strand
AGAGCGAGTGGCTGTTAACCACCAGGTCGGGGGTTCGAGTCCCTCCTCCGGAGCAAAATAGCTTTTGCGCCAATTGGCGCAAAAGCTATTTTGTTATATGGGTAAATACGGAGTCTCTACCCGCCGAAACGGAGTGTAGGAGGGCCTCCTCCGGAGCAAAAAAGTTTTTCCGCCAAAAGGCGGGGAGACTTTTTTGCTATATGGGTAAATTAAAGAGGTTTATCCTCCAACGTTCTGATTTTATCAAGATGTATGTGGACTTTACCACCCGAAGTCTCGTTTTTCGGGACGCAGGGCGACCTCCAGAGCAATGATGGCTCTCATTGCAGAGCAGGGATATGGCATGATTACTGTTCAATAGATCCTCGATCGGGCTAATATCGGGCGGTTTAATCACTGCCCCTTTTTAGTACTTTCGTCACCCAAGCCCTACTAACTCCCAGATGCCTGGCTAATTCAGCTTGACCTATTTCTTCCTTATTTTGATATATTTTTACTTTAACTGGATCGAACACATTCAAGACAGATAAAATGCTGGACATTAAGAAAGAGAAAGCAGTACAATCAGGTAGCTTGTATAGTTTAGGATTTTATTAAACAATGAATAAATCAGCACATTAAGTTATCGTCATAGCGAGATTAAATATGCATCAAAAAACAATTATCAATTGGCTATGACTTCTCATCAAAATCAAAGTGCGAAAATTTCTTCGATTGATCTAACCGCTATCGCACGCTTGAAGAAAATGGGTGGTAATGTTTTGGTCGTGAAAATGATAAACCTTTTCTTAGAAAACATTCCACAGAAAATTAACATAATGGAACAGGCTGTCCGGGACAGTGATTATAAATCACTTGAAATGGCAGCACATTCATTGAAATCCAGCGCTGGGAACTTGGGAGCCAGAAAGCTTCAGCAAACCGCAAATGAAATTGAAGTATTAGCTCAAGAGAAAAGTAAACCATCACTTGATCAATTAATTGAATTAATCATAGCTGAAAGTTCGAAAGTGCTGAAACTACTAATTAATAAAAAGTCTGAATACATATGAAGAAAAAAATAGCAATAGTAGAAGATAATCCAGATAATATGTTACTCGCAGAGGTTCTCTTGGAGGATTTGTATGAATTAAATAAATTTGAAAATGGGTTTGATGCATTAGAAGGTATGCGAATGAGTCCTCCGGATCTGGTCTTACTAGATATCTCTCTACCGGGCATGGACGGTATTGAAATATTAAAAATTATCCGCGAAGATAAAACACTAAAGCATTTACCCGTCATTGCTCTCACCGCCCACGCCATGGTAGGTGATCGTCAAAAGTTTTTGGCAATTGGATTTGATGGATATTTAACCAAACCAATTGTGGATGAAGAATTAATGTACCAAGCCATTAAGGAACAACTTAATAAAAATGATTAAAACAATTTTTAATATAAAAAATACTAACATCGCTGAATTATTTCTCAATTCCCCTATCCGTTTATTTCTCAATTTACTGGGATTGATATTTATCATTGAGGAATCCATCATGTTTTTCATCGTCAGTGAAGTAAATTTATTTGTTGGTCTACTCGATGCAACTCTTCTTACAATATTATTAGCCCCCTTACTCTGGTTATATATTATCCGGCCAATACGCAGCAACGCCATGGAGGAACGCCTCCGTGCCTTTGATGTGATTGAAAATACGATTGACGGTATTATCACCATCGAGGAAAGTGGTGTAATAAAATCATTCAATTCAGCAGCCGAGGCAATTTTTGGTTATTCCGGTGATGAAATCATTGGTCAAAAAATAAATAAACTGATGCCTTCACCATACTCGGATGAGCATGACCAATATCTCCAATCATACCTGGAAACAGGTATCAAACGGATTATCGGAACCGGGCGTGAAGTGTCAGGCCTGAGGAAAGACGGTGTAATCATTCCCATTTCCATCGGTATTAGCGAAGTGACACTGAATGATCGTCGAATATTTTCTGGTATTGTTCGAGATTTGAGCGCTGAAAAAAAAGCAAAAGAGGAAATTCGAAAACTATCCAGAGCTATGGAGCAAAGTCCCGTATCTGTAGTGATAACCAACGTAGAAGGACATATTGAGTATGTTAATCCAAAATTTGTAAAAGTGACGGGCTACCAGCCCCAAGAAGTTATCGGAAAAAATCCAAGAATATTAAAATCAGGAGAAACGCCCTCAAGTGAATATAAAAACCTGTGGGATACAATTACTGCTGGAAAAGAATGGGCAGGAGAATTTCACAATCGTAAAAAAAATGGAGAGTTATTCTGGGAATTTGCATCCATATCAGCCCTTCGAAACGAGGATGGTGAAATCACCCATTTTATTGGTATTAAAGAGGATATTACTGAGAGAAAAGCAACCTTAGACGCCCTTGAGTCCAGTGAGGCGCGCAATACTGCTCTGCTCAATGCCCAACCAGACTTAATGTTTCGAATTCGTGTTGATGGAATCATTTTGGATTATCATGCAGTTGAGGAAGAGAACCTCTTAGTCGCACCCGAAAATTTCATGAACCAACACATAAAAGCAGTTCTTCCAAAATGGTTAGCGGAAAAAACACTAAAACATATGAATAAAGCAATGACATCTGAAAAGTTGCAATTATTCGAGTACAATTTCCCTGTAAATGAAAAAATTCATTGTTTTGAAGCTCGGTTAACAAAGAGCAGTGAAGATGAGATTACGATAATCATTCGGGATATTACCGACCGAAAAGAAGCAGAAAAGTTCCAGAATTTTAACCATAACCTATCTGAGGCAACCATCAAGACAAAAAACCTTGATGAACTTTATACCTCTATTCATAAAATTGTAAACGATATGATGCCTGCACCGAATCTGTACATTTCTCTGTATGATGAATCAACAGAGACTATACACTTTCCCTATTTTGTTGATGAGTTTGATTCCCCTCCATCCCCCAGGAAATTAAATAAAGGTCTGACTGATTACGTCCTGAAAACAGGAGAATCCCTTTTGGCCACTCCGGCGGTTTTTAACTCATTAGTGAAAAAAGGGGCTATCGTATCACGAGGTACTTCAACAAATAATTGGCTAGGAGCCCCCCTGATTGTTGAGGAAAAAACTATCGGCGTTATGGCAATTCAGATATATGATCCAAATGTTAAGTATAGTGAAGATGACCGTCGTCTATTAACATTTGTTTCGTCTTTTGTAGCGTTGGCAATAGAACGGAAAAGAACACAACAAGAAATAAATCATAGCTACCAGCTTCAGGATGTCTTGAATTCTCTCCTGACCATTTCCCTTGAAGAAATTTCTCTGGATGAGATCTTATCCCGTGCATTGGATATCATTATTTCTGTCCCGTTTATAACAACCATGCCGAAAGGGGGCATTTTTCTCGTAGAGGACGGTTCGAACACACTGAGTCTCAAAGTACATTTTGGATTACATGAATCATTAATAACCGTCTGTTCAAATGTGGCATTCGGACATTGCCTATGCGGTCGAGCTGCCAAGAGTGGTGAAATTGAATTTGCCCAACATGTCGATGAACGTCATGATAACCAGTATGATGGTATTTTGCCCCACGGTCATTATAATATACCCATTAAATCTCATGGCCAAGTTGTTGGGGTTATTGTTCTATATTTAAATGATGGTCACCAGTACCGGGATCAAGAAGTTGAGTTTCTAAAGATAGTAGCAAATACTCTCGCGAGTATTATTGATCGGAAACGGATAGAGATGGAAATAAAAAAATCACAACAAGCCGCGCTGGAAGCATCCAAAGCAAAAAGTCGATTCTTAGCAAATATGAGTCACGAACTGCGTACTCCATTAAATTCAATCATAGGGTTTACAAATATTCTCCTTAAAAGGGGAGAGGACATTTCATCAAAAAAGTCAAAAACCTTTTTAGAACGAGTTGCCGTCAACGGGAAACACCTACTTTTATTAATCAATGATATTCTGGATTTATCGAAGATTGAGGCAGGACGGACAGAAGTGGTTAAGACGGAAGTGGACCTGAATTCATTAGTCACGGAAATAATCACCCAGTTAAGTGGCCAGGTTGTTAATACTAATATCCAAATACTTAAAGAGATTCCTGAGAAACTTAGCCCATTGATGACCGATGCTGGAAAACTCAAACAAGTATTAATCAATTTGGTGGGAAATGCTATAAAATTTACAGATGAAGGTCGTGTCACCGTCGCTGTAGAAACCGAAACTGATAACCATACTGTTAGTAAAATACGAGTTACAGACACTGGGATTGGTATTCCTGTAGATAAACAAAGCACTATTTTTGACACGTTCCAACAGGTTGAATCCGAATCCAACCGGAAATACCAAGGGACTGGTTTAGGACTCGCTATATCCAAGTCAATGTGTAAAATGATGGGGTACGACTTAACAGTGCACAGTGAGGAAGCCAAGGGAAGTACATTTACTATAGTCATTCAAGGTAACGGAGAAGATTCCTCCTTGATTTCTCCAATGCGGAAACAAAGAAAAATCCCAAGAGAAAAAAACAATTCGCAGGACGAAATAATCAAAAAAATAAAAGGGACAATTACCTACATTATTGATTCTCAATCTGATTCACGGGCACTTTTAAAGGAATTATTGCTTTCTTTGGAATGTAAAGTATCATCCGGTCAATCCCTGAGGAAGAGCGTGATAAAAAAGGTAAAACCCCAAATAATTATATTAGCTGCACACGAAATTTCAATTACACAGAAACAAATTGCGGAATTGAAGGAAGAAAAAACGACACAAAGTGTCCCCATTATTATTGTTAGCTCAAAAGCAACAGAACTTAGCAAGTTACTGTCAGGTGCAAACGAATTTGTTGACCAACCCGTACATCGAAAATCATTGATGTGGGCCTTGATGCGTTGTATTATAAATAAAAAGGAAACTTCATGATGGCCATGCTTGATTTAACAATATGTGAGAAAACCATATTTCATGAGTGAATTAGAAGATTGGTACAGAGAAAGTCTTGTAGCGCGTATTGATGCATTAAACGCGGCGAAAAATTCTCTTTTAGATGAAGGAAGCAAACAGGATGCTGTAGATACCATTCGCAGGATTGCCCATTCTATTAAGGGTTCTGGGGGCACGTTTGGGTTTCCTGAAATTTCTGAGAAAGCCGAGTTAGTTGAAGAAGCGGATGAAAAAAGTATACTTTCTACTTTGGACCCTCTGTTAGCAATACTTCAACAAACAGTTGCTCCAAAAGAGGGCCAGAAAACAGCCATCATTCTTATTATTGACGATGATCCGGATATTATCCATTTACTATCAATTAAATTGGCCGATCCCACTCGGGAAATTATTACAGCAGGTACGTTGAAGGCTGCAAAAGAACATCTCAAAACCACCCTGCCGTCACTGGTGGTTTTGGATTTAATTTTACCTGACGGAGATGGAAGAAGTTTTTTGATGCATATGAGGGAAAACCCCGATACAGCTGGCATACCTGTTGTGGTTTTATCGGGGAAAAATCATCCAACAACCAAAGCGGAATGTTATGCCTTAGGTGCTAACGGCTTTTTTGAGAAACCGTTCGATCCGGATTCGTTTTCAGCTGCAGTGGCTTCCAATATCCAGAGATCAAAACAATTGTTAAAAGCAGCACGCCAGGATTGGTTAACTAAACTACCCAATCGAGCCGCCTTTTCTGAAAACTTTAAGCGTGCCCATTCTTATGCGATGCGACAGGATGAGCCTCTCTTAGCTGCAATACTGGATATTGATAATTTCAAATCAGTAAACGATGTCCACGGCCATGCGATGGGGGATGAAGTCCTTCGTCGAATGTCTGCCATTATTTCCAGCGCATTGCGTAAATCAGATTTTTTGGCCCGCTGGGGTGGGGAAGAATTTGTTGTGCTGATGCCAAATACAGATTTGACAGGAGGTGCCAAAGCATTGGAAAAAGCATTGGAAGAATTGAAAAAAGAAGTATTTATTTCACCCAATGGAACCAAATTTTCTATTACATTTTCCGCCGGAATTGCCAAGGTCCCTGTTGATGGAAAGGTCGAAGACGTCATAGCAGAAGCAGATCGATTTCTGTATATTGCAAAAAGTACGGGAAAAGCAAAGGTGTGTATGTCCGACTCCGGAGACCTTAAGATAGAAAAAACCATATTGTTTGCTGAGGATGACGAAATTGTTGCTGCCGTGGTCAAACATCGTCTCGGTCGCCAGGGGTTTAAAGTGAAGCACTTTAATAATGGTGCGAATGCGTTCAAAGCTGCTCAGAATGAATCTGCCACTGTTGTGATTTTGGATGTGAAAATGCCCGGAATGGACGGCTTGGACTTATTAAGTCATTTACGCCAACTCCCAGATTATGCAAATATCCCCATTGTTATGTTGACGGGAATGGGCAAAGAACAGGATACGATTCGAGCCCTGGAATTGGGGGCAGACGATTATATTATTAAACCATTTTCTCCTAATGAATTATTGGCACGAGTCAGGCGATTAATCAGGAATTATGAAAATACTCATCATTGATGACGAAGAGGATATGCGCTTCATCATTTCTTTTTCTCTCATGGAGGCGGGATTTGAAGTGATTAAGGCAGCCAGCGGACTGGAAGCGATCAAACTGCTTCAGACATCTGTACCTGATGCTATCCTCGTGGATTACTTGATGCCTGATATGGATGGATTATCTCTCATGAATCAGATCAAAGAGACCGTTTCTCCACCTGTTCCATTTATTTATTTAACCGGTAAATCGGATTCAGACACATTAAACAAACTAAAATCTTCAGGAGCAAAAGGGATCATAGAAAAACCATTTGATCCAACCATATTTGCAAATACTGTACAAGCATTATTGAAGGAATAATCATTGAAACTTCCTTCCTTTCCTATGGCTGATAGCTTGTTGCATGAGGGAATACTGACTCTATTAATTGTATTTATCTGTATATTTTTTATCATGGCTATTTTCTTCGCAATTGCCACCATTTATCTTCGAATATCAAACGATAGAAAATCGAAAATTTGGCAGGGGTTGGAACAAAAATGGGAAGAGCATTTACTGATGATTCTATCAGAAGAGGAGACACATGAAGCTCTATGGGAAGAGGTGGGAAAAAATGAGTCATTGTATTTTATTGATTTTCTCTTGCGATTTTCCCAGCGTTTGAAGGGGATGGAGCAGAATCATTTAATAAAATTAGCAAAACCATTTTTAAAACCCATTGCTGACCGTCTCCATGAAAATGATATCGAACGGCGGGCTCGGGCGGTGTTAACTTTGAGTTCTTTGGGGTTGAAAGAGTACGATAAGCAAATCGTGGCAAGTTTAGATGATCCATCTCCTTTGGTTGCCATGGTTGCTATACGCGCATTGGCAAGTCAGGATTCTCCTGAATACGCGCCCCATATCATGAGCCATCTTCATCGTTTTGAAAACTGGAGCAAAAACTTTTTAACATCTCTGTTAAAATCCATCGGGCCTAACGGAACCCCGGCTTTCCGTAAAACCTTTTCTGATTCTAAAGCTACTCCTATTAGTCGTGCCACTGCTGCACAAGCTCTTCGTAACCTCAATGATCTTCTTTCGGCTGATATTGCAGCTGATGTTATTACAAAGGAATCAGATCGCGACTTACTGGCTGCATCGCTGAAACTATTGGCCCAAGTAGGACAGGAAAAACATTTGCCCGCAATTCGAAATCTAATTACTAGTCCGGATTTTGTGGTACGGGCCTGCGCCTTAAAAGCGTTGGGTGTTATTGGCGAGGAAAATGATTTGGAACTCATCAAACCCGGATTAGATGACCCGATTCCCTGGGTGGCCATCCAAGCAGTAGAGGGACTCATGTCAGCAGGGGGTCAGACGTTTTTACATGAAATCGCCCATTCAAACCATCCACGTGCAAACCTCGCGCAACAGGTATTAGCGGAAAACAGACGATGATATATTATTTTTTTCAATTGATCCTGGATTCCTTCAATACAATTGTAATTTTTTATTTTGTATTCTTAAATATTGGATATTTGTCCATGAGTATCCTGGCATTCTTTTCCTTGCGACGTTACGCCCGAAGAATGAAATCCTTAAATATAGAAGATTTAGTAACATCAGCAGGTTCACCTCCAATTACACTTATTGCTCCTGCATACAACGAGGAAGCCACCTGTGTTGAAGCCATAAAATCATTCTTGACCTTGAATTATCCTGAATATGAAATTCTGGTGGTAAATGATGGATCATCTGATAATACGATACAGCGGCTAATTGATGAATTTGATTTAATACCAACGCCAAGGATGCCGACTGCTGACATTAAGGCTGCCCCAGTGAAGGAAATATATAACAGTCGGAGATATCCCAATATTTGGGTAATTGATAAAGAAAACGGTGGTAAATCGGATGCATTAAATACCGGTATTCGTTTTTGTCGAACGCCATTATTCTGTGCCATGGATGCCGATACTTTATTAGAACGAGATGCGCTGGTGAGGGTGGTTCGTCCTTTTCTGGAAAATGACAGTACTGTAGCTACTGGCGGTATAATTCGTATCGTCAATGGGTGCACCATCAAAGATGGAGTCATTGTGGATATTCGATTACCAAAAAATATTCTGGCTAAAATTCAGGTTCTGGAGTATTTACGCGCGTTTTTAGCTGGTCGCATGGGTTGGGAGGCCATTCAATCGACTCTGATAATATCAGGTGCTTTTGGGATTTTCAAGCGGGCGACTGTGGTAGAAGCGGGGGGATATTCAACCGATACTGTGGGTGAAGATATGGAACTCATTGTGAAACTTCATCGTCATTGCCTTCAGAAAAAAACACCCTATAAAATAACATTTGTCCCAGATCCGGTGGCTTGGACTGAATGCCCTGAAAGTTTAAAAATACTTGGTCGTCAACGAGATAGGTGGCAGCGGGGGTTAATGGAAGTGATTAATCGTCATAAAATTATGCTGTTTAATCCCCGTTACAAACGGATTGGACTTTTTGCTTATCCATATTTCTACATTTTTGAAATGTTGGGTCCCATCATTGAATTTCCTGGCTACATATCATTTATATTGGCCCTTGCGCTAGGTCGAGTTTCAGGAACATATATTTTAGCGTTTTTCATGGCAGCAATGGTGTTTGGAATTGCACTATCCATTGTATCAATTGGATTGGAGGAATTGACTTTTAGACGCTATCCGAGATTCCGCGATTTACTCGGACTCTTTCTGATGGCTATTGCTGAAAATGTCGGTTATCGTCAGCTATCAATTTACTGGCGTATTCACGGCGTGTATTCTTATTTTCGCGGAAGTAAAGGATGGGGAAAAATGGAACGAAAAGGCTTTCAAATACAGGAAGATGGATGAGATTTGCATTTTATATTTTTGGTATAAGTTTATTATCTATCCAATCTGGTTATTCATTAGAATTATTTTCTCCAGATACATCTACTTCCAAACAGAGTAAACCTACCCTGACTGATAAAAAACTGCCATATAGCGCGCGAATCCTTCAAGCCCAGGAACTGGCAAACAACAAGCAATATGGGCAAGCTCTGGACGTGTATAATCAGCTAATTATTGAAACCCCGGATGATTTGGATGTATTGCTTGCACGAGGGAGGGTCTACGCATGGAATCGTCAATATGAAGAAGCAGAAGGGGATTTTCTTGCAGTTATCCAACAGCGCCCCGATTATGGGGATGCCTGGTCGGCGTTAGGTCACCTCTATTTGTGGTGGAATAATCCAGAAAAAGCAGTGACTACTTTATCCACTTGCATTACGCTCATACCTGATAATCCTGAATTATATATTAGCCTGTCCAAAGCCCATTTAAGTTCCAATGAGTTACACCTAGCCAGAAGTGATCTGGAAACAGCCAGGCGTTTGGGTGGGAAAGATGACATCATTGATCCACTGACCGTATTTATCCAGAAAAAAATTGAAAAAAATGAAGCTGAAAAAGCACAAAAACTCCTGACGGAAGCAAATGCAAAATTTTCACAGTCACTCTTTGACTCGGCACTAACCCTATACCTGAAAATTATTGAGCATGATTCTACCAACTATTCTGCCCTTTTTAAATGCGCTCAATCTTACTCTCGATTGGGTGAGTATGAAAATGCAATTTCCCTTTATACGAGATTGATTTTGGCCGACTCTACCGATGCAGATGCACGGTTGGAAAGAGGACGAACCCTGACTTGGATGAAAGATTACAAAAGAGCTGAAAGAGATATTAAATATGTGACATTACACTATCCTCAATATAATGACGCTCGGTCCATGTTGGGGAAATTATATCGATGGCAAGGAATGACTGCTAAAGCTATCGATGTTTATATGGAATGGATTGAGATTGCCTCTGATAATCCCGATCCCTATTTAGGACTGTCCGAAGTTTATCGTGAGGCAAGGCTGTACCCATTGGCCAGAGAGAGTCTGATAAAAGCCGGAAAACTGGGTGTGGGAAAAAAAGTGATTAATAAAAAGCTAAGAATATTAAATCGTGTCGTTTCCGCAACTCAGTGGGAAATGCGAAGTCAATATGATTTTCAATATGTTGGTAATAATCGTTCTAACTGGCATCAACTTTCCACCGGGGTTAAACGGGAAATGTCCCGAGGTTCCCTGGTGATGAACTTGACGAAAGCCAATCGATTTGATCTATGGGATGAAGCTTTGTCATTTGAAGGCTATATAGATTCCTGGCCCCGTTCCTATGTTTACTTGCGTTTTCAATCTGCCTTTCATCCTGATATTCTGCCTGGGAGAGATATGAACTTGGAAATATTTCAGGGGTTTGGTCTTGGGTGGGAATTTTCCGGGAGTTATCGATTTATGGATTTTCCAGGAAATGGAATCCACTTTTGGGGCATTTCTTTGGCAAAATATGAGGGAGATTGGTTTGGCTATGAAAAAACAGTTATTTTCAGTGGATTAAAATCGCAGGGCTTCACACAAACATTTATGATCAGGAGATACTTGGGGGTTGTGGATGATTTTCTCGAAACACGGTTGGGGTTTGGGAATACCATTGCTTTGGTTGGATCAGGACCTTTAATCGATAGCAGATCTGTCATATTTTTTACTGGTTCCTATCAGAAATTTTTTAATTCTGACTTGGGTTTAACCGGAACAGTGTCTTATAATGCAGAGGGACAGTTACCGGTCAGATTGGGAATAATGATTGGAATGATCTATAGGTGGTAAAGTGATTTTAATCACGAGATACTTTCAATAATTTCGTTAGTGTCCCCATCTCAAAAAAACACTATTTAAACTAATTTGGAAATACCATGATCAATTTATTTGATAAATATCTATCATCATTCATGCATATTAAATGTAGTCAAAGAAATAAACAAATTTTCACGGTGTGTTTTAACACAATTATTTTCTCACTTCTTGTTCATTTTATGGCTTGCGAAGATTTAACTACAAAGCAGAAACGGATCATTATTGAAAATAATTCAGATGCGCTGTCAGCCAGAATTCAATATAGCCAGGAAATTATTCCAATTGATACGGTCGGAACAGGAAATTTTAAGAGAAAGTCCTTATCGTATGCAGATACGGTTGTATTGACGCTGGTAGCTGAAGTATCCCCTCCTGAATACGATGGTGTTATACTTCAGGCAACTGATGTCAGAATAAAAGATAATAAAGCATATGTGAGCTACAATGTCCAGGGAGAAACATTCTTGGGGGCTGTTGATATATTTGATGTTTCAAATATTGACCAACCTTCCCTGCTATCCAGCGCTATTTTTATTGATACAGATATTAATGGTATCAAAGAAAAAAGTGGATATTTATACCTCGCTGGTGCAACGGACCGGACTGAATTCTCTACTCCGGCTGTCCTGGAAAAAGTCACATTAGACAATGATGATTTATTAACAAATACAACTGAAACAATGGATTTGCCCAGTTTTGCAGCCACAGATGTAACGGTTGAAAAAGACTGGATTTATGTGACCTCCGGTGCCTTGGGAGGGTATGTGAATATTCTGGATAAGGACACATTCACCAAACACGATTCCATTGCAGTGGAAGATGCCCGTAGCGTAGATGGTGACGGTGATGATGTTGGTGTTGTCGCTGGTACACCGGCAAGATTGCTGATATTTGATCGGGATAGCGGATCGTTAACAAACGATTGGACATTGACAGGGGCCAATATAGAATTTTCAAAATCTACTATTGAAATTAAAAAGAAGAAGGCTATTCTGGCTCTAGGAGACGGAGGTACTCAAATTGTTTGCATTCAAACCGGTACGGTGATTGATTCCATTCCCCAACCCATGGTATCTGACTTAGACGCTTCAGTTACGGTGACCAATGCAGCATCCATTGATAAGCGACTGCTTTTCATGGCCAATGGTGAAGCAGGAGTATATGTTGGTATTTCCGACACCAAGTTTGATTCGAAAGACTGTGATGTTGATAATTTAAGATTATTAGGACATTTTCGGTTTGGAGATTTTCAATCGGTTAATCATATCCATTATAAACACGATGTTATGTTTGTGGCCAGTGGGTTAGGGGGGTTAAAAATCCTAACGGTACAGGTTAATTAAACGAAAACCAGGCATAGATTTCCGATATGATTTTTCTGGAATGACTGATTAAAAGACCTTCATGATTATCTTGAATACTTCAAAAGAATCGAATCATCATTTTTTAATGCAATTCATCCCGATTGACTTAAAATTAAATTGGATGATCAGGAAAGGTAATGGGCGACTCTTTCCTGCAAAGCGGCTCTCGTAATGGGTTTTGGTAGATAATCGTCACATCCGGCATTCATACAATTGTCCCGGTCAGTCGTAAAGGCGTGGGCCGTCGTGGCAATGACTGGAGTCTTTTTCCACTTTTCACTGGTTCGCATCCATCTCACCAAATCCAGTCCATCTTCATTTCCCACCAGTGAAAGGTCCAATAGAATTAATTCAACAGGGTTTTTTTCTAAACAATCTTTGGCAGTCGCCACTGAATCGGCAAAACAAAACTCATAAGTATCCCTGAGGAAAAACTTAACGAGCAGTTGTGAATTCAGATCATCTTCTACCACGAGAATATTTTTCTTTTTTGAATTTGATTCTGTCATGATTCTTTTAACCCATGTCTTGAATTTTAGTTGAAGCTTTTGTAAATAACAAGGTAAAAGTGGTTCCGGAACCTTTTTTGCTGACTACATCAATTCTAACTTTATTTAAATCCAAAAAGCGTTTGGCCAGAGCTAACCCAAGACCAATCCCCTGATATTTTTTTGTATAACCGGAACTTTCCTGGGAAAATATATCATACATATGCTCCAGGTATTCAGGAGAAATACCGATACCTGTATCCCGTATGACCAATTGAAATTGGTTGTTTTGTTCACTGAGGGTTACTTCGATTTCCCCTTCATTGGTATATTTGATGGCATTATCCAATAAATTGGTCACTGCTTGGGAAATGGATGATTCGTCTACGATAACCATGGCTGGTTTTGAGAGATGATTCCAGTGGATATCCAAATGTTTGTTGGATGCTGTCAACTTTATTGCATCGATCAATGTAGAAATCAAATTTTGAATATCTATCGGTTTTAATGCGAGTTCATATGTTCCTGCTTCTACCTGGGAAATATCCAGAATTTTGTGAACGGTGTTCATGAGGCGTTGGCCACTACTTTTAACAATATGAAAAAAGGATAAATATTCTTCCCCAAGCAATGTGCTCGTCTCCAGCTCTATGAGTTCAGTATATCCGAGAATGGAATTTAAAGGAGTACGAATTTCATGGGACATGTTGGCCAGAAAGAGCGTTTTGACCCTATCAGCCTGTTCGGCCTTATTTTTTGCCTGGATCAGATCTAACTCTGTCTTCTTCAAATCAGAAATATCATTCGCATATAGATGGACAAGGCCCAGGTCAGGAATAAAGTGGGCAGACCAGAGAAAAGTTCTTTCACCTAAAACAATGGCTTGGTTTGTAAGCATTTTTCCTGATGTAAAGCTTTCAATGACGCCCTGACGGAAATTGAGTGGAAGGATTTTATCCAAGGATCCATTACCAAGGTCTTTTAAAAGTTGTTTACCGGCTGGGTTTATGTATGTTAATTCTCCATTATGATTAATCTCCAGAACCGGCTGTGGATTTTCTCTAGGGAAATTCGCCAGTCGTTGGATTTCTTTTTCTGCTTTTTTCCGGTCAGAAATATCCCGGGCAATTAATTGTATATAATTAATTGCCTGTATAGTTACCGGGGTACCGGCCACAGCCACAGGAATTTGATGTCCGTCTTTCCGAATCCATTGTGTTTCCAGGAGAAAATGCCCTTTTTCCTCCATTTGTTTCTGCCAAATTTTATCTGTTCTTTCTATATAATCGGGAGCAATGATGTCAAAACCAGTCATGTGTTTAAATTCTTCCTGGGAGTACCCTAACAACCTACTCGCCGCTTCGTTGGTATCCGTAATGTTTCCTTCAGGCGGTTTGGCAATGATAATGGTATCTCCCGCCATTTCATACAATACCCTGAATTTTTCTTCCGATTCCTTTAGAGCTTTTTGAGATTGTTGGATTTCATCAATCATATTTTTGATGGAACTGGACAACTGTTCAAATTCCAGAACATGGCCACCGGAAGGTATATCTTCCGGTTGATAATGACCGCTGGCAACACTCTGAGTGGCACCACATAAGCTCTTCACTGGTTTGGTGATAAGACGGGAACTGACCTGATAACTGATGAATGAAAATATGACCACAAAAAATACAGCCAGAATAATTAAGTTAAAGCGTAATTGATTAATCGATCCCAGCACTGTTTCAGTAGGAATTTCAAACACAAATGCCCAAAATTTATCTGGATCAGAGGGGTTATAATGGATATGAATAAAACCGTCAAAATGGGAAAGTTTATGTCCATGAAAAGAGGACGGATTAATATATTCATCATTAACATTCAGTATTTTTGCTAAATCCGGATGCTCATTTTTCAAAGTATATTCAAATCCCCTGTCAAACCCGAACGTTTTATCCGGATCTGGATGAATGAGAAAATAGCCGTCCTGATTAACCAGAAAAACAGATTCGAAGATTTTTTCATGTAATATCAGCTGGTTAAATATGGATTTTGGATTAATGTTTGAAACCAGTACACCCTCTAATTCTTCCTCGTCATTAAATAGTGGAATCGATACCCGGATGGTGGGCTGGATGGGTTCCATTATTTTCCCATATTCCCGGTTGAGATTAATCGGAGATACGAAGTATTCATTCGGAGCCAATTGGATGGTTTTTTGAAAATAGGACCGACCGCTTTTATCCTGCAAATCGTCTTCGGGTACACCTTTTGGTGATTTTTCCGTGGCATGAACACGAACCAATTCCCGGCCATGTCGATCCAAAAGCCTGAGTTGTTGTAAACTATGATCCAGGTCTGCGTCAATGGTACTGATCATAATTTGCTCAAGGCGCCGCCGCCAGGTGGTTAAGTCATCCTGGGAGGCCGGATCAACGCCTCCATTCTGAATGGCTCGGAATATTGCAGGAATTGGGGGCGTTTTTTCTATCACCTTCAGAGCTTGGTATTGGTGAGAAAGAAAACCCTGTATTTGGGTTTGTGCCAGTTGCGAATCTTTGGTAAAAGTGTCCAGTACAGAATATATTAATGTATCTCTACCCACACGATAACTGGTGTAACCAAAGGTAAAAATGAGAATTAATGTAAAAATCCCTCCCCCGACAGAGAGAAGCTTTCTAAGGGAAGCCCCTTTTATAATTTTGTTAAAAAATTGATTCATCGGATCAGAAACCCCATTAACAACGGGTTACCTCGTGTTGTTTCAATAAACAAATAATCCCTGTTATACTCGTTTTTCAGTTCAATGCAGCGTGTATAGATAAAATCACGCCATTCATGTCCATATTCAGTTACAAAGCCAGCTTGCTGACCCTGGACATGTTTTTTTCGGGTCAGCTCCATAAAAAATGATTCTCCTTGAGCGGAATATTTCCAAAACCGCTCCCTTAGTATAGTATCCTTATTCGATTTAGGGTTTATTGCCGGAAAATGCAATCGGTAGGACGCATTGACTTTACAGACGATTTGTTCACTGATTTGATTCATTTTATCCTTAGAATTCATTGCCATAAACGTACGGGGAATGGCATCTTCCTTGAAATCATATTCATTGATTATTCCTTGAGTGATACGGGCGATGGATGTCACTAGAAACGGAACTAGAAATGGGGGACCTATTTTTGTGAGTTGTCTTCATTTGCCTTGCAAAATAATAATGCATTTCTATGAACAGAAACTATCAGATTCAAGACATTATTTCAGAATAATCATAAAGAGAAATACAAAAAAGACAAAATAGTTAAAGGGTTCAATATTTATTTGGTTTTGTACGATTATAGCCGTGCTATTAGGCAAGTGTGTAAGCTCTAAAATTTCATACGAAATGATTGAAAAGAGTACAGTGGTTCAATCAGTATTTATAGGCGTTTCATGTGAATCCTACACGCAAACTCGCCGCCATCGTGTTCACCGATATAGCCGGTTATACTGCTCTACCAGCAAAGGATGAAGAAAGGGCATTAACCGAATTCCCCCTGGGTATTTTATAAACTAATATTTATAGAAGAATGTCTATCGTAACGTTGGTTAAACAAAAATACGGTTTTCGGAGCAGACTCATTGATGTAACGGATTAAAAGGAATAATCTAAATTTGCTCTCGCG
>JBHHTW010000002.1:0-142947 GCA_046861385.1 Fidelibacterota bacterium | reverse complement strand
AAATTACCTTATGATAACCACTCACCAGTTCACCGCTAACCAGTTTTTTCACTTCCCTACCAAGTACGTCATAAATTGTGATCTCTACGTAAGTATTCTTGTGTAATTCATAATGGATGTTAGTGATCGGATTAAATGGGTTGGGATAGTTGCCTTTTAATGAAAAAGCTGTTGGTTGCTCTATTTCCTCTTCAATTCCAACAACTCCATCTAATAACTCGTAAACAGCAATCAACGGACTTGCATGCTCCGGCATAGCTATGTCTGGTGAACGGTCGATGTTATGCATGTACCATGATGCACCTACCCAATGATAAGCAGGAATAGTATTGAGAGCCATTGCATCAAAAGCCAAAAAGGCGCTCTTACCGCCATTTCCGGCTTGACCATGGATCATGACATTGTATTCATCAGAACCTATGGACGGGTCTACCTGATTTGCGCTATCCAAAACGAATGAATAACCGGTCATGTCCACAGTATATCCATCAATTGCTTCAATACCGTCTAGCCAGTTGTCACGACCTGTTTCATAGTCCGGATCATAGTTCAGATACAAAGAATCTGAAAGAAAACCAGCCAATGCACTTGCAGCGCCATCAGGATTAACCATAATGCGTGAAATACCAGACTGATCACCGGATTCAGTATAATTGATATCATTATATTCATAAGCAATTCCGAGGATACTTTTGGCCACACTACCGTCTTCAGTTGGACCATCTTCCCAACCTGAACGAACACCTAACCATTCATCGCTAGAAACGATATATGTTTTGCCACCGTCCCACCAGGCAGCAATTTCTGCGTCATTATTATAATCTGAACCAAGTTCAACAATGGTTGAATAATGCCCTATTAATTCAGCTGATAATGAGTCGTAGCTTGCATCCCAAATGTCAAAAGATTCGCTCCCCCAGTAGAAATAGAGGTAAGACGAATACAGTATTGTGCCATACAATGGGTCCTGGTTATTGTAAACTAAATCATTTCCTGGTGTAGGTTCGAAAATAGTATATCCGCCGGGATATGAAATGTCAGACGCACCGCTCTCATCAGTGGCGGTTAAATACCAGTAAACATAAGTCCCTGGGTTCTGGCCAGGAATTTCTCCTGACCAATAGCCATCTTCAACTGTACCGCTATCCAGGGACATGGGAACAATATTATTTACAGCAGTTAAAGAATCAAGCTGGTATGTAATAGTAACGGATTCTATATCTCCTCCTCCTTCACAAGACCACCTACCGCACCCGATTATATGGGCAGTTACTAACTTATCTTCTGTTGATAAAGTTGATCGTACCCTGCTTACATTATAAATACGTGGACACCTGGGGCCGACATATAAATATACCGCAAGTTCAAAGTCAAATATCGTACTGCTAATGTGCCAACCCCCGTTGCCTGATGCTCCGGTACAACCTCCGTAGAATTTGCCAGATACCCAAGGATCAACGACTTCAGCCCCTGCCGCAGAAAATAAACCAGTTGGTTCATCTGGGCCACCATCTCCTTCTGCCGTCGAGGCAACCAATACACCGATCCAATCTCCCTGTAACAAATCGATTTCAGACCCATAATCTATCAAGTTAAACCAATTTGCATCATTTCCACCATTAATAAAGTCCGGATGAGTTGATGGTTCCATTATTGCTGGCGTCAAACTATAGGGCCAAAGTAATCCCATTAACGGAGTTCCAGGAGGTCCGGAGGTTGCGACTTCAAGCCCTAAGGGATCCAGTGCCCCAGGGACAACTACATCACTCGTATCACAGACACCTGGTGTTCCTCCCAAAGTATAAGTCGATCCTTCAATAAACATGTTACCGGAGGTTGCATCCATATCATAACCGCCAATCCAACCGGTGCTATCAACAGCAGAAAGTGGATACATCGTCCCATCTGCATTATAGGGGTAAGAAATCTTATGCAATGAAACCGTTAATTTTTGCTGGCCGGCACCCCATTCATACACTGGAATATTGACGCCCTTTAAAGTCCCATCAGCCGGCATTTGAAAAGCTGTAAACATGGCTTCGTCCGGAAATAAATCATTTCTTCCGTCGAAACCGCCAGGTGGACGATAAGCCATCGTATCGCAGGTACCACGATTATTACTTTCAGAATTATAATTTTGCTGAATGTAACTGGGGATTTCGATTATTTCGTCGGGTTTATGTGGATATTGACTTTCTGCAGATTCAAGAACAAAACCTTCGTCAAACTTCTTTGGAATAGGTCGAAATTGTTCTTTCTCTTTACCTGTCTGAGCAAACAGAATAGTTGTAAGTAGAATGCCGGTTATGATTCTATTGAATCTCATTTCAAGAGAACTAATTTCTTCGTTTGAATATGATTTTTCGTCCGCATCTGGTAGAGATAGACTCCAGCGCTCACTGGTTTGCCATGATCATTGGTTCCGTCCCAAATGGCTTCATGATAACCACTCACCAGTTCACCGCTCACCAGTTTTTTTATCTCTCTACCAAGCAGGTCGTAAATGGTGATTTGAACATCAGATTGTCGGAGTAGTTCGTACTGGATAGTTGTGGTTGGGTTGAAGGGGTTGGGGTGATTCTGTGATAAGGTATATTCTTCCGGTAATATTTGAGGTTGGTTGCTCATAATGCCAACAACTCCACCTTCATTAAAAACAATCAGCCCCAGAGACGTAATCCATTTGTTACTATATTCATCAATGGCTATGCTATTTATATAATCACTTGGCAGACCTGAATTTGCACTATCGAAAACAGTCCAGCTAGTCCATAAGAGCTTTACTAGTCCTCCCGAAGTTCCTATCCATCTGATCATTCCCATCTCTACGGCGATAGAATTAATGTGCTCAAGCAAAAAGTTCGAATTTGATATGAAATGATATACTATCCAATTGCTGCCGTCATATTCAGCGTAACCATCATCAGTTCCCACCAAAACGACCCCGTCCGAATTGATGGTAATACAATTCACATCATTATCAGGTAAATCGGAATTCAAGACATTGTACAATGTCCAGTTAACACCGTCGAACTTAACCAAGCCTGTTTCACGTAATCCTGCCCATACATTTCCACTGCTGTCTATGGCGATGGATTCGACTATATTTTCCGGTAGATCGGAATTTGATGTATCGTAAACTGTCCAGTTAGTACCATCAAACCTGGCTAATCCACTAGTCGTTCCTATCCATACGTTATTATTCCCGTCAGTTGTGATGGCTATTATATCATCGCTGGGTGAATCGGAATTTAGGTCATTGTAGATTTGCCAAATGGTATCTCCATCGAACTTGGCAAGACCCATACCCTCGATTGGACCCTCCCCCCAACTCTTCGCTACGCTGATCCAGATGTATCCTTCCGTATCTGTATCAAGATCGTGGATCCAGGTTCCCTGGAGACCGGAGTTGCTCGTGTCATATAGTGTCCAATTATTACCGTCAAATCTTATTAAACCAGTTGTGTAAGTACCGAGCCATTTATTTCCGTCAGGATCTATTGCCACCGTTCGAACATAATTATCAGGCAAGCCAGAGTTGGAGCTATTGTAAGTTATCCATGCCGGGTTTTGAGACGGTAGGCTGGTAAACAAGGTTAACAATGCAGCAACAAGTATATTTGTTTTGAGCCTCATTTCAACAACACTTGTCCTTCATAGTTTTAGCGTAGGAGGACCATCTTCTTGGTCTGAATAAATTTTCCGGCTTGTATCTGGTATAAGTAGACTCCGGCACTCACTGGTTTGCCTTGATCATTGGTTGCATCCCAAATTGCCTTATGATAACCACTCACCAGTTCACCGCTCACCAGTTTTTTCACTTCTCTACCAAGCAGGTCGTAAATGGTGATTTGGACATCAGATTGTAGGAGTAGTTCGTACTGGATAGTTGTGGTTGGGTTAAAGGGGTTTGGGTAGTTGCCTTTTAATGAAAAAGTTGTTGGTGATTCAATTTCATCTTCAACAGATTCTACTATTTCCTTCAATAATTCATATACACTAATAAGTGGACTGGCATTGGGCGGACAATTTGGATGAGACATATTCCAGACACTGGAAGCTCCGATCCAGTAATAACTCGGTGTTGTATTCAATGCTATTGGATCAAAGGACATAAATGCACTTTTACCGCCGTTACCTGCCTGTCCATGGACCATCACATTGTATATTTCTGCATTATCAGCAACATTTCCGTTGCTATCCAATACACCTGAATATGCTGTCATATCTACTGTATAACCATCCACAATCTCAAATCCGTCTATCCAATTATAATTTCCGGTTTCGTAGTCGGGATCATAATTCAAAAATAATGAATCGGATAGAAATTCATATAAGACACTAGCAACTCCAGCGGAATCTGGAGTAAGTCTGGATATTCCTTCCCAGTCTCCAGAACTACGCCAGTTTATATCATGATATGCGTATGTTATTCCCAAAATATCTCGTGGGACACCGTAGCAATCATTACCCCATCCATAACATCTTTGCCCTAACCACTCATCCCCAGCTGCAATATATGTCTTGTCTCGTCCCCACCATTTTTTCACCTCATCGTCATTGTTATAAAGTGGACCATCTCCATTGGTTATTTCTATCAATACATCATATTGCTCTAATAATTCATCTGTTAAAGGTCCATAACTTGCCGGCCAGATATCAAAATTGTTCCCGTTCCAATAAAAATAAACCCGATCCAGGGCAGGAACGTAACCCCAAGAAAAATATTTTCTATTGAAGAATATCAATTCATTGGATGTAAGGCGGAAAATATAATATGATTGTGTCGCTGTTCGTGCTGTATGACCATTGACATCATTTGCAGACAAATTCCAATACACAATTGTGCCTGGCTCTTGACCAGGGATATCTCCTTCCCAAATACCATCTTCTACAGTTTCACTTATCAATGTCATTTCAACGGTATTTACCGGTGCAGTCAATGAGTCGATTTGATAGTAAATTTGCGCAGATGCAACACCTGCATCCCCGCCACCGGGGTTATCATCTAAAATGTGAGCTGTGACGGTTCTATCTTCAATCGATATGGTAGTATTTAGCTCAATAATTTCTTCAAAACTAGGTCCCCGGTCACCGGTTAATTCAACGGCTAATTCAGTCCTGATTATCCAGTGTCTGATATGCCAACCGCCGTTTCCAGAAGTACCGCCACAAACATCATAAAACTTGAGAAATACCCACGGATCAACCAGTCCATCCCCGGCCCCATAGAAGAAACCAACAGTCTCATCATCTCCCCCGCCGTCTCCGGTAAACTGAAACAGAATCCCCACCCATTCATTACATTGAAATTCATATTCTGAACCAAAATCCTGAAGGTCAATCCAATTATCAAGATTACCGGATGCTGCATAATCGGGATGTGTTTGCGGTGTCATTATTACCGCATTGTTACTATCCGGCCAGACAACACCCTGTGGTGGAACATTTGGAGGACCCACTCCCGGTTCAGCAGCCAATAACGGATCGGTGATGTTGAGAGGAAGTACACCATCACCATTACAACCCCATGGGGTTCCTCCCGGAGTATAAACATCACCAGAAATATACACAGCGCCGGTGCTGTCCATGTCATAACCGCCGATCCAACCATAATCGTCAACCATGGAATTTATATACTCATCACCATTAATATCATAAGGATACTGCAGTTTATGTAAAGAAACAGTCAGTTCCTGTTCACCAGTCCCCCATTCATATACCGGAATATTGATCCCTTTTATAAATCCTTCCGTCGGCATTTTAAAGGTCATCATCATTGCATCTCCGGGGCTCATGATGAACTGACCGTTCCAAGAACCGTCAGCTGGATAATACACAAGTGTATCATCTACAGAGCGGTTTGGATTATGTTGTCGGGTAGGAATGGATATTTCATGTTCAATAATGATATCATCATCCTCCCTACGATTAGTACTTGAATAATTATAACGATAGTTTTCTTTAGGAATTTTGACAATATCGTCTAAATGAGATGGCTCAAGTAAACCATCTTTAAATTTTCTTGGCGCAGGTCGAGGTTGATCTCCCCCTTTTTCTGCTTGTGCAAACAGAACTGTAAAAATAATAATTCCAGTTATAATTCTACTGTATAACAACAAGGATTCTCCGTTTAAGAGAAATTACACGTAAAACGTAAAAAATGAAATGTAATAAATGGCGTGAATTATTCCACAGCTGCTACTAACTTACACGAATCCCCTTCAACTCAAACTCACTTGCATCTTTAATTTTCACTCTACAAAATTCACCCTTATTAACCATGCCATTTATTTGCACTATTTGATCCACTTCCGGTGAATCAAATTCTGTCCTTCCAACTGAGACAGTTTCCCCTACTTCATCCACCAAAGCATCAAGTGTTTGACCAATTAAAGTCTGGTTCTTTTCCAATGAAATTTCAGCCTGTAAATCCAGAATGATTGCCTTCCTTTCATCTTTCACTCCATTCGGGACATCATCATTCGAATCTGCCGCAAGTGTATCTTCCTCTTCCGAGTACGTAAATACACCCAGACGATCAAACCGTATCTCTTTAACAAAATCGTATAATTCATCGAATTCTTTTTCAGTCTCCCCCGGATAACCGACAATCAATGTGGTTCTTAAAGCGATTCCCGGATTCGCATCTTTCAAACGTTGGATTCGTTCACGGATCATTTCTTTTCCTAAGCCGCGCCGCATGGAAGTGAGTATTCTGTCTGACGCATGCTGGATGGGAATATCTAAATAATTACACACCCTGTCCGTTGCTGCCATAGCATCAATTATCCGTTGGGATAAATGGGCAGGATGGGCATAGTGAATCCGCATCCACTTCACGGTTTTCGGCAATGACTCATCCAATGCATAAATCAAATCGCTCAAATATACTTTTTTTGGTAAATCCCATCCATAAGATGTGGAATCCTGGGCGATGATCAGCAATTCTTTCACGCCCTTTTCAGCCAGCCGGTGAGCCTCATCCACAATAGCAGGAATAGGGCGGGATTTCTGCAATCCGCGCATCAAAGGAATACTGCAGAATGAGCAGCCGTTATCACAACCTTCTGCTATTTTTAAATACGCATAATGATTGGGTGTCATTAATGATCGGAAAAACAGCGGATCATCTTTGGAAAATTCCTTTCCGGTAATAAACTGAACAATATCACGGTGATTATTCGAACCGAAAATGCGATCAATTCCCGGAATCTCTTTAATCAATTCATCCGGATATCGTTCTGATAAACACCCCATCACTACTAATTGGTTAATTTTCCCGGATTTTTTCAGCTCTGCGGCTTGGAGAATCGTATCAATTGATTCTTCCCTGGCTATATCCAAAAAACCGCATGTATTCACAACAACCGTGTCCGCCCCTTCGGGCGTATCTGTGATTTCAACTTTATTTTGTTTTAACCCACCGAGCAAAATTTCAGAATCCACCAACGCTTTCGCACAGCCGAGACTGATGATATTTAGTTTATGTTTGAACATTATTTTTAGTTAAATCCATGCCATTTGATAATCGTAAATAGGTAATTATGTAAAACGTAATTCAAGAGACTATATTATTGTTTACGTTTTACGTTTTATTATTTACTCTCCGCACCTCTGTGGCAGAATGATTGAATGATTACACCCCAAGAAGCGATTTCACATATTCTCCCGGGACAAATACTTCCAGATCATCTAATTCTTCTCCAACTCCAATGAATCGAACGGGAATGTTCAAATCCTTTTTTAGGGCGAACACAATGCCGCCTCTTGCGGTACCGTCCATTTTTGTAAGAATCGCACCGTCCAAGTTAACACTTTTAGCGAATTCCTGCGCTTGGTGAAGGGAATTTTGTCCCAGATTCGCATCAATGGTCATTAACGTATGAAGATGATAATCAGGAAATCTATCATTGACGACTCGAGCCATTTTTCCCAATTCACTCATTAAATTTTTATAGGTATGCAGTCGACCGGCTGTATCAACGATGACTAGATCACATTGATCCGATTTGCCGGATTTCAAACCATCGAATAATACAGATGATGGATCCTGTGACTGTTCATTACACACCAGTCGAATTTGCAATCGCCTGCTCCATTGTTGGAGTTGTCCAACTGCTGCCGCCCGGTACGTATCTGCTGCCACCAGTAAAACATTCTTCCCCTTTTCTTGATAATAATGGGCCAGTTTTGCAGCCGTAGTGGTTTTCCCTGTACCGTTGACACCTACAACTAACAATACAGATGGGGCAGGCAAATCTAATATGGATTCTGTGGATAAAACATTTTCCATGTATGAGGATACTTTGTTTAAAAAATTTTCTTTCGAATGCTTCGAAACTATGTCCAGAATATTATCCACAGTGTTCAGACCCAAATCAGCGGACAAAAGCGTTTCTTCCAATTCCTCCAGTGCCTCCAGTGAAACTTTCTCCTGAATCAGTCTGGTAAATGCACCGGAAACGCTTTCTCGAGACCGCCGGAGAGCATTAAATAATTTCCCTAATATTTCCATGGATTATTTTGGATTGGATAGTCTTGCGAATGTGCGGATATATTTTAGAAAACTGATGGTCAATAACCCTGATGCCACGTACAACAACATAGTTGGAATCCAATCAATCTGCTTTATGGGGAAAATATGCAATACAACTGAAAGTGTTGTCATTCCTGCAGCCCATTTTCCGTACCAATTCGATGATAAAATATAATGTTTATGATTAAAATAATAAATTGCCGGTAATGCGATGGCTATATACCGCCCCAGAAAAAACCAATAGAACCAAGCCGGGAAAAGTCCTTCGTTCACCAGGTAGGATGTGACAGCCAAAATCACTACAAAATCTGCGACTGGATCGAGCCATTTTCCCACTTCGGTGACTTCATGGGCCAGACGGGCGAAATATCCATCTAACGCATCAGAAAGAACAGCAAGGATGATGAGAATAAATGCAATATTCCAGTATGCATTTTCCAAAGAATAAATAATAGGGATGGCCAATAGAGCCCGTACCAAACTGACTATATTCGCGACTGTCAGTATTCGGGTTGGATCAGAGAATTTCTCTTTAAGTTTATCCATTTGATAATGTATCAGATAGTTCGGTGAATAATGGGTATTGATCTAAATCCAGAATTTGATCACAAAATGAATGAATAAATTCATGATCGTGTGAAATAATGATTAAATGTTTCGTTTTCAAATACAGTTCTAAATAATGAGCCAAATTTATCACTTGTTTTCGACCCAAACCAAAGGTCGGTTCGTCCAATATAATTAATTCATATTCGCAGTTTAAGAGCCAAATAACCAAAATTAATCTCAGTGTGGACCAGGGTAATTCAAATGCTGATTTATCTTTGATTTGGTTCCAATCAATCTGACAGCTTTTTAAGTTATTAATTCCATGATTGATTTTTAATGGATCCAATTTTTCAGCTTGAACCAATTGATCAATAAAATCTCCGATTGGATCTGCTCCGATCATTTTCTCCGGGAATTGCTCCAGATATGCCATGGAAATTTTGCGGTCGTTTTTCCTGAGATGAATATCTCCAACCGTGGGCTTTTCTATCCCTAACAAACATTTGGCTAAGGTAGTTTTTCCGCTTCCATTGGCACCGGAAATTCCCAGGGATCTGAATTGGCTGATTTCACAATCCAATGCGTTCAGTACAGCATCTTCTCCCGGGTAGGAAAATGACAATCGAGAACAGTTTAATCGGATATTTGAGTCATCGCGAGAATGGTCGAAATCAGGAAATGGAGAAATCGTTCCCTTCCACTGCTCCAATGATGATAGCGATAATTCCCATGAAGTCTGGCCATATTCAAGGTCTTTCAAATCGCTGGTCAACCACAAAACGATACATCCGGTTAACTCAATTTTTTCCTGAATATTGTTCACTATTTTTTCTTTTGAATTTTCATTCAAAAAGGATAGGCCATCATCAATCAATACACAATCGGGAGACACGCTGAATGCGGTGGAAATATTTAAGCTTTCCTTCTCGCCACCACTTAATGTGACGGGATGGCGCCGGTCTTCACAACGGAATATGAGCTCGTTTTTTAATAGATTTATTTCATGATTAATTTCTTCAGTATCACCGCTGATGCATTCTAAAGAAAATGCCAGTTCACCCCCAACGGATGAACTGACGATTTGCGTATCCGGGTTTTGAAACACTTTTTGAAATTTCTCCGGGCCTGAAACAAATGATATTTCAAAATTAACATTTTCGATTGGTTCCTGGAGTATTCGGTTGATAAAGGCTGTTTTTCCTGTACCGCTTTCCCCGTAGATCACGTGCAGCCCAGGACCAAAAGACATTGTTTGACCAAAGTCGAATCGGGGAAATGTTAATCTGAATTGAAGAAATTTAGTCACGGACAATTCCCCGTACCACCCGTGTAGCGGAGCCAAGGTTTTTGTGTATCACATTGGTTGCTGCAAAACTGCTTTTTAAGAAAAAGGACTGATTGGAAATTAAACGATCTAATATAGTATATACGTCGTCTGAAGAATGGATTTCAAAACCACCGCCCGATTTGATGAGTTCCCCAGTTGCATGAAATTGTTCATTTTTCGGGCCGAATAATACCGGCAGACGCGCAATGGCCGGTTCCATTGTATTATGAACTCCTGTTGAAAAACCCCCGCCGATATATGCGATTTGTCCATGCCAGTATAACCGTGAAAGTATTCCTACTACATCAACGATGACGACCTTTGCCTTCGGTAATTGGATTGTTTTTTTCCATAGACGAACACTCATAATGCCCTTTTCGCTAAAAAAGCGTTCCGCTCTTAAAATATTTTTTTTATCCGGATCGTGTGGTATCCACACCAACGAAACATCCTTATTTTGTTTTAAAATATCTGCGAATGCGTCTAAAACAACAGGTTCATCTTCCAAATGGACACTCCCGGCAATAATCCGCTTTTCCCGATCCAAAACCGACTGTGTGTGGGAGACCGTAAACTCATCAGCTTTTTCTTTTACTTGATCATAACGGGGGTTACCCAAAACCCTTAAGATCGATGGATTTCCCTGAATAAGTCTTCCCACCTGGAGATAATCATCTTTATCCACAGTGTAAATTGCACTGATGCCGGAATAAACACTTTGGTAAAAATTTCTAAAAACCGGGTATAATTTTTTAGTCCCTTTCATAAACCGGGCGGCAAATAGTGTAGTCCTGATATTTCTGCTTTTCGCAATCCAGACAAGATTGGGCCAAATGTCGTATGCGGCGAATATGATCTTTTTAGGGTGTACCAGTTTGAGCGCTTTGTGAATTGTCCATGGAAAATCAAATGGTAAATAAATTTTACAATCAATACGATCATCCTTTACATTATTATAACCGGATGGTGAGAAAAAACTAACCACAATTTTCGCGTGCGGTTCAATTGCTTTCAATCCTGCCAATACGGGACGAATCTGTTCATATTCTCCAAAAGATGCCGCGTGGAACCAATAGGTTAAGTCACGGGGATTCAGTGAAGCATTGAAATCTTTTAGAAGGCGAATGGATTTTAAACGACCCAGAAACCCTTCTCGTATTTTTTGATTAACCATCAGACCGAACATGGACAAAACCATAAAAAAAGGAAATAATAAACCATTATAAAAAAGTTGAAAAAGGATTGTCATCTTTAGACAGCCAAGGGTTGAATACTAGTACGGACTAAATCCGGAGTGATGGATGTCATGCAGTACTGTTCTTTTCTAAAACAGGGATTTTTTCCGTTTTGAGAACAGGGTCTGCACCATAATTCACCATTCTCAATGGTCGTAGAACCGGGGAGAAATGTGCCACCGCCGGTTTCTCTTGATGTGGGACCCATAATGACGATTGCAGAAACACCCAGCGCCTCTGCAGCATGGGTTAATCCGGTATCACTTCCCAGTACAAATTTGGCTTGACTGATTATTCCCAGGGATTCACGAAGGTCTGTTTTCCCTTTGAGGTTTGCAACCCGTGAATCCTCGATGTAAATCTCATCACAAATGGAATCATTTTTCCCACCCATGATGACAATGGATGATTCGTTATTTTGAAGAAAATCTTTAATCAATGATCGATATCCTTCAGTCGACCAACACTTTGATTTCCAGGCTGCGCCGGGGATAATGACAATAAAGTCCGTTGAAAGACCAGATTGTTTTATTAAATCGTTAGCTTGTTTTTTCTCATTCTCAGTCACATACAGAAATGAATCAGGATAATCAGTAGATCCATTCATGATGGGTTGAAGGCATTGATGGTAACTTTTTCGCTGATTAAATCCCAAATCAAAATGATTGATATGCAATTCTATTAATTTAAACCGATTCCATCTCGGTTTTTTATATACGAGTGTTGGTGGCCCCACAATCCTTTTCCTGATCAATTTTGTTCTCAATGAATTATGAAGGTCGACCACCAGATCATAATTCTCATTTGCTAAATCTCCAATCCCTTTTAAGATGGAAATATGGGATGCTTTATTTATGTTAATGATTCGATCAATATAAGGATGATTTTCCAAGAGAGGTGCAAAATGGCTTAATACCATAAAATCAATGCGCGCATTGGGAAATCTTTTTCGCAATGTGGTTAGGGGTGATGTCGCAAGGACAATATCTCCAATTGAACTGAATCGCAGAACCAAAATGGCCTGAGGATCTTTCATGATGTTTAGCCTGTGCGCTGAATGTTATAGGCAACCAGATCAATTAAAGAATCTTTATAAGCAGAATCAGGGTATTGGCTGATGGAGTCGATAGCCATCGCGCTAAAATCATCAATCTTTTTCCGTGCATAGTTAAATCCGCCTGTTTCAAAAATAATATTTTTTAGTTCACTAACATCTTCTTCCGATTTATCCTTTATCCTCATAATCCGTTTTATTTTTCGTTCAGCCGGCTTGGGGACATTTTTATAACTGTGAATCAGGGGAAGGGTAATCATATTTTTCTTAATATCCAAACCGACTGTTTTTCCTGTTTCAGTTTCAGATCCTTCCAAGTCAAATAGATCATCCTTTATTTGAAAAGCCATTCCAAAATGCTTCCCAAATAGTGACATATTCTGCCTGTCTTCCACCTTATCTGATGCAGTAATGGCTCCAATTTCACAACTGGTGGATATTAATGAAGCCGTTTTTTGATAAATCATATCATAATACACATCTTCCGTCATGGATTTGGACATACTTTTTTCAATTTGCAAAATTTCACCGGCGCTTAATTTTTCAGCGGTGGAGGACATCAATTCGAGTGCATCAAAATTTTTCAATTTGATAAGATTGATCAATACCTTGCTCAAGAGGAAATCGCCCATGAGTATTGAGACTTTATTCTTCCAGATTCTATTAATCGCCAGGAAACCCCGTCGTTTATCAGCTCCGTCCACCACATCGTCGTGGACGAGGGTTGCTACGTGGAGCAGTTCAATCATCGCGGCTGCCTGGTAGCTCTGCAATGTAGGTTTTCCCGTTAAACGGGCGGATAGAATGGTCAAAATGGGACGAATATGTTTCCCTCGATGACGTAATAAATATTTTCCTATGGTGTTGACCAAACGTACTTCTGAATGAAGCGCTTCCCTGAATTCACCTTCAAATATTTTTAAATCTTCAAAAATAGGAGCAGTGATTTCTTTAATATTTTTTATTTCTTCCCGCATGATTGAATTATGCTTTTAAATGTCTCTGATTAACTATCCAACTTACGCCAATGCTCAATTCATACAAAAGAATTAGCGGGATAGACATAAACAATAAACTCACCGGATCAGGAGGAGTGATAAATGCAGATAACACCAGAATAACAATCAATGCATGCTTTCGATAATGCCGCATAAACGGTGGCGTTAATAATCCAATAACAGATAAAATGAATACAACAACCGGCAGTTCAAATATGACTCCGCTGCCAAGCATCAGCCATGTAATAAAACTGAAATAATAATTGATCGAATAGTTGTTTTGAATTTCAGATGAACCCAGGGACGAGAAAAATTGTAAAGAAAATGGAATAATGATGCCATATGCAAAAACAACTCCGATAATGAATGCGATATAGCTGAAAAATACCAGGGGAATCATGAATTTTTTTTCACTTTTATAAAGCCCCGGTGAAATAAACTTTGCAAGCTGATATGTGATCACCGGCAGCGCTAAAATAAACCCTCCGACGATCGCCATCCCCCATTTAATCATGAACATTCCCTGAACGGTTAAAACCTGCAAGTTCATGGGTGACGAGATACGTTCAGTGGGTGCGATTAATAGTAAAATAATATCATCAATAAAAAAATAAGCGACCATTCCGCCAATGACGATGGAACCAACTCCTTTGATTAATCGCCAACGCAATTCCTCCAAATGATCCAGAAAAGACATATTTTCACTCATTTTTCAACAAAGCCGCAGATATTTCATAGGGAGACAATTTCATCGAATCAATGGAATGTGTTTCCCGAGAAAGCGTTTCTAATTTTTCTGAGGTCCAAAACTCATTCAATAATTTTTCCTTAACTAATCCAAGTACCCGTGTTTGATGTTTTTCCAATCGCTGGGCATTAAATGCACCATTCGACTTCATCTGGTTTAATTGCGTTTCAATGGTCTCAAAAAGTTCATCCACTCCTTTTCCATCACTTGCAATTGTTTTAACGACCGGTGGTTCCGTTTTGTCCTTTCCTGAGGAAGTATGAAGAATATTTTGAAGTAACTGCGCCAATCGGTTAGCGCCGTCTCTATCGGATTTATTAATAACAAAAAGATCTGCAATTTCAATTAAACCTGCCTTCATCATTTGAATTTCATCTCCGGATTCAGGAACCAAAATGACCAGTGTCAGATCCACCGCGGCGGCGACATCATGCTCCCCCTGACCGACCCCTACCGTTTCATAAATGATAATATCTTTACCACTGGCAGCCAATACGTCTCCCACGTCCTGTGCTTTTCTGGCGAGCCCCCCCAGGTCACCATGGGACCCCATACTGCGAATGAAAACTTGATCTTCCCAGATATATTTATTCATACGAACACGATCTCCCAGCAAGGCGCCTCCAGTAAACGGGCTGGTTGGGTCCACGGCCACCACTCCGACTGATTTCCCGTGCTCAAGGTATAACGCAATCAATCGATCCGTTAAGGTACTTTTTCCGGCTCCCGGCGGTCCGGTTATTCCAATGCGGATTGCATCTGTACTGTATTTATAGAGGGAAATGAAAAATTCGTCAGTTAATCCATGATCATTTTCTATATGGGTAATCACTCTGGAAAGCACACGATGATCGTTGGTGCGAATACCATCTAAAAAGGAGTTTGTCATAGATGAAATTTAGATATTTAAGAGAACAACTGGCAAAAGGCTGAATAATCGATGATGGCTAAGGTCCGTCCCTCTTTTTCTATCATTCCTTTTTCCTCGAACAAGGTGAATGTTCTGGAAACAGTCTCTCTGGATGTTCCCGCCATATTGGCTATATCCTGCTGATAGGGAATATTTTCGATTCTGACTTTGCCATTTTTTATTTTCCCCAATTCTTCAGAAAGGCGGATCAATGTCATTCCGATTCGATGCTCAACATCGCTTAAAGACAAACTTTCAATCTGCTGATCGCTTTTACGCAATCGCATGGTCAATTCTTCCAGTAGGCTGATGGATATTTTGGGATATGTTTCTAAAATTTCCAAAAAATCATTCCGGGATAGGGTGAGAACTTCCGAATTTTCAAGTGAAATCACGTTTGCAGATCGCCCGGAGCCATCCAATAGGGACATTTCACCAAAAAAATCTCCTTCTCCAAGAATGGCAAGAATGGCTTCTCTTCCATCATCACTCAATCGGGTAATTTTTACACTTCCATTTGCAATCACAAAAAATGTTTCTCCCGTGGCTTCTTCCAATAAAATAACTTGTCCTTTATCATAGGTCCGTGAGACCATTCGATCCGATATCTTGTTGACATCATTCCTGTGTAATTCGGAAAAAATGGGAACTGTTCGTAATAGATCGGTTTTATTCATAATCGAAAATACGTGATTTTATAAGTATTTCAAATTATGAAATAAGTTAATCTTTAGTTGAGATTTTAACTTAATAACTATAACTTTGCGCTCGAATTTTTGACTTAAAAAAGGACTTATTTAAATGGATAGACATCCGCAACAAATTAAACGTGAACGGCAAGACAAAAAGCGGCGGTTACAAAATGTCGCTGAAATGTCAAAGCTACGATCAGCTGTTAGCAATATGATGAAAACATCAACCTTAGAAGATGCTCAAAAACTGTACAATAACGCTGTCAGTACGATTGATAAAGCTGTCGGTAAGGGATTGATTAAAAAAAATACAGCCGCCAGGAGAAAATCTCGTATTTCACGTCATTTAAAAACATTGTCGTAATATTTATATTGTTTTAAGTGAAAAGCCCTTTGGATTTCTAAAGGGCTTTTTTTTATGAATATTTTACAGCCGTAATATTTTTTTAACCAACTATCTTTAAATAAAATGGCGATATTCCATAAACATACTGAATTAAATTTAATTAAAATATTCAACACCTAACGGCGTTGGATTTACTTTTTATTTACGTGCTATAGATATGAGACTCCTAATGGAGTCTGAATTACTTTTTGTTTACGTGCTATAGATATGAGACTCCTAATGGAGTCTGATTTACTTTTTGTTTAGGTGTTATAGAGGGGAGACTCATAAGGGAGTCTGACTAAATAAGTTGAATAACCTCATCAAGGTTACATGTTAATAGAACTTTAAATGAAATGATTACCGAACTCCATTAGGTGTTCAATGTTTTACTTTTTATTAGCAATAAATTAGTCGGCGTACCCAAAACAACCATGATAAAAATCTTAAACATTAATATTATATTCTTTAGAAGAATGATAAACTGAAATATTTACACTTACATAACTTGGGAGCAAACAATAATTACATTTGTAATTTCATTAATAAATTGTTTTCTCGATATATTACAGACATTCTTGTTTGTGATGCTGCAGACAGCCTGCCTGCAGTACTTTTACCTTTTTGTCATAAAAAGAATTAAATTATAAAGCGTCCTTAATTCTATTAGTCAATCCACCCTACCGACGGATAATCATAATTTATCCCTCGGAGATTTGATAATTTGGAGCTTCTTTAACAATACGCACTTCATGGGGGTGATTTTCTTTCACGCCAGCTGCAGTAATCTGGACAAAGGTGGTATTTTTCTGAAAAGATTGAATATCTTTCGCTCCGCAATATCCCATGGATGACCGAAGTCCGCCTATCAGTTGGTGGATAGTATTTCTTACTGAACCCCGATAGGGTACGATACCTTCAATACCCTCAGGAACCAATTTTGTCGCTTCGGCTCCTTCCTGAAAATAACGATCGCCGCTCCCCTCCTTCATGGCGCCTAATGAACCCATCCCTCGATAGGCTTTATACTGACGGCCTTCGTAGAGTATTGTTTCACCGGGGCATTCATCCATCCCGGCCAGCAATGAACCCAGCATCACCGCGCCTGCACCGGCAGCAATCGCCTTGGCAAGATCGCCGCTATATCGAATACCGCCATCTGCAATAATGGGAATATGATATTTTGCAGCAGCATCCGCACATAACATCACAGCTGTTAACTGGGGTACGCCTACTCCAGCAACCACTCGTGTTGTACAGCTGGCCCCTGCTCCGATACCGATTTTAACACAGTCTACACCGGCATCTATTAATGCTTCAGTTCCTTCGCTGGTTGCCACATTCCCAGCGATAATCTCCAATGAGTCCCCTAATTTGGACTTAATATTCTTCACAGCTGATAAAACACCAGCGGAATGCCCGTGGGCCGTATCTAAAACAATCACGTCCACATCGGCGCTTGCCAGCGCATCAGCGCGGTCAAACGTATCCTGACCCACACCGATCGCAGCGCCAACCCGGAGCCGTCCCCTTTCATCCGTACAGGCATTGGGATAATCTTCCTTCTTCTGGATATCTTTTACAGTGATAAGTCCTGTGAGGGCTCCCTGATTATCAACCACCAATAGTTTTTCAATACGATGTTTCTGGAGTATTTCCCTGGCTTTTTCCAGGGTGGTATCCATTGGAACGGTTATAAGGTTTTCCCTGGTCATTCTTTCGGATACTTTCAAATCCAGATCGGTTTCAAATCGAATATCCCTATTCGTTAAAATTCCCACCAGTTTTTCACCATCTACTACCGGCAGCCCGCTGATGTGATAATGTGCCATGGATTCTTTTGCATCCCGAAGTGTTTTATTTTGATCCATGGTAATGGGATTTCGGATCATACCGCTTTCAGACCGTTTCACTTGATCCACCATGGTAACGTGATCTTCAATACTCATATTCTTATGGATAATTCCAATTCCTCCCTCTCTGGCCAGGGCGATGGCCATTCTGCTTTCCGTAACAGTATCCATCGCAGCGCTAAGTAAGGGGATATTCATAAGGATATTTTTTGTCAGGCGGGTGGCAATTTTTACATCCCTTGGTAAGACGGTGGACTTTTGGGGTACGAGTAACACGTCGTCAAAGGTTAATGCTGAATCAAATGGAGGTCGATTACCCATATTTATACTAATGGTATTAATTTAGAAATTGCCGTCAGCATTTTGCCGGAATGGATGAGATCATTAATCGCTGCCATATCTTCATAGAGGGGATGATCTCCTTTGGATAAATTCACAATTTTTTTCAACAGATTGATGACTTTTTTCGAACAATCCGCTGGTTTCAATTTGGGATGAAATTGGGTAATCACCGTTGCTGCGACGTACAATTCGATGGCCAATATTTGAGACACATTATTCATAATTCGCAAACATTTCCTCCCTGCCCAAGGAGCCATACTCACAAAATCCTCCTGCCCGGCAGAGGTGGGAATGGTATCAATCGACGCAGGATGAGCCAGTGTTTTATTTTCAGACGTTAAGGATGCAGCGGTGACTTGTGCCATCATAAACCCCGACTCCAAACCAGGGTTATGCGCAACAAACAGGGGGACTTTATCTGTAATCCCTTTCATAAAATAATGGATACGACGTTCGGATATGGATCCCATTTCAGACATGGCAATGGAAAGTAAATCCAATGCTTGGGCAACGGCTTCTGCATGAAAATGTCCACTGCTTCGAATTTCCTTATGAGAAAAAATGAGCGGATTATCACTGACGCTGTTGGCCTCATTTTCCACCATTTCCAACGCTGTTTTATAAAGCTCTCTGCTGGAACCATGAACGTGAGGCAAACACCGCAGACAATACGGGTCTTGAACTTTATCACAGTCTTCATGGGAGTCGACGATGGTGCTGTTTTTTAAAAAATTCCATACATTTTTCGCAGACTGCTGTTGTCCTTTATGCTTTTTTAACCGATGCAGTTTACCGGCAAAAACATTCCGGCTTGCGAGACTGCCCTCTACGGACATGGCTCCTACGATATCGGCTGTTTTCAAAATAACATCTGCATTCACTAACGCTTTAATCCCGAGGGATGACGAAACCTGAGTACCGTTAATCAAAGACAATCCCTCTTTCGCCTCCAAAACCAATGGGGATAATCCTGCTTCTTTTATAGCAACAATGGCGGGCATAATCCGATCCTGAAAATGGACATTCCCTTCACCGATTAATCCCAATGCAATATGGGATAATGGAGCTAAATCGCCACTGGCTCCTACCGAACCCTGGCGGGGAACAATAGGCAATATGTCATGATTGATAAAATTCACCAGTTGATCTGCCACTTCTATACGAACTCCGCTGTATCCTTTCGCCAGAGTCATTAATTTTAACACCATTGTGAGTCGTGTGATTCCATGGTCAAAGGGCTTACCCACACCGGCAGAATGACTCCGTACTAAATTTAACTGCAGTTTCTTTTGTTCAGCTTCAGGAATAGATACGCTACTCAATTTTCCAAAACCGGTGTTGACGCCATAAATTTTTTCTCCGCTTGCTAAAAGTGATTTCAAATATTCATGTGATTTGGAAATGCGTTCTCGGGCTACCGGCGACAACCTAATTTTTCCAGGTGATTCGAGAAAATTTTTCAATTCTGCTGTATGCAGAAACGAGTTCGTAATGGATAGAATACCCATTAACGAATTTAGAATGTTTACGACAACTTAGTGAAATAGAAAATCTTTTAAATAATGCTTCTAAAATGAAACGTAGTGCAGACATTCTTGTCGCCATTACGATAGTCAGCCTGCCCGCCCCCGTCAATATTTGTCAAATGGGGCCATGCCTGTATTTCATTCCGGCAGACAGGCAGGCTGGGAATGACTGTCGTACGGAAAAGTTGATCAGTATATTCTAATGCTATTTCTATTTGTAATATCATTTAATTAAATTCGAAAATAATAGGTGTGCAAACATTCCTGTTTGCACTATGACAGACAGGAATGTCTGTCATACGTCTAAACAAACAATTTTAATAAAAAATTAATGGATGATGGAGGTATTTAATGATTTCTTCCAGATATGAATGATTTCATCTGGTAAGGCTTCAATATTATTATACTGTTTTACATCAATCTCAATTGGATTGGACTTGTTTTTGAACCAGGTCAGCTGGCGTTTGGCATATTGCCGAGTCCGTACGACAATTTCCTCCTCCAATTCCTCTAATTTGTATTCACCTTTCAGAAACTGGAAAATTTGTCGGTAGCCAATGGAATCCAAAGCGTGAGCTTTTTCAACCGAATATTTTTTACGTAACGCTTTTGTTTCTTCAATCCAACCATTGGCCAGCATTTTTTTTGTACGAGCCCGGATACGTTCTTCCAGATTCTGTCTGTCCAAGGATAATAAAATAACACAAAAAGGTTGGCGAGGTTGCCTGCCTGGCGGAGACATGATTGACTGATCGGTGAAGTGGATAGTCGGTGGTTTACCGGTAATTTCAAATATTTCCAACGCACGAATTAGTCGCTTTTTATTATTAATGTGGACTTTTTCAGCTTATTTCGGATCTATTTCTTGAAGTATTTTTAACAAACCATCCGGATTTTCATCATAATCTTGACTCAATCGTTCCCGAATTATTAAGTCGGTGGTACTATCGCTAAAAATGCCTTTAGTCAGCACTTCCAAATACAATCCTGCTCCGCCGCAAAGGATGGGTTCTTTTCCCCTATCCCTAATTTCTGAAATTATTTCTTCCACAAAGCTAGTATATTTACCGGCAGAAATGATTTCATTGGGTTCACGGATAGCAACTTAATGATGTGGCCTGCTTCCATTTCTTCTACTGAAGGCTGGGCGGTATCGATGGCCATATTCCGATAAATCTGGCGAGAATCCAGACTAATTATTTCACCATTGATTTTTTTTGGCTACGGCAATGGCTACGGACGTTTTTCCTACAGCGGTGGAACCAACAATGGCGAGTGTGGGTTTTTCAATTATGTTTTATTAATGGTGCGCAAAATAGGAAATCATTGAATAATTCTATAAATTGTTTATGGAGAAATTAGGTTATGAATAATAGTTTACAAAGACAGTGTAACACGCTAAATAAGCATGCTATATGGCATATGTGCATGTTAGTTACTAGTTGGGTGTACAAGAAATGATGAATTATTATAAAAGTATTATTATTCAAATTATGCTATTTGCATTGGTATTTGCGAAAGATGATCCATTTTATATAAGTCCGGGTTTAAGGTTTGGCTATCAATGGGGGTCAGGTTTCACTATCGGAGCAAAACTTAGCTTTGGTCATGCCTACGAAAATAATATGAATTATCCATTAACATCTGGTCCCAATAGTGAATTTGAGTATATAACGCCAGAAGGGTATAGATTTTATAATGTCACTATTGGTGTGAATGCTCTTGCGGTTCCACAGAATAATGATGGAAAAAGGAACTATTGGTATATTGAGGGACAATATGGTGCATTTGGGAAGATACATACAGGATTTCCATGTACAGGATTAACTGCAGGTTTATGGCGATATAAAGGGAAAGCCAATCATCCTAAATTTGGTATTTTTACCGGCTTTGGGGGCTGTATAGAACTTGATGTTAGAATAGACCAATTAAAGTTGGATACTGGTGTTAGCGGTTCCTTCCCATTAGTTTATGACATGATAAAAAATTGAATAATATTTTTAATAATATTTTGATACATCTTACTCACGCTGCTACGGATCCGCGTTCTCCTGATCGGAGCTATGGCGGGATCGCAGAGCTACCTCGTTGGAACCGACTCCATGATTACTCATGAAGTCGAACCTGCAGGTAATTTCATCCATTATGAATCTCAATAAAAATCGAGGATAAAATGAAGAAAATGTTAATTTTAGGTGCCAGTGGTGCGACGGGTCGGTTACTTGTAAAAATACTGCTTCAAAAAGGTGTTGAGGTAATCGCCATTGTTCGAAATGCTAATTCATTAACGGACATGGTCGGCCATCCCCCACGCCTGCAAGTAGTTGAGGCAGACATATCCGAAATGCCAGAAAGTGACCTCGCTAAGTATATTAGAGATTGTGAAGCAGTTCTTTGTTGTCTAGGGCACAATTTAACTTTCAAAGGCATGTTCGGCCAACCTAGACGCCTTGTAACGAATGCTATTAAAAAAGTATCAAAAACTATTGAGACTGCTCGCACTAATTACAAAACGAAAATAATTCTCATGAATACAACGGGTAATAGTAATCGTGATATCCCTGAAAAGCCTCCATTTTCCCAACGGGCTGTCATTTCTATCTTACGTTTGTTACTTCCTCCTCATGTAGACAATGAGAATGCTGCGGATTTTCTTCGCCTTAAAATTGGACAAAACAACAATAGTATTGAGTGGGCGGCGGTTCGTCCTGATGCCCTCATAAATGAAGATCAAGTCAGCCCATACGACATACACACTTCTCCCAATAGAAATGCGATATTTGATGCTGGTTCAATTAGTCGTATTAATGTTGCTGACTTCATGTCTGAATTAGCTATAAATTCAGAGTTATGGGATGAATGGAAAGGAAAAATGCCGGTCATTTACAGTCATGAATAACAATGCACTAGAGGGGGACATACTATCGCCCGCCCCTCAGCTCGACCGATAACCAAAAATAAAAATGAGGAATTTTATTGACCGTTACGTTTATTATTGAAAACTTAGTTATATAATTAGGATACAATTCATCATGAAGAAGCTGCAATTTTTAGTGATATTAAGCTCACTTGTTTTTATGCAGGAAAAAATACAGGTGGATACACTGTTGGCTAACCAGCAGAAAATTCTAAATAACCAGGAAAAAATATTAGGTGAAGTTGAATATATTGATCCATTAGATGGAATAACCTTTGGTGTTGAGCTAAACCCTGTATACTTCCTTTTATCATCCACAAGAGATAACGGTTTTGGTGTAACAGGCAGTATTTCACTATTTTCAGTTACTGACAGAGCTGAAATTGCATTCCCATTTTATTATGCTACTGGGGAGGATGAGCTAAAGTCCTTTAGCGTAGATTGTCATTACAGAAGTTTTATTGGAAAACACCGTAATGGTTTTTATTTCAGTAGTGGGTTGCGGTATACATATCTACACGGTCGAGAGGGAAACTCGTTTTTGGGGATTACTTATGGAGAATTAGACGAAGTTACAAGCACATCGAAACTAGGTTTAACTTTTGGTATAGGATATCGTAAATACGGATATAATGGATGGTATTGGGGATTTAGTCTTTTTGGAGGGAGATATTTCTCAGGTGATAATACTGACTATTTAGGCGGAGGCATGGCGAACAATAAAAGTATTATTGATATGGAATTATTAAAAATTGGCAAGCTATTCTAATATTCAGTTCGGTTCATTTCTGACTAACATTGATTAAAAAGTAAAAACGATTATACATGCAAAGTAAAGCCAAAACAGTTAAAGAATATTTAGATGAATTACCCATTGAACGACGAAAAACAATTACCGCTGTTCGTACGGTCATTGTTAACAGCCTTCCCCATGGGTATGAAGAAACCATGAACTGGGGCATGATCAGCTACGAAATTCCCTTGAAGGTTTACCCGAACACCTATAATAAGCGACCTTTGGGATTAGCCGCATTAGCATCTCAAAAACATTATATATCACTGTATTTAATGTGCGTTTACATGAATTCGAAGAGAATGGATAAATTACAAAAAGGCTTTTCAGATATGGGAATTAATCCCAATATGGGTAAATCCTGTATCCGCTTTAAGACAGTCGACCAAATACCGTTGGAGATTCTTGGTGAAATTATTGCTGAATCAACTGTGGATGATTATATCAAACGGTATGAAGAAATGAAGCAAAAATGAGTATCGAATATATCTCGGGTCAATATCATTCTAATTCTTTCTGATTGAAATGATGACATTTCCAGATGTATTATCATGAGGGCTCCAATTGAAAAACTGGAGAAAATATTCAAGATTTCTCGGGTCTCTATATGCTTAAATCCGCTCGAACCTTTTGTCCAATTCATCTAATGATAACTGAACAATGATCGGTCTACCGTGTGGGCAATAATAGGGATGTTTGGTAGCAAAAAGCCGGTTCACCAACGCTTGCATTTCGAGAATACTTAGGGGGTCTCCTGCTTTAATGGCAGCATGGCAAGCGTAGGAGGCCGCTAGTCCCTCCTGCCAGGAACTGTATTTTTTCTTATTTTCCAGGAATGAATCAATAATCTCCCGAATGACAGCTTTTTCATTCCCCCATCCCAGTTCCGATGGGATTGCTTCCACAAGCACTGTATTTTTCCCAAATTCTTTCATGCGAAAACCTAATCGATTCAGACTGGGCAATATGTCTAATAATACAGAAAACTCATCGGTAGAAAACTCCAATGTTTCCGGAAATAATAATGTTTGGGCTCCCAATGGAGCAACTTCAAACGCTTCCAGGGCTTCCTCAAAAAGCACTCGTTCATGGGCAACATGCTGATCAATGATGACCAGACCACTGTTAATCTGGGATACAATATATTTCTCATGAATCTGCCAAATATTTCCACTGATGAACTCATTGTCAGTATTTTTCTTTGTAGATAATGTATCCATATACGTTTTTGCCCGTGCCAATCCTTGCTGGATAGGTGTATCCGTATCTGGAAGGGTAAAACTACTCTGGCGCATATCATTGCTAAATCCAGGAAATAGTCCTGCATCCGATTGAAAGTTTGGAATCGTATCCAAAACAGATTTAAGCGCTTGGGAAACGGCTGATTTTAGAACGTGATATAGTCGCCATTCATCATTAAAACGCACTTCAATTTTCATAGGATGGACGTTGACGTCGACCTGTTCGGGCGGCTGAACGAGATTCAATACAAAAAATGGGTATTCCCCCCGTTTTACCAAGGATTGGTATGCGCCGTAAACAGCATTTGTCAGCAACCGATGCTTAATATATCTTCGATTGAGAAAAATGTATTGCTCCCCCGGTCTGGATCGAAGCAGATTTAGATTCCCCACAAATCCACTGACGGCAAAATCGCCCTTAACCATATTGACATCCAGCAAATGATTACTGTATGTAGGATCCAATAAATTATCAATTCGTTCTTTCAGTGTTTCCTTCTGAATATTGATAATTTCTTTCTCGTCATGAACAAGTCTAAATGCCACCTCCGGGTATGCCAATCCATAACGGCGAACCATCTGTACAATTTGGCGAAATTCAACCCGTTGAGATTTTAAAAATTTCTTTCTGGCAGGTGTATTATAGAACAAATTATAAACATCAATTCGAGTTCCTTTTACCGGCTCTGATGGTATTAAGTCCTCTGCCTCACCATTGCGAACCTTAATTGAGTAACCGTTGTTGCCATCGACACACGAAGTCAATTCGATGTCCGATACAGAAGCAATACTTGCCAATGCTTCTCCCCGGAAACCAAGTGAATTTATTTTGAATAGATCATCCAAGGTTGCAATTTTGCTGGTAGAATGTCTTTGAACGGCTAAACCCAAATCATCTGAGGAAATTCCTCCTCCATTATCCGTAACTTGGATGAGTTGATGCCCGCCTTTTTCAACAACAATTGTTATTTCGGAAGCGCTGGCGTCAAGGCTGTTTTCTACCAGTTCCTTTATTACAGAGGCTGGACGTTCCACTACTTCACCGGCAGCGATTTTGTTACGAAGGTCGGATGATAATTTCTTAATAACCATTAAATTTAATCGTGTAAGAATTATTGGTTGATTGAGTGATTGAGGAATAGATATTTGGCTCGTGGAGTCTGGAGACCACACTCAATCATATTTTGGATATTGGTCATTTTCCTTATTCCTCTTTCTAATTTTCTGCCTTTGAACCTACCGAGTGGTTCATCCCGTAGAATAGTTTGTGTAATTAGCTGGTTTCTCATTCTTACATCTACCATATTCCATCTACCATATTCCTTATTCCATATTCCTTCTTCTAACCTATCATTTTCATCGTCTGGCGATAGATCTTTTGTTCAAGTTTTTGAGCTTCAGTTAACAGTTTATCTATACGTTTCTTTTTACTATCTGTATAGGACTTATCTTTGATATTCGGGAGGTTAATCAGCACATTCATGCACGTTCCACGAACAGCAGCAAGGGCGGTTTCTCCTGCGACGCCAACATCACTAACAGAATTCGGATTTCCTTTTTCCACCAGGTCTTCAGCGATTTCCAATACCGATAATGAAAGTTCTGCCGCCTCCAAAGGAACTTCAATGGCATGTTTGTTTGCAGTAATCACGGCCATTTGTTTTGATGCTCTTTCTTTTTCAGAGTTTGAAGGTAAACGGTTCGCATCCATCACTGCGTTGAATGCTTGAGTGTCCTCATCCACCAAAAATGACAACCTATCTTTTATTTCCTGTGCTTTATTACCCATGATTTCCATTTCATCTTTCAAGCCTTCAAACCCTTTTTTCTCATGAGTCAATGCGGCCACCATGGATACCAATGCCGCACCGAGGCTTCCAGCCAGGGCAGCGACGCTGCCGCCGCCGGGTGCCGGAGAATTAGATGACAGTTCATTGACAAAACCATCTACTGTTTTGCTCATGAGTGGTCCGTTCTTTTCACCAACAGCAAATTCAACAATTTTTTCCTCCGGTTTAAATGGATATAAATCATTTAATCCCAATGAATGTAAAGCACATTCGATAATATCTGTTTCCGGCACGGCGGCAGTGCGGCGTTGTTTGTGAAGATAATGTCGACCTGCCATCAATAAAGCTTCTTTAGGAATAAGGCCAACCAATTCACTCCCTGTGACGCGAATACCCCGCTCTGTGGCTAATTCACATGCTTTATCAAACACATCATGAATGGTGGAGACTTTGTAATTATTAAAGTTGATAGATATTTGCGATCGCTTGAATTCATCAATGTACCAGCCCACTGCTTTTACATCTTTAAATATACCGGGCACTTTAACTGCTTTCCCATTCTCATCCCGAACAATTTCGCCGTCAAGGAGATTAGGAGAATCGGGATTGGGAATCCGTTGGCTTCTACCCTTCTCACGAAGTTCAAAGGCAATATCAGTGGCCAATCGTTGATCTTTTGTATTCAGATTGATATTGTAAGCAATGAGAAATTCACGAGCGCCCATAACCGTAGCTCCAGTTTTAGAATTAAATATTGCCGGACCATAATCGGGTTTCCAATTTGGATCTTTCAATTTTTTAGCCAGCCCTTCATATTCACCACTGCGAATTTTAGGAAGACTTTTTCGCTCTTCAGTCTGTGCTGAATGTTCATAAAGAAATACAGGGATTTTTAATTCATCACCCACACGCTGTGCTACTCGATGGGATAGTTTAACGCAATCGTTTACGGTTACACCACTTACCGGAACAAATGGACATACATCAGTTGCACCCATCCTGGCATGGGCGCCGGAATGCCGGCTCATATCAATCACTTCTGCTGCCATGGCAATAGCTTGAAAGGCGGCAGTTTCAACATCTTCAACCGATCCAACAAATGTAACCACAGTCCGATTTGTGTCCTTACCGGGATCAACGTCTAATAGTGTAATACCATCCACTGCTTCAATGGCATCTGTAATCTGCTTGATCTTGGTGAGATCTCGTCCTTCAGAAAAATTAGGTACACATTCTACAAGCTGTTTCATGAAATTACCCCGTTCCCGCAAATTTCATTAAATAATAAATTAGCCAAATGACTGCAGCCAGTAATATTATTGTCCTTACGAGAGAACGGGCTGGTTGTCGCCGATCTATAATTCTTCTGAAATAATGAGTATTTTCGTCCCTGATCATAAACCGGCAAAAAGAAATAGAAAGAAATTTACAAAGGGACTCATCACCATCCAAATAGGTGAGATTCTTGTAAAATATCCAATCATGATTAATCCCAATAATATTTGTGGTCCATAGGTCTGCAGTTTGTAAACAAGCTCCGGATTTCTCTTCATCATAATTCCCGAAAATATTTGGGAGCCGTCCAATGGTGGGATGGGAATCATATTAAATACTGCCAACATAATGTTGATCTGAGTAAATAAAAAAAGCATAGTTGCAATGGATCCGTCCACAAAACCAGACCGAATAATTGTTCCGCCAATGAATGCCAATAATAGATTTGCTGCCGGCCCAGCAAAGGCGATCTTCATCATATCCACCCGTGGATTGGAAAGATACCGGGTATCCACCGGTACCGGTTTCGCCCAGCCAAAGCCCACAAACAAAATCATTAATGAACCGAATGGATCTAAATGTGCCATTGGATTTAGCGTGAGCCTTCCGGAATAACGGGCTGTGGGATCACCCAGTTTATTGGCGACCCAGGCATGTGAAAATTCATGAAAAACCAGAGCAAACAGCAACACAGGAATTAATAAGACTAATATTTCTACAGGAATTCTAAATAACATAATTTACCACCGGGGATGAAATGTCCGGTGAACCTCCTTCAAATGTTCTTTATCTAAATGGGTATAAATCTGGGTAGTGGAAATATCCACGTGCCCCAGCATTTCCTGAACGGCTCGCAGGTCGGCGCCGCCTTCCAATAAGTGCGTGGCAAACGAATGTCTCATAGTATGAGGGCTGACTTTTTTGGTAATCCCTGCTGCCTGGCACCATTTCTTTAAAATATTATAGACCGTCATTCTCGTCAGCGGTCTGCTGTTCCTGCTTAAAAAAACAATGCCTTTTGTTTCTCGTTTGCGGGAAAGAGCCGGGCGTTCTTTTTGAATATAGTCGTTCAACCGCTCCAAAGCTTGCTTCCCCAAGGGGACTAGACGTTCTTTATCACCTTTGCCGATAACACGGATCATTTCAAAGTCGAATAATATTCCGGTTAAATTAAGATTGCAAACTTCCGACACTCGAAGTCCCGTTGAATATAATATTTCCAATAATGCCAAATCTCTTTTGCCTAATTTTGCTGATCTATCCACCGCATCCAATATATCATCCACTTCCTGAACCGTTAAAATTTCCGGCAGTTTACGAGGTAACTTTGGTGCTTCAAGCAGTTGGGATGGATTTGTATTTGAAAAATGTTCTGTGCTCAAAAATGAATGATAGGTTCGAATGGATGAAAATATCCGTGCAATGCTGGCAGGTGATAAATGAGCGTCGGCCAATTCCCGGATAAATCCCCGAATATGTTTTTGCTTAATTCCACTAATGCTTTTCAGCCCTCTGTCCTCTAAATAGGAAATATAGTTTTTTAGATCGCGACGATACGCCTCAATAGTATTTAGTGACAGGTTTCGTTCCACTCGGAGCATGGTGATATAATCATAGAGATGTGCTTCCATTTCTTATCCTATGACAGACTTTTCAAGTAATTCGCAGAGGATGTGTTCTGCCAGTAAATGCCCTTCTTGGATGCGCTGTGTATCACTACTGGGAATCGAAATCGTAATATCACCCATGTCTTTTAAAATTCCACCTGCTTTACCGGTCAGGACAATAACAGAAATTCCTTTCTTTTTACACGCATCCACAGCTCTTATCACGTTTTTGGAATTTCCACTAGTGGAAATTGCAATCAAAACATCGCCTCCATCGCCGAGGCCCTCAATCTGGCGAGAAAATATGGATTCGTAATCAGTGTCATTTGCCCAGGCAGTGATGAATGACGTATCTGTTGTAAGGGCTATGGATTGAATGGCAGGACGATCATGAGTTACCAATCCGCCCATGAGTTCTGCTGCCATATGTTGAGCATCTGCAGCGCTACCGCCGTTTCCGCACCATAAGATCTTTTTTCCATTTTGAACTGCCTTTATCATCAATTCTGCAGCGTTTTCAATCTCCTCAGCACAAGCAACAATCATGGTATTTACAACATCAGAACTTTCTCTAATCTTTTTAATAATATCCTGTCGATTAATCATGATTTTTTAACCTGGTATCGATTATAATTTGAAAGAAATTAATGTCATTGCAAGAAGTGAGGGATGAGCGATGAAGCCATCTCCTTCTTTCATCACTTCCAAGGAGATCACTTCGTCGCTCCGTTTCTCGTGATGACAGAAATGTTGTAATTGTATAATTACACTCGTAAATCATAAGATCACAATCATTAACCTATACTGAAGTAATTTTTCTATGTACAGCGTCAGCAAATTCATCCATTAACCCGCTTCCGCTGTTTTCTTCCAACACAGTGCCTGTCACAATAAATGAAGCGCCTGCTTCGACCCGGTCTTTTGCTTCATCTGGTGTTCGTATTCCACCTCCGACGATCAGAGGTACATCTGTCTGATCAGTTATGGTTTGAATTATCTCAATTGGAATTGCTTCTTTAGCACCGCTTCCTGCTTCAAGATAAATGAGTTTGTTTCCTAAATATTCAGCAGCCAATGCGTGGGCAACAGCAATATCCGGTCGACTCATGGGTAATGGTTTAGTCCCGCTCATAACCTCTACCGTCGACCGGGTACCACCATCAAAAAGTAAATAAGCCGTTGGGATTACCTCAATCTCCAGATCTTTTACAATGGGAGCAGCAACGACCTGTTCACCGATAAGATATTGCGGATTACGTCCCGATAGCAAAGACATGAACAGCATGGCATCATAATGACTATTAATTTGATTGACACCACCGGGGAAAAATATGACTGGAATGTTCGCTTCTTTTTTGATGGTGGCAACGCGAGCATTATGTTTACTATCCATCATGAGACTACCACCGACAAAAAATGCGTCCACACCGGAGACGTTGGCTGCATGAACTTGGGAAATGAGGTTATCGTCATTCTTTTCATCCGGATCAATGAGAACAATATATCCGGCACCTTTTTTGGACTTTACATTAAGTAAATATTGATAAACTGAATTCATGTTACTCCGATAGTATTTTGCCATAAAATAATATTGTCATTGCGAGACATCCCGTGTGCGGAATGATGCGGCAATCTCCTTCTATAATCAAATCCAAGGAGATCACTTCGTCATAACCTCCTCGTGAAGACAAATATGAAATTGAAGGAGAGTACTTATGAATTAAATTATTAATCATGGGTAGTTTTCATTTAACCAATCAATTCTTCGTAAGACGCTGCATCCATTAATTCATCCACTTCACCAAATTCGGATACCTTTAATTTAACAATCCAACCGTCACCATAAGGGTCAGAATTTACTTTTTCAGGTCTATGATCTAATTCAGTATTGATTTCAACAATTTCACCACTCACCGGAGCAAAAAGATCAGCCACTGTTTTTACCGCTTCGATTGTACCAAATGGCTCTTCTGCATCGAAACTCTCACCCACCTCCGGAAATTCAACAAACACAATATCACCCAACTCCCCCTGGGCAAAATCAGTTATACCAATGGTGATAATATTATCGTTGATAGCCACCCACTCATGATCTTTAGTATATTTTAATATTGACGGAATGTTCATTAATGATTTCTCCATATTCAATTATTTTCAGGTTGATAATTAAAGGATTCCAAAAAACTTGTGTCAAAATCACCTGATATAAATTGTTCATTTTTCATGATTGCCTGATGAAAGGGAATGGTCGTTTTTGGCCCTTCAATGATGGTCTCTTCCAATGCTCTTTTCATTCGAACAATTGCCCGATCACGATCCCGGGCAAAAACAATCAGTTTCCCGATCATGGAGTCATAATACCTGGGTATTTCATAACCGGCGTAGGCGTGGGAGTCCACTCGGACCCCTTTTCCTCCAGGGAAATGAAGACTGGTAATTGTCGCAGGAAATGGCATAAAATTCTTTTCAGGGTCTTCTGCATTGATTCGGCACTCAATAGAATGACCCCTCATTCTAAAATTTTGGTAAATTTCCGGGTATTTTTCTCCTGCGTGCATTCGAATCTGCTGCTTAATAAGATCCACACCAGTGACCATTTCAGTGATTGTGTGTTCCACCTGGATACGCGTATTCATCTCCATAAAATAATAATTATGATTATTATCCAATAAAAATTCAATCGTTCCAACACCAACATAATTAACAGCTCTAGCTCCGCGGATTGCCATTTCACCCATTTCCCTGCGTAATTCTTCATTAACAAACGGTGAGGGTGATTCTTCAACGAGTTTTTGATGCTTTCGCTGAATCGAACATTCTCTTTCACCTAAATGAATACAGTTTCCGTGAATGTCCATCAAAATCTGGACTTCAATGTGACGGGGGTTTTCTACAAATTTTTCCATGTACATTTCGCCGTTGTTAAATGCATTTTTCGCCTCGTTGCTCGCTGTATTGAATGTTTTGACCATATCCTTGGATTCTTTAACCAGTCGCATTCCTTTACCGCCTCCACCGGCAGATGCTTTTACCATGACTGGATAACCAATTGCTTCCGCATCCTTCATTGCGGCTGTAGAATTTTCTAATATCCTGTCACTCCCGGGAATGACAGGAACACCGGCATTTTTCATGGTTTCTTTTGCTTGGGATTTATTGCCCATTGCATTAATAATTTCTGCTGATGGTCCAATAAATATGAATTCATTTTCTGAGCAAATTCGAGAAAATTCCGCATTTTCAGCTAAAAACCCGTATCCGGGATGGATGGCGTCTGCATCGGTAATTTCCGCTGCAGCAATAATTCTTGGAATATTTAAATAACTTTCCGCACTTGGAGGCGGACCAATGCATACAGCTTCATCGGCGAATTTGACGTGTAATGAATATTCATCGGCTGTTGAATAAACAGCGACTGTTTTAACCCCTAATTCATGGCAGGCCCGGATGATTCTCAGTGCGATCTCACCCCGATTGGCAATCAGAATCTTTTTGAACATTATTTATCCGTTTGGATCAATAACAAACAGAGGCTGATTATATTCGACAGGTTGAGCATTTTCTACTAAAATATTCCGTATAATTCCACTTTCTTCAGATTCAATTTCATTCATGATTTTCATTGCTTCGATAATACAAAGTGGGTCACCTTTTTTTACAACATCGCCTGCTTGAACAAACGCTTTGTCCTCTGGACCTGCTGCACGGTAAAATGTTCCCGGCATTGGTGACAAAACTTCTTTTCCAACTGATGTTGTTTCACCAGCAGTATCGTCAGTTGTTTCTTTCACACTGGGTGAAACGGGCGTCATTGAAACGTTTGCTTCGGTTGGATTTTGAGAAGCAACAGCAGTTACCGGAGTAGATTTCACTACGCGAAATCGTCGTCCGAGAAAAGTTACATCAATTTCATTTACATTACTATGTTCAAGGATATATATAATTTCCTTCAGTTTATCCTGCCACATTATTTCCCCTATAGAATGGATTAAATTTTTGATCTTTCGACATAATCACCTGTTCGTGTGTCTATTTTTAGCACATCACCGGTATCAATAAACAAAGGAACTTGCACCTCGTATCCTGTCTCAACAGTTGCAGACTTCGTAGCCCCAGTCGCTGTATTGCCTCTCATCCCCGGTTCGGTATGCGTTACTTCCAAATGAACATGGGCCGGTAGCCGGATATCTAATACTTCTATTCCATCGAACAATAGGTCCACATTCATTCCGGCCTTTAGAAATGCCTTGTTGTTTCCCAACACTTCTGGATTCACATTAATTTGATCGTAAGTCTGGTTATCCATAAATATGTATTGATCACCGTCCTCATACAAGTATTGCATTTCTTTTGCCTCAATGCGAATGAATTCCAGTTTGACACCTGCATTGAATGTTTCGTCGACGACCTTACCCGTTTTTATATCTTTCAATTTTGTTCGCACAAATGCCGGTCCTTTTCCCGGTTTGACATGCAAAAATTCGATAAATTTCATCCGTTTATTTTTATGCAGAATAACTGCACCGTTTTTTATATTTGCTGTAGTTGCCATTCGGTTCCTTCAATTAAGCATTAAATTTAATTCAGAGAGTCTGTATTCCCAAACGAGCATAAAAAAAATAGTGAATAGTAATTGGTAACTGGGCAGCCGTGAGAGGTGGTGAGTTGTTGCCGGAGTGTGATAATAAATTGAATGCTTGAATGAATCAATGGATGAATGATCCACCTGCTTTCCATTTTTCCTCCCGCACTTTGTCTTCGGAGGACGAGTGGTTGACTGGTTGGGTAATTGAATAAACCTCGCCACCATTTTTATTCTCCTTTTTACCATTCTACCAGCGACTATTCAACCAGTAACTACTCCACTGGTTCCCACCCGTTTCCAATAGGGAGTTGTTGATTTAATAAATTGTTCGGCTGTCGTTAAATCATCCATCCATGTTTGAGTTTCAGGAATCATTTTTGCATATTTTATCATATCCGAACGATTTAAAAGGGTTATCCATTCTTTCATCTCCTGTTCTGAAAATGGAAAATGGTTTTTTAAATCCTGAATTTCATTCGTTGTCATTTCCAATGTTTTATAAAATAAACTACTCTCGACATATTCTCTTAAAATATAAGATATTTGTACATACAATTCTTTGGGATTTGTTTGAAATTCTTTATTGGTTTTAAGGAGGTTAATTTTTCCGATCGCCACTTCATCTGGCGAGGGTAAACGGATGGTCGGGTTCCCCATCAACGGTTCTTTTTTGTACTTGAAACTCAACCATATCATTACAGCCAGTGAAATAATTAATAACAATGTCCATATTACTATTATCCGGTTAATTGGTATTGATACCGGTACTGGATCTTTAACCGGCTTCATAGCTCCCGCCATTGTCGGATCTGTTGATGAAACGACTAATACAGAAATGGGATCGGTTTGCATCTGTGTATTCATTGTACTGTCACTATTCATGATTGCAAAATCAAAAGATGGAATTGCAAAACGTCCAGTATCCCAAAAAACGAATTGCATTTCATTTAAATATCCATTTTCCATGTAAGTAATATTTGATTTTCTCAATTCCAATGCATCTGGTTTCTCAAACGCATTAAGTACTACATATTGATCATCAATACCATTAATTTGTATTGAATAATGAATAATATCACCAATGGTAGATGTCGTTGTATCAATTTCGCTTACCAGTGAAATTGATTTTTGATCTACGTCAGAACCACACCCTATCAGAACCAAAATAGTAACCAGTAATAATATTCGATTCAATTCCGATTTTCCCGAGTTTTAAAATACGTCATTATAGGTTCCACATAATCTTTATCTGTCAAAATATTGATCAGATCAAACCCAATACGATTACATTTCTTTTTAAATGCTTCTTTTCCTTCAATTATCTGGTTTTTAAATAACATACGTTCAGCATTTGAGCTGGTATCAATCCAAAAAGATTCTTCTGTTTCCGGATCATGAACCTTAACCAAACCAATATCGGGAATGTTTAACTCGAAAGGATCAGACATTTGCAAGCCAATCATATCATGTTTCCGGTTTGCTATCTTTAACCTGGTCCAGTAACCGTCATCTATAAAATCAGATAAAAGGAAGACGACACTACGTCTTTTGGCAACGTGTAATAAAAAATCTATCGCTGTTATTAATGACGTTCCTTTTCTTTTTGGCTGATGGTAAAGAAGCTCACGCACGACACGTAATACGTGTGATTTCCCCTTTTTTGGTGCTATATATTTCTCGACTTCGTCGCTAAAGAGAATTAGTCCGACTTTATCATTATTTTTTATTGCTGAAAATCCAAGAACAGCCGCTATTTCAGCAGCAATTTCACTCTTAAACTGTAATTGAGTACCAAAATGACCCGATCGACTGATATCAACCATTAGATACACAGTCAATTCTCTTTCTTCTTCAAATATTTTGACAAATGGAGAACCGGAGCGGGCTGTTACATTCCAATCAATCAGACGAATGTCATCTCCGGGCTGGTATTCCCGAACTTCCGAAAATGTCATCCCGCGACCTTTGAAAACTGAATGATATTCCCCTCCAAACAGTTCGTTAACCAGTCCTTTTGTTCGAATCTCAATATGTCGAACTTTTTTTAATATTTCTTGTGGAATCATTTTATGGAATATGGGATAATGTATATGGAAAATAGAAATCGTTTATCATCTGCCACTTCCATTTTATACTTCCCATAGGTTAGGGTATTTCGATACTATCGAACAATCGCTGCAGAATATCTTCCGGTGTTAATTCTTCTGCCTCAGCTTCATAAGTTAAAATCACTCTATGTCTCAACACATCCCAGCCAACATATCTAATATCCTCAGGGGTCACATACCCACGATGCTCCAGAAACGCCCGTGATTTTGCAGCTAAAATCAGATTGATAGTTGCTCGGGGTGAAGCTCCATATTCAATGAGATTTGCCAAATCGGTCAAATCATATTTTTCTGGAAATCGAGTAGCGAAAACTAAGTTTAATACATAGTCTTCAACTTTTTCATCCACATAAATATCATTGATTATATTTTGTGCTTTCAGAATTTGATCAACATCAATGACAGAAGATATTTGGCTATTCTGCTTGGTTAACGCCATTCGTTTCAAAATAGCGCGTTCATCGTCAAAGCTTGGATAATCCACTTTTAATTTCAGCATGAATCGATCTACTTGAGCTTCAGGTAATGGGTATGTTCCTTCCTGTTCGATTGGATTCTGTGTTGCCAAGACAAGAAATGGTGCTTCCAGCTTATACGTTTCATCACCGATCGTTACCTGCCGTTCCTGCATTGCCTCTAATAGAGCGCTTTGTACTTTTGCAGGTGAACGATTTATCTCATCTGCCAAAATAATATTTGCGAAAATAGGACCTTTACGAATTTCAAAATCACTCGATCTTTGATTATAAATTAACGTTCCTAATAAATCAGCGGGTAGCATGTCCGGTGTAAATTGAATTCGTTGGAATTTCGTATTGATTAACCGAGATAATGTATTAACAGTTAATGTTTTTGCTAACCCGGGAACACCTTCTAATAAAATATGGCCGTTTGCTAATAATCCAATTAATATTCTATTAATCAAGTCCTGTTGACCAACAATAACTTGACCAATCTCTTTTTTTAAACCATCCAAAAATGCGGATTCACGTGCAATCCGCTCATTTATTTCAGTTAGACTAAATTCGCTCATTTTTCAATCACTTGGTTAAGATGAAATGTGTTTTAAGATGGGGATATCATTTATATCCTTTCCCAAATTCTCCATTTCAAACTGGACAGAAGGGGCCAATTCATGATTTGGAAAATTTTCCAGAAACTGTTCGTAGGTTGATCTTGCTTTTTCTAAATTTTGAATTTTACCAAATTGTGGATTGGCGTAAATATAACCGATCATAAATTGCGCTTTGGGAGAATCCTCAGATGTTTGATAGCGTTCCAATACTGAATTATAAGCAGAAACCGCCGCTTCAAAATCTCTCAAATCATTCATATAAATATCTCCAATGAGATATTGCGCTTTCGACGCCAGTGAATGATCTGGATAATGGGTAATGACATTTTCAAGATTTTCCAACGAGGATTTGATATTTTTCGAATTTCGATCCAACTCTGATTGCGTAAAATACTCTTCAGCAGTCTTCCTTCCTTCACAACTGATGAGCATTAAACAAAAGATTGATAGAATAAAAATAAATTGTTTCATGTTTTCTGATAACCTCATTTTTTGGACGCCGAATTTACATATTCAGCTATATTCAACAATACGTAACTGTTGGGCTTATACTCATCTTTAGAATTTGGGTTCCCTAAAAAGCATACAGCACATCTAATAATATTTCCCAGCTGCTTGGATTTTCAATTTGATAGGCATATTCCAACCGGATAGGACCCAAAGGTGACTTATACGTAATTCCTGCTCCTACATCCCATAACAAATCGTATAGGTTAACATCTTTGGTGGTTCCCCATAATTGACCGCCGTCTATAAAAAGTTCACCGCCATAATTGCCTATAATAGGAAATCTTAATTCCCCGTTAACTAAAAAACGTATCTCATTACCATTTAAGAAGATGTTAGGTGCTGTTCGGTGTTTTGGGAATTGCAGTGCCTTCCATCCGCGCATCGTCTTTGTTCCGCCAAGATAAAATTTCTCAAGCAAAATTTCTTCAAACTCATTATACGTTGAATCCCAATTGAACATTATTCCAAATTTCATTTGTGTGGCGAATGTTATTTTTCTTGTCACTGGAATATAAGTTTGTAGACCACCATCCACCTTTTGATAATCTCTGTTCCCCCCTAATAAACCACCCACACTATATATGTCTCCGGTCAATATAATACCTCTGGTTGGAAATACCGGATGATCGGAATAGTCCAATTTTGTTTTTAGAGATATCATTCGCTGCTCCACATCTTTGGTGTCATTATTCTTTTGATTAAATTTCTCCCATCGCATTCCAAACTTTATAAAGGATGTTTCCGAAAGGCGGTTGATTGTTGACCAATTAAATCCATATCTCCGAATGAACGGTTCATCGCTGGCTCCATATTTTTTATATAATTCGTATAATGTTTGGATTTTGGTTGGAAATCGAACCCCAAGAAGCCATTGGTTTTCCAAATTGATATCCATACTAAAACGCGGATACCGTAGTCCTTCTTCAGTAGGAATTTCCAAAGAGGATTTGGTGGATAGTCGAACATTTGTCCCAAATAAACTCCGATTTTTCCATTGAACAAACGCGCCGGGACCTGACAAAGTTAATCCACCAAATTCGATGGGAACAAATCCGCCTTCGGAGGATATCTCTCTCTTCGGAAAATATCGGACTTCTGTTACCAAATTGACCAAAGAGTCACTTTGCAAATAACGAACCGGATATATATTGACAAACGAATATTGTCCGGTTTCAAGTAATTGTCGTTGAGATTTTTGTAATTTTTCCAAGTCATAGAGATCATTGGAGGATATGATCAATTCTCGCTGTATATAGGGATAATCCGACGAGTCAGCTCCTTCAATGTATTTATTCTTAACGTGAACGTAAGGACCCTCGTTAACTTCAATGGATATAGATGCAGAATCTGTAACTGTTTGCCCTATATTTATTTTTACAAAGAGTTTTCCAAGATGATGATATTTTTCCTCAATTAATTTTATATTCATTTTCAGGGCAACCGGATTGAGTGGTTTGCCTTTTTTGAGTTTAAGAATATCCATAATGATTTTATCAGAAATAAGCGTATTTCCTTTTAAATCAATATATTTGACAAATGTTCGCTCTCCTTCATTGACAATAAAATATACATCAGCTTTGCCGTCAATTATTGCGAATGAATCACGTACAGTAGTGCCTAAAAATCCTTTAGATTGATAGAAGTTCTTAATGGTAAGACCATCCAGTTTAAGAATTCGTTTGTCAAATTTCGTTTTTGAAAAGAGAATGGATTCCTCCAGATGTATATGTTGTTCCAGAAGCGATTTTCTCAGTGAATGATTTCCGATAAAGTAAATGTGATCTACAAATATCTGGTCATCCGTTTGGCAAAGAATCATCCCCAAAAAAAGGAACGTTATTCCCCATCGATTAGGTTTTAGCATGTAAAGTGTCGTTTTAGTATGAATATCTCAGGCGGTATTTTACATGCATATTACCCGTCTCATCAACATTTCCTACAAGCGACACATATCGATTTAAACGAAGCTCCACCCCTACTTTATTCGTATTGGGGTTTGATAAAGAAAATGATCTTTTATATGAATAATTAAGAGATAAATTATTGGATATTTGTGTCTCTGCGCTAATTTCAAATTCCTGTGAGTTAGTCGGATCGATTAAACCGGCCGTCCCTGAAATACTGACATTATCAACAATGCCCGTATTATCTAAACCAGTCGATTGGAGAAAATTCCTCTCTAATTGTCGCTCCAAATACGCCCCTAAAATGTTTTGCGCTTGATTGCCAAGTCCTTTTGCTGAAATTTCATCCGGATCAAAACGGCTTCCGATGGTCAGGAGTCCTATAATATCACTTTCTGAAAAACCGCTTGACGATTCCAGGATAATTTGTGGATTGTCCCAATTTCCATTTAACTTAATAATTATATGTTCGTCTTTTATTTTTGTAAATGCTTCAATTTCAACGTATGGATTAAAACCCTGTTTGTTAAAAGCGAAATATCCTTCCGATATGGTAAAGACATTTTGGTTTAAATAAAACTTTCCACCTCGTACAAACAACTCGCCTCCGTAATCCGTATCGTAATTGCCCAATTTTGTCATACTTAATTCACCGGATAGGTGAGCATCAATTTGGGAATTGCGCAAGGCAAATTCACCCGTAATTGGAAAATTCAGAAGATAATTAATTTGAACACTCCCCTCATCCTCAGCTGCTATGGCTTCAGAACTTTGAGCGAATTCCTGATACATCACCGCATCTACTGGCTCAATTTTGCCTGAAATTTCAATGACTTCCTTGCCTGTCAACGACAAATCTAAATTACAAATTCCTTCCATATCTCCTAATAGCGTCCTGAAATGAAGTTCATTCCCCTTAATTCCCAATTGATATGAAGGCCTAAAAAAACTGGTCATATCCATTGAACCGGTTACAAAAATATTTGATTTATTCTTACGTGACGAACCGTCCACCATTGCCCCACTTAGATTCCTCCATAATAGTTGATTATTCACGAGAGCTCCATTTCCATCAACATTTTGGATGGGATCATCAAGCTGGGTGGAATAAATAGTTCCATTCTGACTGGTTATGTGACCGTCTCTAACCAATGAATCAATAGGGCCATTTAATTCTAATTCTATATCGAAGTCGCCGGTAATGGAGTCAATCGTCGATATATAGGCTGAGAGAAATTCCAAATCTTTTGTTTTACCATTTACTAATAGCCAAAGGGAATCGCTCTCAAAATATCGACCAAACTTTTCAGACGATAAATTATAATCAATAGGTAAATACGCTGATCCTGCTATCATGGATCCGGGATATTCTGAGGAAAACTTATTTAAATATAATCGGTGACCATCAAATAATCCCTCAGATGCAACTTTACCTAAGGCCAAGCGATCCCAAATTGCATCCTCAATGATTAAATCATAATCAAATAAAGTATTTTTTGGACTACCTCCCAAATGGAACCCTCCTGTGATTTTTCCGTCCATGAAAAATTTAGGTTTTATGAATTGTGTTAATATGGATATATCCAAATCATTAAATATCGTATAAAAATCAAATTCCCTTTCACCATTTTCTGTTTTGCCGATGGGGATAAATCCTGATAGCGTTGCAAATTGTTTTCCATCTGAGACCAGCGTGATTTCATCTACTGTTAATGTTGATTGATAAATCGATCCGGCAATAACCATTTCGGAAAATTGTTGTCTTGCAATAATTCCATTTTTTAGTGTTATATCCATTTTCACTTCAGGTTGGTTATCAATATCCATAACAGAAATATCTCCAAAACTATTTCCAGAAATGTGAAAACGTTCGTCATCCGTAAACAATTTCATTATATCAGCGTTAATATTCGATAATTGAAATTGCCCTCTGATGGCATCACCTATGACCATCTGCCCAGTTGCAATGCCATCATCAACGTGGAATTCAAACGGATAAAATTCAATCCTATTTGGTTGATATTTCACCCTAAACGGCTTTGCATTTATAAAATAATGGTTTTCATAAGCCAGTTGTAACCGATCAATCGACAAAATACTGTCCGGAGATATAATTCCTGAAGTTTGTAAATAATTTTCGTTTTGCTTGAATTCAGCGCTTTGAAATTCAATACCGTTTGAAGAAAATGCAATATCCACAATACCGTAATCAAACCCATACTTTCTCCATGATCCTTTTCCAATTTTTCCTCTAAAAAATCCGTCCCCACCTTCATCGGCAGGTATCCAATGAGCATTTAAAGTAATATCTTCCAAAACCATTTCTTTATAACCCAAATTCCTGCAATCCAATTCTGCCTTTATCATTGGATTATTGAATAAGCCTTTAATTAGTAAATCTCCTGTAGCAATACCGCTTGTTAATGAGTCCGACCAGAAATTATTAATAAGAAAAACGCTTGCTTCATTTAACTTCAGCTCCAAATCCAGTTTTTCCTCACCCAAATCAGCAAATCCTTTTACATCAATAAAACTCGGACCGACACTCATGCTTAATGGATTATCAAATGAGATTATGTTATCATTATAAAATAACGAACCTGAAATAGATATTTCATTAGCTTTATATAATTCCGACTCATTTATTTCCATTGTCATGGAAATATCACTCATGGACCCTTTTTTTATAGTTCCATCGAGAATTATCGTACCATTAACATTGGTGGGTTTTTGGTCTGTGATCCACTTGCTTAAATCAAATTGAGATAATAACGCATTCCCACTTATTCGGCCATTGTCTTCATAAATACCTGTAATTGTTAAATTGGATTCTTCACTTTCAAGTCCCAAACGATTTAAACTAATGTACTCATCATGGCGAGTTAATGACAAATCCCCTTTCATAAATAATCCGAGTGGATTTCTTACTGTCAAATCACCTTGAAAATTTGTTAGATCAGATTCAAAATGTAAAAAAGTTTCTATTGATGAAAATTTCGATTTTAATAATCTATGTTTAAATATTTTGTCTGGAATTTCATAACGGTCTATGTGAATGTCACCAGAGAAATCCGGAACCACAGTCCAATCATAATAAAAGTCACCCCCAAATGGCAATCCATTCATAACACCATTAGCATGACCAATTTCAGCCCTTGTTTCAAATACGATAAGGGAAGTATTCCTGAGTAGGACATATCCAAGAGTATCATTGAGAGATGCGGAAAATTCATCAATATGAAATTCCTTTTTTGTTGGATTTATTTTTAAATAGCTTTTGAGGTTAATATTAATTATTGATGTATCGTTTTTTAATGGAATTTCTATAAACCCGTCTAAACTAATATCTTCAATAACAAAGTTAAAATCTGTTGAGATATCCAAGGAAGTTGTATCAATATTTTCGTCCATAATCATGTTATCTGACTGAAAAACAGGATGGATTTCAATATTGTTAATTTGAAAAAATGAAAGGGTTGGTTTCCCAATGATAGTTTTAAAAATATTCATCCTCGCATGGAATTCACCAATAATAACTTCTGTACCATTCTGATTTGTCAGACGTATGTCTAACCCATTTATGGTACTTCCTAAATTCCCGCTTAGTTCAGGTATTACGATCTGCCATTTTGAATGTTCTTTCAGCTTATTATTTATATATGTTTGAATTGGACTCCGCCATAATGATGATTGCAGAAATATGTTTAATGCAACGATCAAAATGAACGTCAGGCCTATAAGAATGGTTTTTACGTGTTTCATTTATGTTTGAACGCAGTACCCGTCAATACGAATATACGTGAGTCCAGTTCCAAAAACAAAAAAAGCGTTCAATTGGAACGCTTTTTTTGTTTAATATGTATTTTATGGTTTAATCAACAACTTCATAGTCAGCATCTTCAATCTCGCCTTCATCTTTTTTTGCTTTCTCTTCCTTTGTTGGGGGCGCTTCAGCATTGGGTTGTTCATCATCTTTAGTGGCTTCATACATCTTAGATGCCAATTTATTCCACGCAGCATTTAATGAATCCATTGAAGATTTAATATCACTCACTATTGTACCTGAGTTCGCAGTCTTTAGTTTTTCGACAGAATCAGTAAGTGTCTTTTTCTCGTCTTCACTTAACTTTTCACCAAATTCCTCAATATTTTTTTCAGTCTGATAAATCAGTTGTTCAGCTTGGTTATGGATATCAACCAGTTCTCGTTTTTCTTTGTCTTCAGATTCATGTTTTTTTGCATCATTTACCATTTTCTCTATCTCATTTTCACTCAATCCACTGGATGCTTCAATACGAATGGTTTGTTCTTTCCCGGTTGCCTTATCTTTTGCATTTACATTCAGAATACCATTCGCATCTATATCAAACGTGACTTCGATTTGAGGAACACCTCTTGGTGCCGGAGGAATTCCATCTAAATGGAAACGTCCGATGGTTTTATTATCAACCGCCATCTCCCGTTCACCTTGTAGTACGTGAATTTCTACCGTCGTTTGATTGTCTGCTGCTGTGCTGAACACTTGAGATTTTCGAGTCGGAATAGTGGTGTTCCGTTCGATCAATTTTGTTGATACGCTTCCAAGTGTTTCGATTCCCAATGAAAGGGGTGTTACATCCAAAAGTAGTATATCATCAACATCTCCGGCCAGAACGCCACCTTGAATTGCCGCGCCTAAAGAGACGACTTCATCAGGATTAACGCTGCGATTGGGTTCTTTACCGAAAATTTCATTCACCTTTTCCTGGATTTTCGGTATTCTCGTTGAACCACCTACCAAGATTACTTCATCAATTTCAGCAGCAGAAAGACCAGCATCTCTGATGGCTTTTTTGCATGGCTCGATTGTTCGTTGTACCAAATCTGATACTAATTCTTCGAATTTTGCTCTTGATAATGTCAGGTTAAGGTGTTTTGGTCCTGAAGCGTCCGCAGTAACAAAAGGTAAATTAATCTCAGTTTGCTTTGAGCTGGATAATTCCTTCTTAGCACTTTCAGCCGCTTCTTTCAATCTTTGTAATGCCATTGGGTCTTTACGTAAATCAATACCATCGCTTTTATTAAATTCATCAGCGATCCAATTGATAACCTTTTGATCAAAATCATCCCCACCAAGATGTGTGTCACCATTGGTTGATTTCACTTCAAATACACCATCTCCTAATTCCAAGACGGAAATGTCAAAGGTGCCACCACCTAAATCGAATACTGCAATCTTTTCATCTTTTTTCTTATCAAGACCATAAGCAAGGGCAGCTGCCGTCGGCTCATTAATAATACGACGCACATTCAAGCCGGCAATTTTACCCGCGTCCTTTGTAGCTTGACGCTGAGAATCATTAAAATATGCAGGAACAGTAACAACAGCTTCTGTTACGGTCGCACCTAAATGCTCTTCGGCCATTTGCTTTAATTTTTGCAATACCATAGCACTGATTTCCGGAGGAGTATACTCTTTTTCATCCACCTTTACTGCTACTGCACCACCTTTTTTCTTTGATACTGGATAGGGTACTTCTTCAATTTCTGTACCCACTTCATCATATTTCCGCCCCATAAACCGTTTAATAGAAAAAATGGTCTTTTGGGAATTTGTTACTGCTTGTCGTTTGGCTGGTTGTCCTACAAGCCTCTCACCGTTTTTTGTGAATGCCACAACTGATGGAGTGGTTCTGCCTCCTTCAGGATTATTGATAATGGAGGGTTCTCCACCTTCTAATACTGCAACACAGGAATTGGTTGTTCCTAAGTCAATACCAATAATTTTGCTCATTTTTTTATTCCTTTTTTGATGAATTATGAATTGTTTTTACAATAACACAATTAGTATACCACATAGTAATGTAAACCTATATGACAGTTTTATTAATATATTTTAACCGATATGGCAGAAGCTACGATGATTTAGCTTCTCTGATTTTCGTGCTTGAAATTGTTGATTTTTTTGATTTGAGTTTTGTAAATAAAAAGGATCCTTTTGAAGCAGTAATACTAATAATATCACCTTCGGAAAATTTATCTTCCAGCAGCATTTCAGATATGGGGTCTTCAAAATTATTTTGAATTTCTCGACGTAAATTACGTGCTCCGAATTCTGGTTTAAATCCCTTTTTTAATAGCAATTTCTTCGCCGTTTTGGATAATCTGAATTTTATATTTTTTCGACCCAGATTTGAACGCAAATCTTCCAACTGTAAATGGATTATATCCAGAACGTGTTCTTTAGCTAATGGGTGGAAAACAATGGTTTCATCTATCCGATTCAAAAATTCCGGGCTAAATGAATTTTTCACTGCATCCAAAAGTTTATCCTGCATTTTTTCGTAAGATTTTCCACCAGTTTGATCCACAAACCCCAATGTACTCCCTTTCATTAGTTCCTTTGTGCCAATATTGGAGGTCATAATGGTAATGGTATTTTTAAAATCCACTTTTCTGCTCATGCTATCGGTTAAAACACCTTCATCGAATAACTGCAGTAATAAATTAAAAACATCCGGATGTGCTTTTTCAATTTCATCAAACAGCACAACGGAATATGGATTCCGACGAACCTTTTCGGTCAGTTCCCCGCCCTCTTCATATCCTACGTACCCCGGTGGTGCGCCGATTAACCTGGAAACTGAAAATCGTTCCCCGAATTCGGACATATCAATTTTTATTAAAGCTTGCGTATGGTTAAACAAATAATTTGCTAACACTTTTGCTAATTCAGTTTTTCCAACCCCTGTTGGACCTAAACATAAAAATACACCAATGGGACGTTTTGGATTCTTTAAACCGGCTCTGGCTCTTTGGATGGATTTTGAAATAATTTCAATCGCTTGCGTTTGACCAATAATGTATTTCTGTAAATTATCTTTCATTTTCAAAAGCTTTTTCGTTTCCGATTCTGCGACTTTATTAACCGGAATTCCTGAAACCATTGAAACAACATCTGCAATATTATCTTCAGTAATAATTTCGAGGCTGGATTGCTCGTCATCCTGCCATTCTTGCTGTGCCTTTGATAATTGAATCAGCAACTTTTGTTCTTTATCCCTATAATTGGCTGCCTCTTCAAATTTTTGTTTCGATACAACTTCTTCTTTTTTGAGTCGGACTATATCTACTTCCTTTTCGAGATCTAAAATATTTTGGGGGACGACAATATTATGCAGATGTGCTCTTGATCCCGCCTCATCCATGACGTCAATGGCCTTATCCGGTAAATATTTATCGGTGATATAACGATCCGATAAATAAACGCATGCTTTAATAGCATCATCTTCGTACTGAACATTGTGATGGGTTTCATACGCTTTTTTTAATCCATTCAAAATCTGAATCGTTTCTTCCTGAGTGGGAGGATTCACTGTTATTTTTTGAAACCGTCTTTCAAGTGCTCCGTCTTTTTCAATATGCTTACGGAATTCATCTAATGTTGTCGCACCGATGCAGTGAATATCTCCCCTTGCTAAAGCAGGTTTAAACATGTTTGAAGCATCTAAGGAGCCGGACGCTCCTCCGGCACCAACTATGGTATGTAATTCATCAATAAACAAAATCAAGTCGTTTGAATTTTCCAACTCCACCATGATTGTTTTCATGCGTTCTTCAAACTGCCCGCGATATTTTGTTCCGGCAACAATAGATGCAAGATCCAAAGATAAAATACGTTTATTGTGTAATAACCTTGGAACCGATTTCTCAATTATACGCTGAGCAAGTCCCTCAATGATTGCTGTTTTACCCACTCCCGGTTCTCCGATTAATACGGGATTATTTTTCTTTCTGCGGGATAAAATTTGAGCCACACGGTTAATTTCTTCCTGACGACCAATAACCGGATCCAATTTAGATTTCCTTGCTAAATCGGTAATATCTCGTGAAAAATGGTCCAGTGCAGGTGTTTTTGATTTTTTTCCGACATGTTGTTTTTGGATCATCGGCAAGTCATCTTCTCTATCTTCATCCTCATCTGTTTCATCGTGAAGTAATTCCATCACGCCGCTAAAATCAAGATTGTATGAATTCAATACTTCCAGGGCAATTCCTTCCGTTTCTTTTAACATCGCTAATAGCAGATGTTCATCATCGGCAACAGATGCACCCAAAGCGGCTGCTTCATTGTAAGCATTGCGCAATATTCGTTCTGCGCGGCGTGTCAATGGCAGATGACCGAGCGTCATGGTACCACCAGAAGATTTAATCAAGTCTTCTACCATTGTTCGGATATCTTCTATATCGCAATCGTAAATATCCAAAATCTTTTGGGTCAACCCCGAATTCAATCGAATTAGACCCAATAATAAGTGTTCTGAACCAACATAGCTATGTCCAAGTCGGATGGCTTCCTCCTTAGCATTTTTCATAATTAATTGGACTCGTTTTGAAAAATTCTCTTTCATTTCAAACTTAAATTAGCAATAGTTTACTCGTTTTCAAACACTATCTGTCAAAGATAATGTTTCATTTTCTAAAATATATTTTCTGTGACCAATATCGGCGACACTCGGATTGTGAGTTGTAATTACAAACGCCTGATCAAAATCTTTATTAATTTTATTAAACAAACTCAGTAATTTATTTGCGTTCGTTATATCTAAATTTCCAGTCGGTTCATCCGCTAGAATAACATCCGGTTTTCGGATAATTGCCCTTAACACAGCTACCCGAAGTCTTTCCCCGCCAGATAATTGTGATGGATAATGATCTTTCCGTTCTACCATTTCTACATATTCAAATAATTCTTTTGCTCGTTCTTTAACATCGTCTTCATCTCCGGCGATCAGGCTGGGCATTAATACATTTTCAATTGCAGTGAATTCAGGCAATAAATGATGAAATTGGAATACGAACCCCAAATGATTATTACGTAAGGAGGATAATTCTTCTTCACTTAACACGTCAATATCCTTTCCGCATATTTCTACCTTACCGCCGTCAGGATTATCCAATGTCCCCAATATGTTTAATAATGTGGTTTTACCGGCACCCGATTGACCCATTATTGTTACCATATCTCCCACCATTAATTGTATATTGATATTCTTTAATACATCGAGTGTCTTCGATCCATTATGGTAGGATTTATTTATACCAGTGGCTTTTAATATCATTTTTCTAAATAAACGGCTTCTTTAGGATTAATTTTTAGCGCTCGGTTTGATGCAATTGCTGAAGACATTAAGATTAAGATAAATGAAATAACAAACACAACAAAAAGATCCATCATTTTTAATACCATTGGTAATTGATCAATAAAATAAACTTCTTGGGGTAATGGAATTAAACCAAATTGATTTTGCACTAAAACCAATCCAGTACTTAATAAGATTCCCGTCATCGCGCCGACGCCTCCTATCATCAATCCCTGGAATAAAATGACTCCCTGGATTTTCCGAGCAGTTGTTCCCAATGTTCTCAAAATACCAATTTCTCGAATTTTCTGATAGGTAACTAACACCAGCGTAGACATGAGATTAAAACAAGCCACTAAAATGATCAGACTTAATACTGCCAAGGCTCCTAATCGCTCCATTCGCATGGCGTTAAATAATCCTGAATGAAGGTCAGCCCAACTTTTAATCAAAATTCCACCGGGGAGTTTCTTTCGATAATATTTTTTTAGTTCACCGGCTTGTTCTGAGTCATTTAGCCGAATATCAATGCCATCGATACTTTTTTTCCTGGAAAACAATGTTTCACCTAATTCCATTGGTATAAAAACCATTCGATCATCTAAATCTAAAACTTCTGTTTTAAAAATTCCTGAAATTGTTCCGGAATATTTCCGAGGTAAGCCTATCTGACCACTGTGATCTACCGGACTCATCATTTGGATATTATCACCAACAGCTATATTCAACCGTTGAGCTAACACCTGTCCAATATAAATGGATGGTGTTTCTGGTTTTACAACAGTCTCTTTTATATTTATATTATAAAATTCTGAAAAGCGTTCTATTTCTATCGCTTTTAACATGACCAAACGCTGTTCTTGGTCAGAACCCGATATTAACCCTTTTCGCTCTCTGTACGGCATGGCATCTGCTGCGAATTGATCCCTTTTAATTGTATTCATCATCAGTGACAAATTCAAATCTTCTTCCACCGCCGTTATTCTCAAGTCTCCTTCAAATCCAACAATCCGACCGGTAACCCGTTCCTCAAAACCGTTTAAGACAGATAATGAAACAATCAAAGCGAAAGTTCCGGCTGCCAGACCGATAATGGAAATCCATCCTGTCAATCGACTGGGACCGGCACCTTTTCCACCGAGCATAAATCTTCGTGCGATTGTATAAGCAAACTTCATTCGTACCTCAAAGCATCGGCAGGATCAATAGCTGCTGCCCGGCCTGTCGGCCACAGCGCCGAAAGTATCGAAAAAAATATTCCACAAAAAACGATCATTCCAATAATGGACCAGTCAAGAAGAACGGGTACGTAGCGCATAAAATATATTTCTTCTGAAATGGACAATGGGGTATAATGAATTTGTATAGCAGCGAAAATTAATGCTAACGCTAATCCAAATAAAGAACCTAAAGACCCAATAAACACCCCTTTGATTAGGAAGATTTGACGAATGGTTTTATTATCCATTCCCATGGATTTTAATGTACCAATAGTTCGGATTTTTTCAAGAACTATCATAAATAATGCAGAAATAATATTTACAATTCCAACCAATGCGATCATTCCAAAAATAATTAGAATTGGCCATTTTTGTAAATTTAGCCAGTTGAACAAATTGTTATGTTTCTCCTTCCATGTAATTACATAATAGGGATAACCTAAGGATTCCTCAAGTACAGTTGAAATAATATCGGCATTATTTCCATCCTTTAATGAAATTGTATAGCCGGATATTTTATTCTCATAGTGAAACAAATTCTGTGCGTCTTTTAATGATAAATAAACTACCGATTGATCATATTCCTGTAAACCGGATTTGTAAATCCCACCAATGGATACTTGCTTCATACGCCGTCCGGATGAGATAGTGATCATGGATTTCATGTCCATTAACACCAATTTATCTCCAACATCAACATGTAACATTTGAGCTAGTGCTTTTCCAATCACCGCCTTTCCATTTTCCAATTCGGATGACCCTGATTGCACCATTTTGGCAATATCATTTGGCAGTTCGTCATCTCCATACCCTTCAATGAGAATTCCTTCCGCTCTACGGCCTTTTCTCACCATGGCGGCTTCCTGGATATAAGGAACCGATGAATATGACACCGATTGATTTGTTAAAATACTGTCCAATTTTGATTGATAAGGATCGACGGGTCTAAAAAGAAAGTGCTGGGTACGGATATGTCCATCCAATCCTGCAATTTTTCTGGAAATAGTATCCTCAAATCCATTAAGAACGGAAACGGTAAGGACTAAAGCACAGATACCTAATCCCAAACCAATCACAGCTGCAATGCCGGCAAAAGATGTGAAACTACCCTGGTGCTTAAATCCTAAATGACGAATGGCAATGCGAAGCGCTGTCTTCATTCATCGATCGTCCGCATAGCGGGAAAAAGAATGACATCTTTAATCGTATTTTGTTCTGTCAGAAGCATCGTAAGACGGTCAATGCCGACTCCAACACCGCCTGTCGGCGGCATGCCGCACTCCATTGCCTGAATAAAATTTTCATCAACAGGTTGTGCCTCTTCATCACCTTTTTCCCTCAATCTTGCTTGTGCCTCCAATCGTTCACGCTGATCGACAGGGTCATTTAATTCAGTAAATGCATTGGCAAATTCAGCGCCGCCTATAAATAATTCAAATCGTTCCACTAAGTTAGTATCCCCATTGCGATGGGCTTTTGCCAACGGTGAAATGGCTTTGGGATAATCAGTGACAAATGTGGGTTGAATAAGTTTTGGCTCTACTAGTTCACTCATAAGTTCATCCAGCATCTGACCATAATTGGCATTGTCGTCCACATCAATATTATGGGACTTACATAGTTTTATCATTTCATCGTCTGTTGCAGATCCCAAATTTTTCCCGGTAGCTTCCTGTAATAATTCCAGAATGGGTTTCCGTGAGAATGATTTGGAAAGATTGATTTCATTTCCCTGCCAATGCACCTTGGTTTTTCCAACAGTTTCTGCTGCGCTGCGAAACATATCTTCCACTAGTTCCATAATGTTTTCATAGTCTGCATAAGCCCAATATAATTCCAGCATGGTAAACTCAGGATTGTGGCTTCGATCCATACCTTCATTTCGAAAATCTTTTGCCAATTCATAGACGCGGTCGAAACCACCTATAATAAGGCGTTTTAGGTATAATTCATCTGCGATGCGTAGATAGAGTTTTTGGTCCAAAGCATTATGATGTGTTGTAAATGGCCTTGCATTGGCGCCTCCGTAAAGAGGTTGAAGGGCAGGTGTTTCCACTTCAAGAAACCCTAATCCATCTAAATAATTCCTTATTTTGCTAATAACTTTCGCTCGCTTTACAAAAACATCTCTGACGCCGGGATTTACGATAAGGTCTAAATGACGGTTGCGATAGCGTAATTCCTTATCTTCGAATGCGTCGAATGTTTCACCATCCTTTTCCTTCACAACCGGAAGAGGACGAATGCTCTTTGCTAATACAGTAAATTCCTTGGCGTGGATTGACTTTTCACCCATTTTAGTCGTAAACAAAAAACCCTTTACACCAACAAAATCCCCAATATCCATGAGTTTAAAATGAGCATAAGCATCTTCGCCCACATCATCTCGTCGAATGTACACCTGGATTCGACCACCCATATCCTGGATATGAAAAAAGGATGCTTTACCCATTTTACGGAGAGCCATAATCCGGCCGGCGACGGTGACATCTTTACCTTCTAACTCATCATATTTCGCAAGAGCCTCGCCGCTGGTATGGGTTGGATTATAATTATGTGGATAAGGGTTAACACCCTTTTCCTTTAGTGCATCCAGTTTCTCTCTTCGAAAGCGAATGATTTCGTTTAAGCTTTTATGATCGTCTGTCATGAATATTCTTTTAGTTTGAAAGCTGTTAATTTAAATATAGTGGGGGTAGTGCTTAAATGATTCTTTTGATAAATACCATCACTGACTTTTCAAATGTTATATTTTATACAAAAATCATTTATTGATTGAGAGAAGTCACCCGACTTCATGAGATAACTTGCCGGTAACCTTTCAAAGGTTCACAAACCTTTGAAAGGATTTAATCCGTTTTAGAATATTTCAGTCAAGAACTAATTCATAACCAATTAAAGTAATTATCCATCTTAAACTTGAACCTATTACAGAACGCTGAAGAACTCCCACACCTGGGGCAATGACATGTATTATATCGGATTCAATAGTAATATCAGTATATACACCGCAACTGTCAAATGTTCCGGCCGGAACAGTAATTGACTCCGGCTGCATGACCGCCGTTCTTATCCATCCAGTATCTTCATACCAGACATAATAACTGGTGGATGTATCAGGAGGCGGGATGAAACGTAATACGGTTTCGCGATTTCCCCAATTATAAGTAACTCCAAAAATACTGTCGTTACGGATGTAGAATTCTCCAGCATCTTGGTTTGGATTATGATAAGGGTCATCATTATATAAATCAGGTATATAACTTTTTGTTTGCCACCAGATCTGATCGCCCCTCATTAGGGTATCAATTATTTCAACCGTATCAAAATTTGCATGCCACAAGGAATCGGCGATCCAAAGAGAATCTGAGTAAATCCATCTGTTGCCAATGACAGCAGGTATCAACCCTTCCCCTTTTTGTAATTCGTCAGGTATATCATCTGTATTGTTATCATCACAGGCATTAAACAAGAAGACCGCCACCATAAGCGTACAAAAAACAGGTAAAATGCGAAATAAATATTTCATGAAACGTCTACTCATTTAAACAGGATCACCTTAACGTACTAAAAGTAGCATATTATTTATACCTGCCGCAAAGATTTCTTTTTCCATCATTATGCAACCCAATTTTGGTTTATTAGTTCATCAACTCAGTAAAATATAATATCCATATAATAAAACAATCATTTTACGTAATTTTTGCCGATATGTAATAATCAGATATTTTGTTTATTGTATCAACTACAATTCATTTTGGTAATAGAAGGCTTTGCAAAACCCGATACACAAATTTAAAAGTTTAAATTTCGTCTGCTTTTCGTTCCTGCCAAATTTTAATTCTCTTTTCTTTACGTACAGGGTTTTACACAGCCTTCTAAAAGGAGAATTCCATGTTTAAAAAATCAATGATTTTCAACATTTTTATAACTCTTCTTTTAAATAATTGCATAATCAATGCCATTACACCATTTACAATTGATTATGAAAAATACTTATTGGATAATGGATTAACCGTCATTTTACACGAGGATAAATCAGATCCAATCGTTGGAGTCGCCATTCAATACCACGTTGGTTCCAATCGCGAAATTCCCGGAAGAACCGGATTTGCCCATCTGTTTGAACATATGCTTTTCCAGGAATCCCAGCACGTCGGTCAAGATCAGTTTTTCAAAAAGATTCAAAATGTCGGCGGCACGTTAAATGGCGGTACATGGGAAGACGGAACCGTTTACTACGAGATCGTACCCAAAAATGCATTAGAAACAGTCCTCTGGATGGAATCTGACCGCATGGGATGGCTCCTTTCTACTGTGACGCAATCTTCTTTTGAGAACCAGCAGGAAGTGGTTCAAAATGAAAAACGCCAACGGGTAGATAACCGTCCCTATGGTTATAATAATTATATTATTATTAAAAACCTTTACCCTGAGGGACATCCATACAATTGGACAGTAATCGGAGAATTAGAAGATTTGCAAAACGCAACATTAAAAGATGTTCGTGATTTCTACGAAAAATGGTATGGACCCAATAATGCCACGATGGTGATTGCCGGTGATATTAATAAAAGGCAAGTTAAAAAATTCGTCGAAAAATATTTTGGAGAAATTAAATCCGGCCCTGTTTTTGAAGATCCTAAACCCATACCTGTACAGCTTAATGAAACAAAAAAACTATATTACGAAGATAATTTTGCCAGTTCCCCTCGGTTAACCATGGTGTTTCCCACAGTAGACCAAAGGCATCCCGATGCGGCTGCCCTTGAATTATTTGGACAGCTTTTAGGTGATGGAAAAAAAGCGCCATTGTACAAAGTAATCGTCGAGGAAAAAAAACTGGCTCCCACACTTTACTCATACAATGGAGCACAGGAAATAGCCGGGACATTCAAAATAGTCGTTAATGCATTTCCAACTTCCAATTTAACAGAAGTAGAATCGGCTATTCATGAATCATTTTCCCGTTTTGAAATTGATGGTTTCACAGATGAAGATCTTGAGAGGTTGAAAGCCAAATATGAAACCGGCTTCTATCGGGGCATTTCTTCTGTTTTAAGTAAAGGATTTCAACTGGCACAATATAATGAATATTATGGCTCGCCGGATGCTATTGCAGAAGAATTGCAGAAAGTACTCGATGTCAATATGGATGACATTAAACGGGTGTACAAAAAATATATAAAAGGCCAGAATTATGTTATGACCAGTTTCGTTCCAAAAGGCAAAGTGGATCTGGCGGCAGACGGTTCCGTTTTCTTTCCAGTTCAGGAAGAAAAAATCGTTGAAAAAAGCGCAAAAGAAACGATAGTGAACAGTATAGATATAGAAAATATTCCTTCTTTGTTTGATCGATCTGTGGAACCGGTTGATGGTCCGCAACCACGGCTACATCTCCCAAGAATATGGCATTATGCTTATAAAAATGGCGTTTCTATTTATGGCACCAAGCACGACGAACTCCCATTAATCAATTTCGGTATTCAAATTGAAGGGGGAATACTTTTGGATGACCAGGAAAAAGTGGGAGTAGCAAATCTTATTTCCGATTTGATGATGCAAGGTACAGCAAATAGAACACCTATCGAACTTGAAGAAGCTATTGATGCGCTGGGGTCTTCCATCACGATGTATACCGGAAAGGAAACCATCGGCGTGGAAGTAACAACCTTGAAACGAAATTTTGAAGCGACGCTGGCACTGGTTGAAGAAATATTATTCGAACCCCGTTGGGATGAAACAGAATTTGATCGTGTTAAAAGAGAAACAGCGGAAGCCATCAAACGACGGGCATCCGTGCCATCTGCCATCGCATCTAAGGTCTTTAATAAGCTACTATATAAGAATCATATCCTTGCCAATGAAACAGTTGGGACGGTAGAAGCATTAGATTTAATCAAGCTGGATGACCTTAAAAACTATTATGCAAAGAATTTTTCCGCTGACTTAGCTACCATTACTATTGTCGGCGATATAAGTCGTAGCCAGGCTTTGAAAGCATTTCGTGGCTTGGTAAACAAGTGGGAGATAAAAAAAGTAACATTTCCTAAATATGAATTGCCACAACCTGAATCCGATCCAAAAGTATATTTTGTAGATGTTCCCAACGCAAAGCAATCAGAAATTAGAATCGGATATCTGGGATTGGCGCGCACCGATCCGGACTTTTTCCCAGCAACGGTGATGAATATGAAATTGGGAGGGAATTTCAGCGGAAATGTGAATTTGGTTCTTCGGGAAGAGAAAGGATTTACTTATGGTGCCCGCACACGTTTTACCGGAACAAAATTCCTAGGGAAATTCACTGCTTCTTCTGGTGTGCAATCAAATACCACAGAGGAATCAATCAATATATTTAAAGAGCTGATGACCGCTTATCGGGATCCAATATCATCAGAGGATTTGGAATTCACTAAAAATGTTCTGCTAAAATCCAATGCCCGAAGATTTGAAACATTAGGGGCTCTGCGGGGAATGATTGATAATATTGCAACTTACAATTTGCCGTTTGATTACATAAACGATCAGGAAAATATTATCCGTCAAATGACCATTGAGAGTCATAATGAACTGGCACAGAAATGGATCCGTCCGGATGAAATGATATATTTGGTTGTTGGGGATGCAGCCACACAGCTTGAAGGGATGAAATCCCTTGGATTTGGAGATCCAATTTTACTCGACCCTGACGGAAATCCTGTGGAATAAGAAATTGACTTTGACAAGGTGGGAAAAACGGTTTTAGTTAATTCAAAATACATTTCATCCCACCTTGTCAAGGCGAACGACTTTTGCTCGATGTGGATGGAAATTTCGTGGAATAAAACCATACCTGAAAAAAATTATCAGTTTAAGTTTGTTGTGGATATATGACAGATATTCTTGTCTGTCATACTGCAGACAAGAATGTCTGCAGTACTTTTTAAAAGGCATTAGAATATATTAAGACTATTTCAGTTACCCCAACATACGTCTAAATGTACTATATTGAGTAAAGTTCATACTACTCCTTCGGAGTCAGGCAACCTCCATATATTGAAGTTACAATCAAGTTACCCCTTCCTTGTTTAATTTTTGGGCTGATGATTGGCGATTAACTCCGATAGTAGACGAATCGGTGTGATTATCAGTACTGCCGGTGAATCCCATCGAAATGAAATTATTTTAACCAATATCACCAGAAACGGTAAACACTAAAAAGATGTAATAATTTAATAGTCCCGACACTCATATCGGGGCTACTGTTTAACTCATATTAAATTTGTGATAAAAGCTAATTCTCATGCTTACTTTTAATAATTTATTACCATTTCGGAAAAAGTCAAATCCGGACTTTACTATTTCAACCGGCTGATCAAATACGCTCGTATAAATTTGTCCAAATCCCCGTCCATTACAGCTGAAATATTCCCAGTTTCCTCTTTAGTACGATGATCCTTCACCATATTATATGGATGAAATACGTAGGACCGAATCTGACTCCCCCAACCAATATCCATTTTGGTATCCTCCAATTCCTGTGCGTCTTCTTTTTGTTTATCAACTTCCAATTGGTATAGTCGCGCTTTTAACACTTTCAGGGCTGTAGCCTTATTTTTATGTTGCGAACGTTCATTTTGGCATTGAGCCACTATACCCGTAGGAATATAGGTAATACGGATGGCTGAATCAGTCTTATTTACATGCTGTCCGCCTGCACCACTGGCTCGATAGGTATCAATCCGCAGATCGCTAGGATCAATTTCAATTTCGATCTCTTCATCACTGCTGGGGTAAACAAATACAGATGCAAAAGACGTATGGCGGCGGCTATTGGAATCGAAAGGTGAAATACGAACCAAACGATGAATACCTGCTTCTGCTTTCAATAAGCCGAAAGCATAATCTCCTTTTACCTCAAAAGTTACATCCTTCAGTCCTGCTTCATCTCCCGGCTGGTAATCCATCATTTCTTTTTTAAAATCTTTTTTCTCCACCCAACGGCTATACATCCGATAAAGCATTTCTGCCCAGTCCTGGCTTTCTGTGCCGCCTGCTCCCGGGTGGATGGTCACAATAGCGTCAAGCGTATCCTGGTCATCACCCAAGATCATTTTTAATTCAACTTCTTCTATGATTTTTGCATAAGATTGAAGTTCTTCAGCTACCTCCTCCAATTCTGCATCACCGCTTTCAGCAAACTCCAATAATACCTCCACATCACCGTGGCGCGTTTCCAAATCTGTCCACAGGGTGAGTTCTTTTTCTAATAGGGATATTTTTTTCAGGATTGCCTGGGCGGCATTGTTGTCATTCCAAAAATCCGGTGCGCCGGACTTCAGGCGGAGTTTTTCTAATTCAATTTTCTTTGACTCGAGGTCAAAGATGCCTCCGGAGTTCGTGATGCTTGGTTTCCGCAGATGAGTAGTTGTTTTTTAAGTCCAGTAATTCCATAATTGAATTTAAAATTTTATTAAATATGAAAGATGTTTAAAAAATAGCCGTTAATCCAAACATAACACCAATTCCTCCAAGTAAGGCGATCAACTGTAAAATGGATATGGAAATATCCGTATTATCATGGAGTTCTGGAATCAAGTCTGATCCGGCAATATAAATAAAACCTCCGGCTGTAAGGGGCAATAAGAACAGGGCGAAATTTTCCATTGAAGAACCTAACATTAATGCAATTACAACCCCTAAAAATGAAGTGAGAGCAGAAGCATAATTAAAAAATAATGCTTTCCGAACTGTCAATCCGCCATGAACCAGAATTCCAAAATCTCCAATTTCCTGAGGAATTTCATGAAGCAATACAGCCACGGTAGTGGCCAAGCCAATTGGAATACTGACAGCGTAGGAAATACCAATAAGGATACCGTCAATAAAATTATGCATTGCATCGCCGAAAATATTCATTGGGACCACTGGATGAACGTGATTCTCCGTGGTTTCATGATGACAATGCCTCCAGCGAAGAAATTTTTCTAAGACAAAAAAGAGAACAATTCCGGATAACACCGCCCCGGAAACAACTAAAGTATCCAGGTCAGAATCAAATGCTTCCGGAATCAAATGAATAAAAGCACCACCCAATAAACTCCCAACTGCAAAGCTTACAAGAAAAAGTAGAATTTTATTTAAAAATACACGAGAGAAGGTCAATGTTACAATTCCCACTAATGAAATAAGGCTTACAATTAAAACACTCCCCAGGGCGTATGCCCAAATTTCACCGGTAATTTCCTGCATTAATCCCCTGAAGACATAAAAAGCTGTTCATTGAGAAAACGACGTAATTCCATTTCATCCATTCCAATATTCATAAACCGACCGTTTTCCGCGACAGATATGCGTTGTTTTTCCTCGGAAACGACAATGGCGATTGCATCCGATTCTTCCGTGATTCCAAGAGCAGCCCGATGACGTGTTCCCATGGCCGGGTCAACCATACTGCTTTCAGTTAGAGGTAAAATACTTGCTGCAGATTCTATTATTTCATTTTGGATAATGATTGCCCCGTCATGAAGAGGCGACTTTGGATTAAAAATTGATTGAATTAATGCGGACGAAACTTCTGCTTTTAACTGCGTACCGGCTTCTTTATAAATTCGTAAACCGGTTTCTCTCTGGATAACAATCAAAGCCCCCCACTTGTTTTCTATGAGGTTATTGATAGCATCCACCAATTCTTCAATAGATTTTGACGTACCCATGCGGAAAATGGTTTGGAATAATCGTGTTTGTCCTATGTAAATAAGCATTCTGCGTAATTCAGGTTGAAACAAAATAACAAACGCCACTACCCAAACCGTTTGGAATTGATTCACCAGCCATGATGATGCACTAAAACCAATCGCATTAAAAATAAAGGATGCGATCAACAAAATAATAAGTCCCACAAGCATCTGTCCCGCCCTGGTTTCCTTAAAATACTGATAAATTCTATAAAATAACCAGCTCACCAGCGCTAAATCTATTATATCAATGAGGGATACAGTTAAAAAACCAATTTTAAATAATTCCATTATGCAATCCCTCGAATTTCATCTGCAATTACTACGGCTTGTTTCATTTCTTTTACATCGTGTACGCGTACTATTTTTGCTCCGTTTAATATGGATGCAGTTACAGCGGCCACGGTCCCTTCAAACCGATTTTCGACTGATGAACTTAATGTTGTTCCAATAAATGATTTTCGGGAAGGTCCCGTTAATATTGGGAATCCAAGGTTTTTTAATTGGTGAAGTTCTCTTAACAATTCGTAATTATCCTGAACTCTTTTTCCAAAGCCAATTCCCGGGTCGAGTATGATATTTTCATTTTTTATCCCATTTCGTCTACAAAACTTCACACGTTCCTGAAAAAATGCAACCATTTCTTGCATTAAGTCCTTATAAAATGGATTCTTTTGCATATTCCGTGGATTCCCCTTCATGTGCATAATAACTACGGGAACATCAGATTCACATGCAATCTCTATCATACGATGATCAAACTGTAACCCGCTGATATCATTAATGATATCGGCACCCGCTGCAACCGCTCTGTCAGCGACCGTTGCCTTATATGAATCTATTGAAATACAAATGTCGGAATGTGATCGAATGGATTCTATCACTGGAACGACCCTATTGAGTTCCTCCTCCAGTGATACCGGATCGGCTCCCGGCCGAGTGGATTCTCCACCAATATCAATAATATCAGCTCCATCAGCCACCATTTTTAATGTGTGCTCAACAGCTGACTCCAAATTAAAATATCGCCCGCCGTCACTAAAGGAGTCTGGTGTAACATTTAATATACCCATAATAAATGTAGGAGAATTTTGAATATGCAATTTCTTCCAATTAGACGGAAGAGCCATTAGTTTATTTCATCTCCTGCCATCCGAGGAGACTTGATATGTTGGATAGATTGAGTCTTTTGCGAGAGCTTTTTTAGCACATTATGGTTTATGGATTCTCTTTTGAGAAGCAGGAGAATCTATTGCCTTTGTTGGACTTTTGGGTGAGGTTGATTTTTTTGGATGGTTGATTTTTCGTCGTTTTGACCGTTTTCGGCGTGGTTTACCATTCTTGGAACGGATCAGTTTTTTTCCTTCTAAAATTCTACTGATGTCTTTACTATCCAGTGTTTCATACTTCAGAAGACCTTCAGCCATGGTATCAAGAATGATCAAATTATTCTTCAATAAACTTGCTGCTGTTTGTTGAGCCTTTCGAATAATTCGAACCACTTCTTCATCAATCATCCTGGCGGTTGCTTCACTAAAATCGCGGTGGGTTTGAATCTCTCTTCCAAGAAATACTTCTTCATTCTTCTTACCAAATGTCATAGGTCCAAGTGCATCACTCATACCCCATTCACAAACCATCTTCCTGGCAATGGCAGTGGCTTTTTCAATGTCATCCCCGGCGCCGGTTGTCAATTCGTCGAAAATGAGTTGTTCAGCAGCCCTGCCTCCGAGTAAAATGGCCAAACGACCTTCAATATAATCCCGAGAATAGTTATGTTTCTCATCTATAGGTATTTGAGCAGTAACACCGAGTGCCCGCCCACGGGGAATAATAGTTACTTTATGCATGGGGTCTGCCCCGGGGATCAGAGTTGCCACTAATGTATGTCCCGATTCATGGTACGCTGTTACTTTCTTTTCTTCGTCGGAAAGGATCATACTTTTCCGCTGTATCCCCATTAGCACTTTATCTTTTGCATCTTCAAAATCATCCATATCCACGGACTGTTTTCTCTTTCTTGCGGCTAACAGCGCAGCTTCGTTCACTAAATTGGCTAAATCCGCACCCACAAGTCCAGGAGTCCCACGGGCTAGGGTTTCCAAATTCACTTTACGTTTATTAATTACAATTTTTTTGATATGCACCTTTAGTATACCCAAGCGACCTTTTAAATCCGGAGCATCTACGACAATTTGACGATCAAATCTTCCCGGTCTTAACAATGCAGGATCTAATACATCGGGCCTGTTTGTTGCAGCCAGCACAATAACCATTTGATCGGAATTAAACCCGTCCATTTCAACCAAGAGCTGATTTAAGGTTTGTTCACGTTCATCATGACCACCACCAAGACCGGCACCCCGTTGGCGTCCCACAGCATCCAATTCATCTATAAAAACAATGCAAGGTGAATTTTTCTTTCCTTGATCAAAAAGATCCCGAACGCGGGAAGCGCCCACACCTACAAACATTTCAACGAAATCAGCACCGCTTAAATTATAAAATGGTACATCCGCTTCACCTGCAACCGCTCTTGCCAGGAGTGTTTTCCCTGTTCCCGGTGGTCCTACCAATAATGCCCCTTTCGGTATTTTCGCTCCTAATTTTTGAAACCGTTTTGGTTTTTTTAGAAATTCGATTACTTCCTTCAATTCTTCTTTTGCTTCTATGCATCCGGCTACGTCGTCAAAAGTGACTTTTGTCATATCAGAAGTCCCAATTTTGGCTCTGCTTTTTCCAAAATTGAAAATACTTTTCATACCTCCGCCACCACCTTGCATTCGGCGAATAAAGAATATCCATATCCCGATGAGTAAAATCCATGGGAGCATATTTAAAAAATAACCTGTCCAATCAACTGATTTGGCTTTAAAATTATAATTGACGCCGAATGCGTCCCATTCTGTCATGACATCTTTGTCTATAAATGGAATAATAACATAAAACTTTTGGACATTTTCAACCGTACCCATTTTTGTTTCAATAGTCTGAGGAGTAGAAAATTCTCCATAAAATACTTTATCAATAATATCAGCGTTGGAAATCAAACGTTCCTTTAGGAATTTCTGATATTGAAAATATTGGATTTCGACTGACTGTTCGCCCGAGGTAAGGATTCCAGATAAAAATATGGCAGCCATCAAAATTAACAGCCAAATCATTGACGTTTTTCCTGCACGTTTCCATTCAAATTCGTTTTTTTTATCTCTTGTCTGTCCCTGATCAGGCTTTTTGCGTTTCGCTGGATTTTGGTTTTTCTTCTCCTTCAAATTCAACTTATTTTTTTCCAATGACATCTTATTCCTTTTCTAATCGATAAATAGCCGGCAAATGGCGCAGTTTCTGGTCATAATCCAACCCGTATCCTACAACAAAATCCGGTGCAATTTCAAATCCTACTATTTCAATAGGAAAATCAAGATCGGCCACTTCAGGTTTTAATAATAATGTGACTATAGTCAGAGATTTTGGACCAGCTTCTCTCATTCGATCTTTAATGAATTTTATGGTTAAGCCCGAATCAATAATATCCTCAACGATGATGACATGCCTTCCGGTAATGTCCGCAGATATATCTTTTAGAAGTCTAACGGTACCTGTCGATTTATCACCATGATAACTGGCCAGTTTAATGAAATCCATTTCACAGTCAATATCCAGGGAACGAATAAGATCGGCCATAAAAATAAAACTCCCGTTTAATATGCCAATAAGAATGGGGACTTCATTTTTAAATTTCTCTGAAATTTCCGCTGCGATTTCTGAAATGCGTTTTTGAATCGTCTCTTTCTCAACTACGGGAGTTAAGTTATAATTGTGAAATTTCATGGTTAAGCTACAACGGTATGAAATGAAAGTTCCGCCATTTGAGTTGTGTGTTCAGTTATTTTAATACGTTCACTGATCCTCTGACCGCACACCCAAAGAATTTCACTATCGTTTGCCAAAACATATTGATCATTTTTCTGAAACCGATCCATTTTACAATCGACAAGAAAATCACTCATTTTCTTGTGTCCCTCCATCCCGAGAGGCTGAAATCTATCTCTGCTTTCCCAAATTCGGAGGTGTACATTTTGACAGAGTTTTTCCGCATCCACTGTTTCATATTCATGATTTGCTCTTTCAATATCAACTGACTCCGTTGGTGTCCATGAAAATCTAAAATGATTCGTAGAAAAATCATCTCCGGCATGAACAGTATATACCTTCTCATCTCGCCGCATCTCTTTTTGAATAATAATCCGACCACGATCTTTTAACAACGCATAATGATTAATAGATAAAACTGTTCCGGTACATGAGCGTTGAATAAACTCCTTCAAGTTCATCCAATCATGCCGGCGCCATAACTCATTTCTGGCGATAAGGGACTTAATAAGATAACTACGAAAAGAAGCAGGTTCTTCTCCATCATCAATCGAAGCAATAATCATTCTATCTTTGCTCACAAATTCAACATAATCACTGATAGATTTTTGAATTAGAAAATCCATAACCTCTTTTGATTCCCTAACATTTTCTGTCAGAGTTCGCACTGAAGAAACCAAACCGGGAGTTTGTTGTTTCCAATTTGGTATGATATTTTTCCTCAAATAATTCCGAGGATGAGACAAATCATTATTGGTGCTATCTTCGACGAAATGTAAATTATTTTCCCCAGCATAAGCCTTGATTTCCTGTCGTGAAAATGGTAACAGCGGCCGAATAATATATTTCATTTCTTCACGGATCCCCAGGACTCCGTTCATTCCTGATCCATCGGCAATATGGAGAAGAATGGTTTCAATTTGATCATCACCATGATGTGCTGTGACAATTTTATCTGCTTCTATTGCATTTTTACATTTATTAAAAAGTAAATATCGATTTTTACGAGCCCATGCTTCCGTACTTTGATTTTTTCGTTTAGAAGAGGGATCAATATCTTCCCTATAAAAAGAGATACGATTCATTTCACAAAAAGACTTCACAAATTGCGCATCCGCTTCAGCATCTTTTCTTAAGTGATGTTGAACGTGGATCACAGATAATTTCAATTGATATTCATCCTGTAATTGACTCATTAAATGGCAAAGCACCATTGAATCTGCACCACCTGAGACACCCATCAGGATATGATCATTGAATGAGATCAACTTTCTTTCGGAAACATGATTTCGGAATTTCAACAAAAGTGTCATACGAATTCTTTCACAACATTAACCACTTGAGTCGCAGATTGCATAATATAAAAATGAATGCACGGAACCTCAGCATTGTATAATTCTTTTGTTTGGTCAATAGCCCATTTCAAACCGATATTTTTCACCTCACTATCTGTTTTTGCATCCTCAACCTGCTGAGCAAGGCTATCAGGAATCTTAACGTAAAAATTTTTCGGAATATGTTCTAAATGCCGTTTTAATGTTAATATTTTTAAACCGGGAATAATTGGAATTTTGATCCCCGCTGCTCTTGCTCTTTCAACAAACTTAAAAAAGTTTTTATTATCAAAAAACATTTGAGTCACAATATAATCGGCTCCAGCATCCACTTTTTGTTTGAGATATTTTAAATCTGTGTCAAAACTTATTGCTTCAAAATGTTTCTCAGGATAGCCTCCCACCCCAATGCAAAAATCTGTAGCACTCGCATCCAGTAATTCGTCCAAATAATGTCCTGCATTCAACTCAACAATTTGATTGACCAAATCATTTGCATAAACGTTAATGGTTTTATGTCGAGTATCGACATTCCGTCTTAAATCATCACCTCTCACAGCAAGTACATTCAAAATATTTAAATAATTCAATTCAATCAAAGCATCTTCCGTTTCCTCACGCGTAAAGCCATTACAAAGGAGGTGAGGAACAGTTTCGACGTTAAAACGGTTTTTAATAGCGGCGCTTAAACCAATTGTTCCAGGGCGTTTTCTTCGAACATGACGCTCGAACTTTCCATTTGGTGTATCAAAATATTCAATTTCTGCAGACCGACTGGTCAAATCTATAAAAGGTGGATTATATGGCATAAGGTCTTCAACCAGTTGAAAAATTTTCTCTGCACTTCCTCCGCGCAGGGGTGGCATTATTTCATAACTGAATAGGGGTTTGTCTGCTTCTTTAATAATTTTCGTAACTTTCATAGCTTATAATTTAGACCGTTTTATAAACGAATTAAAAATGGGTTTTCTAATTGCTCTCTCCCCATTGTTGTGTCAGATCCATGTCCAGTATGAATAATCATATTGGGATCAATTTGTTTAACCATTTTTTTCAAAGATGATTCTAAAGTATTCCAATCTCCGCCCGGAAGATCGGTTCTCCCGACTGATCCATTAAAAAGTGTATCTCCGGAAAACACATGTCCTCCGGTTATCAATGTGATGCCTCCAGGTGTATGACCTGGCGTAAACATTACCTTAAAATGCAATGCACCAATTTCCAAATCATCTTCTGAATCGATCCAGTAATCTACACATGGTTTATCACTCGTAGGGAGTCCAAATAATCGACAGGTTTGCTCAAAGGTGTCCAAAACCATTTGCTCCTTTTTATGGAGATAGAATGGAATATTCCATTTTGTTTGTAACGAGGAGACAGCACCGATGTGATCAATGTGTGCATGTGTATTAATGATAGCGAGGGGATGAAGATTGTTTTTGTCAATCTCAGATATCAAACTATCAGAATTATCACCCGGATCAATAAACACAGTATCACCCGTAATTGAATCAGAAATAATAAATGTATTTTCCTGAAAGGGTCCTGTGACGATTACATGAACGTTAATATTCAAATGCGGTCAAAAACGAGCTCTGATAAGCACTGAATTTTGTCCTCATAAGCATGGGGATAAAGAAATCGTTCCGCTGCGGAGATACTGCTTAAAATAGAATTTCCGTCTTGAGGTGTAAAACAAAACCCGGATATCTCATGCTCATTCCGAACATTAAGTGTTTGTTCCACCACCACCGTTTGATTTAAGATTCGTCCGTAATGCCCATGGTCGCGTCCGAATGAGAAGACCGTACTGGTCATGTCTTTTGTTGTTACTGCCACTAAGGAATTTTCTTCTAAACGGTCCATTACATTTTGCATTGTTATCGCTTCTTTTACTTTCAAATTAAACCAAACAATATGCATGTATTGGCTGTTGGTTTTCATAGCGGACGAAAATAAGTTTAAATCAAAATTCATTGTCTTGAATAACCCGGCGGCATCCTCAGCATGATGCGAACCGTATTCTTCAGAACTATGCCCACCCACTTGTGGTGATGGGATAAATCCGCCTGGTTGGCTAATATCGTTTGCCCTTCGAATACATACAAATTTCCCTTCAATTAAATTATCAGCTCTGGAATTATTCAACGCAAGTGTATTTGTTATACATGCCAAATTATGGGTGTTACACGAGACAATTTGAATGAATTGATCATCTTCATTTAAGAATTGATCATTAATTCCTCTTGCATATTTTTTCCCGAAGCCATCTTCACTCCCTTGCGCTAAAAAGCCTTTTACATCTGATGAAAATTTATGATAATACTGTTCTTTGTTCTTGTGGCCGATTCCCTTTGGTGTACAATCTATTACAACGAAAGAGCGCTTAATTGCATCTTCAGTTTCAAAATCAGGATCCATATCCAAATCCTTAAAATCCTGGAATCGATCCTCATTTACAGCTAACCTCGCTCCACGTTTCTGTAAATCATACACTTTTGAACTATCGCTCATCAATGGTGTATTTTTATGAAAGGTAATTTCATCAATACCTAACTGTGTTTTATAATCCGTTAATAAACCGATAAGTGGTTCACCGATCGTTCCTGTTCCAATAACATGAACAATTTTTCTATTCATATTTCCCTCTTTTTAGAAGCGTGAATTACGTTTTCTTTTGTAAATCCTTCAAGATTTTATACTGCTTTAAAAACCAAATAATTAATGCGACAAAAACGATTAAATAAGCAGAAATACAATAATAGAAAAAGTTATACATTCTCTTCAGTTAATAATTTTTGCCTTAAAGTAAGAATTTGAAATCTTATTCGAATCATTAATATTAATAAAGATGTAAAAACCATCATTGAAAACAGAAATGGAAGTAATATACCTCCAGGCTGCTGATTCATTTCCACCTGTGGATGAAGTTGAAACTGGGGCGTCCAAAATTTTACGGAATAAAATATGAGTGGTACATCAAGAAATGCAATAATTCCTATTACGGCAGCAATGCGAGCTACACGTTCAGGATGTCCACCAAATTTCCGAAACATAAAATATCCGATATAAATTAAAAATAAAATTAAGGTTGTTGTCAGTCGAGGTTCCCATATCCAAGGTTTTCCCCAAATGGGTGTCGCCCAGATTGGACCGGTAATTAATACCAGCACAACGAACATTGTTCCAAGTTCTGCCGCCGCCAATCCAATTCTGTCCCATTTACTGTCTTTTTTTATCAAAAACAAGATTCCAGTAACCATAACAATAAAATATGACAAGAAGCCCGACCAGGCAATAGGAACATGGACATAAAATATTTTTTGAGCCCAGTGTTGTTCTGGAACCATGGGTGTTATCGCAAATATTACATATAGATTAATTGCCATGCATACTGCTATGACAATAAAAAGTATTTTTGATATTCTATCTGAAAGTAAACTTGACATTATTCTTCTGTGATTTGATCAAATAAGGTATATCCTGCGAGGCCGAAAATTACAACATACGTAATCATAATCATTACCCAAATTTGAAAAAATTCAAAAGGCTTTCCTTGAAACCAGCCCACAGTAGATTTAACACATGCAATTAACAAAGGTGTTAATAATGGAAATAATAATACGGGTAATAACACCGCACTCATCCGAGCCCGCATTGCTATACCGGATATAAGAACGCCAACAGCCGTAATGCCCAAATTACCGCATAATACAATTCCTAATCCTGGTAATACTGTCATTGGTTTTGATAATCCTAAAAAAAGGAAGAATGGAACAATAATGAGTAATTCAGTGAGTGATAAGTAAATAAACCCGCTGATCCATTTTGACATAAAAATGATACTTCGATCGATTGGACTGGCAATTAAGCTTGAAAACGCATCAAAATCCTTCTCTATACCAAACATTCTGTGCAGTCCCAATGAAGAACTTAAAAGTATTAACGTCCAAAATAATCCCGGAGCGATTTCATGCGTTAATTTGGGGTTTCCGCTCAGGGAGAAAGAGAAAATGAGTAATACTGAAGAGCCAAATGCCAACATCGAAAAGACGACTTCCTTATTGCGCAACTCAACAAATAACTCCTTTTTGATTAATACCCTTAGCATATTAACGCATCAAACTGGATATTTTATCCATTAAACCGTTTGTGTTAGATGCTTCATCGACGGCAATTTTACCTTTATCTATTAATAAAACCCGGGAACTATTACCCAGCGCTCGATCAAGGTTATGGTCCACAAATATAATTACGCGCTCACCGTCTTGCCATGTAATAAATTTTTCCTGCACGAAATCGCTCCCAGAAATATCCAGACCCGTAAACGGTTCATCAATCAGAAGCAGTTTCCAATGAATCATTTCAACAAACGCCAATTTTAACCGCTGTATCATCCCTTGCGAATAAAATTTAACCGGTTTGTGGATCGCATTCAATAATTCATAATCTACTAAGGTTTTCCTGATGAGACTTGATGAAGGTGCCGTTTGATAAAACAAGGAAAAATAATGTATATTTTCTTCGGCAGTTAAAGAAGGGTATAAACCAGGAGCGTGACCGCAATAATAGATACCTTTTCGAGTAGATGATTTGCGCTTAAGGATATTATTATTCAGAAAATTCACTTTACCTTTATCGGGCGCATTTATTTTGGCAATTATTCTTAATAATGTGGATTTACCTACTCCGTTTTTTCCCAATAGGGCAACCGTGTCCCCATTAGAAAATGAAAAGCTAATATCATTTAGTACTGTTTTATAATTGAAGGACTTTTGAATATTTGAAACAGTAAGCAAAATATTAATTTATCATTTTTTATTTAATACTGACAAAATCTCTGACACTTCTTTTTTTAAATCATTCCGAGAAGTTATATAATCCCCTTCCTGCAAATTGCCAAGCTGATAATCCATATCAAGTTCTTTAATTTGTCTATATAAAATCTTTTTTCTTTGTAAAAAAGATTCTTTTGTGTTGCCGGTGTCTTTTATGGTGATATCATTCTTAAACAAAAGTGGTTGTGTGATATATATAGCAACCAAAATGAAAATAAAAAAAACAATAATAGAACTAATCATATAGATTCTCCCTTCCTGGTTGGAAAAAGGGCAATTAATGTGCCTAATACAAAAATGTATCCACCGATCCAAACCCAATTCACTAGTGGATTAATCATTATTTTAAAATATGCAACCTCATTTTCTAAATCAATACCGTTGAATATTGAATAAACATCAAGATTTATTTGGTTATAAATATCCAATTCACTATGCGGCTGGCGTCGATTTGGATCAGGATTGTTGTGAAAATATATTCTCTTTTCAGGATGCAAAATTGTGATAGTTTTTCCATCATCGTCCGATAGCTTTAAGTCAGCGATCCAGGTGTAGTAATTTGGAAGTTCCTGTTCGCTAATTCTTAATAATTCAAACCGATAATGATCTAAATGTTCTTTCCCGCCAATCTTGAGTCCAAATTCCTTCTCGCTATCAAACGCATGTCCGGTAAACCCGACAAACATGAGTACAACTCCAATATGAACAATATAACCACCATATCGACTGCGATTCTTACGTATTAAATGCCAAAATGCCAGAATCAAGTTCTCATTATGGGATTTCATTCTTGATCGTATCCCTTTTGCAAATTCCATTAAAATTGTAGTAAGTACAAATGAAGATAATGAGAATGAAATCAATACATATCCTCGTATTTTCAGCAAAAATAGTATGAATGCAGTTATCATCCCCATCGTTATGGGAATGGTAAAATTACGAATCATACTTTGTGACGATGTTCGGCGCCATACCAGCAGAGGTCCAACGCCGGTTAAGAATAAAAGAATCAAACCGATAGGAATATTTACTTGATTAAAAAATGGCGCTCCAACTGTGATTTTTGTTCCCCTCACCGCTTCTGAAATGACTGGGAATAATGTCCCCCAGAATACAGCAAAGCACATAACGACAAAAATAACGTTATTAAACAAAAACCCGCTTTCTCTTGATGTAAACGATTCGATTCGTTTCTCAGTTTGAAGAAACTTTCTTCGGAAAAATAGAAGGGAAAATGATCCGATAAATATTAATATAACAAAACTGATGAATATTGGCCCCAGAGAGGAAGCAGTAAATGAATGCACAGAAGACATAATACCGCTTCGAGTTAAAAAAGTACCGAAAATGCACAGTGTGAATGTGATGATGATGAGAATCATATTCCAGAATTTCAGCATGTTTTTCTTTTCTTGGATAATGATTGAATGAAGTAAAGCTGTTCCAGTCAGCCACGGCATAAATGAGGCATTTTCAACAGGGTCCCAAGCCCAATATCCTCCCCATCCAAGTTCTTGATATGCCCACCAACCACCTAAAATGATCCCAATACTTAGCATTAACCACACGAAAAGGAGCCAAATTCTTACTGTCCTCATCCATAATGCATTCATTTCCTTTTGAGCCATTCCTGCAATTGAAAATGCAAATGGAATTGTAAATCCTACAAATCCTAAATACAACATGGGTGGGTGAATTGCCATGGTTGCATTTTGTAAAAGAGGGTTCAAACCGAGCCCGTTTATAATCGTAAAATCTGCTTCTGTCGGTTTAAAAGGATTGGTAACATAATTAACTAAAATAAGAAAAAATAATTGGACTGCAGTAATAATGATCATGACCCAGGGCATTAATCTTTGTTGGGATCGCTGATTTTGTAATATGGCAATTACAGCATATACGGAAAGGATAAACAGCCAAAATAACAAAGATCCTGCCTGACCTGCCCAAAGTGCTGTTATTTTAAAAATGGTTGGAGTTTCCAGACTTGTATAATGGGCAACGTAATCTACGTCAAAATTGCTTGTCATTAACAATTGTACTAGAACCATTGTTGCAAACATACTTACAAAAGAAACTGCCAGTGCCGCACGTTGACCGGATAAATACAAGCGGTTATCCCCGGCGTAAAGATGAAAAGAAAGAAGGATAATAGTGATAATAGAAAGGCCTAAGGCTAGATTAAGGGCCAGACCACCGATAACTGGAATCATATAGACTCTTCTTTTGCATTGTTACTGTCAGCATCCCTTAAATCACCTTCATACCTTGAAGCACATTTGGTTTGCAAAACATCTGCAACAAATACACCATTTTTATAATTTCCTTCCACAATAACTTCTGCGCCATCTTTGAATAAATCCGGACGAACTCCTGTATATTTCACAGGCAAATTATAGTCTCCTTCTTTTAGCTCGAAGTTACATATCATGAAATTGTCTTCATTTAATTGGATGGATCCATCCTCGACTAATCCGCCTAATCGGACCCGGTCAGAAATTCCATCATCCATCAATTCTTCTACTGATAGAAACGTGACTAAGGCTTGTTCATTTACTGGATTGGACGACGCCCACCAAATCCAGAAGATTACGACAATTCCTACTATCGCAATTGCAAAATAAAATTTGTTTTTTGATTCCATTTTAAAATACCGCTGCTTCCTGCCATTCGCCGAATTCTGCTTTTAATGAGGTGACAATTTCACCTAATGTCGCATAGGCTTTGGCAGCTTTTATGATTGGTTCAATTAAATTATTTTTTGTCCCGCAAGCATCTGTGATATTAGACAATGCTTGTTGAACCTCTTTTTCGTTTCTTTTTGCTTTTAATTTATTCAATGACTTGAGTTGTAGACTGTATACCTCATCTCCAATTTCTAAAATGGGTATATCAATTTCTTCATCTTTCTTTACATAGGCGTTCACACCAACAACAATTCGTTGTTTACTGTCCACCTTGCGCTGATAATCTGACGCGGATTGAGCAATTTCTCTTTGAAAAAATCCCTTCTCAATTGCAGGTATTACACCTCCTATTTCATCAATTTTTTTAAAATAGTCTTCCGCTTTCTTTTCCAGTCGATCCGTCAATTCTTCTATAAGCCAGGATCCTCCCATCGGGTCGGTAATGTTTGCAACACCCGTTTCATATGCGATAAGCTGTTGCGTACGCAATGCAATTTCTGCAGCTTTTTTTGACGGTAATGCCAAGGTCTCATCCATAGAGTTCGTATGGAGAGATTGAGTTCCGCCTAATACGCCGGCCATTGCCTGGAAAGCAGTTCTTGCAATATTTATCTCCGGCTGCTGTGCCGTTAAAGAACATCCTGCTGTTTGGGTATGAAATCGCAATTTCCACGATTTTGAATTCTCTGCACCATATTTTTCTTTCATATATCTTGCCCAAATTCGACGCGCAGCTCGAAACTTGGCTATCTCTTCAAAAAAATCCAAGTGGGAATTAAAGAAAAAGGATAGACGAGGAGCAAACTCATCGATATCTAAACCGGCTTTTATTGCGTAATCCACGTAACAAAATCCATCTGCAAGCGTAAATGCTAATTCCTGTGCGGCGGTAGAACCAGCTTCCCTAATGTGGTAACCGCTAATAGAAATGGTGTTGAATTTGGGCATATGTTTTGAGCAATATTTCATCATGTCCGTAATAATTCGCATGGAAGGTTCCGGAGGGAAAATCCATTCTTTCTGAGCAATAAATTCTTTCAAAATATCATTTTGAAGGGTGCCTCGAAGGTTCTCCAATGGAACATTTTGATTTTCAGCTACAGCAATATAAAACGCCAGTAAAATGACTGCAGGCCCATTAATCGTTTGAGAAACTGAAATATCACTCAAATTAATTCCATCAAATAACCGCTCCATATCCAACAACGACGAAACATTGACTCCGCATTTTCCAACCTCACCTGCTGCAAAAGGGTGATCTGGGTCATAACCCATCAGAGTGGGCATGTCGTATGCAACTGATAATCCTGTCTGACCGCTCTCTAATAAATAATGATATCTTTTATTGGTTTCTTCTGGGGTTCCAAAACCGGCAAATTGTCGCATTGTCCACAGTTTTCCACGGTACATATTCGCATGTATACCACGAGTGAACGGAAACTGACCAGGAAATCCCTGCTTTTCCAAGTATCCTTTTATATATTTATTCGGATAATAAAGCGGGTCTAAATGTTCACCACTGAGGGTATCAAAACTATACTGGCGACTTTCAGATGAATTAACATCTTCTTGCCAGGTATGTTCAGCATCACGAAAAATATTTAATTGTTCGTCCATTTTGCACGTAATACAAGCGGGTAAATTAGCTCCATATCGAGATATATCGGTACGTTATTTGTTTTTTAATTCGTTCTTTTTTACCTTATTAAAAACGATCACAATACCTTCAATAATCATCCAAAGAATTAAGCATATTAAGAGTACATTTAAAGAAAATAAGAGTGAATTAGATCCATAAAATTGTATTGCTTTTATCCATAAGGAGTAAATAGTGATTCCCATGATGAATAGCATTGGAATTAATAATGGGAATATTGGCTTTTTACGCATGTAGAAATACAATGTTAAAGTCATAAGTGTCAACCCAGCCAGCATCTGATTACTCGCGCCAAAAATAGGCCAGAGTACCCAACCAGTCTGTTTAACTACTCCGGTACCTGGATCCGGCACATTTGTGAAAACGAGAAGCATGGCCGGAATGATGGCAAGAAATGTAGCGATAAACTTATTTTTTAGGGGTTTGACATTTAAAACAATTCCCAATTCTGCCAGAATAAACCGCTGGATACGTGTGGCTGTGTCTAAAGTTGTCGCAGCAAAAGATATGACCAATACAGCCATGAGAGTTGTTGCCAAGTTGGATGACAACCCTAATGATTCGATTAATGCGCCCCCACCCAAAACAAAGGCAGCTGCTTTATTCCCAGATGCATGTGCCCACGTATCATAATAAACTGACCAATTTAAGTCCACAACGCTTCCTACAGCTGGAAGGCTGCACTGACCAACCAAAGAAATTCCTGCGACTGCTGCAATCGTTGAAGCCAATGCCAATGTCCCTTCACCGACGGCACCTCCATATCCCACCATTCTTGCATCGGATAATTGATTCAATTGCTTTGAGGAAGTGCCGGATGAAACCAATCCATGGAATCCACTGATGGCTCCACAAGCGATGGTCACAAACAATAATGGAAAAATGGGTGGACTATCCTGGGCAAGGTGCCATGCGGGCGCATCCAGCACAGGATGTGCCACAAAAACGCCGATATATAATAGAGCAAGTCCAACGATGAGCTGATGGCTGTTTATATAATCTCTTGGTTGAAGCAAAAACCAAACTGGTAGCATCGATGCGATTCCTGAGTAAATAAATAATAAAATCACCCAAGTATTTGTCGCCTGAACCTTGCTGAATCCCACGGATTCAAAGCTCAATGGATTTTGCGATCCAAACCAAATAAAAATGTAGAGTAAAATTAATGCTGCCAGCGACGGCATGAATACTCCCATTTGCTTTTTATAAATCAGCCAGCCAATACAGATTGCAATAATAATCTCTATATTGATAGGTAAAACTGATGTTGGGACGGCAACAAATAAATCAGCGATTGCCATAGCGAATACAGCCAATACCAGCCAAATGAGTAAAATAATAAATATTAAAAAGAGAATTCGAATACGACCATTCAGGATTTTTCCAGAAATATCCGCTATACTTTTCCCCTTTTCTTTTACACTAATAACTAATGCACCAAAATCATGAACTGCACCGATGAATACAGTTCCTAATACTATCCATAAAATGGCGGGAAGCCACCCCCAATAAGCTGCGACACATGGACCAATAATTGGTGCTGCACCTGCAATAGAAGTAAAATGATGTCCGAATAATATGTGTTTCTTTGTGGGAAGGAAGTCAATATTATCCCGGAACTCGTGTGCAGGCGTTATTATGTTTTCTTTGAGGTCATAAATACGGTTACTTAACCATTTGGAATAGAACCGATACCCAAGAAAAAATGCAATAAAACCAAATAATGCAAGAGTTACTGAATTCATATTTGTGTTATACTTGAGCGGAAATGGCCACCAGGCGTTTTAAGGTTTTGATTATTCCGTTTGTATCTAAACCCAATTTGTCCAAAAGAATAGGCCGAGGACCATGCTCGACAAATTTATCCGGTAACCCCAATCGCTTTACATAGCCGCCAAATCCGTTTTCAGACAGCCACGATGAGACGCCGTCTCCAAAACCACCCATTATTACTCCTTCTTCAATCGTTAATACGATTGAAAATTTTCCTATAATTGATTGTAAATAAGCTTCATCCATCGGTTTAATAAATTGACAACTGACCACCTCACAACTTATACCATCAGATTCAAAATTTTCAGCTGCTTGGATTGCATCATAAACCAATGGTCCAACGACTAAAATGACTACATCTGATCCATGTTTTTCTATGTCCCAATTCCCAATGGGGAGTAATTCTGCCTGACCATGTTCATTGAAAACCACTGAACTGTCTTTAGGGTAACGAATGGCAAAAGGACCTTCTTCATAGTTTAAAGCAGTATATAATAGATTCCTGAACTGGTCACCGTTCTTGGGTGACGTAACAATCATATCCTGAATGCAGCGCAAATAGGAAATATCTAGAGCGCCATGGTGTGTGGGGCCATCTTCACCTGCAATACCTGCACGATCCATGCAGAAGATGACAGGTAAGTGCTGGATGGCTACATCATGAACAATGTGGTCAAAAGCCCTTTGCAAAAATGTTGAATAAATCGCACAAATCGGGCGCATACCTTCCACAGCCAACCCAGCTGAAAATGTAATTCCATGACCCTCAGCGATTCCAACATCGTAAAATCGATCTGGGAATTCTTTTGCATAAGGGACTAATCCGGTTCCTTCCCGCATGGCTGCGGTAACACACACCACTTCATCGTTATTCCGGGCTACTTCTCTTGACAAATGTCCAAATACAGTTTGAAATGACGGAATGGATGAAGCCGGTACCAGTTTTCCATTTGTACTGGGTTTGACTGTTCCCTTCACTCCATGGTAGCCAACCGGATCTTGTTCCGCTACGACCATACCTTTTCCCTTTTTGGTAATTACATGAAGAAGTACAGGTGTTTTGATATCTTTAATATTATTTAAGGTATGAACAATTTCTTCCATATTATGTCCATCAATCGGACCAAAATAACGGAAACCCAATTCATCAAAAATGATACCAGGTACAATCATACTTTTTAGTCCTTCTTCCAATTTTTTGAGGAAAACACGAAAAACTTTTTTACCCCCGGGAATACCCCCAGTTAGTTTCCAAATTTCGTCACGTACACGGTTGTAAAGCGGATTTGTAATGATATGGGTTAAATAAGTTCTAATCGCCCCGACATTCGGACTAATAGACATTTCATTGTCATTTAGTATAACGAGTAATTGCTTCCGTAGATGACCGGCATTATTCAACCCTTCATATGCCAGACCCCCTGTCATAGCACCATCCCCGATAATGGCACAAACTCTGAAATTATCATGATGATGATCCCTTGCTGTTGCGATTCCCAATGCGGAAGATATGGACGTGGAGGCATGGCCTGCCCCGAATACATCATATTCACTTTCGGACTGTTTTAAAAATCCGCTCAAACCTTTGTATTGGCGGTTGGTTTTGAACTCTTCAAATCGTCCGGTTAATATTTTATGGGCATAACCCTGATGACCCACGTCCCAAACCAACTTGTCTTTGGGTGTATCAAAGACATGATGAAGTGCGACTGATAATTCCACGACCCCTAATGTTGGCGCAAGATGACCACCTGTCTTTGTAACCACATCAATTGTATATTCTCGAATTTCCTCACATAATTGCTTGAGGCGATCTATATCAAAATCTTTAATATCATCAGGTGATTTTATATTTGGAAGTAGTTCAAGCCGCATGTGATTTTTCCTTATTGAGAGAAATCGAATCTGATAAAAATGCCAATCGATGAAATATGGAAACTCCATCAAGCTCCGGATGGAATGATAATCCATAGTGTATGCCTTGTTTTACAGCACAAATTTCTCCATTGGATTCAGCTAATATTTCGATATTCTTCCCTGCCTTCACAATTTTTGGTGCACGGATAAATGTGGCTGGAATTTTTTCAAAACGATTATTTAACTGAATTGGCAGCATATCGGTGAATGAATATATTTGTCTGCCGTAGCCATTACGATCCACTTCAATATCAAGTAATCCAAGTGGCCTTACAAGTTCATGATTAACATTCCGTGCCATTATAATCAATCCTGCGCAGGTTCCAAGAATGGGTTTTTCTTTTGCATATTCAGTTATTGCTTGATAAAAATTCATTCGAATCATTAATCGTGTTAGCGTAGTTGATTCACCACCGGGAATAACGAGACCATCGATATCATTTAATTCATCAGGATATCGGACTAGGCTATTATCCAGACCAAGTTCATCCAGAATTCTGGAATGCTTTTCATAGTCGCCCTGTAAAGCTAAAACCCCAATCCTCATTTTATCACCAATTACCAACCCCGTTCCTGTAGACGTTCTTCCTCCGGGATTTTGGATATTTCCAAACCTTCCATGGCTTTTTTTAGCCCAAAAGAAATTTCGGATAATTTTTTTGGATCGTCGTAATACGTTACTGCCTCAACAATTGCTTTTGCTCTGGCAGAGGGGTCTTCACTCATAAAAATGCCGGATCCAACAAAAACCGTTTCTGCACCCAATTGCATCATAAGAGACGCATCAGCCGGTGTGGCAATTCCACCTGCTGCAAAATTGGGAACGGGTAATTTACCTAATTTCGCCACCTGCTGAACCAAACTGAATGGTGCACCCAATTCTTTCGCTCGCGCCATTAGTAAATCATGATTCATGACTGTTAACTCTTTTATTTGACCCATTACTTTTCTCATGTGACGCACCGCTTCCACAATATTACCACTTCCGGCTTCACCTTTCGTTCGAATCATTGCGGCACCTTCACCAATGCGGCGCAAAGCTTCTCCCAAATCACGGCAGCCGCATACAAACGGTACTTTAAAATCATGTTTCCATATATGATTGTGCTCATCTGCCGGTGTTAGAACTTCGCTCTCATCAATGAAATCTACTTCCAATGATTCCAAGATTTGGGCTTCTGCAAAATGTCCGATACGAACTTTTGCCATCACCGGGATGGATACTTCTTTTTGAATATCCTTTATCATTTTGGGATCACTCATACGGGAAATGCCGCCTTCAGCACGAATCAACGCTGGAATGCGTTCCAGTGCCATCACGGCAACAGCGCCGGCATCCTCAGCAATGCGAGCCTGCTTCGGGTTCATGACGTCCATAATGACGCCCCCTTTCAACATTTCTGCTAAACCTATATTTACTTCAAATTGTCCTTTGCTCATAGACCAATTCCTCTTCTATTGTTTTCGTAAAACTTTTAATGCGTTCGGTGACTTCGTGAATAATATTATCTGGAGTGGAGGCACCAGCTGAAATACCCACAACGTCCGTATCGTTAAACCAATTTTGATCCAAATCCGCTGCACAGGTAACTTGGTAAGATCGCTCATTTCGCTCTTTTGCCAGTTGGGTCAAGCGCATCGAATTTGCGCTTGTAAACGAACCAATTACAATCATTACGTCACATTTTTCAGATAAATCTTTTAATTGCTGCTGATTTCGCTTTGTTGGAAAACATATTGTATTCACGAAGTTTATGTCAAATATTTTCGTCATCAGTACATTAATAATTTCCTGAACATTTTCAATAGTTTGAGTTGACTGGCTGACGACTCCTGCCTTTTTCATTTTTCTTAATTGCTTTGCTTCATCCGGAGTTGCAACGACAATAGGATTTTCTACTTGACTGGCGATACCGATCACCTCATCGTGTCCGTGATCTCCTATAATAATAATGTTCCGCCCTTCTTTTTCAAGATTTTTGACGACATCGTGGATTTCTTTTACAAGTGGACATGTTGCATCAATGATTTTCATTTCCTTTTGGTGAGCTTTATCCCAAACATCGGCGGCTGTTCCATGGGCACGGAATAAAATCGGCTTCTCATTAGGAACATCTTTCAATTTACGCACTACTTTTGCCCCAGCCTCATCAAGGTTTTTAACTACATTTTCATTATGCACAATGTGTCCTAGCATATATACATCACCATGATTTTGTGCTGTATCATACGCCAGATTTACAGCATCTCGAACACCAAAACAATATCCTGCATCTTTAGCAATAATTATTTTCATTTCAAGCCGATTGCCTTCTCAATGATGCTTTGACCGCACCAACGACTTGAGGAATAACAGTTTCTTTTTTTCCCCGTACGATTGCCCCGGCTGCAAATTTATGTCCACCACCACCCATTGCAATCGCTACGTCGTTTACAGCATAGGTTCCTTTGGAACGAAAATTTAATCTACAAGTGTCAGCTCCGTTTTCAAAAATCATCATTGAAACTTCCACTCCCTTGATCGTACGTACAAAATCAGTAAATCCGTCAACATCTGCTGAGGTAGCACCGACAGAATCGAGCATTGATTTATCAATGGTAAACCAGGCAAAAATTCCATCATTCTCAAACCTGACATTATCAATTACCCTTGCCAATAATCGCACACTGCTCTGAGGTTTTGACTCATAAACATTCTGGTAGATTTTACTCGTATCCACACCGGCAGCCAAACAAGCAATGGCTATTTCATGGCACGCTTCATTCGTATTGGAGTAACGAAATGAACCCGTATCAGTCATTACTGCAGTGTATATACCTTCACCGATTTTTTTTGTAATCGGTCTTTGTCTAAATTGCTGAAAATATTCATAAATCATCGACCCGGTGGCTGCGGCATTCGTATCAACTATATTGATTGTAAAGGGATGATTGGTTGGATGTGGATGGTGGTCTATATTCAAAGTTTTAATACCGAACTTTTCAATGATATCTTTAATCTTTCGCAGCCGGTTAAAATCTCCAACATCAAAAATAATTGCTAAATCACAGTTTTTTAACCACTTATCATGTTTATTGGAATGATACGTTTCAAATATTTGATCCTTATTCAAATAATAATACTCTGCCGGAAAATCAGAATAATTAATAATTTTACATTCTTTCCCTTCCTCAAGTAAATGATAATACAAAGCAGACGAAGAGCCTAACCCGTCTCCATCAGGATTTTCGTGTGACGTCAGCAATATTCGAGTTGCGCCACTAATAAGTTCATTTACCTTGTTCCAGTTCATTATAATTTCAATTTTTTACAGCTGAGAATTTAGCCGATTTCAGGTAAATAACGCATGAAGGAAAGTTTATTCATGCTTCCATTGTTTTTCATCAACATCGTCATCGCGTTGAAGTTTCCTAGCTAATACAAAAAATACATCTGATAATCTATTAAAATACATTATGCAATGATCCGTTACAGATTCTGATTTATGCAGTTGGATCAGTTTCCTTTCTGCTCTGCGGGCAGATGTTCGCGCTAAATGCATTCTGGAAGAGGCTTCAGTCCCACCAGGTAAAATAAATTCTTTCAATGGAGGGATATCCTCATTCCATTCCAAAACACTGCTCTCTAATTCCACAATTCGATTAACATCCACTGCTGTCATTTCTTTCCCAGGGACAGATAACTCGCCCCCAATATTAAATAAGTCTTGTTGAATAGTTTCCAAAAAGGAAATAATCGTCTTATCTCTCAACACAACTTTTCCAAATCCAATAAAAGAATTCAATTCATCGATGGCGCCAAGACATTGAATACGAGCATCATCTTTCTTAACCCGACTTCCATCACCCAAGCCGGTTTCACCCCTGTCACCTGTGCGAGTGGTTACCTTAGAAATTCTCATGCAAAGAAAATATAGGTTACAATAATGTAAAGGGGAAATAAAATAGGCAGTGAATATTTAATTAAATATCCAAAGAAACTTGGCATTTTAATTCCGGAAGACTCGGCAATAGACTTTACCATAAAATTGGGTGCATTTCCAATATAAGTATTAGCGCCCATAAATACTGCCCCCGCTGAAATGGCAAGCAATGTGTTGTGTTGACTCGTCATTAATATTGAGGGATCTCCTCCTGCGGTATTAAAAAATACAAGATACGTGGGTGCATTATCAAGAAAACTGGATAATATTCCCGTCAGCCAAAAGTACATATAATTTACAGGTTCTCCATCGTGAGAAACAGAGTCAATAACGGAAGACAACGCCCCATGGGTTCCAGCCTTCAATATAGCTATCGCAGGAATAATGGTTACAAAAATAGACGAAAATAATTTTGCCACCTCAATGATGGGGAACCATGTATACTCGTTGGCTTCGCGGATGGATTTAGGGGTCATTTTCCAGCTGATAACTGTCAAACATATTAAAAGGAAATCCCTCGCCAAATTCTGCAATTCAACATCAACATAAAACACAGTGAAGTGAATCCCTGGATGCCAAAAACCACTCATCAGAACAGATGATATTACACCCAGTAATAACAAAAGATTAAATTTCCCTTCTAACCCAATTTTATGGGTTTCTTCCGGAACAGATATCGGATATTCTTGATGATAAAAATATGAATCCAATATAAAATATATTGCTAATAAAAGCACTACCATGACCAGCATGGGTTTAATCATGGCAAATGTTGTCCAGAAAAAATCGACTCCTTTTAAAAATCCCAAAAATAGTGGTGGATCACCAAGCGGGGTTAATGAGCCTCCTATATTTGCAACGAGAAAAATAAAAAAAACGATTGTATGAATTTTATGTTCTCGATCTGCATTTGCTCGAATTAACGGGCGAATTAATAGCATTGCAGCACCGGTCGTCCCCATCCAGCTGGCAAACAGGGTACCTATAAGAATGAGAGATAAATTGGTAATCGGTTTTCCCACCAATGTGCCGGTTAAACGGACACCTCCCGAAATCGTGAAAAGAGCTAATAATAAAATAATAAAGGGAATGTATTCCAGTAATCCCACGTGAAGTAATTCATAAATAGTAATCGTTACTCCTTCTTTGATAAGAAATGGAATGATAAATACTGCTGCCCAAAATAATGAAACTTTCCCAAAATGATGATGCCAGAATTGGGGTGCAGTTAATGGGAAAAGTGCTATAGACAACAAGATACCGACAAATGGAATCACCCAGATAATTGATAATACACTTCCATCAAGATGGGGTGCACCATGGGGGGCGTTCTCGGATCCAAATACTGTGGTAATTAATCCGCTGAAAAAGATAAGTATCTTTATGATTTTATAGGATTGTATTTTCATTATTCGTCTTTATTCAAAAGTTCAGTACCGTTAATATAATAGACTAGAGTTTAATACATCTAACATATTTATTGAAATAAAAGCGAATGGATTGGAACTCAATTAATCAATTGGCGTAATTTCTTGCATGGAAATTATTATTGGTATTGGAGTATTGGCCCTTGCGATATTCGCAATGGCTATCGGTGTAATTTTTAATAATAAACCTCTCAAGGGTTCCTGCGGTGGTAAAGGTGGAAAAATTGTCATTGACGGCGTTGAAATGGCATGCCCAACATGTGGTGGAGATACAGGTAAGTGTGAGTCCCAGGATATCAATCCTGACTAGCTATTAATTCAAACCCTGAGCTCATGAATTCTTCAAGTGAGCCATCATCATTTCGAATGACCATCAGCGCTTCTGTTTTATCTAGGGATTCAATTAACTCCATTCCATCTTCCTTTCCCATAACCATAAGAGCGGTGGCCAAAGCATCAGCATCCATACAATGATCTGAAATCACTGAAGCAGATGGGACGGTTGTTACCGGTTTACCGCTCCGCGGGTCAATAACATGTGAAATAACCTTTTCGTCGGATAAATGGAAATTTCTATAATCGCCCGAAGTCGCAATTGCCTGGTTATTCAAATAAACAATACCCAATAATTCCCGATTAGACTTATTTGGTGATTCAATCCCAATATTCCAAACGGTACCATTACTATTAACACCACTGCAATAAACTTCACCTCCAATCTCAACCATATAATTTGAAATACTTATTCCTGTTAAATACGAAGCGATAACATCAACACCAAACCCCTTTGCAATCGCGTTAACGTCCAGTTGAACATTTGGGTTTAATTTTTGAATACCCGATAAATGAAGTACTAACTGTTCATATCCTGAACTTCTCAAGGCTGATTGTATTTCACGATCGGTTGGAGATGTACTCATTCCCCTGGGTCCGAAACCCCAAGTTGATGATAGAGGCAGGATGGCTATATCAAAGGCCCCATTAGTCAGATGTGTCCAATAAAACGCACGCTCGACAACTTGATAAAACTCAGGAGAGATTTGAAACGGCATCGTTCCTAGATATGCATTGAATTGATTGATCTCACTTCCGGGAATGTACGTCGACATTTGTCTGTTAAGATTAACCAAAATTGAATCAACATCTTGTTGAATTCTTTCTTTATGAATTTTATTAACAGGAACGATCTTTATTGAATAAGTAGTTCCCATTGTCTCGCCTGATAGAGAAATTTCTTTAGTTGGACTGGAACACCCATTATATCCCAGAATGATAAAAAAGCCCAACAAAAGTCGGGCTTTAATTAATCTAAAACGAGCCATTTGATTATCCAAAACTGTCATAAGCAATCATATCTTTTTCAACACCAAGTTCATAAAGCATATTATCTACAGCAGCGATCATGGGCGGTGGGCCACACATATAATATTCAATTTCAGTTGGATCATCGTGATCTTTCAAATAGTTATCATGCAAAACCTGGTGAATAAAACCAGTAGATCCTTCCCAGTTGTCTTCAGGTAATGGTTCAGATAAGGCGACATTATAATTAAAATTAGGAAAGGCGTCTGCAATTTTTTTGAATTCATCATCATAAAACATTTCTCGCAGGCTTCTGGCTCCATACCAAAAGGATACTTTTCTATCTGTCTTTAATGTATTAAAAAGATGATACAAATGTGATCTCATTGGAGCCATTCCTGCCCCACCACCGATATACACCATTTCGCGATCAGTATCTTTGATAAAAAATTCACCGTATGGTCCGGAAATTGTGACTTTATCACCTGGTTTTAGATTAAAAATATAAGAAGATGCCAATCCCGGAGGCACATCATTCCACAGTTGAGGAGGAGGTGTGGCGATGCGAACGTTGAGCATAACTTTATTGCCTTCCGCCGGATGATTCGCCATTGAATATGCTCTGCAAATTTCCTCATCATTGTTTGCTGTTAAATCCCAGATATTATATTTGTCCCAGTCCGGATGGTATTGATCTTCGACATCAAAATGTTTAAATAGTAAGTTGTGATATTCTGGTATATCAATCTGGATATAGCCACCGGCTTTGAAATTCAACATTTCACCTTCAGGCAATTCCATGACTAATTCTTTGATAAATGTCGCAACATTGTTGTTTGATTTGACAGTGCATTCCCATTTGCGAATATTGAAAACCTCTTCAGGAATCCGAATATTCATACTTTTTTTTACTTTGAGCTGACAGGCCAATCGCCATTGATCCTTGGCTTCATTTCGACTGATATGTCCTGTCTCAGTCGGGAGTATTTCTCCACCACCTTCTAAAACCTGGCATTTGCACATTGCGCAGGTTCCACCACCTCCACAAGCTGAAGGAAGAAAAATGCTTTCGGCTGATAGCGTTGATAACAACGTGGACCCTGGTTTTGTTGTAATATCATTTCCATTATCATCATTGATATGGATGATAATATCCCCTTGGGGAAGCAGTTTTGATTGGGCATAATTTAGAAGGATTACCAATAATAAAATCACAGCCGTAAATATAACAACACCTGAAATAGCTGTGTAAATCATTATAAATTTATCCCTGAAAAAGCCATGAATGCCATAGACAATAAACCGGTTAATAACATGGTAATTCCCAATCCCCTTAATTTTGGAGGCACATTCGAGTATCGTAAACGATGGCGGATGGCTGACATGGACGCGATTGCCAGAAACCAACCTAATCCAGATCCAAATCCAAAAACTGTTGATTCCATAAATGTATATTCTCTTTCAACCAGGAACAATGAACCACCCAGAATGGCGCAGTTTACGGCGATAAGAGGTAAGAAAATTCCCAGATTATAATACAAAGTGGGTGAAAAACGATCCAGAATCATTTCCACCAATTGGACCATGGCAGCAATGACAGCGATGAATACAATAAAGTTCAAATAACTTAAATCTACTTCCGGTAAGCCTGCCCAAGCCAAAGCACCATCCTGCAAGAAGTAATGATGAATCGCCCAGTTTACCGGAGATGTGATTGTTAATACGAATGTGACAGCCATACCCAGTCCGATAGATGTTTCCACCTTTTTTGAAATAGCAAGGAATGAACACATGCCCAGGAAATAGGCCAGGAGAATATTTTCAATAAAAACTGCTTTGACAGCTAAACTAATATAATGTTCCAGCATGCTACTCCTCCTCTACATTCATCATGGTTCGTTGAACCCAAATAATCAATCCGAGAATAATAAAGGCCCCCGGTGACAAAACCATCAGCCCATTATTTAAGTAACCAGATTCATAAAATGACATAGGAATAATTTGGAATCCGTAGAGTGATCCACTTCCCAATATTTCTCTGAAGACTGCAACAACGACCAGAATGAGTCCATAACCCAGGCCATTCCCAACGCCATCCAAAAAAGATCTCCATGGTTTATTTTGCATGGCAAATGCTTCCGCACGACCCATCACGATACAATTGGTAATAATTAAGCCGACAAAAACCGAAAGCTGTTTGCTCATATCGTACATATAAGCTCTCAATACCTGGTCAGTTAATATCACTAATGAAGCAATGATTGTGAGCATTACGATAATTCGAACTCGAGCTGGAATTAAATTTCTCAACATAGAGATAATTGCATTAGACATACTGACCACAAAAACCAAAGCAATAGACATAACAACGGCTGTGTCTACTTTTACTGTTACTGCTAAAGCGGAACAAATTCCCAATATCTGAATCGTAATGGGATTATTATTCATTAATGGATCTGTCAGGACTGCTTTGGATTTATTACTTAAAAGAGCCATGATCAGTTATGTTTTTTGCGAATTTGTTGAAAGAACGGTTCGTATTTCCTCAGGTCTGTCTTTAAAAAAGCTGTCACGCCCTTACCTGTCATTGTGGCACCGGATATTCCATCAACCTGATGAAAGGATTCCTTCGAAGTTTTATCCACATTTCCTTTTACGATTTGAATACTGACTAATGTGCCTTCGTTGTCAATGATTTTTTTTCCCATAAAGTTATCCGTAAACCATTCTTTTTCTACTTCACCGCCAAGACCGGGTGTTTCGCCGTGTTTGTAGAACGTAATTCCTTTTACAGTTATACCATCTGGTTCAAGGGCGATATACCCGAATAAAGTAGACCATAACCCTTTTCCGGATATAGGAATTGCATACCCGTCAATACCGTACCCGGGGATATGCTTACAATACACGGGGTATTGATCACTCTCGACAATATTTTCGACGCTGACTTCTTTAAGTCTATTCCCTTTACTATTTACAACAAAACCTTCAACATTTTTCTCAAAAATCTCCTGTATAGTTTGTTGAGTCCAAGGTTCATCCTCTGTTTCGGTAAATCCTAAGGCACGTAAAATATTTTTCTTAATATCCAAGGCAACATTTAAATCTTGCCTTTCCTTCAAAGATGTTGCGGCTATTGATAGCATAATTCCCAAAATAACGGTTACGATAGCTGTAAATACTAATGTATATGTATTACTCTGCTGCATATCTCTTTAACCGTCGTTTAATATTTCCACGGACAACATAGTAATCAATCAATGGAGCAAAAGCATTCATGAGTAATATTGCCAGCATGGTTCCTTCAGGATAGGCCGGATTCATGGTTCGGATAATGACAGTGAGGAAGCCAATCATAATACCGTAAATCCATCTTCCTTTATCTGTATGGGCTCCGGTAACAGGTTCGGTGGCCATAAAGGCAATTCCAAATAGAAATCCGCCCATGACCAAATGATAATGGGGGGGTAACGTGAGCATTGTGTTGGAAGAATAAGAAGCCATCATATTGGTTAATGTTGCTGTCCCAAACAACCCAATCAGCGCCCCAACGATAACTCGCCAATTCACAATTCCTGTGTAGATCAAAAACAATGCACCTAAAATTATTAATAGTTTATTTGTTTCGCCTATTGAGCCGGGAATGTATCCCCAGAATATATTAGACCAAGAATAATCAAATTGTGTAATGTTTGATAACAATTCAACAGCATTTCCATTTTCAATCGAAGCAGGAATAGATAATGCGGTTGCTCCGGAGATTCCATCGACGTTAATCCAAACTTTTTCTCCGGATATTTGACCCGGGTATGCAAAAAAGATAAACGCTCTAGCCACCAATGCCGGATTGAATATATTCATGCCAACACCGCCAAAAATTTCTTTACCTATGACAATACCAAAAGACGTCGCAAGGGCAACTTGCCATAGTGGAATACTGGGTGGCATGATTAATGGAATCAATACCCATGTGACTAAAAACCCTTCATTAATAGGATGTTTACGAACGATGGCGAATAATATCTCCCAAAATCCTCCGGCGATAAATACAGTCAACAAAATTGGAAAAATCGAACCCATTCCTATCCAAAAATTTTCCATAACAGCGCGTTCTGCGCCTGCTGCTTGATAGCCAATATTTATGGCTCCAAATATATAAATAGGAATGAGGGCAATCACCACAAGAATCATCACACGTTTATTATCGATGCTGTCACGGATATGTGGTCCGGATTCTGTCTTTTCATTGGTTGAAAAAAGAATAGTATCCGTAGCATCGTATACAGGATGATATTTTTCCAGGAAACTGCCTTTGTCAAATATCGGCTCAACCTTATCCAGAATTGTTCGAATAATTTTCATTTTTATCCTTCAGCCTCTAACACATCCAATCCTTGGCGAATCACAGCTCCAACGTCAATCTTACCGGCATCAGCAAAAGAACACAGTGCAAAATCTTCTTCGTCGCATTCCAGAAGCCCTAACTGCTCCATCTCTTCAATGTCATTGGCCAGGATAGCACGAAACAATGGGTTCGGAAAAATATCCATTGGTAATACATTTTCCCAGGAATTGATGGGTACCATGGCGCGTTCTTCACCATTTTTATTTGTATTGAACGGATATAGTGACCGTCCAAATGAACCAAATGCTTTGGTTAAGCTATATCGGCTTTTACCTGATCCAAGCCGCAACATTCCCAAAAACTCACGATCGTCCGATTCAGGAAGAACGGATACACTAGAATGATAAAAATAAATATGCCCTTCTTTTTCAATGGTTTTTCCGGTTAACACGTCGCCAGAAATAAACCGCTTTGGACCATTATTTAATCGATCATCGGTCAATGGTTTGATTGATGTACCCATTCGAGTTTTCAAATGGGTGGGTTTATTCACAGCCGGACCACCAATCGTCATAACAATAGTGGGGTCAAATTTACCTTTTTTAAACAATCTCCCCAATGTAATAACATGTTGTGCGTTCATTGTCCAAATGATTTTGCCGGGTTTAAGGGGATCAATGTGATGAATTTGAATCCCTACATTACCAGCTGGATGGGGCCCGGAAATGGAATGAGTTTTTGAATACGGTACATCCAAAAAGGTTTCTGAAGTCGAATTTTCACCCACAACAAGATGAACAGCACCATTCGTTAATCGAGACAATGCTGCAATTCCGGCATGGAAAGACGATTGGCTATTGTTCAGTGCAATATCAAGGTCTACCGCTAAAGGAGCGGAATTAATACATGAAACAAAGATTGAATAAGGTGTTTCAACTGGATTGGCTATTTTATTAAAGGGGCGTTGGCGAATCATGGGCCATAAGCCGGCATTCAGGATTTGTTCAGTAATCTTTTCCTTAGAGGATTCGAGAATTTGTGTCGTATCCAGAACCGGAAACTCCACCGATTCTTCATTCGGGTCAAGTTCGATTAGTATTTTTTCAATGATGCGGCGAGGGCCGTAGTGAATTGCAGTAACTTTTCCTGATCCGGGAGATGCCCATTTGATGTCAGGATTTTTTTTATCAAAAAAGAGAGGTGTACCAATCTTTACCTGTACTCCCTCTTTTACTAATAATTTAGGTTTTATGTAAAGAAATTCAGTTGGATGAATCGCGATTGTCTGTGGTTTTCCAGAAATTTCCAAGTCCCTTTTGGGAACACCGGAAATCTGGATATTATGACCTTTTTGAATTTTTATGTTTAACACCATATTACGGTGAGAATTTACTGTTAAACTACCTTGATAAATAATTCTAATGAACGGGAGACCCATTCAGCGATGGGTGTCCAATAAACTCCAAATAGGATAGTCGGGATTGCCAAAATGAGTAAAATAGCCAGAACAGAAAACGATGGTACTTGAATCGTTTCAGCAGGCTCCCCTTCAAAAAACATCACCTTGACAACTCTGAAATAATAATACAGGGATATGACACTATTGATCGCCCCCACAATGGCTAACCAATACATTTGCGGACCCGCTTTTATCACGGATGCAAAGAGATAAAACTTACCGATAAAGCCGGCTGTAGGCGGAATACCTGTAAGTGACAGCATGAATACAGTCATGACTATTCCGACTATGGGCATTTTCCAGCCTATCCCGCGAAAATCGTCTAAAGATTCACCTCCTCCCTGGGATTTCACAAAAATGACCACAAAAAATGCCCCAAGATTCATGAATAAATACATGACTAAATAAAGCATGATAGCATAGGTACCTTGGAAAGATAATGTTGGTAAAGCCATGAGCATATATCCGGCATGTGCAATACTGGAATAGGCCAGCATGCGCTTGATACTTTTTTGTTGCAAAGCCACAAGGTTTCCTAACGTCATGGTGATCACGGAAAGAACTGCCAGTATTTGCGGCCATGGAATATTCGTAAATGTAGAAAGAAATGGGTCAATAAATGCTCCACTATCTCCAAAAACAGTATTGAAAAATCGTATAATTACCGCAAAGCCAACCGCTTTGGGTGCGACAGATAAATAAGCAGTAATAGATGTTGGCGCTCCCTCATACACATCCGGCGTCCAAAAATGAAACGGAACGGCAGAAATTTTATATCCAAAACCGGCCAGAATAAAAATGGAAGCAAGCGTAAAGGCAAAGTTTGCAGTTCCTTCCAATTGCCACATGGCTTCCTGGATGGCAAAAAATTTAGTCGAACCTGCCAGCCCGAAGACGATACTCATTCCAAACAACATGATACCTGATGAAAAAGCACCGTAAAGAACATATTTCAACGCAGCCTCATTGGAACGAAGATCCCCTTTTAAATAGCCCGCCAAAATGAATGAAACGATGGACACTATTTCAATAGCTAAATAGATCATAATCAGATCAATAGCCGAAGCCATTAGAAACATGCCAAAAACCATAATGGCCATAAGTGAATAATATTCGCCTGTGCGATGACCGTCAAGCTCGTTCGTTTTTTGAGAAATAAAAATGACTAAGACCGTTGACAAAATAGTTAGTGTCTTGAAAAATGAAGCAAAAGGATCAAATGCCAGATTGCCCATAAAAAGTGTACTGACAATTTCATTATCCTGAACATATATGGCAATTTGAGTCAGGATCAATCCACCCAAAACCCAGAAGGCTGTTTTTCCGGAATCTTTGTCAGAATAAAATAAATCAGCCAGAATGGCTACCAATATTGTAATAGTCAGAATGATTTCCGGCCAGTAATAGCCTAAGCTTTGAAGGTTATTCATGTTCGTTTAAAAAATTCCTGCAAAACTGCTTACATTGGCCACGGTATCAATAATCACATTCATCGTACTGCTGATCAGATCCAAAAAGGGTTTGGGATAAATACCCAAGAATAATGTTATTACTGCCAGAGGAACCACCGTGAAAAGTTCCATCCGGTTTATTTCTGGCAGATCTTTATATTTTTCATTCAAGGTCCCCATGAACATCCGTTGAAATGCCCATAGGAAATAGGCGGCATTTAATAAAATACCAATGGTTGAAGCAATAACAATTGCTTTAAAAACAGGGAATGCACCGATAAAACACATGGCTTCACTCACAAATCCGGAAAAGCCCGGCAAACCAAGTCCAGCAAAGAATGCTAAGGCAACTATACCGGAATAAATCGGCATTTGGGTTGCCAACCCGCCAAATCCTTCAATGTCACGATGATGTGCCCGTTCGTAAATAACTCCGACCAAAATAAACAGCATGGCTGATATCGTTCCATGATTAAACATCTGAAACACTGCTCCGCCCAAACCGGCTTGCGCAGCTAATACATTATTGCCATTGGCGGCTCCGGCAGCAATAACGGCGGACATTCCAATCAAAAGATACCCCATATGGTTCACACTGGAATAGGCCACCAGCTTTTTTAGATCTTTTTGTGCCAGCGCGCACATAGCCCCCCATATAACATTTATTAATCCCAGTACTGCCAACGCTCCGGCAAACCACCAGACCGCTCCCGGTAACATGGTATAGTTAATACGAAGCATACCGTAAACACCAAGCTTCAAAAGGATTCCGGCCAGGATAACAGAAATGGCTGTGGGTGCTTCAACGTGTGCCAACGGAAGCCAGGTGTGGAACGGAAAAACTGGTACTTTGATGGCAAAACCAATAAAGAGCAATACCCAAATAACTTTGATAGCGCCCATTCCCCACCACATAACTCCATTTAAAGCCGTTGGAGCTCTTTCCATGAGCAGCAGCATATCAAATGTTCGACCACAAGTAAAATAGAGTGCGAGGACAGCGATGAGCATCAACACGGATCCAACTAATGTATAGAGAAAGAATTTGATGGCGGCATACTCTCGTTGGGGACCGCCCCACATGCCAATCAGGAAAAACATGGGTAAAAGCATCACTTCCCAAAATACATAGAATAGGAAAAAATCGAGTGAGAGAAACACACCCATGATGCCAATATCCAACAATAAGAACAGGGCAAAATATCCCTTGACTGCACGGTTGATATTCCAACTGACAAATGTTGATAGAAAAAATAACAATCCAGTCAATATTACCATGGGTAAACTCAAACCATCAACACCTAATATATAGGCAATGTTGAACGAAGGAATCCAAGTAGCTCTTTCCATAAATTGGAACCCGCCATTGGACAGATCAAATCGAGACCATAGTCCAAGGGTCGCTAAAAATTGGACGCCCGTTACAACAGCAGTGATCATTTTGATAAATTGTGTTTTTCCCCTTGGCACGAACGCGATCGCCGCCATACCTAAAAGGGGAATCCAAATAATCCAACTTAGAATGTGTGTTTCCATTCCTCTTCCTTTAACCTTTCAAATCCTAAAAAGACTGAACCAATACCATGATTATAACTCCCAACAGGGCGAATAAAAGATAATTTTGCAGTCGTCCTGTTTGTAAATATTTTAGCGCTCCACCTGCACGGCGAGCATTACGGCCTATACCATCGACTATTGTTTGGTCAAGCCCATCATAATCCATACGGCCGGTAAAAAATGAAAATATTTTTGTTACACGACCGAATCCATTAATGAAATACTTATCATACAAGTCCCAATCGATGTAAGCCACCAGACTGGATAGTTTTAATAATGGTTGATATAAATATTTGTTATAGTTTTCGTCAAAAAAGTATTTGTTGAAGGACAGATTGTACATGGGTTTCAATTTTTCCGCCCAACTATCAGCGGATATTCTTTTCTTAAAGTACATTGTCCAGGAAAGAAAAATTCCCAGTGCTGCAACAATTAACGATAATCCCATTGCCGTATAATGTGCATGATGAATCCCTTCGGCAATGTGATGGGCTGTTTCACTTCCGGGAATAACCGAATCACCGGCTACGATCATTTCTTTAAACCAACCATGATCTGAAAATGGGTTGAAATACGGCAACGTGTAGAAAATAAAAAAGCTTAATGCACTCAGTAGAATAAGTGGAAAAGTCATTTCCTTCGGCGATTCGTGAATGTCTTCATAAATCTCCGGTATTTGCGGTTTACCATGGAACGTCATAATCATTAAGCGAAACATATAAAAAGCGGTAATGGCAGCGGCGCCAAAACCAAAAACCGGTAACAAGAAATGACCAGGATTGTGGCTGGCAAATGAGAGTGTCCCAGCTAAAATGGCGTCTTTCGATAAGAATCCCGAAAATAATGGCACACCGGAAATTGCCAACGTACAGATCAGCATAGCCCAATAGGTGATGGGCATTTTCTCTTTAAAACCACCCATATTTCGCATATCCTGGGGATCGGTTTTATGATCGTGTTTCTTATGCAAAGCATGATGCATGGAATGAATCACCGAACCGGAACCATAAAACAAACACGCTTTGAACATGGCATGGGTTACCAAATGGAAAAAACCGGCTATATAAGCTCCTGTTCCCACAGACAATATCATGTATCCCAACTGACTCACCGTGGAATAAGCTAATACCTTTTTAATATCGTTTTGGGTAATGGCAATGGTTGCAGCGAACAGCGCCGTAAATCCACCCACATAAGCAATAACCAGTAAAGCGTCCGGAGTAAATAAAGGGAATAAACGTACCACTAAATACACACCGGCGGCTACCATTGTTGCAGCGTGCATTAGGGCGGAAACTGGTGTGGGGCCTTCCATGGCATCCGGCAGCCAAATATGCAGTGGAAATTGTGACGATTTTCCCATGGCTCCCATAAACAAGCCAACACCGGCAAAGGTTAATACTGTTCCACCCAATTTACCGGCTGCAATACCGTCAAATATTTCTGAAAAGACAAATGTGCCCAATGATGAAAAAATCAGCATAATGCCAATAAAAAAGCCAATGTCACCGACACGATTGGTTAAAAATGCTTTCTTGGCAGCATCGGCAGCCGTATCCTTCTCAAACCAATGACCAATTAATAGATAAGAACTGACTCCAACCAATTCCCAGAACATATACATGGAAATGAGGTTGTTTGCCAAGACGATGCCATTCATGCTGAATGTAAAAAGCCCAAGATAAGCATAATACCTAGAATAACGAATATCACCTTCCATGTATTTCAATGAGAAAATGTGGGTCATGGTTGAAATAAGAGCCACAACAAGAAGCATGGTGATAGTGATATTATCAACCAGGAAACCAAGCTCGATTTTAAATGCACCCATATTCAGCCAAGTAAAAGAAGCTTGTTGTGAAAAATTCGGGTCGTGTCCAAACAGCATGGATGCAAACATTGCAATCGACAGAATGAGGGTAATGATTACAGCACCGACAGAAATCCAATCTCCCTGCCTCGGTAAACGTTTACCGATAAAAATCTGAATGGTAAATGCCACCACAGGCAAAAACAAGATCAGCAATGAATAATTAATAAACATATTCCCTGTCATTGCCGGAGCTCCCGCACGTCATCCACATTGATGGTTTTATAATTATTATAAATATTAATAATAATCGCTAATGCTACCGCTGCTTCTGCAGCTGCCATGATAATAACAAAAAGGGCAAAAATGTGTCCGGACATATTCATCCCGCCAAATTTTGCAAATGCTAAAAAATTTAAATTTGCCGAATTTAATATTAATTCAACCCCCATGAGTACAGCAATTGCATTGCGACGTGTAATAACTCCGAGCATGCCTAAAGAGAATAGTATCGCAGCGATAAATAGGTACGTATTTAGGCTATCCATCAATTGGTTTTCCTTGATAACATGGCTGCACCCATCAAAGCCGCGAGCAGTAAAAGAGATGCAACTTCAAAGGGAAGCAAATAATCCATCATTAAGAGATATCCGATTTTACCCGTTGTTTGAACCGGCTCCGTTGCTTCAGCCTGAAGCCATGGAGTTGAATTAATCATAGCAGCCAAAATGGCGAAAAACCCCAATACAGCAATAGCTCCTATTCCCCGCTGAACGCTGGTATGGGAAATATTAACAGATGTGATTCGGTTTGTAAGCATGACTCCAAAAATGATCAGTACCAGGATACCTCCTACATAAATAATCACTTGAACACCAGCCAAAAAATCAGCCCAAAGGAACACATACAATCCGGCTATTCCAAAAAATGTAAACAAGAGTGCAATGGCTGAATAGATCAAATTTCGATTCAGCACAACAGTTAAGGCCGAACCAAGTGTCAACAAAACAATCATCCAAAATGCCAAATCAGCCATTATGCTTCAACCTTCTTTTTTGGGGGTAAGTATTTCGCCAATTTTTCATCTTCCACTTCCTTAGCAAACTTGAAGATTAAATCGTTTCGATCATATTGTGAAAATTCATAATCAATGGGATGTTTTTTGGAATTAGGCCCGCCTGTCATATAGATACAATCCTCCGGACAAGGATAGGTACACAAATTGCAATAACAGCATTCACTCATATCAATATCAAACCGAGTAACGATAAGTGCTTTTTTTGTATCGTTTGATGTGACACCAGTATGACCAATATCCAGCAAATCTTCCCCTTTGGCTCCCGACTTTACTGTTTGAATTTTGATACACTGTACAGGACATGCCCGTTCGCATTTCATACAGCCAATGCAATCATCAATATCCACTTGCAAACGGGAACGAATAATGTTGTATTCACTAATATCAAAACCGATATCACGCTCCGGGCGAGGCCACCTTTCTTCGGGATATTGCAGTGTTACATTATTCTTACGAATTTTCATCATATGCCGTAAGGTAATTCCCATCCCGGTCAGCAGGGTTGAAATCGATTCAAATATGTTGCTAAAATATTTCAGCATTATTTATCCAACAATCAAGCTCCAAATAGCCACACCAAAAATATTTACTAAACTAAAAGGTAAAAATACTTTCCAGCAGATACTCATGAGTTGATCCACGCGCAGGCGCGGGAATGTCCAGCGGAACCACATCATCACAAATACCAAAAATAACGATTTACCCATAAACCAAAACAAACCCCAAAAGGGACCTTCAAAAAACCCCGTTATGGGGCTATTCCAACCACCGAGGAATACTGTCGAAGCTACAGCGCTAATCACAAACATTTCAGCATATTCACTCAAAAAGAAAAAGGCATAGCGCATTCCGGAATATTCTGTAAAAGCACCAGCAACCAATTCCGATTCTGCTTCAGGAATATCAAATGGCGTTCGATTACATTCCGCTACGCCACTGATGAAAAAGATAAAAAAAGCAATAAATGTGAATGGATTATTAAAAATAATCCAATTCGGTAATATCCCCCAGATCGTCCCCTGCTGAAATTCAACGATGCCCTGCATGCTCAAAGTTTCGGTAAGCATTATAACAGTAATAATGGATAGTCCGGCCGGAATTTCGTAGCTCACTATCTGGGCTACGGAACGCATGCCCCCATAGAGAGACCATTTATTATTGGAACTCCAACCAGCCAAAATGATGCCTATAACACTCAAAGAACCCACCGCTAAAATATAAAATACACCAATATTTAAATCGGCCACAACGGTATGTTGATTAACCGGCAACGCAGCAAATGAAATAAAGGCACCGACAAACACGACATAAGGTGCCATTATAAATAATATCTTATCGGCTAAACCAGAAATAATATCTTCTTTTAAAATAAGTTTTAATGCATCAGCTACCGGTTGCAGCAACCCCCATTTACCGGCATGAAATCCAACCCCTTGTCCCATGGGGCCAACTTTGTCCTGCATAAATGATGAAATTTTTACTTCTCCATAAATTGCCATCAGGGCATAGACAGCAATGAATATAAATATAATTGTTCCACACATAAGTGCTGCAGTGAAAAAGGCTGCTGCAGGCCAATCGACTGAAAAAGGTAACCAATTCATTAATTGATCCATAGTCATCGGTCAATCTCACCCAATACAATATCCAGACTTCCAAGAATAGCGAGCACATCAGACATCATCCAACCGGAAGAAATTTCACTCAAAACGCTGAGAGCTGTGAAAGCTGGAGAACGCATTTTTAAACGATACGGTACCGGTGATCCATCGCTTTCGATATAATACCCCAAATCTCCCCGGGGTGATTCTGTTCGTTTATATACTGATCCTTTCGGCGGTCGAATTTTTTTGGGCAGCGCTTGATGGACATCACCGGCAGGAAGCGCTTTGATTGCCTGACGGATAATTTTGATACTTTCGCCCATTTCCGACATCCGCACGAAATACCGATCCCAACAGTCGCCAATCGTACCCACGGAACCGGAGCCAACTGGAATATTAAAATCAAATTGTTTATATATTGAATAGGGGTCATCCCTGCGTAAATCCCATTTAACGCCAGATCCTCGTAAATTGGGTCCAGTAACACCATAGTTAATTGCCACCTCTATCGGCATGACACCCACATCTGCAGTTCGTTCAATGAATATCTTATTGTAAGTCAATATATTATTGTACTCATCCAGTTGGGGCTCAAAATAATCTAGAAAACCGATTATCTTATTTTCTAGTCCATTTGGGAAATCATGGGAAAGGCCGCCCACCCAAATATAATTGTATAAAAGTCTCGCGCCGCACAGTGCTTCGAATATATCTAAAATTCGTTCCCGGTCACGGAACATGTATAAGAAAGGAGTAAAGGCTCCCACATCCAACCCGAATGTACCCAGCGCTAACAAGTGACTGGCAATACGGTTTAGTTCTGACACAATCACCCGAATATGTTCAACGCGATCGGGAACTTTTAACTCCATCAGTTCTTCAACCGCTACCGCATATCCAAGATTATTATTCATGGCAGCAATATAATCGCAGCGATCAGTGTAAGGAATCACTTGTTCATAGGTTACATTTTCGCAATGTTTTTCAAAACAACGATGCAGATATCCAATGATCGGCTCAACTTCTGAAATGATTTCACCGTCTGTTTTTACTTTTAACCGTAAAACACCATGCGTACTGGGGTGTTGAGGCCCAATATTCAAGGTCATTAAATCTCCCTGAACTACTCCCATCCTTCCTTCACTTTCGGAACCAGGATTCCATGGTATAATTCCTGTGTAACATAATTTTTTCGCAAGGGCCATCCTTCCCAATCGTCCGGGAGCAAAATCCGTTTCATATTGCGGTGATCTTCGAAAATAATTCCGTACATATCGTATGTTTCACGCTCGAACCAGTCGCCGATCCGCCACACCTGTTCAACTGAGGGAATTTTCGGATCATTACGATCAGTCTGAATCCGAATTTCAATTGAATGGTTATGGGTCATAGAGTGCAAGTTATACCGCACTTCTAACGCTCCTTCTTCCCCGAAGTCAAATCCGGTAACGCATTGTAATGAATCAAAGAGGAAATCAGGGTTTTCTTTTAAAAATTGTGCAATTTCAAACCAATCGTCGCTCTTAAGTTGAATATGCCCACTCTCATCATTGTCGGTTATAGAGCCGGAAAATTTCTTTTCAATCGCTTCTGCTACTATTTGATTCAAAGATTTTTCTTGGATAGGTTCGGTCGCGACCGTCTCTTTGGAAGTGGTTTCTCCAGACGCAACAGAAACTTGTTTCGCTGCCCGTTTTGCTTTTACAAGGGCCGCTTTTGCTTTAGACCTTGTTACCCGATCCTCAATGGCATTGATCGCATCCATATCTCCCGAGAGTGCTTTCGCAACCACTTTATCGATAAACAGTGATTTTTCCCTTTCTAAAGAATGTGATTTTGGAGGTTCCTCACCTGCATCAGCAGTATTTTTTGCTTCTCGCTTTGCTTTTACTAAAGCGGCTTTGGCTTTTGATCTGGTGACGCGGTCTTCAATGTTATTGATCGCATCCATATTACCTGCCAGCGCCTTATCAACCGCTTCCTGAATTAATTTTGCTTGTTCGTCACTCATGCGATTTTTTTCGTCAGCGGTCGCTCTGTTTGAATTTTTTCCTGAAGTTTGAGTAATCCTTCAATCAATGCTTCCGGTCTTGGGGGGCAGCCTGGAATATATACATCTACCGGAACCACGAGGTCCACTCCTTTTAAAACATGGTACCCGTGCTGCCAATAGGGACCACCGCTGGTGGCGCAGCTACCCATGGCAATAACGTATTTAGGGTCAGCCATCTGTTCATATAATTTTTTTATTCGCAAAGACATCTTCATAGTGACCGTTCCGGCAACAATCATTACATCAGCCTGCCGTGGTGACGAGCGGGGAATCATACCGATACGCATCAAGTCGTGACGGCTGGCAGCAGTCGCCATCATTTCGATAGCGCAGCATGCTAACCCGAATTGGAAAAACCAGGGAGATGTTGATCGCGCCCAGCCCAGTAATTTATCCATGGAAGCAACCACAACATTATCTTGAAATTTATTCTCAAGCAGACCCAACAGGCGCTCCTTTTTCTTTTCCAGCAATTTTTCTGTACCGTCCGCGACCGTATTTCAGGCGGTATTTCACCCAATCCAGATCGCCTTTCTTCCACACGTAAGTCAATCCGACAATTAAAATCAGAAGGAAAATGGCCATTTCCACAAATGCCAGTAGGCCCAGATCTTTAAACACAACAGCCCAAGGAAAAAGGAAAACCACTTCTACATCAAAAATAAGGAAAATAAGAGCGATGACATAAAACCGTATATTGAATTGGATCCAGGCAGATCCTTCTGATTCCTCTCCACATTCATAGGTGGAAAGTTTGTCCGGGGTGGCTTTTTTGGGGGCCACGAGCTTTGAAATAAGCAAAGGTACCCAAACCAAAATAATCCCGAGGAGGATGAATAGAAATATGGTTCCGAAGTCGCGATACATTCAATATGTGGTATAATTACGAGCCGGAAATTTAGCTTTCTGTTTTATCACTTTGCAACACCAATTCAAGCTATAATAGCGGAAATTGTTAGATTAACAATAAAGAGATATGGATTAGGAAAAATTTCAAATTCCAAACCATGCTTTCAGAACTTCAAAATGTTTCCACATCCAATTATTTGAACACAGAATTTTATCTGCGTTATCGGTCAAAATTAATTATCATCACCCCATTTAATGATTGGTAATTATTTGTTTAATCAGAATTCCCCTCCTTTTGTAGAGTGGTGTTACCTACAATATAAATTCAACAATTAAACATTCAATTCCGCTGGAGTAGTGTTTTGATTTTTCCTCTACTTTCTATAAACATTTAATCCCTACGGGATTTTCTTGAAATACTGAAGAATGATGAACAATAAACCCGGTACGGGTTAAATATCTATCGCATAAATAAAGAACAAAAAAAACTCCATAGGAGTTTCATATTCAAGCTTATATATCCTAAAACCTCCGGGTTTAAAAAGAATGAGGATGTTTAAGTGGATCGCCAAGGAGAAGGAAAATTTCGTTTAAACTCAAGCTTTTATAAAACATTTGATTAAAATCAGGTATTTTTTCCCATTGTTGAGCCATGATAACTTCACCTAAATTTTAATATCTATGAATCTCATTAATTCTGCACTTTCGGCTATCCTTCCCCTATTCCCCCGCTGGATGAGTAAACCATTTGCAAAGCCTTACGTAGCGGGAGAAACCATTGTTGAAGCGATTCAGCACATCAAAGCACTGAATGAAAAAGGCTTTGCCGTTACAAGCGATATATTGGGTGAGCATGTTAAAACACGCCATGAGGCTGACGTTGTTACCAATTCATATATTGATTTACTCCAAGCAGTAAAGGATCATAATCTTAATTGTCATATTTCCATTAAACCGACCCATATTGGCCTTGATGTGGGTTACGATATTGTACGGGACAACCTGTTTCGTTTACTGGAGTCAGCTGAAACAATTGGCAGTTTTGTCCGCATTGACATGGAGGATTCACCCTATACAGATGCATCCATCAAATTATACTTGGAAGCAAAACTTCAGTTTGAAAACGTGGGTCCGGTTGTCCAGGCCTATCTCCATCGTTCACCAGATGATATTTCCCGATTAAACGATGAAAAACTGAACATCCGTATTTGTAAAGGAATTTACCGGGAATCTGAGGACATCGCATTTCATGATAGCCAAACAATTCAAAATCAATTTGTGGATTTGGTGAAACACGTTTTTGAAGGCGGAGGATATCCTGCCATCGCTACCCATGATATTTTTATCATTGATGAAATTGAAAATTGGATTGATAAAAACCAAATCAGTAATGATCGTTTTGAATTCCAGGTGTTATACGGCGTCCCCATGAGTGGAAAATTAGAGGCACTATTAAAAAAAGGATTTAAAGTCAGAATATATGTTCCCTTCGGTAAGGATTGGTTTGACTATTCCATTCGGCGTTTGAAAGAAAATCCGAAAATTATTACATATGTCATGAAAAATATGTTCAAAAAGAAATAAAGTATTTATCAAAGTATTATGAACGAGATAGAAACCATTGAAAAAATATATAAAATGAAAACCATTGCTGTGGTTGGCATGTCCCCAAAACCGGAACGACCCAGCCATTATGTGGCTATTTATCTTCGGGAGCAGGGTTATGAAATCATTCCGGTTAATCCCGGGCAAACAGAAATTGCCGGAGAAATATGTTATCCTTCATTGAAAGACATCCCCAAACCGGTGGATGTGGTGGATGTTTTCCGCCGACCGGAACATGTGGGTCCCATAGCGGAAGCTGCTATTGAAATTGGCGCCAAAGCGATTTGGCTTCAGGATGGTGTTATCAATGAGGATGCAGCTCAATTAGCAGAAGACGCCGGTTTACTTGTGGTGATGAATAACTGCATGTTGAGACAGCATAGGCAAATAAATGAGTTCTCTGACCAAAAACAATAGAGCGCCATTATTAATCTTTTGGGAATTTGATAATGTTAGAACAATCCTTTAGTCACATAAAAGGAATTGGTTCAAAAACAGAGACTCAAATATGGTCATCAAACATTTATGACTGGTCATCCTTAAAAAATGCAAAAAACGTTCCACTTTCCCATAAAAAACATGATTATCTCAAGAAAGAAATCATTAAATCAGAAAAACATTTAAAGTCTAATAATCCGAATTATTTTTCAACCGGTTTAATGGCAAGCCAACATTGGCGGCTTTTTAATAATTTTAAATCAACCACCGCTTATCTGGACATTGAAACGACAGGTTTATATGAATCGTCAGCCATCATTACTACCATAGCGCTTTATGATGGTTCAGAAATAAAGTACTACGTTAATGGAGATAATCTCGATGACTTTGTAAACGATATTTTTCAATACAACCTTCTGGTAACGTATAATGGAAAGTGTTTTGACATTCCATTTATCGAAAAGTTTTTTAATATATCCCTCCATCATGCCCATATTGATTTGAGATACGTTTTACATAGTTTGGGTTATTCCGGTGGTTTAAAAGGTTGTGAAAAACAATTCGGTATTTCAAGAAATGATCTTGAAGGCGTGGATGGTTTCTTTGCGATTTATCTTTGGGAAGAATTCGTTCAAAACAAAAACCAAAAAGCCTTAGATACATTAATAGCCTACAATATTGAAGATGTGGTTAATCTTGAGTATTTGATGCACAAGGCATACAATTTAAAAATATTAGAAACACCGTTTGAAAAACAATTGAAAATGGATATTCCGGAGAGACCCACCATTCCTTTTACGCCGGATCTAAATACAATAAATAAAATTAAAAATAGATTTTATAATCCTTTGAAATTTTATCAACATATGGAACGAAAATCCACATCGTGGAAATCCTTTAAAAAAAGATATCATTATTAATTATTTGAAAAGGGAGATAAGAAAATGGGATTAAAAGATTTGGCCTGGAACACAATGAAGTGGAAATTAATGAAAAAACGGCTCGGTTATACGGTTGAGGAGATGAAAAAATTCAAGGATAATCCACGAAATGAGGATATCCTCTCTAAAGCGCCGGAATTATTCGATAAAACAATCATTGCGGAGGTGGTTGATTCCCATGGGTGTAACAGTGAGCACAAAGCTGGCGATAAGTTTTTTTTGATGGAGCAGGAAACTTGTTAACAAAACGATGCCCCAAAAAAATATGTGTCTATGCTCTGAATGCAATATCCACTCAAATTTTCACAGCAAATGAGCTGCTTTATGCAGGAGTTGATCCCAATGAAATGAGATTCAAGAGGGCTGGATGTTTTGACTTGGGATTGGAATGCGGCGGATGGGGACGTATCGTAAAGGAAATTAAAGTTGAAGATCGTAAAAACGCCTAATTACATAAACTAACCGACAAACTAGTGAGTTTATTTTTCATGTATCTAAAAGAAATGAAAAGCGTTAAGTTCTAATATGGAAGGCACATCACTATTTATTTGGGGAGCAATATTCGGCATAATCGGCGTTGGATTTTTTACGTATGGTAAAAAGCAAAAGGCAACAGTTCCGTTAATCGTCGGAATCGCTTTATTTGTACTTCCCTATTTTATTTCGAATATATACTTGCTTGTCATTACCGGCGTTATTTTAGTGGCGATACCATATTATGTTAGAATTTAGAAAAATATCGCATGGTCGCTTTTAATAGGAATGAATCAAGTTCGAGAAATATGATGGAAATATTAAAAAAGAAAAACGCTCCGCGATATATCAGGAAAGAGGGAATTAAGTCATATTTACTTGCTTCGCCTATTACGTGCAATTCAAACAATTTAACCACCACATTAGTCGAGATTGAACCTGGCGGTAAGCAGCGAGTTCATAAACACGAACCCGAACAAGTATACTTTATTATTGATGGTATGGGTGAAATGACAGTCGGGAATGAACACCAAATTGTCAGTTGTGAAGATTGTATTTTTATTCCATCGGATGAACCACATGGTTTAGAAAATATTGGTGAATCAACCTTGAAATATTTCAGTACTGCTTCTCCCTCATTTACAGAAAAAGAACTGAATAACTTTTGGCCAATTGAAAGTGAATCAACAAAAAAGTAATTCGCTATTTATTCGAATTTAATCAACGATCAGATATCATTATGTTAAAAGTAGATTTAAACACAATAGATGCAGAAGAAATTCTCCCGGGATTCCGCGTAAAAGTGGTTCATTCTGAACACATGACATTAACGCATTGGGATATCAAAGCAGGATCATCTTTACCGGAACATTCTCACCCACATGAACAGGTTACGAACATGATTGAGGGGGAGCTTGAATTGATTGTCGATGGAGAAAGCAATATTCTAAAACCAAATTCGGTGGTTGTGATTCCATCCAATGCTACTCATTCAGGTAAAGCCATCACTGGCTGCAGGGTTATTGATGTGTTTTATCCTACTAGAGAAGATTACCGTTAAAATTTCCTAAACACAATTTACCGCTCCACAGCGAACCCATCACTGCTCACTAGCTACTAGTAACCAATCACCATTTTCCATGTTCCATTTTCCATCTCCCATCTTCCATTTAATATCACTCCCCTCGTCTCCCCCAGCCCATTTTTTTACTCAGGACGTCGAAATAATTTGAATCGGAAAAGGTAATCATTTTTGTTTTATAATCCGCTTTTGTAATGTTCACCACAGCATCCAAATCCAGTGTTTCCTGGACTTGGCCATCCACGGCCAGGGCGATTCCACCGGTCGGGTTATCGGGAAAGGTAAGCTCTAATTTACTGTCATCAGGCATAACGATGGGTCTGAGCGTTAACGTATGGGGTGAAATAGGGGTCACGACCATGGCATCCAGATTCGGCATCACGATGGGGCCACCAGCAGATAAGGAATAAGCAGTGGAACCGGTAGGTGTGGAGATGATCAACCCATCAGCGGTATAACGGGCTACACGGTTTCCGTTAGAATACAATGTTGAATTAATAAGGCGATGAGATGAGCCCCGATCGATGGCGATATCATTTAAAGCGAAAAATTCAAGAGGCTCTCCACCATTAAATACGGTACATTTCAATACCATCCGATCTAAAAGTTCAAAATCTCCTTTGACCATTTGATTCAGTCTAACAAACATATCTCGGACCGTAACTTCCGCAAGGAAACCAAGTTTCCCTAAATGAATCCCCAGAATAGGTATTTCTCGATTACCGACGGCTCTTGCGCCAGATAAAATGGTTCCATCACCGCCCAATGCCAATAACAAATCCAGCTTATTAAAATCGTCAGCAGACTCAATCAGGGCATAATCAAAATCAAACTTTGTTTGTGTATCACTCAGTATACGGGTGGTTAAATGCAGATGAATATTATGTTTGGATGCCCAGTCGGAAATTTGCGGTAATAGTTCCCAGAATGCTGGCTTATCAGTGTTACCCCAAATACCAATCTGTTTTATGGGTAAATCAGACATAGATTAGTCTTTCTCTAATTTACCTGAGAGTTCTGTAATTTTCTGTTCTGCTTTGGACAGTTGATGTCGAAGTGTATCCGAGAGCTTGACGCCTTCCTCAAAAAGCGTCAAACTTTTTTCCAGTTGCAGTTCTTCCCCTTCCATTTCCTGAACAATCTCTTCCAGCCGCTGAAATAATTCTTCAAAAGACGTTTCTTTGTTCATATGCAAATTTACGATACCTCTTTCATGGTTTCAGAATTCTTTTCTTTTTTCGCATTCAGGATTCCTTTTGATACCTGTACACGAAAGGACTCACCAACGGAAATTTCACGAGGATCCAGGATAATGGAACCTTTTTTATCCGTAGCAATGGCATAACCCCTATCGAGAATACTTTTTGGATTTAATATGGATAATTCACCAAATAATTGATCAAATCGGCTTTTATCCTCTTGATACTTCAATTGAATTAATTGCTTCATTTCCACATTTAAATGCTGATTAAGCACACGCATTCTGTTAATCATAACATCCGGTTTCCGTTGGGTGAATCTATCGTAGAGAGAATCTATTTTTTGATAATAGTTTTCCAGAATAAAGGAAATGTGTTTAGACATTGTATCTTCGAATGTTTGAATGCGATTAAATAGTTCATCAAAACTCGGCGCTACAATTTCCGCAGCAGCAGACGGTGTGGGTGCTCGCATATCAGACACCATGTCGGATATGGATATGTCTGTTTCATGTCCTACAGCAGAAATGATGGGTGTTTTACATGAAAAAATAGCTCGGGCCACGGATTCTTCATTAAAGGGCCAGAGGTCTTCCAGAGAGCCGCCGCCCCGCCCCAATATAATCACATCCACATGTCCATGTTGATCCATCTCCCTTATGGCAGAAACAATATCGTCTGCGGCATCATCGCCTTGAACCAGTGTGGAACGTAATACCAGTTCCACATATTGCGCCCTGCGTTTGAGCACATTAAACATATCTTGAACTGCGGCACCCGTTTTAGACGTGATTAACCCGATTCGTTTTGGAATAACCGGAAGTGGTTTTTTGAATTCTTCGTTAAAAAGGCCTTCATCGGATAATTGCTTTTTCAGTGCTTCAAAAGCAAGAAATAAGGTTCCGATACCGGCGGGTTCCATCCGACTTGCTACCAGCTGATATTGCCCCCGGGGAACATAGACAGAAAGTCGACCGAATAGTAATACCTTCATTCCATTTTCTGGTTTAAAATGCAAATATTGATTATTCCCTTTGAACATAACAGTACGGATTTCTGATTCCCTGTCCTTTAATGTAAAATACATATGCCCGGAGGAATGATGGATAAAATTAGAAATTTCTCCTTCCACCCAGATTTCCGGGAAGGCACCTTCCAACAAGGATTTTATTTCCTTGGTTAATTCACTGACAGAAAGTGCGTGGGTATTTTCTATCATTTAGGTAATAATGGTGATCCTGCTAATTTCCAGCATGTGAACCAGAATGATGCTGTCAAGGTCGCAGCTCTGCCCAGACGATCTTGGGCTAAATCTCCTGTTTCCTCAAACAGAATGGTTAAATATTGATCCTCGAAAGAAAGGAATTTATACGTGTTTAATTCTTTTTTCTGTTCTTCGGTCAGATGTCGTCTGGCCTTAGAATCTGCACTTAATATTTGAGGATACACCGAAAAGGACTCTTTCGTAATGGCTAAAGCTGTTTCGACAAAATGATCAATGACTATAATATCCCCTTTCCCTTCGAATTGGGGAATCAGTTTATCCACCATGCGGCTCTCCCAACGGAAGTGTACCCCGTCGTTTCCCGTAAACTGTCCGTTGTAATTGGCGCAGGTATGGAAAGGCATATGCAGGTCTGCGACATAATGTCCGAGATATCCCATATAAAATACCACTTCATCCCACCGTTCCTGCTTAAACATTTTAATAAGAATATCAGTCGTTTCTTCAATGGTCCAGGGAGCTGATCCCCACTTTTTAATATTATCTTCACCATATTTATCCACCAATGTTTTATAATCAATAATTAATTCAGTGAAGGGATAATCACCGTAGAGATCTGCATCAATAAAATGGCGATAAAATTCATCTGAATGGGCACTTTTAATATAATCTGGAACCGGACCATATATGGCCAAAATATCGGCATGTCGTTGAGTGAATTCACCCAACGGTCCCTCCAATATCTGGGCTGCTTTATAATTGATTCGTTTATGGACATCATACCCCCAGCCAAAGATAACATTGATCAGAACCAGGGGTAAAATCCAAAAGAAGGTTCTTTTGAAAAGCCTCATAGGCTGTCCTTTAATTAACTTTTCTTTTTCTTATGACGATTTGCACGCAGGCGCTTTTTGCGCTTATGCGTGTTTATCTTCCGCTTTTTTCGCTTTTTTCCGCAGGGCATTTTTTACTTTCAATTACTGGTTAATGATTCATTTACACGTTCCCGCATATACTTTGCTGGTTTAAACGTAGGCGCATTCCGTTCGGGTAAAAATATAGGTTCGCCGGTTCCGGGATTACGTGCTTTTTTCGGTTTGCGGTGCTTAACACCAAACGTTCCAAAACCCCGTAATTCCACTCGTTCGTTTCTAGCCAAGGACTCAATGATGGATGTCATAATACCGTTCATGACTATTTCCGTTTCAACTTTTGTAAGCCCGGTGGCACTGGATACTTGATCGATAATATCTTGTTTAGTCATGGTTAATCTCCGAAAATTATTAATTTGTTATCCTTGCTTCACCCATAAAACAAGTTTTTGACCGGGATAAATATATTGACCGTAGGTTAAATGATTCCAGCGACGAATTTTTGCAGCTCGCGTCCCGTAATTTTGTGCGATATGACCCAGTGTATCTCCCCTTCTAACAGTATATACAACTTTAATATGTCCCGGTGGACCATTGTGCGTTGCATAAACACCGCGAACTGGTATGGTCAATTTTTGTCCAATCTTAATTCGATGCCGGTTTCGAATTTTATTCACAGCAGCCAAATCATGAATGGATACTTTGTATTTTTTGGATATGGTCCATAAACTTTCTCCCCGGCGCACTTTATGAACAATATATTGCGGCGCGAACCTTTGGTCTTCGGGAAGTGCGTTAAAATTGGCAGCAAACTGATCAGCCATTCCCTTAGGAATACGTAAAAGATAAGGACCATTATTGGGTGTAGCGGACTGGCGTAATTCGGGGTTATAATTTTTTAACGTTTTCAGATTAACGCCTGTCGCACGGGCAAGGACAGACAGATCAGCACTTTTTTCCAATTCTATCAAATCAAATTCAAATGGATGTTTTGTTTTATGCCCGGACAGATCAAAACCATATTCTTCCGGGTTGCTGGCAATAATAGCTGCAGCCATATAATATGGTATATAATTCCGGGTTTCTTTCGGAAGAGAATGAAGCTGCCAAAAATCCGATGTCTGATGAAGGCGGATGGCTCTGCGAACCCTTCCCGGTCCTGAATTATATGATGCCAAGGCAAGGTACCAATGATCGAATTCATTATATAAATCTTTTAAATAAGCGCAGGCAGCGTAGGTGGACTTGATCGGATCCCGTCGTTCATCCACATACCAATCCCGCTTCAATCCATATTTTTTCCCAGTGGCGTAGACAAATTGCCACATGCCAGTAGCGCTGGCTTTTGAATAGGCTTTTGGATTGAGTCCGGACTCAATCATAGCGAGATAAACTATTTCTTCCGGTAACTCATTTTCGCTTAAAATATTTTTTATTAATTCCCCGTATTCCGGCAATCGTTCCAACCAGGTTTGAAACTGTTTTTTACCTTTCGTTTGGAAATACCGAATATATTGATCCACTGCTTTATTCCGCACCAGCGGGATATGCCCATCACGATCGTCCACCACAGTAAATTTACTATTGCCCATCTCCATTTCAACCGGGATGGTAACTTCTTCAAGCATTTGTTTGGCATAGGCAGCAGAAATGGGGGCTTCCGTCAATTCCAATGTATGGAGCCTTGTAGCATAGATAACATTTAAGGAAGCTACAAATCGATCGAATTCTTCCTGGTCTTCCTCCGTTTTTTCTCCCAATTGATCTGCCTCTCCCAATAATTCATAAATATTATCCAAGTAATAAATAACCTCAAGAGTATCAAAATGAATGTCCGCAATAAACGCTTCCGTGAGAAGCATTTTCACATCACGGAGTAATTGGGGAAGACGGTTGCGTGCTTCATCTACCCCATTACCATTTAAATAAATCCCGTCATGTTGGACACTAGGTTCGTGACCATTATCAGATTTTGACACTCCTTCAAGGGAGTTTTGACTCATTACCAAGTTCATCGCAATGGCGATAAACAGTAAAATTCGTGTAACTTCTTTTATCATAAGGTTTTAGGGCAAATTAAGGAGGGCGAAGTTATATGAAAACAAATGATCAGTCAAGGGAATTACGTGCAAAATTTCGAAAATAAATTCTCATTTTCATTTTCCGATTTCAATAAAAAACGACCGTTAAATAATGGAACCATTTTCAGCAATTTCATTATGGCAGATTCAATTCATGCACCAATCGTACTTCCGCTTTTTTAGGGGACACACAATACAAAACTCTTTTTGACAATAATGCGAATTCAAATACAATAATCCCTGTGTGTTTCCTACATTGGTGAGTTCTTTTCGAGTGAATACGGCTCCAAATTTATTATGGATTACCCCGTACGGATATTGAAGACATAATCGCCCCCAGGAGTTTTTCCAAGATGTATAGGTTTCAATATTATTATTATTCAGGGCATCCAAAGCCATCCATGGTATAAAATAGTTGATAGAACATTCAGTTAATATACCTTTTCCCCCACTGGTGCAATGAGATGAGTAGACTTGAAAAAACGATTCATAATCTGTGAATGCACCGTTTTTTATTTGAGATATAAATGCTATTAATTCTATCAACAGAGAGAGCCTTCTCTCCGGCCAGTGAGCAGGACGAATTCCGCAATGCTCCCAATCAATATTGATAGACCTAGATAATGATTCAACCATTCTGAGTTGTTTTTTTTTGGTTAATCGAATTAATCGTTCAGCATCTAATTGATTGACCAGCCTTTTAAAATTTTCCTCATTTCCTCCTTTACCCAGCACATTTGCCAATATAGTAAAATGGTTCTTCTTGGATACGGATTGGAGGTGTTCCCCCCATCTTTTTTCCCTCAAATTCAGCAATATATGATGGTATTCACCGGAAACATTCTGTTTCGTTAAAGTGCAATCATTTTTTCGGTTCAATTTAAGTACGAGAGTATTCTCTAGAGGGCCTTTAATTTTATACATCGGCGTGTGTATTATGTGTAAAATAACACGATTGTAATTCTGATCATTTTCATGATGATGGGTATACCAGTCCCGCTCCATAATATGACATTCAATATCTCCCTTAACTATATTGGACTGAATAAACAAAATGGCGTTCTTAATATCTGGCCCTTTATTCCTATTTCGCCTACCATGATGAATGATGGTAAGAGAACGACCTTCTGCTGTCTCTAAAGCTAAGCCTATTGGAAGCTGAAACCATTGTTTAAGAAGATCCTTTTCATAATATGGATCCGGCTCTCGCAAATTCGGAACAAAAACATTTTGTTCTGGTACAGGATAACATTTCAATTTTCCATCCATGATGACTTCAAATTTACAACTTCATTCCTTACAATTTCAGTAACTTGATTTCGGTCTTCGTAATTATAGATTGACGTGTCCACCGGTTCCCCAATAATCAAATGTATTGGTTTTGGCGTTATTTTGAATGACCCTTTTTTAACAACCTTGAATGTTCCGCAAATCCACATGGGAACGATAGGAATGTTTGTTTGTATCCCCAAGATTATACCACCCTTTTTAAACAGTTTCATGTTGCCATCTAATGATCGTGTTCCCTCCGGGAAAATTACAATGGATCGAGGATATTTCATTAATGATTTCCTGGCGACTTCCATGGATTTAAGAGCGGCTCTATGATTCTTACGATTGATAAAAATATATTTTCCCAGCATCATTGCCCAACCTAAAAATGGAATTTTCTTTAACTCAACTTTTGCCATAAACACCAATCGATAAGGTAATGTAGCCATGACCAATAAAATATCAAAACCAGATTCGTGATTCGAAACAAAAACGTATTGTTGATCGGGACGGAGCTTTTCCAAGCCGTGAACGGAATAAGGGACACCACTCACCCATAAAATGATTCTAGACCATATTTTGGCCACCCATGCGACGGGTTTTCCCCCGGGAATAATCAAAGAAAGGATCATCCCAATGGTGGCTAATATGGGTGTCCATATAGATAAATTAATTACAACCCAGATGAAGCGAATCAGCTCAAAACCTCCGCACCTACGTAAGGTTGAAGCGCTTTTGGAACAATCACTTTCCCTTCTCGTGTTTGATACGATTCTAACAAGGCAACAGTTAGTCTTGGCGTCGCGACCCCCGAACCGTTTAAGGTATGAACGAATTCGGTTTTATTATCTCCCGATTTGCGATAACGAATATTCCCCCTGCGAGCCTGAAAATCTTCAAAATTGCTGCAAGATGACACTTCCAGCCAATTATTTTCAGCCGGAGACCACACTTCTAAATCATAACATTTTGCGGCAGAAAAACTTAAATCTCCGGTGCATAACTCTATCACTCTATAATGAAGGCCAAGAGCCTGTAAAATAGCTTCCGCATTATTAACCAGCGATTCCAACTCTTCATAAGAAGATTCCGGTGTAACAAATTTGACCATTTCAACTTTATTAAATTGATGAACACGTAACAGTCCCCGGGTTTCTTTTCCATAAGAACCGGCTTCCCTTCGGAAACATGCTGAATAAGCTGCATAAAATTTTGGAAGATCCTGCTCATCCAGAATTTCATCCTTGTGGATATTGGTTACCGGTACTTCAGCGGTTGGAATGAGATATAATTCATCATTTTCCACAAAATACATATCCTCAGCAAATTTAGGTAAATTTCCACAGGTAAATGGAGCGGAATTACGAGCGAGAAATGGTGGGAAAACTTCAGTATATCCGTGATGATCTAAATGAAAATCCAACATAAAATTGATAAGCGCTCGTTCCAGTTTCGCACCTTGACCTATATATAAAGGAAATCCGGAACCGGATATTTTTGCTGAGCGCTCGAAGTCAAATAATTGGAGAGCTGTACCCAATTCAATATGATCCTTAATTGTATAATCAAACTCCGGTTTTTCTCCCCACTCCCTAAGGACTTTATTATCTAATTCATGCTGGCCAATTGGAACCGATTCATGGGGTATATTGGGAATCTCTTCAATAGCAGATTTAATTTTTTTCTGCAAGTCAACTACTTCAGTTTCCAGAGATTTAATTTGGTTACCAACTTCACGCATGGCAGCAATGGAATCTGCGGCATCTCCGCCGGAGCGTTTGACTTCCCCAATTTCTTCTGAAACCCGGTTGCGTTCGGCGCGGAGATTATTTATTTCTGTCAATATTTTACGATGCTGTTCATCGAAATTTAGCATTGAAGAAAAATCGATTTCCTCTCCCTTTAAAGAAATTCTTTTTTGTAGAGAATCGGCGTTTTCACGAATTTTGGATAAGGATAACATATTTTTTTGCAGTTATTTGTTTATAAAAATTAGATTGTAATAAATGGATTTACAATGATGTAGATTTTAAAAAATATCTGGCATGTCTCAATCCAAGAAAATTGTAAGAATAATTTTGGTCGATTAAGTGGTATCCAATATCAGCAAAAGTATTTTTCCATTCAGCATCGTTTTTATTTCGATGAGGATGATTTTTAAACTCAAGATTTAATACACTATCCACTAATAATGTATAATATTTCTGAACTGGGTTTATTATAATATCTTCAAAAATAACAACATGGTTCGAAATCCTGTTTACTTCTTTCAGGAGAAAGATGGGATCATTTGAGTGGTGTAGCACGAAAATGAGAAGGGTATAATCAAATTCTTTATTCTTAAATGGTAATGGTTTATCAGGAGAACCTAAAGTGAATTTTATTTTATGAGACAAATTATTGTTGACGACATCAAATCCCACAACAGATTGAGCGTAGTCATGCAATTTTTCTGTAACCAATCCCGTGCCGCACCCTATATCAACAATGGAACAACGCCCTTGATCATGATCCAAGAATTCGATTATTTGTCTCAGCCTTGACTTGGATCTTACGTCTTCAAAAAAATAAATAAACCATCTAAATATTTTATTTTTAAAAAGATTTGAAACCAATGACATGAGTTGAAAATTATCGGCCTTCGCCCGATAGCATCACCCATGCAGTACTCAACAGAATTTTCAAATCCAGGGAAAAACTCAGGTTTTCAATATAGTAGAAGTCATATTTCAATTTTTGTCTTACATCCTCAATTTCCTGATCATATGGATGCTTGATTTGAGCCCAACCGGTGATGCCGGGGCGGATTTTCAGACGTCGATAATAAAAGGGATATTCCTGTACCAATTTATCGACGAAATAAGGTCGCTCTGGGCGGGGTCCAATCAAACTCATGTCTCCTTTGATGACCATCAGTAATTGAGGGAGTTCATCCAAACGAAAGCGGCGTAATATTCTCCCAACACGTGTGATGCGAGTATCTTCTTCACTTGCCCAAACAGGACCGGTTAATTGCTCAGCATTTTCCACCATCGTTCTAAATTTATAAATAGTAAAGTGCTTATGCAATTTCCCCACCCTGTCCTGTTTATAAAATATGGGTCCTTTACTATCTATTTTGATAACCGCTGATGTCAAAATCCAAATGGGAAGTGAAATAACCAGAGAAGGTAAGGCAATGAGCAAATCCAATAACCGCTTTATGATAGTATTATAAACCGTTTCCAGGTTCGGGTTTACTTTAATAAGGGGTAAACCATATATCTGCTCAGTTCGAGCGAGTCCACTTATGACTTCATGAAGGTCCGGTACAATTTTGATTGAGACTGGAGAACCATTGGCTCGAGTGATAATTCTGGTTACATGTGTATGCTCAAGTATTATGGGAGCTACAATGACTTCTGATATTTGGTTTTCCAAAATAATGGATTTCAAGTCTTTTTCATGTCCAATAATATTGACATCAGATAAATTGTCCAATTCTGGGTCATCATCCGATTGAACAAACCCCAATAAATCAAATCCCTGGTTTTTCTGGAGAGTAATATTATCCGCCACTTGAAATCCTCGATCATTAACCCCAACAATGATAGTCTTCCGAAGGCCGTACCCTTTGGTAAGTAATAATTTTTGAACGGAGCGAAAAATCCATCTTGGGATTGAAAGAAACATTATTAACACCAGCCAATAACGCAGTATTTCTTGTGCCTTAACAGGCAAAACATCAGGTGTTAAAGCATCAATAAATATTGCCACTAATGTGATTAAAAAGGTTACCTTAACCAATTGCTGAATTTCATATATCCTGGAAACAGTCGGTTCGCTTTGATACAGGTTCAATGGTAAAAATATAATTCCTAGTAACACCTGCCCTAGTGCAAATATTAAAAATAATTCAAATTGAGTAAAATGAGCCCCTTTATTCAGACTGGGTACCAGTACAGTATAAAAAGCAATGGAAGTAAAAATTGCATCCGTAAAATACAGACACCAAGCGATGATCCATCGTGGATATCGGATACGCAAATGTTGCAGTGTTTCCAGCATTATGAAAATTATCTAAACTTTATTTTCTATTAGATGTGCTGGATCACACCAGAATTGTGGAAATCGTTATGCAGTATTTCATGTTGATATTTTTGGTTGTTTCAACTAACTGATAACGATTTAGGGCGATAGAACTCCTTTGAAGTTGGTGAAAATTAGGTCAACTATCTTTTGTTGTCAAGTAAATGAAATTCATAGAATAAATAGGTTCAATTAGTGTAGACTCACGTCTTATGGAAATCCAAACACGACATATAAAATGCGTTTTACTGCTACTATTCTTTCAAATTAGTGTACTGATAGGGCAAAATGTACCCATTAATCTTAAGCACCCGGTTAACGATTTTATACTACGATATCATTCAATAGGTATAGTAAAAACAATCCATCCCGGATTAAGACCGTTCTCCATAAATCAGGTGATGACTGCATTGGATGAAATTTCAAATGCGGAACTGTCAAAAAATGAACTGGAGTTATTACTCTATTTCAAAAAGGAATTTGATTTTAAAAATCTAAATAATGGAATTAAAGGACCGTGGCAAAGCAACCAGCTTAAGACTGTTTTAATTGGTTCTTTTTCTGCGTACGATCAAAAACATAAAGAAATAAGATTCTTATCTTATAGAGATGAAGAACTCACTCTTTGGGCAGATTGGGAGGAATTGTTCAGCATTGAGGTTCAAGATACCATTCAGCGATTATTTTATAATGACAGGGTCACCATTTCTGGTCAGATTAATAACAATTTATCATTTTTCAGTCGATATTCATTATATAGAGTTGAACATAAAGATTCATATCCAATACCAAAAGAATTCAAGCAAGGTTATCTTTTACTTGAAGAAAATACGGATTGGCTGATTTGGGATGTGTCGGAAGCATCCATAAAATGGACTAATTCCATTATGAACGTTGAACTGAGTAAACTTCCCATTTACTGGGGTTTCAGTAGACGACACTCACCGATTTTTTCAGAAAATATTCAACCCTTTTCTTTTCTTAGGTTGTCAAAAAATTATAAACGATTCAGAACAGAAAGTGTTATGGGTTCCCTCATTCCCAATGGAGATCAACCTTTAGTTCAAAAACATTTAGCAGCCCATCGTTTTGAGCTTGATTTATTATCAACAATTACTATTTCATTTAACGAAATGGTTATTTATGCCAGACGAAATCTTGAATTGGGTTATTTATTACCTGTGAACCTTTTCTGGTCGGAAGAACATAGTTTGGGAAATCACGATAATGTACTCATGTCATTCGATGCATTATGGAATGTAAAGCCCGGTTTATCTGTTTACGGAACATTTTTCTGGGACGAATTGTCTTGGTTTAAATTATTCAGTTCCTGGTGGGCTAATAAATTCATTTTTCAATCCGGTCTCCATTGGGTACCATTTCCTAATCCAAAATTACCCGATTTCAGAATAGAGTTCTCCGTGAGTCGACCATGGGTCTATACCCACGAAGATTCTCTTTTGACCTATACATCCGCCGGTCACGGAATAGGGTTTCCTGTCGGACCCAATTCCAAATTACTCTACATAGAAATGAATTTTTGGCCCACATATAAAACTTCTCTTTCATTGAATATATCTTACTTGGCCCAAGGATCAGGAATGGGTTCTGATCCTAATGATAATTATGGATTAAGAGACAAATCTCTGGATGACAGCACACCCTGGTTATTAGGAGATGTTAAAGAAAATGTCATAATTGGCAGTGAATATTATTACAGGGTGACAGAGCTTTTCTATATTTCTGGAAATGTTGCTTATAACACTAGTGAAAAAATATTGGAAGGGAAATTAGGACTGTTGATGAACTATTAACGTATTACGTCCCATGTTATTTGTTTTTTACCCGACAACCAGTCTATGATAGCCAATGCGGAGGCGACATTCACTTTTATTATATAACGAAGGCCGGAATGAAAAATACCGGTAATATAAAACAATATCTGGAAAGCCAGGAATATCCTAAATATGTTTGAATCTATTGATAAATACATTGTGGACAATAAACATGCAACCATTAAAAACGGCGTAAACCATCTAATCAGTTTGTGGGACATGTAAGGGATAAAAACAGATCTCCTATTAAATGGATTTATTTGCGTCTTAATGTACCTCATAGATACCAGGCTCCTTAAAATTATTCGCCGTTTTCTGTTTAAAACATCACCGGGTACGTCTTCAAAAGCAATCGCTTGAGGCTCATAAACCACGTCCAATCCATTACCGTAAATCATAATGGGTTCTAAATGGTCGCTGATGGAATCTTCCGGTAAACGAATATAGGCAGATTTTCTAACAGCATAAATACTGCCGTTCGCTCCAAGAAGCCAACCATTTTTACTTTCTGCTTTCTTAATTGCAACTTCATATTTCCAATAGATATTTTCTTTAGACTGCTTATTATTATATTGCAATTCACCGCATACAACGCCTACTCTTTTATCGGCGAAGTTCCTTACCAACATTTTTATTGCATCCATTTTATAAATATTATTTGCATCACTAAATATTAAAATATCATTTCGAGCAATTTTTACCGCTTCATTTTGGGCTTTTGTTTTCCCCCCTCTTGGACATGCCAATATTTCAACAAATTTAATTTTTTTTGCTATGTCCAATGTCTTATCAGTGGAACCGTCATCGACTAATATTATTTGTAATTTGTCGGCAGGATAGTCGAGATTCAATGTGTTTTCCAATTTATCAGCAATACTTTTTTCTTCATTATAGGCACTGATAATTATGGATACAGTTGGTTGATAATTCTCATCGAAAGCATAATTTTTTCCCGGCAACAAAGATAGAATAAAAGGATAACCAACAAATGTGAATAAAATTAATGCTAACATAATATATAGTATGATTTCAGCTGTCATTGAGAACTCGCATTGTACACAAGGCTCTTATACCTGTATGTGCTGAATCAAAGCAGATAAACTGAGAGGTGCGATCCCATCTCGGATGTAAATCACATTTAATACCTCCTCGAAACGAATATGGTGTTCTTAGTTTTGCTAATACATTTAGTAATTTTTTCTCTTTATCGTAAAGCATTAAGGATAAATATCCTTTGCGATCTGGGTACGTGTCTGTAATAATTAAACCTTTTGTTGAATATGAAGGATGTCCATTTTCGTTAAAAACATTTACATTCAAATATTCATTCTTTTCCGTTTTATCTTTTAATAAATAATACTGTTCAATTCCATCAATATCCCCATAAGCCAAAATTGTGGAATTATCTTCCCAAGCTATATGGGACACCATATTATTCATCTTAAATAAGAATAAATCTGAACCATCAATATTGCAAGTGAACATTCTTGTAAATTCTTGTCTTGCACTATTGATCCAACGGTGAAAAAATGCTATTCTGTCATTTTGTGGTGAAAAAAGACAATGGGTAAAATAATGGTAAGCATTATCCATTGATTTATTCGGGGCATATAAAACTATATCTTTTAATCTTATCAATGGTTTAATGCTACCAGCTGCCAAATCAATAAGTTTTAATGACTCGCTTAAAGATATCTTTACATTCTCATCTGAATCTGCACCATTCGCATAGCCATATGAAGTCGAACCTAACCGACTTCTCAACCGGTTGAAACTGTGACTTACTGCATATTTTCCATTATGGCTAACTGCAGCAATTGGATACGGATATTCTATTGTTGTTTGATCAACACAATTATATTTTTTAGATATATGTTTCATACCGTTAAAATCGTTAAAAATGAAACTATGAGAAGTTCCGATCCATTGTAACATAGAACCCGTCTGCCAATTCCACGCTCGGGAGGTAGTAACTGGCACATAATTACACCAATCTTCACCAATAAAATATCCAATTCCAACTTCATCATCCTGCCCAGGATATTTATTACCAATCGTGTGATTGTGGGCTAGTAACATGGTATTGTCTGCAGACCATGGGCTTTTATCATGAAATCCAAAAAAATAATTTTCTCTAACAATTATAGTCAGATCAGTCATGACAGGGTCACCCGGTATTAAAGAAAATATCCTTCTATATAAATTGACAATATTATCTTTTAATTCAGGATATGCTTTTACCATATCATAAATATATTTCTCGACTACATTCATAATTATGTCAACATATTTTTCATTATTTTCACAAGTTTGGTGTGTTCATTCGTATAAACGAACGAGTCTTCAGGCATCCTGTTTATGTTTTTTGTCCACTCTTCTAATTGTTGAAATTTTATGGAATTAATGCCATGAATAACTTCTTCCATGATTTTAAAGTCAAAAACCATACCTAGTCCGTATTTTTCGATAATCTTGCCGTCCATTGATCCAATTTGCCCAATCATTGGTTTCTTGAATAAACCTGCTTCATAAAACCGGCATCGTTTTGCCCATAAATGATTGTCATTACCGTGGAGACCTACAACCCAAACAAGATCAATACTATTATACATCTTTGGAAGGTCATCAGGCGAAATATACGATCCATAATAATTAATGTTTTCAATCTTTGCGCAGTCTTCGATGAAGGTGGGAATATTGACTGGCACACCCCGTACATCCAATGCAATTTTTCCATTCGATTTTTGTATGATTTCTTTGAGTATTGTCCATGAGCGCTGACAGCGGATAACACCATAATAACCAATAATCATTTGGTTATTATTTTGTGTATGAGGGGATATAGAACTTTTGTGTAATATACTTTTATCAAGCTTATTCTCAATCTCAAATATTCTTACACCACTTATTCTCAGTCTGTTAATAAAATATTCTTTTGCAAAAGCACTGGATGTAACTACAATTATTTTGGATTGTTTTGAAAAAAATTTATCTATTCGTCTTGCCACTTTACCGATCAAACCACTCTTTAAAAATACTTCTCGAATATCCCCCACTTCATAAACGATTGGTATCTTCCGGCCATTAAAAAATGAAGCAATCCACCCAAGAAGCACCATATCTAAACCGAAAGCATAAATATAGTGAGCGAATCGTATATTTTTTCTTACTTGTATTACAGAATGAAATAATTTTAATAACCGATAAACATAAGCACCATGTTTAATAGTACCCAGAGAAATAAAATCAAAAGGCAGTACTTTCCCAGGATATTGGTTTCTCTCGTAGGCTAATACAGAACAATTAATACCTTCTGCATTTATTAAAGAAATTCGTTTAGTAAACCGGTGAAAGGTTACCGATGGATTTAAAAACGTTATATTTAATGTATTATGCTTCAAATATGAATCTCGCAAATATGTGTTGTTCCTTAATTGATAATCCTTTTTTTAATATCTGAAACCCAAGAAGATTTTGTGAATTTAATATAAGTGAAAAAAACAATACTTAAGCTTAATAAAAATATACTTAATCGAATTAAGTGGGACTGAAAAATTAAACCTATTGATAACTCTAATGCTTTTAAAATGAATATTACAAAAATGACTCGGATAAAAATTTTAATAAAATTGATTGGAAGGTAAAAAACCTTCTTACTTAATAACAAACATACAAACATTGAAACAGCATGACCAAACACAAAAGCCACGATTCCAGATAATAACGGGTCTATATTAACAAACATGAGCAGGTAATAACACAAAAGCATACCTATTGATGAACTAACATAGATTATTGAATTATATCCCTTTTCAGAGCTAGCATCGATGGGACCTCTCAGTACACCCATTACTGAATAAAAAGGAAAAGCTAAAATAATCATTTTCACAATTGAAACGCCTTCTGTTGTGACATCTCCTAACCATAAGTTGAGCAACTCTTCTGCATAAAAATAGACAGCACAGCATACAACTGTTGAAAAATAAATTGTGATTATCATCAATGATGAAATACCTTTTCCTACCTCAAACCGTTTACCTTTTGCCAAAGCATGCGAAATTCTTGGTAGTAAAATCATACTAAGTGGCGTAACAAACACCAGCGCCAAACGAACAATACTTATTCCTGCATTTAAGAATGCCATGTCAGATAATGTTATTTGGGATGAAACAATTATTGGCAGTCCAGCAATTAATAAAAATTGGGATAAAAAGCTTGGCAGCCTTACGATTCCATATTTAATTAATCTAACAACGTTTTTTACTAAATTAACAGTTTTATGAGCTGTTTTTATTCTGTATAAAAATCCAATGAGCGAAATTAGACAGGTTGCTAATCCAATTAACAAAAGTGTATTTTCTAATCCATCAAAATAAATAAAAGCCAAAATTGGAACTATTGCTGTACAAATTAACTGCAAGATATTCGCACCGACCATATTCATATGGCCTCGATATAAACCATATGTTAAAAATTGCATTCCAATACCCAAGATATATGAAAAGTATATTAATATTGAATTCCCTTCTAGCCCATGGATAACTCCACTACTCAGAAACCAGCTAGTTAATAGAATTAATGGTGTTGAAAATATAATAAAAATAATACCGGCACTATAAGCATAATTTGTATTCTCTTTACGAGAAAGGTAATAGGGTAAACCGATATTCATTCCAAATAACAATACACTAATAATTGAAACAGTAATCCTTCTTATATATGAAAACTCTCCAAGCACCTCCAATCCATACATTCTCGCGATCAAAGCGTTAAGAACAAAAATGCTTAATAACACGACGATGCCGTTAAAGAAGGTAATTATCAGATCATTTTTCATCGTCATTTTTTTTGTAATTAACTGCACTAGAATGATTCGATAATTATGTTTTAAATACTATTAAGTTGATTTTTTATTTCGTCAGCTTTATCAGCATAGGTTGATGCCATTGTAATTCCAATCAGCATCCATAAAATTCGGTTATCATTAAAATCACCAGAAAATTGTGCTGCAAAAAAAATGACAAAAGTTCCAGCAACCCATAAAGCAGAATGCTCTGTAAAAGAACCTCCACTAAATCCAAGGTTTATCGCTTTGAAAAATTTTCTTAAAAATGCTAACATTATTAATAAACCAATTAATCCAATCTCTGCTATTATCTCGAAAAACAGATTATGGGGATACCAGCGCCAATCCCGCCAAATAAATAAAGAACTGAAGCCACCAACCCCCAATCCAAAGAAAAAATTTGGAATTGACGAAAACCACGCTTTCAGGGACATGGACCAAAATTCTAATCTAGTGGCAATTGTACTAATCTGTTTAACCCCTTGTTGCGTCAGAATAATTGAACCTTCTGTTAAATTAATAAATCGCTGTGTTAAATTTTCAGGAAGTATTACCAATATAATTATCACAAGACCAATCGCCAATATTCCATAACTGTATATTCTTTTTATATTTTTTCTTTCATACATAAATGCATAAAATATTATTCCGATGATAACACTAAGTAAAGGACCTCTGGAACCAGATAAAATAATACTTAACAAAATAGTAAATAATATTACAAAATAGTGCATACTCTCAGTTGGTTTATTTCGTATCAAAAGTGTTATCACCATGGCTGCGCCTATAGCCAAATAACGACTAACTTGGATTGGATTCGCCCCCGGGATTGAAATTCGATTCCAATAGGCCAGCACAATGGCATAGCTCCCCTTATTTAAAAAATAAACAAATTGAAAAAGCACTATTCCTATAATAATAATAATTAAGTATTTAAAATAGGTCAGTAACCGCTTGGAATCTTCTGATGTTTTAACCACAATTAATGGTGTTATAAACATCGTGAGTCCGAATGTGTTAAAACGCAAAATTTTTCTTAAGCCATAACCTGGAGATGGAGTATAAATAAATGAAAGACATAATAATATACCAAATAGTAAAAATAAATAAACAGGCGCCTTCAGATCTTTTGAAAGTTTCCATTCATCATTAAGAACTATTTTTATTAATCCCAACCAAATGATAATGGTAATAATTACAGTTACATCTAAAACCTGAAAAATGGAAATATAACTAACCAAATATCCTTTGACAATTGCCGTAAGACTCATAAACATAAGTGTCACTGCGGGATGATTAATGAGCCACCATAATATCAGTAAACTTATGGGTATTAAAACCATAAGGAAGGGGTGGATATTAATACCAATTATAAAAATAATTAGCTCAATAGCTCCAAGAAATATCCAGGAAACCATTGACATTATGATTGTTTAATCAGTGCATATAAATCACGAATATTTTGTTCAGAATAAACAAATGTAAGTGACAAAATTAAACTCATCAATGTAGCTCCAATTACAATTAAAGCTCTCTTTGGTTTAGTTTTGTTTAGAGCCACTTTTGGTTTATCAATCACTTGCAATGTGGGGATATTTTTTGATTCTTCTAATTTTGCTTGTTCATATTGAGGAATAAGTACTTCCTGAATCCTGTTTTGGATTTCTACTTCCCTGAGCAACCTTACATTTACCAGTCCGAGCGATGGTAATTCTTCCATGGTGACAACAAACTCAAAATTAGTTAACGAATCCAATTGACTCATGGATATATTCGATAATAATTGTTGCAATTTTCCATCCGGGTTGCCTAACGATACATTTGTGAATAATTCTTGCAACTTTTTATCCAGTTGTTTTACAAGCAAATCCAGTTGATTGGTTTGCTCGTCTAACATTTGCTTTAATTGCAACAATTTTGGATTGTTTTCGGTCAAAGATATTTGTGCAACAGTTAACTGCACCTCTGTTTCAATTCTGTTAGCATAAAGGGTAGCGTAGGATTCAAAAATAGAATTGTATGATTGGTACTGTTGTTGTTGCGCTTGAGTGTATAATTGTAATTCTTGTTGTTGTATTTGACTGTAGGACTGATATTGTTGTTGTTGTGCTTGAATTTTCAACTCCATGGTACTGGTAAATTGAGATAATAGATCAATAATACCCGTTTTTTCCTGGAATGCTTTTAATTCCAATTCAGCTTTTTCTAAATCTAATTTGTTCTGATTTAGCCTCTTTTCTAAAAATTCGCGATTGTATTTTCCTGCTTCCATTCTAATCTGTTGATTAGTCTCATCTAACATAAATAAAGCTTCATCAACCATCTGTTTAGCCATTTCAGGATCCTTGTCAATAATGGACAATACCAGGGTACCTTCTTCTGTAACCTCCAATATCATTTTATCAGTGAAAGCTTCCATAGCATATTCAATGTCCGGTTGATCGTATCGATCGACAAGATTGAATTTATTTACCATATATTCTTTAACTCTTCGGCTCTGCAGAATAGTAATAAAATTATTAATATCCTCATTTATAGTTGATAATCCAAAATCAGAAATAGGTATTGGAGAAATAGATGAAAGAAAATTGAATTTCCCTGCACCCGATGACAAAATAACAGCTTTAGATTCGTACCACTTGGGTAATAAAAGAGACACAATGATTGAAACCCAGAAGACTATGATAGCATTCTTGACGATAAATTTCCTCTTTGACCAAAACAATAAAAAATTATTATAAAGAACTTTATTTTTTGATTCAATTACTTCTTGTGTATGAGTTTCATCACCAATAAGACCATATCTTTTTAAATCGGCAATGCGATTACGAAGTGTTTTTTCTGCCATATTGTTTAATTTGGCAATTCTTTTTCTTTCAGCCGGATCAGAAATAATTTCTGGATGTTTCTTAACGATTGATAGTATTTTTTGTTCGTGGGGGGAGAGGGTTATATTCATCATTGAGTAGCTTGATAGGCGAGGATTAGAGTGGCAACTGATGTTACAGCTTGTATTAAGCCAGTATTCCCGAATAAAATACTGTTATATGTTTCTGGAACTTCAATAATATCACCTGGGTTAACATTTTTTCTGGAAGCGAAGTGTTCCCTGGACCCATCTTTTCTGGTAATTATTGTTCTTTTTGCTGATCCGATATCCAATGAGCCACCACTCAATGCTATGTAATCTCTAGCATTATATCCTGGTCGATAATAATGGGCTTTTGGTCTGTAAACGAAACCGGTGACCTGTACCTTGTTGGCAATGTCATATTCCGTATAATCCATCTGATGTTCATCTGAAACATCAATGAAAGGAACATAGATTTGGTCACCATCTTTTAGCAATGGATTATTATCCAAGTCACCTTTCAGCAAAAATTCTTTTAAATATATATCTCTTTTCTCACCAGATCTGATGAGAACCACTCGTTCAGGATGAGCAAATTTTTGTACACCTCCAGCATCTTGAATTGCTTGCTGGAGGCGGCTCACTGGTGCCATTTTTACAAATTTTGGTTTGTTTACTGCCCCATAAACAAGCACTTTAAATTGTCGGAATCGTATCAGGTTGATTGATATATTTGCAGATTGATAAACCAGTCTAATTTTTTCATTTATTTCTCTCTCAATTTCTGCCAGCGTTTTACCTAATACGTTGATAGGTCCAAGCTTTGGAACAATTAATTTCCCTGATGGCCCAATCGTGACAAAATTATCTACATTTTCGACAGACCATTCTTTGGATATTAATTCCTCATAAATTCCGAGAGAAATATTGATCCTCAATCGATCCCCGGGGCCAAGCAAATACTTTTCTGGGTCAATTGCATATTCTAAGGGTAAAGGTTTTACTCCGTATTCACGGTAAAGTATAGGTTGTTGGCTCGCATCCATTTGAGAAGATAAATCCAATTGGTTGGACGATTGTGCATTTGATTTACTTATCATTAATACACAAGTTAATTGTATACATATTATGATTTTTATTTTCATCATGCTTTAACTCCTAGGCGCTCTTGCCTATAATTATTTTGTTGAATTCCTTTCCACCATTCTTGATTTTCTAAGTACCAATTCACAGTTTTTCTGATTCCGGTTTCAAATGTTTCTTTTGGTACCCAGTTGAGTTCATTTTTCAATTTGGATGAATCGATAGCATATCGAAAATCATGCCCAGGTCGATCCGTTACGAATTGTATTAATTCTTTAAAGGATTTTCTATTATTTAAGGTTGATATTTCATCCAGGATAGTGCAAATAGTTTTGACAATTTCGATATTCTGAATTTCATTATGGCCACCCACGTTATATGTTTCTCCTATATTTCCCTGTTTAATAATTGTATAAATTGCATCACAATGATCTGTGACAAATAACCAATCGCGAACATTCTCTCCTGATCCATAGACCGGTAACGGTTTGTTCGCCAAACAGTTTAATATCATCAACGGAATTAATTTTTCCGGGAATTGAAAAGGTCCGTAATTATTTGAACAATTTGAAACAATGACCGGTAAACCAAATGTGCGGTGCCATGCTCTGACCAAATGATCCGATGATGCTTTCGAAGCTGAATAAGGTGAGCTGGGATCATAGGGTGTTTCTTCTGTGAACAAACCACTTTCACCCAAGCTGCCAAATACTTCATCCGTGGAAACATGGTGAAATCGAAAAGAGGACCTGGAATCACTTTCCAATGTTTTATAATAATTTAATGCTTCCTGGAGCAATACAGACGTTCCAACAATATTGGTTTGTATAAATTCTGCCGGTCCGTCAATAGATCTGTCTACATGGCTCTCCGCAGCAAAATTCACAACCACATTGGGTTTAAAATTATTGAAAATTTCCTGTACAGTTTTTTGGTCACAAATGTCTCCGTGAATGAATGAATATCTATCATCATCTTCCACATCGGCAAGATTATTCAGATTTCCGGCATAGGTCAGTTTATCCAGATTAATAACCTTATTGCTTTTATTTTTATTAAGAAGAAAGTGGATAAAATTTGTCCCAATAAATCCACAACCGCCTGTAATGAAAAATGTTCTATTCATGGTTAGAGAGTAAAATCCGGCAATAGGGATTCATTTTGGTCAGATAAGAGTGGAAACAGCTTGTCTCTTTTTGATAATGTGGGTGATAGTATCGGCCATTTTATTTCAAATGATTTATCATTCCATCGAATGCCGTATTCATCTTCAGGATGGTAGATTTCCGTACATTTATACTGGAAAATTGCTTCATCGGAAACCACACAAAATCCATGTGCAAATCCTGGAGGAATATATATTTCAAAATGATCTTGATCATTTAACATCATGGAAAATGATTTTCCAAATGTGGGAGAGCCCTTTCGAATATCCACCGCAACATCGAAAACTTCTCCAAGAGTGCATCTGACTAATTTCCCCTGACCGAATTTTAACTGATAATGCAAACCTCTTAATACGCCCCGTTTTGATTTTGATTGGTTATCCTGAATAAAATTTAGGTTTATCCCGGCGTGATGAAATGTTTCAGATCTGAAACTTTCGAAAAAATACCCTCTTTCATCTCCATACACATGAGGTTCTACTATCAATAACCCGGGGAATTCTGTTTTGGTAATTTTCATTTTACTTTTCGACCCACATTATCGTATTTAAAACCATGAAATTTTAAATCTTTAACACTCAGAATATTTCTGCAATCAAGTATTACAGGCGACTTCACCAGCGTACTCAATCTTTCTAAGTCAAGTCCTCTGAATTCATTCCATTCAGTCATAATTGCTACACAATCCGCATCTTTAACCGCATCCTCCCATGAATCAAATGTATTTAAATTGCTGAATCGTTTTTTCATATTTTCATTTGATTCCGGATCATACGCATTCACAATGGCACCGTTTTTTAATAATGCCTCAATCATTTCAATCGATGGCGATTCTCTGATATCATCCGTTTGAGCTTTAAAGGCCAAACCTAGAAGTGTTATTTTTTTTCCCGCTATATTTTTATCCATTAGGTCCATTAATTTTTTAACCATTCGGTTCTTTTGAGTTTGGTTTGCTTCAATGGCTCCATTAACAACTTTTAACGGCACTCCTAATTCTTCAGCAGTAGAACGTAATGCTTTTGTATCCTTAGGGAAGCATGATCCACCATAACCCGGACCTGGATGGAAAAATTTCGGACTAATTCTGCCATCAATCCCCATGGCTTTTGAAACGACATGAACATCTGCTCCAATTTCATCACATATGTTTGCTATCTCGTTAATGTAACTAATTTTTACAGCTAAAAATGCATTACTGGCATATTTGATCAGTTCCGCTGTTTGAATAGTTGTCTCAATGATGGGAGTCTCGTTAATGTATAAAGGTCTGTATACTTCTTTCATTATTTTGATGGCTTTTTGATTTGAAGCACCGATAATTACCCTGTCCGGCCAAAGAAAGTCTTTTACAGCAGATCCCTCCCGTAAGAATTCAGGATTTGAAATATAATCAAAATCTATTTTGGATTTTGAATATTTCTCAATTTCTGCCATAATTATTTGTCCAGTTCCAATGGGAACAGTGCTTTTAGTACAGATTACTTTATATTCATTTAAGTTCTGTCCAATCGCCCGGGCTACATTATAAATTGAATCCAGATTTGATGATCCATTTTCACCTTCGGGTGTACCTACTGCAATAAAGATTACATCAGAATCGTCGATCGATTTATTAATGTTACTCGAAAAAGATAATCGACCGGATACTACATTTCTTTGAACGATTTCTTTGAGCCCGGGTTCATAAATTGGTATATCTCCATTATTCAGTTGATTTATTTTATCAATATTGATATCCGCACAAACGACAGAATTACCAAAATCAGATAATCCGGCTCCACTAACCAGACCGACATAACCGGTTCCTATTACTGCTATTTTCTTCATTATTGCTTTCTTTTAACTAACTAAACTACGTATTTACTGACGGAAAGAAAAATATAATATCAGGTTAATCCAATAAATCTCCGTATATACCATTCAATGGATAATAAAATAATTATTATCATTATCGTTATATAGTTTTCATGAAACGTAGCGGTCTCTAACACCATTTCATTTTTAACATTATCCGTAATATCCTTTAATATTTCTGCCCGGGATTCCCAGGGCATATATTTTCCATTTGTTTGATAACTTATGGAAGTTAGATATAAACTATTTACTGAAACATTATTCAATTCAATTTGACTTTCATCTATGACAAAATGACCCTTTTGCTGGAAAGAGTTTTCGAGGATATCCATCTGAATAGTGTATGAGTAGTCACCGGCTTTTCCTGCTATAAATCTTTTTTCCCATAATTTATCTGACGGATTATAATTTAATTCATAAGACCTGACGACTTTTTGATCTTTTACCAATTTAATGTAACCAACCGTTTGACCTATATCATCTTCATTAAATCCCGCATGAGTACCGGAAACATAAATTTCTTCACCTTGTTGAAATACATTTTTATTCAGTCGGAAATATAATTTATCTTCTCCGGATGTTCTTAAGAGCCAGCCATACATATTACCCATCAAATTTATGCTATAATCTGCAGATTCTGATTCAGTCAATTTATAATATAACCTGGAAAAATCCGATGACGTCCATATAGCGGATCTTAATCCATCATTATCTCCAATTACCAACGTGGGAGTAAAGATTTTTTCAAATAAAGCCAGTGTCGTTGTATTTTCATTAGATTCAATAATGAGTTTTGGCGTCAATGGTGGTAATGAAGATTCATCATGATTAGATGGGTCAAAACTGTAGAAATCAAATATATCGTCATTAATATTATCCGCCCAATACCAATTTCTTTTCTCAATTTCTTTGGGTGTTGAATTCGATGCCTTCACATGTAAAAACGGATAAAGCGATTCAGCTGCCTTTGGTGTAATATTGGGTCCTGCTATATAAAATAGAGAAGACTTATTGGAAATCAGTTTTTTAGCAAATATTTTTTGCCATCGTTTCGAGACAGGATTTAGTGGAAAATTTTCTAAAATAATTAATTCATATTGTTTAGACCAAAATTCTGATATAGACGGATTGAAAGAATTTCCTATTTGGATATAATGATCTAAAGATGCTCTTGGAAAAGCATTTATTGATTTTTTTATTGGACCTGTATTAAAGTTTGGCGCACCGGTGATTAATGCAACATTATATCGATCTTTTAATATAACAACTTCAAATGGTAATTGATTATTGCTAATATTTATTTCATCTTTCAAAACAGTCGCTTTTATTAGATATTTATTAACGCCTAATGCGCCAGATGAAACTCTGAACCTTGCTTTCGAAAGAGAGCCGTCCCCTGATAATTGGAAATATTTAGAACCAATTAACTTAGATTCATTATAAAGTAATACGTTAATGCGCTCATTCATGATACCTTGGGTTATAATCGTTGCATCAATATCCATCTCTTCCCCTTTTATAGCAATCGTTGGAGCTGAAATGGATTGAATGGCAATATCGACCATTGGGATCGTATCGCCTACACCTATTGTATATATAGTAGTTTTGATTCTCTCTAATTGATTTTGATCAATATTTCCTTTTGTTATCTGTCCATCAGAAATAATGATTGCACCGATTAGATCCTCCTGAGTTTCGGATATATGTGTAAAAACATTGCTTATATCTGTTACCGCCCCATTCATTTCAATTGGTTGTCCATTATAATCTTGAATGGTTTGATCGAATGTAAAAATTTGTGCATCACGATCTATTTCACGAACAGATCCAATGTAATTCTGAATTTCATTTAAATATAACTTAGGTGACAAAGATTGGTGATATGCCATACTAACAGATTTATCTACATAAACATTCCAATGCATTGGATGCTGGATATTTTCTTCCCAAGTGATTTTTGGCTGCAACAATAAAAACAAAACAATAATGAGGGCAAATATCCTAAATAAATATATGACAGATAAATTCCGATTCTTTTTGACAGCCAGATATATCCAGATGATTACTAAAATAGCAGTAAATATTAAGCTCCAGAACCACCTATCTGGATTATTTAAAAAATGTATTGACATATATCAAGCCAATTTCAAATTGGGATCAATATCAAAATCCATGGCAGAGGAAACGCCTTGAGTCAAATAAAGTTCACCTAAATATGCAACCATTGCACCGTTATCAGTACACAATGTTAAATCAGGATACAAAACACGAATATCCTTCATTGAATCATTCATGGTTCTTCTGAGTGATTTATTAGCTGCTACGCCTCCGGCAATGACACATGTTTTTACAGCCGTATCAGCCACAGCTTGTTTTAGTTTAGTGACAAGCACATCCACAATCGCCTGTTGATAACTTGCTGAAATATCCGCTTTTGTTATGAATGTATTATTTTCATAGGTATCCATATAGTATAACAAAGCTGTTTTTAATCCGCTAAAACTGAATTCAATATTTTTATTATTAATAAATGCCCGTGGAAAATCGACAGCTTTTTGATTTCCTCCCTTGGCGCATTCTTCAATTTCAGGTCCACCTGGATACCCCAAACCTAATATCCGGGCACCTTTATCAAATGCCTCCCCTGCGGCATCATCTCTACTTGAGCCTAATAGAGTATAACCACCCAATCTCTCTACCAACCATAATTGTGTATGTCCACCTGACACTAATAAACAGACAAACGGAAATTCTAAATTGGGATCTGCTAAAAAATTGGCGAAAATATGGGCTTCTAGATGATTAATACCTATAATTGGTGTATCTAATCCTTGGGCGAATCCTTTTGAAAAACATGCACCGGCAAGAAGGGCTCCTGCAAGCCCCGGCCCTCTGGTGACAGCTATTCCCTCAATATCTGTTTTTTTTATACCAGCTTTTTGAATTGCTTTGTGGACAATGGAGTTTAGGAATAATTCATGTTCCCGAGATGCAAGTTCAGGAACGACACCACCAAATTCCGAATGAATCAGTTGTGAACTGACTATTGAAGATAAAATAAACCCATCAGAACATATAGCCGCTGCTGTTTCATCACAAGATGTCTCAACGCCTAAAACAATCAATTAGGTTCCTTCGTGACAACCAATTCAAGAGTTCTAGGTGATAAATTCCGCCATTCTAAAATATTTTCAGGAGTTCGAACGGTGGGTTCATAATAATTTTTTCCAGCGGTCCAATCTTTAGCAAAATCCAGGTTAACGATAATATCTTTAGGATTTACAGAGGCGATATAGTCTACTCCTCCGACAATGGTCAGAGAGACTGTAGTTGGATTGACAAATAATCTCAAATTAGGTAATGCATTCACGACTTTTACGGGAATTTCACTGACGATACGTTCACTGATAGGTTGAATAATCTGTTTTAATATAATAGTGTTGTGTGAATATTCGAGAAGTGGCTGAGTTCTTTTATCAATATATAAAGAAGTATTCAAGTCAATTTCCTGATTCAAAAAAGTATCTTTTTTGGTCTCAACATAAGTCATTTTTTCAACCACTTCTCTAGGACCTGCAACCTCTATTAAGTCTGGTTGAATGGTTTGAGAACCCACCAATGTGTATCCGGGAGACGCACTTATTACCACTAATGATTTTACAGGTACTGTTTTGACCATATATTCATCTAAACTGATATGTATTGAATCAGGATATACGACTTCTATGTACTCTAGGTCATAAGAGGGAGGCAGTACAACTTTTTGGGGATATCGCTCGTAATACTCGTTTAAATAAAAATCATACTCTTCAGATATTCGATCAAGATCAATTACTAATTTAAAATCAGATAGGAATTTTTTTACCAAAAGTGTTTTAAACAGAACACGCCCAGGACCTTTTAATCGGACTTGGGCGTATTCTGGAACTTCTTTCTTGTGAGCCTTTTGAGCACTCAAATTTCGAGCTTTAATAGGCATATCCATCACCAATGTATAATCATTTTCACTGACTACAAAAACCCATAGCAGCAAGGCCAATCCAATTGCCTGCAATCTCGTTCCAACGGAATGCCAATTGAGATATTTTTGCAGGCTGTTTTTATTCATTATTACATTGATATACTATGATGTGAAGTTAGGATTTGTCTTCGGTTTTTTCTTTTGATTCTTCCGTTTGAAGATCCTCTGGCATTTCAATTTTTTCTGTAGCCGGCTCTTCTTGACTATCTAAAAATTCCTTTACAGAATCTTTGGTCGATTTTTCACCCCATTCAGAAAATAAATCAGAAAATATAATCACTTTTTTATCTTCAGGATTTACTTCCATTACATTTCCGGATATCTTAGCACCGGGTTTCAAATCCGACATGATTTCCTTACGTTTTTTCTTCGTTTTCTTTCCAAAGGGAATAATACCTTCGACATCCATTTCCAACTGCAGAATGATTCCTTTATCCAATACACGGATAATTTCACCACTTACTTCTTTACCAGTTTCATAATATTTAATTATTTCAGGCCATGGATCATCAGAAACCTGCTTTAATCCAAGAGAAATTCGACGATTCTCTCTTGATATTTCCAAGATACGGACTTCAACTTTCTGTCCTTTTTCTACAACTTCTTTAGGGTGCCTTACTACTTTTGTCCATGAAAGATCAGAGACATGAATCAGTCCGTCAATTCCTTCTTCCAGTTCAACGAATGCTCCGAATTGGGCTAAGTTATTAATCGTTCCTTTATTAATGGTACCCACCATATATTTTTCTTCAATTTCATCCCACGGATCCGGCTGCAACTGCTTAACGCCAAGGCTGATTTTTCGCTCATTTGTGTCAATGGATAAAACCAAAGTTTCTACTTCATCATTTAGCTTATATAACTCATTTGGATTTTTAACCTGCCGGGTCCAGGACATTTCGGATATGTGGATTAAACCTTCAACTCCCGGTTCTAATTCAACAAAGGCTCCATAATTCGTCATACTGACTATCTTCCCTTTTGCATGGGAATTCACAGGGTATTTTACTTCAACATCTTCCCATGGATGTGGAGCCAACTGTTTTAGCCCTAGGGAAACACGCTGTTTTTCTTTATCGAAATCAATAATTTTTACAGTAAGCGCTTCATCAAGACTCACTATTTCCGAAGGATGATTGACCCGTCCCCATGAGAGATCGGTTATATGGAGCAGGCCATCTACACCGCCGAGATCCAAAAAGACTCCAAAATCTGTGATATTTTTTACACGTCCTTCCAACACAGTACCAATTTCCATTTCACTCAATAAAGCATCGCGCTGCTCTTTAAGACTTTCCTGAAGGATAATCTTATGAGAAACAACAATGTTTTTTCGTGCTTCATTCAATTTTACGATCCGGACGTCAATATCCGTATTTAGTAAATTATCAAAATCTTTTACTGGTCGAACGTCAATCTGAGATCCAGGTAAAAAACCTTGAATGGTACCAAGGTCTACAATCATACCCCCTTTTATTCTGCGAATGATTTTGCATGAAAATGTTGTTTCATTGTTAAACAAGTCTTTTAATTCTTCCCAACGGCGCATAAAATCAGCTTTTTCTTTGGAAAGAACCATATTTCCCCGTCGATCTTCGAGATATTCTAAAAAGATATCAATTTGATCACCAATATTGGGTAAGTCATCCTCAGAAAATTCATCTCGACTAATGATACCTTCAGATTTAAAACCAATGTCAATAAATATGACATGATCGTTCATTCCGATCACGCGACCTTTTATCACTTGATTTTCCTGAATTTCCGAAAGGGAATTTTCGTATTTAATAATTAAGTTATCTGTATTTTTTAATTCACTATCCTTTTCTTCAATTTCATCTTTACTTACGGTACGAATATTATCTAATAATTGAGGGTCTAAATAATTAATAGTGTTGTCGCCGTTTGATACTGTTTCAACCGAAGGTGTTTCATCAGCTGTTTCCTCAATGATCACTGAGTCTACACTGGCGTCGTCTACCAAGGTATCGGACGTCTGTTCAACGGTTAATTCTTCTTTAGTCATTCTGTGTATATTTCCTGTTTATTGTTTATGTTTTATTGATTGTTAACAATTTCAATTATCCTTGACACTTGTTCATCAATACTCAAAAATGTTGTATCGATTACGATCGCATCCTCGGCTTTTTTCAATGGTGATATATTCCTGGATGAGTCATATTCATCTCTGTGTTTAATATCTTTCATTAATTCCTCAATTGATTTCTCTTCACCAAGCATATGCAGTTCTTTTAATCGTCTTTCAGCTCGAACGTGCAAATCAGCTTTCATAAAAAACTTGAATTCTGCATCAGGAAAAACAACGGTTCCGATATCTCTCCCTTCTATGACACAATCAATTTTTTTTGCGAGCTTACGTTGATTCTGGACCATTGCAAGCCTAACCTCTTTTAGAGCACTTACTGCACTTACGTTACGCGTTATTTTCGGAGTTCGAATCTCATTTGAAACATCCTTGCCGTTTAAATAGAACTTAATGGTTCCTTTCATCATCCTCATATCGATGTCGATGCCTGAAAGCAATTCCTTTAGTCGGCTTGAATTATTGATGTCAATTCCTTCATTTAAAATAGCCAGTGTAACAGATCTGTACATTGCACCTGTATCTAAATAAATAAAACCTAATTTCTGCGCAACGCACTTTGCTGTTGTACTCTTGCCAGTAGCGGCTGGTCCATCAATTGCGATAATCATAATTTTACCTTCTCAAAAAGCCGACAAATTTACCTTTGCTCATGTATAAAACCAAAAAATAAACCCATAAACCTGCCTAATAATTTTTAATATGAATATCTTGAATAGAAAATTGACAGATTTCACTTCAATGGTTTAAATTCGCTCCCCGAAAATCATGGAATTATATAAATTTAATCCGGGGAAAAGATTGATCGGTGCGGTAATAGGAATATTATTCTTGAGCGTATTGGCTTTTTCATTTCTCATCATAAATTGGCCCCAAGAGAGTCCATATCGTTCAGCAACGATTCAGATTCCAAAAGGATCCACTGTATCCGATGTGAGTCGGATCCTAAAAGAAAAGAAGATTATTACCAATGAGCGAATTTTCAGGATGGCCGTTCGCGCATTGGGCTACGATAAACGATTGCCTGCCGGATCATATTCAATAAACGGCGCGAAATCAAATTATCAAATTATTCATCAACTGGTTTACGGAGCTCCGAATTTGAAGCGGTTAACTGTGCTGGAAGGATGGAAAATTAATGATATTGCTGCTGAAATCGAAATGGTTCTGGGTACTGATGCAAACGCCTTTTTAGAATTGTGTACAAAAAAAAGCTTATTGAAAAAGTGGAATATTGCTCATGACTCTTTTGAAGGATTTTTATTACCAGATACCTATTATTTCATGGAGAACGAAAAACCTGAAAATATTCTTAAAAAAATGGTTCAGGAATATCATCGTTTTATATCAGATGAACTTCGAGACCGCGCTCGCAAGCTGGGATTAAAAGAATTAGAAGTCATTACGCTTGCTTCCATTATTGAAGGAGAAGCACTTTTTGACGAAGAAAGACCCATCATTTCCGGAGTATATCATAATCGATTACAAAAAAGGATGAAACTCCAGGCAGACCCAACGATTCAGTACATCATAAAAGATGGACCCAGAAGATTGCTAAATAATGATTTGAAAATTAAATCTCCTTACAATACCTACTTGAATAAAGGATTGCCCCCGGGCCCAATCAATAACCCTGGCAAAGAATCGATTATGGCTGCATTATATCCAAATGAAAACGAATATTTATATTTCGTTGCACGGGGAGATGGTTTTCATAAGTTCAGCAAGACCGAAAAAGAACATTTGATAGCAAAGAAAAAATTTCAAAAAATCCGTCGTGAGGTTCGTCGGAAAGCAAAAACAAATAAAGCGAATTCCTAATTTTATGACAAAACAGCCTTTAAATGATATCCAAAGACAAGCAGTAGAAGCGGTGGAAAATCCGGTCTTGATTTTTGCCGGAGCAGGTAGTGGTAAAACGCGTGTTTTAACACATAAAATTGCCTACTTAATTGAAAATAATTTGTTTAAACCAGAAGATATTCTTGCGGTTACCTTTACAAATAAAGCAGCTGAAGAAATGACCAAAAGGGTTTGTGAACTGTTAAAAAATAAAAAAACAGATATAGCGGTTGGAACATTTCATTCCATTTGTGCCCGGTTACTGCGTAAGGAAATTCAACGATTAGGTTTCTCTCAAGATTTCGCTATTTATGATAAACAGGATCAAGTAGCTCTTATTAAACTGGTCATGGATAATATGAATGTGTCTCGGACCATAGTTGATCCGAAAACAGTGAGCAATAATATAAGTTTTTACAAAAATAAATTGACAAATCCATCTGAAGCCGCAAGAGGTGTTCGGACAGTTTTAGAAAAAACCATTATAGATATTTATAGAAATTATCAAAAAGAACTCAAGAAAAATAACGCCCTTGATTTCGATGATTTATTACTGTTTCCACTAGAACTATTCGATAAGTTTCCTGAAGTATTACTAAAATATCAGGAAAAGTGGAAATATGTTTTAGTGGATGAATATCAAGATACAAATCGACCTCAGTTTTTATTTATAAAGGCCATTGCATCTAAATATAGACGAATTTCTGTTGTGGGAGATGATGATCAATCCATTTATGGGTGGAGGGGAGCGGATATTCGCAATATCCTGGACTTTGAAAAATCATTTCCCGGGTGTCAGGTTTTTCGTTTGGAACAAAATTATAGATCCACTCAACAGATTCTGGATGCAGCCAACGCCGTCGTGAAAAACAATACAGAACGAGCAATAAAAGAACTAAAAGCTATGAATGGAGCCGGTGATAAACTGGGACTGCTGGAGACCAATGATGAAATGGAAGAAGCGGATGCGCTCATCAGTATATTGGAAAAAGAAATTAAAATGGGTAAAAGAACTTTTAGTCATTTTGCTGTATTATACCGAACCAATGCACAGTCCAGAGCTTTGGAGGATAGTCTGCGTAGAAATGGGATTCCGTATAAAATCATTGGCGGCATCCGGTTCTACGATCGGAAGGAAGTAAAAGATTTACTGGCTTATTTACAGTTAATTGTGAATAAAAAAGATACCATTGCCCTTCGCCGTGTGATCAATTTTCCCCCAAGAGGTATCGGCCTGAAAACAGTTGATAAATGTGTAAAATTAGCCGAGGAGGAAAATGTAGAGTTATTTGATGTTCTGGAAGATCCTTCTAAGATGGATATCCGAGGTAAACAAGCAAATGAATTAAAAAAATTCTACGATATTGTTAGCAAGTACCAAGATCTATTGGACAAACTCAATGCCGGTGAACTGGTCAGAACATTGGTGGATGAAACCGGAATATTAAAATATTATAAAAAACAGGAAACTCATGAAGATATTGAACGGTCGAATAATATTAATGAAATCTTAAATAGCGTTGATGAATTTATGGCTCGAAATCCCGAGGCAATGCTAACTGATTTTCTTGAAGAAGTTTCATTATTGACCGGTATTGATCGTTGGAATGATCAAGCAAACAGAGTCACACTCATGACCATCCACTCATCAAAAGGATTGGAATTTCCGGTTGTTTTTATCACAGGGATGGAAGATGGATTATTCCCATTGTATCTAACTCTACAGGACAAAAAGGAATTAGAAGAAGAACGCCGGCTATTCTATGTCGGGTTGACCCGGGCGAAAAAGAAAGTATTCATGCTTTACGCAAACAATCGCCGTCGAGCCGGCTCCGAGCAGTATTATGGTATGGTATCCCGCTTTGTACGAGAAATTCCTGAAGATCATTTAAAGAAAATAAAATTCTCATCTGCAATGACTCGAAAAGTGATCAGTTCTTCTCGAGGAAAAACCCATACAGAAGTCAAACGAATTGTGACTGTTTTTGATGATTTTCTTGTCGGTGATGTTGTTGAGCACGCTATCTTTGGATTGGGCAAAATCATGGCGCTGAGCGGCTCTGGCGAAAATCAGCGTGTTGGAGTGGTTTTCAAAGATGGTCTTAAGAAAAAATTAATTGTAAAATTTGCCAAGTTAAAAAAAGTAAAATAAGTCCTACAGGACTCATCTGATTAAATATAAATTTTTAGTCAAATCACAAATGTTCTTTACCTAGTAATTTTTCACACTTCTTTTTACCCCAATTTTTTTCTTTTTACAAAAGAATAATACCATTATATTCATTGAGACTCATTCTCAATAAGAATACATTTTGTTGAAAAACTTGGACAAATTAAGATCAGCCCTTGCCCATGAGGGATTACGTTTTACCCATCAGCGTGAAGCAGTTTGGAATGAAATACTTTCCAATGATGATCACCGGGATGCAGAGGACATTTATATTGCTCTTCGGAAAAATGGCTTTTCCGTTTCGAGGGCCACTGTTTACAGAACGATTGATGTATTGGTAAAAAACAATATGGTTCGGAAATTGAATGTTGGTTTTGGCTCCAGCAAATTTGAGCATAAAACCGATCCCGACCATCATGATCATATTATTTGCATTCAGTGTGAAAAAATTGAAGAGTTCATGGACGTCGAAATCGAAGCGACTCAAGTTAAAATTGCAGAAGCCCATGGCTTTGAGCTCGTAAATCATGCTCATCAACTGTTTGGAATATGCAAAGATTGTCAATGACCCTATTTGATTTAGAAGACGGAAAAATCGTTACAGTTCAATCGTTTTTAGGGGAAACCGAATTACAGTCGCGCCTGGTTGAAATGGGAATTATGCCGGGAATCCAAATTCGCCGCATAAAAACCGCACCACTCAGGGGTCCCATTGAAATAAAAGTTCGCAATTATCACGTATCAGTCCGGCAGGAAGATGCTCATTTTATTCTGGTAAAAATATGAATAAAGTAGATCAAAACTGGGCAGCATTAATTGGGAATCCAAATTGTGGTAAAACAGCTATTTTCAATTTATTAACCGGGCTGAATCAAAAAGTTTCAAATTATCCAGGAATAACAATCGAGAAAAAAATCGGGAAAGCACAATTCGTCGATGGAAAAACCTTTAATCTTCTGGATCTCCCTGGAACTTACAGCTTAACGCCAGAATCAATGGATGAACGAATCGTCACTGAACAAGTACTCCAATGGATCCATGGTAATAATACTCCCAGTGTAATTGTTTCAGTGGTCGATGCAACCAATTTGAGCAGAAATTTGTATTTAACCACTCAATTGGTAGATTTAGGGATACCGGTTGTCGTTGCTCTGAATATGATGGATCTTGTAAGTGCTGATCAGAAAATAGATACAAATCGATTGGCGATGAAACTGGGTGTAGCTGCAATTGTTCCCATGTCTGCGATCAAACAATGGGGCATAAATGAGCTACTGGAATCAATACATAAATCGATGCACTACGATTACGTCGTCAATGGTGAATTCCCCATACCCATTAGGAAAGAATATTTACAAATTCTTAAACCCTTGAAAGACATATTGTGTAAAAATTTCTCTTACAATGATCGTTTTGCAACAGCACAATCGTTACGAATACTTACGCGTCATTCTACGATTGATATTTATGAGTCACTAGTGGGAACCGGATTTTCGGTCAATGGAACATTTATAAAAAATATAAAATCCACCCGGGAAAAGGCGGTGGAAAAATTTGAAAGTTTAGGAGTAAAACACCGCATTTTGGAAGCGACATTGCGTTATCAGTGGCTGGACAAAATACTCTCAGACGCAAAAATCATCGTTAATACAAACCTTTCAGAAATAACTCGAAGTGAAAAAATTGACAAATTATTAACCCACTCTTTATTCGGTCCGTTCATTTTTTTATTGGTACTGTACTTCATTTTTCAATCCATTTTTACTTGGGCCTCAGCCCCAATGGCCTGGATCAATTCCGGAGTCGGATGGATAGGATCAGAAGTATTAAGTCTTATATCAGAGGGAATGTTAAGAAATTTAATCGTTGAAGGTATTATCGCCGGTGTTGGCGCTATTCTTGTTTTCCTCCCGCAAATTCTCATACTTATATTTTTTATGACAGTATTAGAAGACTCAGGTTACATGACAAGAGTGGCGTTCATGATGGATCGATTTATGACAAAATTAGGATTGCATGGTCGATCGGTCCTTCCTCTCATGAGTGGATACGCTTGCGCAATTCCAGGTATTATGTCAACAAGGACTATTGATAGTTGGAAAGAGCGAATGATTACTATCCTAATATTGCCGCTAATGAGCTGTAGTGCCCGCCTACCTGTATATACACTAATGATAGGCGCTTTTATTCCTGCGACTACCCTATTTGGTTTTTTGAATATGCAGGGATTGACTCTGGTAATCATGTACTTTTTAGGAACTGCGACTGCATTCGTTCTGGCAAAAATATTCAGCATTTTTATAAAAGCAAAAGGAAAATCCTCTTTTGTGATGGAGCTCCCCCCCTATCGGACACCTTTGTGGAGGTCTGTTTTCAGGAACGTATTTAATCGCGGGAAAATATTTATTGTAAACGCCGGGAAAATAATTATGTCCATTTCAATCATCTTATGGTTCCTCGCTTCTTTTCCGTCCGTAGATGAAACATCAACGAATTCAATTAAAGACAGTTATGTTGGAAAAATCGGTCATGCTATTGAACCGATAATAAAACCTCTTGGATTTGATTGGAAAATAGGAATTGGTCTGATTACTTCTTTTGCTGCCCGAGAAGTGCTGGTCAGTACTTTGGCGACCATTTATAATGTAGAATCGGATGGAGACGAAGTTATTGTATTAAAAGACGCCATGCAGAATGACAGGGATCCCGAAACAGGAAAACCTCTTTATACCCCCTTGATGGCTCTTTCACTTATGGTCTTTTTTGTTTTCGCAGCACAATGTATGGCAACGTTTGCTATTGTCCGAAACGAAACAAATTCCTGGAAATGGCCTTTTTTTATGATAGTATACATGAATACACTCGCGTATTGTGCATCATTATTGGTCTACCAGGGCGGAAAGATACTGGGATACGGTTGATGGTAACAGGTGAATTGTGAGCGGTAACTGGTGA